>JBEVXH010000007.1:0-252570 GCA_040506195.1 Candidatus Thiodiazotropha sp. | reverse complement strand
TTGTATGCCTGTATTGGAATAATACTTGATCATTTGACTGCATTTTTCGTTGTCACGAGAAATCCTGCTATGCAATAACCGCGACGCTAGGACGAAATATGCAACATCTTAATGGTTTTTTTATCTCGTAAGGTACAATCTGGATTTAATATAACAAAGCACACGCCGAACGAGTCATGCACGCTCATTCTGTAACCAAACAGACTTGCCTATTCGTTGCCTATCGCGTCAATCGGACGACTACTACCTGTGATCGACACTTTTATGCAAGGGTTGTGGCTCACATCTGTTTCGCCCAACTTGTTCGGCGCTTCCTCTAAGCTCTAAAATCCGATGATTGTGCAGAACGAAATGTTTGACAGGGGGTCTCTGCGTAAACTTGTTTGTACCAAGCCGAAAACCGCCCTAACTGGGTAAATCCACATGCCATTGCGACCTGCGTTACATTGTTGTCCGGATCTCCGATCAGCAACAATTCTCTAGCCTTTTCCAGACGGACCTTACGCAAATACTGCATCGGCGTGCACCCGACAAATTTTCGAAAACAATCAAACAGGCTTCGGGCACTGACATTGCTCACTTCCACGAGCTGTTCAATAGTGACCGCTTCGTGGTAGTTATCGTGAATATATTCCATGGCCCTTCGCACATTACTGGGAGTAACTCTTTTTTCGTTTGCCTGTAGCGCATCGGAAAAGTTGTTTGGTAAAGTCAAAAGCAGGCTTGTCAGTAAAGTGCTGCGAAACTCTGCGAACAAGGGGCTGTTCAGCTGCTTTGGAGGAGTGTGTTCAATTTCATCCAAACAGTAAACGAGATAACGAAACCAACTCCCCTGCATACCCAGGTTGGAATCCAAGGCAGGTTCAAAGTGGAGCGATCCGTTAATGGGTCTACGTAACAGGTGAGCCAATTGCTGAATAAGCGCATGCTCATCCACTTTCAACATCAACATTTGACATTCCTTATCCCAATGCATAACTGTATAGTGTTCGGGATTTATGACCGCCCCTGTACCCGGCCCAATCAATACTTCGTCCTTACCGGTTACAACCTTGGCCTTACCGCTAATGGGTATCTCGAAAAGGTAAAAGCCAGGGATATAGCCAGGCTCGATTTTTACATCTGCACGAAAATCGAGATAGTTTAGCGAACAAGCTCCAATGGATGCATGATTATGGCAGGCATCGAACTGCCGGTGGTTGGATGCATCCAGTCGATGAGGACAATAAACGCGACTGGTCAACTCCCGCGCCTGATCGACATCGCGAGTCGCATGCAGTGTAAATTTTTCAAGCCGGCGATGAGACCGGCCAAATATCAATTCATTTCTCATGGCAGTTGTCCATCTCCTGTTTGGGTATGCAATTCGTTTAACAGTCCAAACTACTCGACAGACGGAACTGCACCCCGGTTTACGTAAATACTAAATGGACGAACTCCCTGTTCTCCTCCAACGCAACCTTTCCCTCGGTCTTTCAGTATCGAGAAACCTCTGATTTATTTAGAGGTTCAAGCGGCGCAAGACGCACCGCCATATTCAATCACTTTAAGCGATTGGTAATTAATTTCTTGCTCTGATAACACCATGGATGGTATTAATCAGGGCTTCTTTAATATTTCCTTAATTTTTTATTATGTCTCAATTTTTCGGGATCAGTTGTTATAATATGTGATTTGTCGCACTGATCACAATCACCCTAAATATTTCAAGGATTAAGTATAGGCAGACATTTAGCCTATTACTAATCAGTTCATCTTCCGTATTGTCTCAGCCAGCTGTGAAAGACTCCCAAGACTATGTGCCGGAAGAAAATAATCCAAATAGGGTAAAGCCGTTGCCATCCCTTGACACAAAGGCCGATAACCCTGGGATCCCAACAAGGGATTCAACCAGAGCAGTTTATAAGCCCGCCGTTTCAGGCGTGACATCTGCTCACGCATAACATCCGCGTCACCACGATCCCAACCATCGCTAAGGACGATAACAACAGAGCGAGAGCGTAATAATCTAGTGGCATAAAGATCGTTGAATTCGCCAATACAACCACCAATATCTGTTCCTCCCGACCAATCCTGAACCTTTTCGGCAACAGAAGAGAGAGAGGCTTCGATTCCTTTACGCCTAAGTAAGTCAGTTATATGCGTTACCCGGGTAGAGAACACCGCCACCTCCAGATCCGATATCTTATTTCGCAAGCCATAGATGAACTGGATCATAAATTTACTGTAGTGCTGCATGGAACCGCTGACATCACATAGCAGAAGTAATCGATTTTTTTTAATGCGCCTGGAAAGATAACGCATCTCGGCAAAGCCCTCAGCACTGTGCAGCGCATTGCGTCTTAACATTCGCCTGAAATCCGGCGCCATTCCCCTTTTATCAGATGTCTTGCGCCGACTCCATTGGGTTGCGATTGCCGTTATCAGCTCCTTTGTCAGATGAGAGGCTTGATCGATCTCCTCATCCGTCAATGTGCCTAAATCCCTTTTCATCAGGATCTCATCCGCGCTATAGGAAAGGGCATCGGCTTTATCTTCACCTTTTTCAGCCGGATCTTCACCCTCACTATCCAACTGTTCAGTGTGTGCTTCCCTCTTACCCTCTCCACTACCGGGTTCACCTGGGCGATCATCCACAATATTGATACCCAACTTCAATGTCCCATCCCAGAACCGCTCAAACACGTGATCGAAAAGATCCAGGTCTTCCCGGTTCGATAACAGTGTTGCGCAGGCCGCCGTGTAAAAATCGTCCCGGGATCGTATATCAATATATTCAAAACAGCGGCAAAGATCGATCAGGTTGGCTGGGTTTACTGACAGTCCCTCGTTATGCAACACTCTTGAAAAATACACAACCTGTTTGAACAAACTGGTTTCATGATGCTGAGTTTGACCGATCATCGCCATCACCTTTCAGGTGCCTTATGAAACGGCATCATAGTGACTCACGACCCGGGCCTGTTGCACCAAATCCTCAATCCCCAACGCTCTGAGTTTTTCGATATCTCTCCTATATTTGAGTATGCAGCCCAATGTCGCTTCTGCGGAGGCATTATCCAGATCGGTCACTTTCAGTGACAATAAGGCGCTCGCCCAGTCAATAGTTTCTGCGATACCGGGCCGTTTATAAAAATCCTGGTCACGCAACAGTTCCATGAAGCGACATATCTGTGCGGATAATCCGGGTTCTATGCCTGGTACTCTAGTTGTAATAATCTGTACCTCTTTACTAAAGCTCGGGTAATCGATCCAATGATAAAGACAACGTCGTTTTAGGGCATCGTGAAGTTCCCGTGTACGATTTGAGGTAAGCACTACAACCGGACGGCAACGGGCCTCGAGGGTACCAATCTCAGGGATCGTGATCTGAAAATCGGAAAGCACTTCCAAAAGAAACGCCTCGAACTCTTCATCGGAACGGTCTATCTCATCGATCAGCAACACAGGCGGCTGTACAGCGTCATTTTGGATTGCCCGCAGCAGGGGTCTCTTCAATAAAAATTCTTCGCTGAAAAGATTACGTCCAATCTCTTCCTGGCTCAGCCCTCTGGCTTCCTGTAAGCGAAGCTCAAGAAGCTGGCGCGGGTAGTTCCATTCATACAGTGCATGGGCCGTATCAAGCCCTTCATAACACTGTAAGCGAATCAGCTCTGTGTTCAGCGTACCGGCAATAACCTTGGCCACTTCCGTTTTACCTACCCCGGGCTCACCTTCGAGAAAAACAGGCTTACCCAATGACACGGCCAGGTAGACCGTTGTGGCCAACATGCGATCAGTCACGTAGCCCTGTTCCACAAAGCGGGCTTCCACCGCTTCTATGGAATCAAACTGATGCGCCGCAGGCTGATGTCCACTCATGTCAGTGGCACCATGGCGTCATGACCATACAGGGAGATCAAGCCCGCCGCTCCACTGTCACAAACTGATCGCCATCGAGATTTTGCAACATCTCGAAGATCATATTCGGTGAACAGTGAGATCCGCGCACGATGATACCTTTGTCGATCAATGCATCCTGTACCGCTGATGAGATCGCATGGAGAGGTGCTCCGCCCCCTTCGCCCATACCTTTTGCACCGTTGTAACTGAATGGCGAGGGTGATTCCATATGATCGAGTTTCAGTTCGGGGACATTGTTGATGGTGATCGGCGCATAGTCTGTAAAGGATCCGGCCAGTACATTACCGCTCTCATCATAGGGCAGGTTCTCAAGCAATGCCGCGCCTAACCCATGGGCGGCGCCACCATGTAACTGGCCCTCCACAATCATCGGATTAATCATCTTGCCGCAATCGTCGACAATGCCGTAATCCAGTATTTTTACCTGCCCGGTTGCGGGATCGATTTCCACAACCGCCAAGTGGGTCTGCATCGCATAGGTCAGTGTCAGGTTACCGAACTTGGACTCCGGATCAGGCACCTCGAAAGGTGGGCGATAGGTATAACGACAGTTGAGGTTGAGACTGCGCAAAGCTTGTGGAAGGCGGGCGCTGTTGGCATTGACAAGATTTGATAGTGCCCAGAAGTTGATTCCCCGATCGGTACCCTTTACCCTTACCTCCGGCCCCATATCGCCCAGACCAAACTCCAGATCATCCTCGGCGGCCTCCAATGAGAATGCAGCCAGCTCCTTCAGTTCCTTCTTGAGCATCTCCGTGGCGCCATGCACGGCAGACAAGCCTGTTACCGCAAACTGACTGGCATAGGTGCCGCATTGACCCGAGTGGACGTTACGCGCGGTATCGAAACCAACTGCCACGTTGACCATTTCCGGGATAATGCCTAGCTCTTCCGCCACCACCTGGGAAACCACGGTTTCGTGCCCCTGTCCATGAGGAAAGCTGCCGACCGCCACACTGACTGAACCGTCGATATCGAGCTTGATCATGGCAGGGACTGCATTGCCCGAAAACGGTGATTCGGGATTGATGATAACCGATTGGCCAAAATTATTGGTTCCCGAATCCAACGTGGTTCCGATACCAATACCAATCAGGCGCCCCTCCTGCCTGGCCTTTGCTCGCTTCTGCTGCCACTCATCCCAGCCGATCAGGTCTTTGGCTTTGTTGAGCAGTGCCACAAAATCCCCTGAATCGTAAACGCAGCCATTCGGCGTTTCGTAAGGAAACTCCCTGATGTAGTTGCGCAAACGCATTTCATCGGCGGGAATATTCAGCTTATGTGCACAGATGTCGACCACCCGTTCCATAAACCACATGTGGGGCAGTCGGGAATAACCCCTGTTTGGTGCTGCGGGACCCTTGTTGGTTACCACCTGGGAAAAGTCGATACGTATATTGCGCAGCTTATAGGCCGCCGGCAATACCTGGGACCATATCACGCAGCCAAGGGGCTCGTATCTGGGGTAGGCGCCACAATCATCCACGTGACGGGACTTGATCGCGGTTATCACGCCGTTCCCGTCGAGTGCCACTTCGGTATCGAAATAGCTCCGCTCGCTGCCTTGACTCCCGGCCTGCATATGTTCACTGCGCGTCTCAACCCACTTGACAGGGCGCCCACCGGTCTTGCGGGATGCCAGCGCAGCCAGCGCCATGTAGGGATAGTTACCGATTTTATTGCCAAAGGATCCGCCGATATCGTGGGTGCGAAGGCGGATGTGGTCTGCACTGACGCCCAGTGCCATACTGATCATCGTGATCGGTATTGTCATGATGGTATTGGCCAGATAGTCAATGCCGCCCAGACTGTCATCCCAGGTTGCAACAACCGCATTGGGTTCCACCGCCGTACTGCCGAAACGATGAAAGTGCAGTTTATCTATCTTGACGACATGGGCGGCTTCGGAAAACGCCTTGTCCAGGTCACCGTACTCGTAGACACCCTGCCAATCTATGTTGGTGCCCATATCCTCATGTAACAGCACTTCGTCCTGCAGCGCTTGCTCGCAGGTAATGATGACATCAAGGGTCTCGTATTCCACTTCCACCAACTGAACCGCATCCTGAGCCAGGCGTAGTGACTCTGCGACGACGGCGACTACCGGGTCCCCTTGATAGCGCACCTTTCCGACGGCCAGCGGATAGTCCTTGATCGCGCTACAGGGCTCCGGACCGATTTGCAGAAAAGGCTGACACTGCTTGCTTATCTCATCCCCGCTCAGGGTACAGACCACCCCGGGCAAGGCCTCAGCGGCCGATGTATCGATATTCTTAATCCTGGCATGGGCATAAGGTGAACGAACCAACGCCATGTGCAGCGTGCCAGCCGGCTTATAGTCGTCAACAAAAAGCCCGCGTCCACGAATCAGACGACCATCCTCCTTTCGGCTCAGGGGCTGTTGTTGACAGTCGGCCTGAAGCGCTTGCGCTATTCGTTCTCTTGCCTGCCGCTGTATCTCCTGCACCTCCCTGGGCTGTGATGCAAACGTTTCTTCCACCTGTGCGACAGGGAGCTCTCCCTTCTCTTCAAGCGCTTGGGGCTCATCGCCATGATGTCGCAGTTTGCGTATGGAGCGGGCCAACCAGCCCTCACGCTTGGGCTTCGCCTTGGGCAGCTCGACACCCGGTGCCAGACCTTCTTGAAGACTGCTGATCAATCGATTTATCTCTTTCTCCGCATAACCCCTCAGACCACCACCGGCCAGGGAGAGAATCTTGCCGACCAGTTGAGTCTCTCCCATCCAGTTGATTCGGGTACCGCCATTCGGTATCTCCTCCAGATCGAAGGCGGAAATCATCTGATACGCACCCTGCATGACCTTGCCTCTTCCGACATATCGCGCTCGTACGGGCGCATCCGCCTCCTCCAAGGTCAATTCCGTGGATGCTGTGCCGCTGATCCTGCCGATACCCACCTTGATGCGCACCAAGGCGGTACGATCGTCCTTCATTTCCATGCTGTGAAAAGTGGGCAGCATCGGGGCGAATTTGTTCGGATCGGACAGAATCTCAAAGACTTCTTTTCTGGGCAGGTTGACATCAAAGCTGCCATCAAATTTCATTTCCACGGCGCTAGCCCTCCTGCATATCTTTTGCAGCGGCTTGCACCGCTTTTATGATATTTTGGTAACCCGTACAACGACACAGGTTCCCACCCAACTGTTTGCGGATCTGCTTCTCGGATGGCGTCGGGTTCTCCGCCAGTAACGCCAGTGAAGACATCAGCATGCCCGGCGTGCAAAAGCCGCACTGCAAGCCATGATGCTGTGAGAACGCCTGTTGTATCGGGTGTAGCGCCTCGCCCTGCTCCAATCCCTCTACCGTAACCACCTCTCCGCCGTCCGCCTGCACCGCAAACAGTGTGCATGACTTTATCGGTTCGCCATCCAGAATCACCGTGCAGGCACCACAATAACTGGTATCACAACCGATATGGGTGCCGGTAAGCCCCACCTCTTCCCGGATAAATTCCACCAGCAGCAAGCGCGGCTCAACTTCACGTTGATAGCGACAGCCATTGATGCTGATCTCCACCGAAACAGTTTGCGCCTCATCAGACATACTCAGGTCCCCCTTCGATAAGTTCCCCACCGGCACGCTCAATGGCGCGAAACGCGGCCTTCATAAAGATCGACTGCAGCATGGCCCGCTTGAACTCGGCCGATCCCCTGGAATCTGCAGGCGGATCGGAGGCCTCCAGCAGTATTTCGGCTGCCTGTTTGAGCAGATCGGCAGTCAGTGTTTTGCCGCGAAGCAGACTTTCCGCCTCGGCCGATACAACAGGTCGCGGCCCTGCCGCACCCAAAACCAAACTGGCTTCCTGACATACATTACCTTCCGCGAGAGTCAGCTGGATACCGGCAGACGCGGCCGGATAGGCAGGTGCCGCTTTTTTAAACCCGATGTACGCACCACCACTGTTGGGCGGCGGTGCTTTGAAGCGTATTTCAGTCACCAGTTCCCCGCCGACCAGAGCCGTGGTGTAGGAGTCCTGGATAAATTCCCGAATCGGCACGGTACGACTCCCTTTCTCGCCCTGACAGACAATCTCTGCATTGAGCACATGAAGTAATGCAGGCCAGTCACAACTGGGATCCGCGGCGCTTACCGAACCGCCAATGGTGCCCCTGGAGCGGACTTGTGCATCAGCAATGCCATTTGCACAATCGCCAAGTATCGGGACCGCCTTGGAAAGCTCTGACTTGCCTATACGTCCATGTGTGGCCAGTGCGCCAATGCGTATGAAACCATCTGCATTGTCCAAATAGTGGAGTGCCGGTAAGCGTGCGATATCCACCAGGTCCGATGGTTCATCCATACGGAGTTTGAGGATAGGTATGAGGGTCTGCCCGCCCGCAAGCGGCTTGGCAGTCTCTCCGAGTCCGGTTAGCATTTCCACAGCCTCGCTCAGAGATGCGGGACGATGGTAACGAAATGGTGCTGGATACATGATCTTCCCCGTGTTCGGGTGCTGAATATCGGTCTGAGCCACAATGCCGGTTATTCCGGCGACCCTGCTTAAACATCAGCAAATTTATACAAGCGGAGGTGTGAAAACATTCCCAATCTTCACGACTCCAATCATCAACCACCCATATCTAGCATTGCGAAGCGCTCATCTCCGACTTTGTTCAGTCTCAAATTCAATAGAAAAAACCATACAGATCCGAGCTGAACTTTGGTGATTGCTTTCAGGGCATCCTTGCCCTTTTTTTGTGCTCATCATTCGCAATATTTGACACGTAAACAGTCGAACAATTGCACACCTTCAACAACGCATCCTAGTTTTCGAGGTAGCGCTGCCGGACCGAGTCAAGCTCCTTTTGAAAGGCGCCGGAAGCAGCCTTTTGCAACACCGATTGATTAAACCATTTCTGCTCAAGCCAGTTGGTGAACATATGCTCAATGTTAATGAAGGTAGCCCGCTGGCGTTGAAAGTCGATAGCCTGGGTCATGATAAAGGCCAGGGTCGGTTCACCACTTGCGGTCTTGCTGGGTGAATAGGATTGCCGCCAGATGCGCCAGAAATCTCCCTTCTTGTCATAGATTTCCGCCAGATAGTACATCGGAAAATCGACATCCATATACATCACTTTTTTACCATAGGGATGTTCTTCCGGTGGTATTGCTTCAACAACCCAAACCTCACGGGGCTGCCATGGATTGGCGTCCGTTGTCGGCACCCAATGGGGTGGATTATCAAGATCGATGAAATCCTTGGGATCATGTGCGACATTAGGATCCGGCGCATTCACCACAGCCAGGATCCAACGCTTCCCAATCAGCTTAAAGTCCTGATAGAAAGCGGGAAAGCCCAAGACTGTCTGATTGTCGTCATTGAGCAGATCCATTTTCGGCTGAGGATCCATCCAGGCCTTGCCGCCAGCGGTACGGCGGGTACGGCGAAGGTTTTTGATGTAAACCCAACCGTCATCCAGTTTGCCATTATTGTACTGCTTGGTAAACACACCCAATCCCTTCGCATCATAGGGTTCGGTCAACACCAGCAGGTAGCTGGCATGATCATTGTCACCGGCGATTTTTGCCTCTCCCTCGGTGCGTCCTTCCATAATCGCCTTAGCGCTAACCGCTTTAAAATTGTCTATGACACCACCCTCGTTAGTGGTCACCCAGACATCTCCGGAGGCAGCCCAGCTGTCGCCAATCAGAGGGTTGGCATAGAAATGGTTCCACTCCAGCTTCCAGCCCGCCATCGGGTCGTCCCCGGTTATATCTGCAAAGGGAATACCGGCCACAAAGCCCTCCACTGTCTTACCATCAGCACTCAATGTCGCCTTACCCTGATTTGCCTTGCTGGCCTCCCAGTAATGGCTGGGAAATTTAACTTCTGTCGATTTTTCGAGACGCATGACCATGCCAAATTCCCGAATCATCATCTCCATCTTCTCGGTCAAAAGATCCTTTACCTTATGACCGTCAAAGCTATCTTCATAGAGTTGATCAATATTACTCTTGCTAAGCACCGTACCTTCGGCAACTTCAGCACTGGCCGATGTCGTTGACAGTGAAAAAGCCAGTCCTACCACTATCGATCTCAGCAGGTTTTTCTCGCTGTTGATCATAATCTTTATCCTCCTCAGTATCTTTTTTAACCCACTGTCAGAACTGGTAACTCGCCCGCAGCAGTAGTTGATCCATGTTCTCGAAAGCACCGAATACACTGGCATCCGGCGGGAATCCACCTGGTGTCTGAGTATCGCCACCGAAAAAGATGTCAGCTTCGAGCTTGATTCGCCATTTGGGACCGGGCGCCCATTCGACCGCTGGAATAAATGCACCCCCGCCATTGGTCAGATCCGCCAGACCAACCAAACTGACAGTCCAGCGATCCCCGGCATAAGGTAGGTTTAGAATTGCTGAAGCGATGACATTATGTTCATCGTATTTACCTGAACCGACAAAATTCATGACTACATCGCCACCAGCCGCTGCAGTCGGTTTGTCGTCCACGTCGGGCAGATACCAGTCGAATACTTGCACGGTAAACAGACTGGGGCTGCTGGTACCCAACGCATTCTGCAAGCGCAGTGTCTTATCGATCCCAAAGACGAAATTCCAAGCATCGATCTCTACAATCTCGCCAAAGGCGGTACCCAAGGGTCGGTCTGGCGTATAGGCGAATTCAGCCCGCCACACTGTATCTATCCCCGCCATATAACCCGAGGCGCTGGCGCCAATGGTGTCCGTTTCCGGCAGGATAAAAGCCAAGCCGTTAAAAGGTCCGGTACATGCTGCCGTGCCGAAGGCCGACTGATCGCTGCAAACCAGGATCGGATCCTGTTGAAAGCCGGTCTGGCCGTGGTAGTAGCTTACCGAGTAGTTGACAGCATCATCCTCACCCAGGCTTCCTGACCAGCGTGCGCCGTAATGCGCATCATCCACATCACCTTCATCGTGATGGTAGTCGAATGGCGCTGAGCCAATCAGATTGAAGCCCTTATTACGGTTCAGGGACCACCGGCCACCGAAAGCAGGAATATGGTTACCCACATCATCGTCATCGTCCCAGCCGGGTCGATAAACCAGTTGCAGTTCACCGCCGGCTTCAGGCACCAGTAGATTCGCAACGATCAAACCAAGTGGCTTGCGTACATCCTGGTTTTCCGGCACCAGGAAAGAGCGCCAACGAAAATCGTAGCCATGAATGACATCAGTGGCATGAAAAAAGTCGGTCTCACCCCACACTACCTGCTGCTTTCCGACTCTTAGACTGAGACGGTCGTTAACCTCCCAATCGAAGAACAGTTCCCTTGTCACATCCTTCAGCTCGGTCTCGTCGTATTCATCCTTAAAATCCGCTTTGTTGAAGCCACCGCCCAAGTCAGTCAGGTTTTCGAGATCATCCTCATAATCTGTTTGAACATCCTTTGAAAACCGAAAACGACCGGTCCAATTGAGCGGACCCGTCGGCAGAGTGGCATCTAAAAACAACGATGTTCGAAGCATCTGGGTTTCCCAGGCATCATCATCGGTGGTTTCCGGCTGATCCTCCAGGTTGACACTGATGTACTGCCGCAGATAACCATTGACAGTCAATGAACCCACTTCAAAGGCGCTTACCGTCATACTGGTGAAAGCCAGTGTTGAAGCAATTGCCGCCGATCCTCCTCTACTTATTAGTTTATTCATGTCGCTCCTCTCTCAAGTTGGTACAAATGATGCCGATTTGGCGACACCTCCCGGACAGCTTTTTTGTCAAATAATTCGCCATCGAATATCAAGCCCATTCCTGTGAAGATTTGGTGTTTTTTTTATCTGCTCATGAACAGTACATTCGATTGATGGTGTGTGTTTCGGGTACTGCTCCCCACAAGAAAACTCGGTTTAAAAAGATGGATCATGGATGGAATCACAATAAGAGCGGTGATTGCCGAGACAGTCATCCATAAGGCAATCAGCATGCCCATCTCCGCCTGAAAACGTAATGAAGACAAAAAGAACCAAAGGATGACGGAAACAACCATGGTTAAGGCGGTAACAATTACACCGCGTCCTGCACGGCTCAGTGCGAAATGTATACTCTCGGCAAGATCAGCACCGCCCTCAAAGCGTTCCTTTACACGGTCCGCAATATAAAACGCATAATCCACACCCAGTCCGATACCAAGAGCCGCCACCGGGAGTGTATTGATATTCAGCCCAATTCCGTGCCATGCCATGAATGCAAAGGTAATGGTATTGGAAAGCAGCACCAGTGGCAGAAAAAACAAGCCTGCTTGTGGTGATTTGTAAGCCACGGCACAGAAGATGAAGAGAATGAGCAAGGCCAAGGCAATGCTTTGTAATTGACCGGAAAAAATCACCTCATTCACTGCCGCCAATACACCTATCAATCCACCGGCCAGTTCGAAGCTGGCTTTTTCCATGGGATTGAGTTGCGCATAATCTTTGATAGCCTGGATGGCGGTGCGAATGGTATCGCCCTTGTGATCCCTGAAATTCATCTGGATCGCACCATTGCGAAACTTGTAGTCTGTGAAGCGGTCAACATCTCCCGGATCCGATCCCGCCATGGCCAGAAACAACAACTCGGCGTTGAAGTTCTGATCATATGCGACGGAATAGAAACGTGGGTTGCCTTCGCGCATCAGCATATTCACCGGGCGTATAACATCGGCCAGTGACATGGTTCCACCAACTTCCGGCTGGGCTTCAATGTACTGCTGAAAACGGGAGATATTATCCAGTACACCAGGATTTTTCAGGACATCGTTTTCCTTGCCTGCCACAACCAGAAACATACGGTCGCTTCCAGGGAACCGTTCATTGATCGAGGCGTCATTTTGATTGTAAGCGGATTCCGGCCAGAGTATCGGAGAGCCTGGATTGGCATCGCCAATGGTGATGTCTTTGGCGAGAAACCCGGAACCGACCAAAATCGTCAGGGCGATTATTACCACTGTGGCTGCGTGACGCTTTTCAGTAGCCAGTCCGGAACAGGCCTCCAGTACTCCATTAAAAACAGGGTCCATGCGAAATGGAAGAATACGATGCTCGTGGTGAACCCGGGTCCAGGATAGTAGAACAGGCACCAGGATAATGGTGCAGATCACCATTGCACCAAGCCAAAGTGCTCCAATCAACGCTGCCTTTTGCAACAAGGGAATTGGCGTCAAGGCAACCACTGCCATCGCCCCGGCATCGGTCGCCAGCCCCAATAAGCCGGGACGAAAAAGTTTGCGCAATGCAATGCGCGCCGCATCACGCGCGCTCAAATCGTGGCTAACAGCCCGTTCTGCGTCGAATGCCAATATCAATTGCACTGCGTGGGATACCGCACGCGCTGATATCAGAAAGGTAATGACCACTGCCAGTGGATCGAGATTAACTCCTAAAAGGTGAACAATACCCAACGCCCAGGCACACGATATCGTTGCTGACAGCAAGGGTAACAACATACCGCGTATCGTACCCTTGGCCAATAGAAGTATTACCAGTATGGCCACCACGATAGCGATTACTATGCTGAAGGTTTCCGGCAAACGTTCTATTACGATGCCCGCCAAAACCGGCTGACCCACCAGACTGATCTTCATGCCGGGTTTCTGCACCTTTGCTATGAGTGCCTTGAGCTGAGGATATACTTTGTCGTAATCGATCAACCGGTCAATGAAATCCACTGTAACCAATGCCGCTTTTAGATCAGCGGAGACGAAGTTTCCACTGGCCATCGGATTATTCGCCGTGGCAGTGCGCAGTGCATCGATCTCCGCCTGTGTCCTCGGGGTTCCAGGCCACATAAGTGGTTCGGCAAAGAAACCCTCTGAAGTTGCAGCAACGCTTTTCAGCTTCTTGCTGGCCAGGGATATAATCTGAAATTGATTGACAGCATCTATGTGTTGCAGACCCTTCTGCAATGCCTGGATCGTCTCCAACACTTCAAGCTGAAAAATATCACCCTGTTCCACCTCGACCATAATGCTGACGACATTGACGCCACCAAATGCCTTTTTGTATTTATCGTTGGTCTGGACATAAGGATGATTTGCGGGTTGCAGATCGGTAAAGATGGTTCGAATTTCCACCTGCCAGGCGTAGTAACCCAATGCCAACGTAATGAATCCGATCAAGGTCACCAGGATCAACCGGTGGCGTAATACCAGTTTAGTAAAGTGATCCATCACAGTGTAGCCCTCGATTGTTGCGCACCATTGGCGCTCTCCTCAGGCTTTCTTTTCATGTGCGTATAAGGAATCCACTGCTCATTATGATGAATGCCGAGATTGGCTCCGGCCGCAAGATATTCCCTATCCGATGAACCGTTACTCAGTGGAACAACCGCTGTATACCAGAGTGAATTGTCAGGCCCCAGCTTACCTGCCTGCCAGTCATGTCCCCCGGCATCTGAGGTCAGCAGGATTCCACCATCACCTACGGCGACAAACCGTTGACCGTCCCAGGACACATCGTAAATGTGATTAGTCGTGATATCGGGGATCGGCGACCATGTCTCGCCACCGTCTTCCGTCAGTAGCAGGGTTCCGGCAAGCCCGGCCGCAATGCCGAGATTGCTATCACTGAAAGTGATATCCATCAGGCTTTGCTCAGCACCTGCCTCTATCTGCCGCCAACTGACTCCCCCGTCATCGGATCTACTGATACGGCCAAATTCACCGACCAGCCAAACCGTACCGCCTGGCGAGATAGAGACGCTGTTCCAAGATAGATCCTCTTCCGGATGGGTGATATGCCAAGTCTCACCACGATCATCACTGATAAAGACACTACCCATGGCGCCAACAATCCAGACCCGGCCACCGGATTCATCCACTGCAACACGCATCAATTGCTCACCGAATTGACGCAGCTCAAGCTCCTTACGCTGCCAGGATGCGCCACTATCCGAGGTCACCATCACTACACCGAGATCACCCACTACGATAGCGGAGCGCTCATCCCAAGTACCAATATCCTGAAGATGGACGTGTGAAACCGGCGTTTTCTGTATCATCCAATTATTGCCGCCGTCATCGGTGCGAATAATCCGCCCTTTTCGACCAACCGCCCAAATCAACTTCCCATCCCCGGTGGGAGCAGCAACGCCATAATAGTTTTCGCGCTTTCCAAACGGCGATGGTTTGATATCCTTTACCGCCGCACTGGGATGGACATAAAACGCCACCCACAGCAGGCTAATCACAATAGATGCGGATAATAGAGTTTCCAGAATGTATGCCAGCTTCTTTTGCATCATATCTCTTAGGATTTGGGCCTTCTCGCGCCTGAAACCACCTGGCTTTGGATAGTTGGTTTTTCGCCTATTTACGAAGCTAAACCGAAACCACAGCAACATCTTGATTGACAAGGTTCAATCATTTGACTAGCCGTGCAGCCACTGGGCATCCCAGTCTTATGGTGCAATGCAACGCAAATACCTGCTATACGACCCTCAGCCCGCCTCATGGAAATAATTCATGATCCAAAACCGAAACTGACCGCCATTGCACGAACTGAAACCATGGGGATAGGCACATGTTTTTTAACGTCAAACAGGTAATCAGGCAGGACCGGGCATGTAACAATCATTGACATACTACAGCTAGCTAACCTTTTCTTTTTTTGAAGATTTCCCAGCTTGACAGCTTGAGTAAACCCTATTACCTTCGCTGCTAGGGATGCTGAATGGATTTGAGCCCCGATGAGCCAAGACCCAACCCAATCATTAGAGGTGGGCATGAACAAAGCCACTGATACCAGCGATATTTCGTTAACACAGGGCAGCAAATCCAATTCACTCCTGGATACTGCTGCGGGAGCGATTTTTCGTATTTCCGCGTATCCGCATACCGGGGAATTCGAAAACTACTCCATAACAAGTCACCAATTAGCGAGACTGAATATCTACCTCTCGGAAAGTGATCCTTTCACAGTGCGTAGGCGTCTTGAGGATATAGAGGATGACTCTGCGTTTGATTTTCTGATCCTCACACAACTGGAAGGAATCAGTGAAATAGAACAGGAGGATGCAAAATTTACTGTAGAACCGGGCTCAATCGCCGTCCTGGTGGGCGGCCTTCCCTATACCATTGTGTTTCCCGAGAAAAGCAAGCGGCTCTTGCTGCGCATTCCGCACCGGACGTTTCACGAGCGTGTGTTAGGTAGAAAAGTATGCGAGTTCGGCGCTCATATCTACTCTGGCAATGGTTTGGTGCATATCGTTATTTCACTCTTAAAATCTCTTGAGGAGGAATGTGATAATCTCTCGGAGACCGAACAATACACCGTTGCCGACAAGCTCCTTGAATTGATAGGCGCGGTATTACGTTCTGAATCCGGCCTGGACAAGACCAGGCAAGGCAGTGTGCAAGCCGCCCGGATGTGCCGGATACTCTCCTATCTCGAAGAAAACTACTCAGATCACGAACTAACCCCCGCAAAGGTAGCATCGGCCAATGCGGTTTCCATGCGCCATCTACACAATCTATTCAAGCAATCGGGTACGACGGTATGCAAGTGGATCTGGGAGCGTAGACTGCAGTCGGCCCGTGAGGATATTTTAGATGCCTCCATGATTGGAAAAAGCATCAGTGAAATAGCCTATGACAAGGGTTTCAACGACTCCGCTCACTTCAGTCGCGCCTTCAAAGAACGCTTTAGCGTCACACCCAGCAAACTACGTAAAAAACTGCTGGAACAGGTCAAAACACCTGACAGTGTCGAGAATGATCAATAATCATGTCGACGACAGACGCCATCTACCCAATCAAATCCATATTTCATATCAATATTTCTTTGTTTGAGAGTTCGCTGGCAATCAATAGAACCGGCATTGCTAAACAAGAATTTCCTCACCTGTATCGTTAGCCTGACTCCAACAGATCGGCAACACACCATCGGCATTGCAAATGTGTGCTGCGAAAAACAATCCATCACCCGGGAATAATAGCCCTCTTGCTCTGCCCCGGAATAATCAAGAGGCACGAATCCATCAGCAGTCCGTACCATGCTGATTATTGCCTAAGCTAAGGGAAACTCATAGAAAATGAGATCGATAAAACGCACCTGTGTGCTGGGTGCAGGCTCTATCGGCAGCCTTTTCGCCGGTCACCTGGGCACTGTCGCCGAATCAACCGTACTCACCCGGCGCGAGTCCCATGCGAACGACCTCGTTAAAAAGGGATTGCGGGTCAGTGGAAAATCGGATCTACACAGCAGAATCATCGCATCCACCGATCCCGCCGATCTGGGCGAGGTGGATTTGATCATTATCGCAACCAAGGCCAATGCGGTCGAAGAGAGTGCCCGCCGCATCGAGGGTCACTTTCCCAACGCCATGGTAATGACGGTTCAAAACGGGCTGGGGTGCGAAGCGCTCGTGGCCCAATATGGTAACTGGCCGATCATCTCCGCTGTCACCTTTATGAGCGGACTTCGTCATTCCGATACCCATGTCGAATATGAGCTTGATACGGCTACCTGGTTAGGTCCATGGGCCGAAGGCAAGGCTCGATACCAACAAGTAAAAGAGGTCGAAGTACTGATAAACCGTTCCGGACTGAAGGCCGAGGCCTTCCCTGACCTGCAACCGGCCCAATGGTCAAAATTGATCTTCAACGCGGTGGTGAATTCAGTCGCCGCATTATCCGATCTTCCACATGTGAAGGCATTTGCGGCTTGCAGTGAAATCAAGGATCTCGGCAACCTGGTCCATGCCGCCATGGATGAAGGAAAACGCGTGGCAGTTGCCCGAGGTGTCAATCTGTACGAGGACCCCTGGGAAATGAATATCGAGGCCACCAGCCATGGACAAACAGGCAACGATGACTACGCCCATGTTCCGTCGATGCTGGAGGATGTTCGCGCCAAACGCATGACGGAGGTCGATTGGATTACCGGCTCCATTGTCCGGGAAGCGGCCAAGGCCGGTATACCCGCGCCGATCAATGAGACACTGTATCGATTGGTCAAGGCGCTCGAGTCCAGCTGGAAGTCAGTTTGAATAATCACTACGTGAGGCAAGCATGAAAGTATGTATTATCGGATGCGGGGCGATTGGCAGTCTGTTTGCCGCCCACCTCGCTCGTCTTGAGGATGTAGAAGTATGGGCCTACGACCCTAGCAAGCCACATGTCGATGCCATTAATAAAAGCGGTCTTCGACTGACCGGACTGACTGACATCGTCGTGCCCGTCAACGCCCGCACTGACGCCACTCAAATTCCTGCATGCGAATTCGGCATCATCGCAGCAAAAACGCTGCACACCCGTCCCGCTATGGAAGCCACTGCCCCCATTTTCCTCGATGGCGCGGTATGCTCCGTACAAAACGGCATCGGCAATGAGGAGATCATTGCCGAGTATGTACCCAGGGTCATTCTCGGCACCACGTTTCCCGCCGGCCATGTCACCGAACCAGGTGTGGTGAATCACGACACCGGAGGTAAAAGCTGGATCAGCCCTTTTCTGCCTAAACCCGCCGGCATGGATGAAGTCAACAAGCTGGCCGATGCGCTTAACCGTGGTGGCGCCGATATCGTACCGATGGAGGACGCGCGTGGCGCGCTCTGGACCAAACTGATCTTCAATTCGGCATCCAACGCCATGGGTGCGCTCACTCGGTTGCCCCATGGGGTGGCCTGTGATCAACCCGGTGTTCGTCGGGTCATGCGTGAATTGGTCAACGAGGGTAAGGCCATAGCTGCTGCCTTGGGCGTCACATTGGATAGCGATCCCGACGCCTTACTGGACTATGGTCGGGAAAAAGCCTATCAACACCCGCCCAGCATGCTTACCGATGTACTCAACATGCGAGCCACGGAGATCGATGCCCTCAATGGCGGCATCGCACGCATCGGCAAGGAAATCGGCATTCCCACACCACTGAACGAGGCGATGACCGATATCATCAAAGGCCTGGAATACTCCTGGCGCGAGGATGAATGGAGGAACCTGAAACCATGACCGACCACAGCAACCCGTATCGCCCCAGTAAAGCGGAGATCGAACGCCGCTATGACAACATTCGCGCCGCCATGGACAAACACGGCCTGGATCACCTGATTGTCAGTGGCAGTGAATACAGCGGCTTTGAGGGCGCTGTACGTTATATGTGCGGCTTCCATATCCTGCATCGCTACGCATACGTGATCATCCCGCTGGAAGGCGAGCCTGTCTGTATCTTCCCGCGGGAAGCCACTTGGGTAGGCGATCACAGTGCGACTTTTCTGCAGCAGCGGGAATTCCCCTCTCATTGCGGAGACTGGATGGCCGATTACCTGAAAGCCAGGCATGCCAAACAGGTGGGCATCTACGGTCTCGAGTACATCATCAATGTGCGCGATTACTCGTCCCTTGCAGCCTGTGATTTCACGCTTGTCGACTTTGAAATACCCTTCGATTATGCACGCGCCCAAAAAAGCGAAGAAGAGCTGGCATCAGTACGTCATTCCATGGCGGTCAACAAAGAGGGTGTATTGAAGGTCATCCAAGCCTATGCCCCCGGAAAAACCGAGGCGGAGTTAATGGGTGTGGCTGAACACATCTTCGCCTCCCGCGGTTGCGGACGCAATACCATGGATATGATTTTGACCGGCCCGGAGGGATCCTTAACCCCGCAGATGGTGTTCCCAAGTCAACGCCCTGTCAGGGACAGCGATGCTTTGATGTACGGCCTGGAAATCTCCGGCGAAGGTGGTCATTGGGTAGAGTTTTCCCGCGTGCTGGCCCCGAACGGGCTCGACAAGACCATGCAGGAGATGATGCTGGCCTATCAGGAGTTCCATGAACTTGCCAAGGAGCATATGAAGGCGGGCAACAATGCCGAATCGATTGCCAAGGCGTGTATGAAGCCCATCTTCGATCGAGGCTACCGCTCCGGTCATGTCTGCGGTCACTCCATCGGCATGACCATGATCGAGATGCCGCGTATTGGAGAAGGTTTTGACTTTATCCTGCCGGAAAACATGGTCTGTTCAATGCATCCCCATTTTATGACTGAAGACCGCACTCACTCGCTGTACTTTCAAGAGACCTACAGAGTCGGCAGAGACGGAGGGGAAGCCCTTTCCGGTGTGCCGGTGAAATGGTACGAGGGTGGAGAGACAAGTTTCTAGCCTTACTTGAAACGATTAATCCTCGAACCCATATCCCTTTTCCTGTCAGGCAGGCGCAATCATTCCAACATACAGGCCATCCAGCAGGTCATTGGCCGAAAGTTTGGCTTCCCTGACGATGTCACCATCGATAATGCCGATAGTGAGATGTCCCTCACCATCATCTTTCAGTACTTTAAACTGAGTTTTATTGTTTAGGATAAAGGTTTTACCCAAAGGGCGGGTTGCCAAAATCGATTGTTCTTTATGAATCTTGTCAACACGGGGGCTGATGGTATTGACGAAATGCCATAATCGTCCCCTGACTGCTCCAGCCACCAGTTTCTCTCCTGAAGCCGTCAAGTCGAGAATTGGGTTTGCGGAACAGTCTATGGTGGAGATATAACGATGTAGATCCGAAGCTTGTCCCGTCAGCTTAAAGGAGACCACAGTATCTTTGCCATCGCTATCGGTCTCCGCAGCGAAGACGATTTCCACATGACTGACCTCATCTTTGCGGATGTCTTCACCCTTGGTGATATTGATGATACGAATACCATATTCATTGAAAAAACCGGATATGAATGATTTGCTTGCCTGATCCATTTCTGACCAAATACTCATTTACAGATTCCTCGTGCGGACAATCCGTTCACTCTGCAATCGGATCATTTAAGGAATCCGCCAAGAGCACTCCCGGATTCCAGGTATCCTCAAGGCCCCAGCCACCCATCAGATAGTGATGTACAATCCGGAGAGCGATGAGACCGATGTTTTCATCAAAACCCTCAAGATCACCAAACTGCTCACGTAGCCTGCCGCCCACATACTCCTCCATGGCATCCAGCTCCCAAATGGGTACGAATTCCGCGAAAGCCTGTTGGGCTGCGGCCTTGACCGCTATGAAGAAGTCACAGCCTTTATCAAACCTGGCGCGATCTGTCACCTCATACCGGCCCGGCACGAAAGTAGTCCAGTCAAGCTGCTGGAACTCCCGCATGAATCTGACCAGATTCCAGATGTGGTAATCAGGTAGCAATCCGTAACGGGCATTGGGTAACAAGGTATCTGATGAAAAGAGAATTTTTTCGTGCTCGAAATAAGCGCCCAGATTGCCTGTGCCATGGATCGGGCCGGGATTCAGCAGCGTCAGTTCAAAACCGTCAATCGTGAGACGGTTACGATTGCCCGACAAACATTGGGTTGGCGGCAATTGTCCTTTGGCCCTTCGTAATCCGATGACCTTGGCACACATTTCATCGGCGATAATTTCGGCATCCGGCGCCAGATCTGCAGCAAACCCGGCATGATCCAAATGATCATGCGTGTAGATAATGGTCTGTACAGGCTTATTGGGTATTGCCGCAGCAATAGCCTTTCGATAGGCCCGGGCAGCACCAGGTGTAGCCAATGTATCAAAGGCGATAACACTATTATCGGCTTCGATGAACAGCGTCCGTCGCACATCGTCGCAAATCGTCCAGATTCTTGTTGACAGCTGATCGACATGCAATTCAGGCTCACGTTCCAGATACTGCCTGGCACCGTCATGGGTAAAGATTCCGGTATTCAGTTCCTCCATAACGATCCCCTTTGTTTAAAGCGGTGTAGTATCGGGTTGCCAGTTACCTTCAATTCCCCAGCCACCGGTTAAATAGTGCTGCATATAACGGGATAAATTCATGGCGCAGTACTCTTGAAAGCGAAACAGTTCTCCAAACTCACTACGTAGATTCATTTCAGTGTACTTTTGCACCTCGGCGAAGTTATTCGGATCGAGATCGTCGAAAATTGCCTGTTGTGCAATATCAGCCATTCGGTCGTAATAGGCGAGATTATCGATGAATCCCTGGCGATCGGTTATCCAGAAATGCCCTGGAACAAACAGATCCCAATCGAGGCTGAGCAAGCGTTTCATCACAGGAACATAGGGTGCCAGGTGCCAGTCTGGAAAAAAGGTGTAGCCGACACCTGGAATCACTGTATCAACCATGAACAACAGTTTGCTTTGAGGGAAATAGGCGGCGATATTCCCATCCCCATGAGTGGGTCCGGGGTAGATCAGCTCAAAATCGACGCCGTCTATATTGAATGCCTTACGCTCATCGATAAAAGTTTCCGTTGCCGCCAACTGCCCGTCCGATTGTCGCCTGCGTACCACTTTATCGCACAACTCATGAGCGATAATGTGGGCTTCAGGCGCCATATCCTCAGCATAGCCGGTGTGGTCCAGATGATCATGGGAGTAGACGATGGTATGGATTGGGTTGTGTGGAAAGACTCTTCCCACCGATGCGGCATAGGCACGCGCCGTACCTGGTGTCGTCAGGGTATCGAAGGCGACCACACCCTTGCGTCCCTTAAGAAATATAGAACGATAGATGCCCTCGCTGACAGACCAGATATTGTCTCTCACGGGTGTATAAGCGATGTCCCGCCATGCCCCCTGGATCGGGATATTGCCGCCCAGGGTAAAGATCCCGCAATGTTCACATGGCGCGTCCTCTTTGAGGACACTGTCTCCTGGTTGACATTCATCAGCCATCATAGTCGCTCTCCTGTCATGGTTTCAGTATCGATGGATATCCGCTGTAACCGGCCTCAACCATCCAGTACCACTGTCCAAATCGAAAGCTACCCGGTAAAAGCCTGAATACCTGTCTGCGCCCGACCCAGGATCAATCCATGGATGTCATAGGTGCCTTCATAGGTATTAACCGCCTCAAGATTCATCATATGCCTGATCACATGGTATTCATCGGCAATACCGTTACCACCGTGCATATCTCTTGCATGACGCGCGATCTCCAAAGCCTTTCCGCAATTATTGCGCTTGATCAGCGAAATCATGGTGGGGTCCCACATCCCTTCATCCATGATCCGGCCAACCCTTAGCGCCGCTTGCAATCCAAGCGCGATCTCTGTCTGCATATTGGCGAGTTTGGTTTGCACCAACTGGGTGGCGGCAAGAGGGCGACCAAACTGTTTGCGCTCCAGGGTATATTGGCGAGCGGCATGCCAGCAGGCTTCGGCAGCACCCATGGATCCCCAGGCAATTCCGTAACGGGCCCGATTGAGACAGCCGAAAGGCCCCTTTAGACCGGTTATCTCGGGAAAAACGTTTTCGTCCGGTACGAATACATCATCCATCATGATCATTCCGGTAACGGATGCACGCAGACTGAACTTGCCATCTATCTTGGGCGCACTCAATCCTTGCATACCCTTCTCCAGCAGAAAGCCTCGTATCACATCCTCATCATCCTTCGCCCAGACCACAAACAAATCAGCTATGGATGAATTGGTGATCCATGTTTTGCTGCCGTTGAGACGATAACCGCCATCCACTTTATTTGCCCGTGATTTCATTCCGCCTGGGTCTGACCCGGCATCCGGCTCTGTAAGCCCAAAACAGCCGATCAACTCGGCTGTCGCAAGCTTGGGCAAATACTTCGCTTTTTGATCTTCGCTGCCATAAGTATTGATTGGATGCATAACCAGGCTTGACTGCACACTCATCGCAGAGCGATAGCCCGAATCCACCCGTTCAACTTCGCGGGCAATAAGACCATAACTGACATAGTTCAGCCCAGCACAACCGTAACCATCGATCGTTACACCCAGAAGTCCCAGCTCACCCATCTCAGAAAGTATTTCTCGATCGAAACGTTCATCCCGATTGGCGCTGAGCACCCTTGGCATGAGGTTATCCTGGCAATACTCGTACGCTGTGTCGCGAACCAGGCGCTCATCAGCATCGAGCTGTTTCTCAAGAAGAAATATATCGTCCCAATTGGGCAGGGCGGCCATAGCAAGAATCTCCGGCAATTTAAAAACTGAGGTAACCTAATACCTGTTACGATCAATCCCAGAGAAAGGACAAAAACAGCATCTTTCTTCAATGGGCTTTCCTACACCTGGTACTGAATATGCAATAGCGAGGCAACGATTAGCAGATACATTTCCAACAACACCACTAATGCTTTATTCGAGCCGGTAAAAAAATACCAAGAATTTTTTATGGATGAAGGGCTCTTTGTTCAGCCTATTTTGGCATTGCAAAACCGTCTTGCCTGACAAGGCGGGGCCATTGACTAGTAGTGCAACACATTCTGAATACCAGACCGATCAGGCTGTAGAGCGCACCTTTCATGCCATCCGTGTATCTGGTTAATAGAGAGAACAGTCACTGTCTTTATACATTTCTGCATGGTGGCCTGATTCTGTAGACGAAGGGTTGTGCTATCGACTCATCATCACGCTTGGAATTCATTTATTCGGACAAGCAGCCAATTGTATAGACGTTTTTCCCAACTGCTAGTATATTAATCCATTTTACATAATATCCAGCCGGTATGGTCTTCCCATGAATATCACCCTGAATAACGTGCCTCATCAGCTACCGGACAACACATCTCTTGCCACCTTGGTCGAGCAACTACCCCCATTCGAGCCCAATACGGTAATTTCATTAAACAATCGGGTTGTCTGTAACCAAACTTGGTCTGAGTGCAAGTTGAAAGAGGGTGACGCAGTAATGACTTTTCAAATGTTAGGTGGAGGCTGACCTCATCCGTTCCACCAGGTTCTGTCAACAGGTCCGTGCAAATCTCCAGCGCTTGGTTTCCATCGTAATCTTATCCCGATCAAGTACCTCCCTGAGTAATAGTTCTTTTGTCGCTTTCCCAACAGGAAAGCCCATTTTGATTTTGCTCAAGAGCGTTTGTAAATCATTCGGCGTATCGATATCAAAGGTAAGCAAAGGATGCATGACCACATCCATTTTCCTGTTAAGCGCAGAAAACTTTTGTCTGAAGCCACTCAGGCTGTCGTGTCCAAATACAAGCGGAAATTGCAGCGGGAGATCCGTTAGCAATAAATTGGTTCCTGCACCGGTTTTACAGGCTGCCGCCCTGGGAATAGCGGGTGAAGCGGTAGCAATGAACTCCCGCACAGCCGATGCGGTCAGCAAGGGTAGGTCAGCATGGGCCATCAGAAGCTCTTCGGCACCCTGTGATTTCGCATAAGCTGCCGCCTGCTCCAGTTCCGGATTCAACCCCCTCAACACCTCAGGCTCAAAAATATCCGCTCCCATGGTTGTGAACAAATGCGTTGCACCCGACTCGCTGGTTACCAGTAATACACGTGTGATGAGATCAACACCAAGCAGTGCTGAAACCACATCCTGCGCCATTGCCAATACCAATTCTTTGCGCAACTCCGCAGTCAGCGCAGGTGCGAGGCGTTTTTTAACTTGTGCCAGGGCTTTCAATGGCACCAGAGCCCAAATCTCACTCATGACCTCTTATCCAGGGAATCAATGAATGCCAGGCATTTATTTGCCAAGGCGACTTTCTGCGTGATGTTTGTCATGACGGTATCACACGTGTGCACAGCCAATCTCTTATTCAGTTCTGAGGCTGTCGCCTTGTCGACTGAATCGATCATCAGCCCCGAAACCAGACCTTGATAGTGATCCGCAATGGCCTCCTGTGTTACCGGCATATCCAGCTCTTGCATTATTTTTGCAGTTGGCCCTTTGATTGCCCGACCTCCAACGATAGGAGAGACTGCAACGACCGGGACTGATATCGTTCGCAATAACTCACTGACACCCGGCAATGCCAGCAGAGGATCGATACTTAAAAAGGGATTCGACGGACAGATAATCACGCCGGCCAGTTCCTTGTCGTTCAATGCGCCGTTAAAACCTGATGAGATTGTCGCCTTCTCCGCTCCGGCATATCGAATACCAACAATCCTGGGCTGGCAATGCTGTTTGACGAAGTAATGCTGGAATGGCATCACACCGCCATCCACCACTACTTCTGTTCGTATCGGGTCATCGCTCATGGGGATGATCGCATGATCGATCGCCAATGATTGCGTGATGCGTGCAGTCACTTCACTCAGGGAGAACCCTTGCGCCAGCAACGAACGACGCATCAGGTGCAAGGCAATATCTTTATCACCCAGGCGAAACCATGTCTCACCGCCCAGTCGCTCAACCTGATCGAGCACATTCCAGGTTTCATCCGCCCTTCCCCATCCTTGCCGGGATTCAACCACTCCACTCAAAGTGTATGTGACAGTGTCTATATCCGGGCATATCAATAGCCCCATATGCTCAAAATCATCGCCGGTGTTTACCACGATGGTAAGACAACCGGGTTCAAGCACCCGACTTAAACCCAATGCCAGCTTCGCACCACCGACACCACCACAAAGCGCCAGATACTTTTTTCTGTTTTTCGACATCATAAAAAAAGGTCCTTGGCCAATGGACGGATTAAATCACTGCTGTCTCCCGAGCCAGTGATGGAAAGACCACGAACGATCACTGCAGGCCTGGCCTCGTTGGCAGCTCCCATCAACAGGGAAGCCGCTGCCGCCAATTCGTCCCCCCATGCCACTTCGGTTACCTCCAGGGGTTGACCCGATAGATCCTGCGTACCCCTGAAATCCTTTAGCGTCACAATACCGGAGCTACCGATGCACACACCGCAGGTACCCATCCTCCAGGGCCTGCCGAAACTGTCATTGATTACCACACCTAGGGTAAGGCCTGTCTGTTGCTTAATACTCTCCCGCAAGGCACGTGCACTGGCATCCGGGTCTTCGGGTAAAAGCAATACCTGTTGATGCCCGTCATCTATGTTGGAGTGGTCGATAGCGGCATTTGCGCTGACATGACCGAGACGATGCCGGACAATCAACACATGGGGCGCTGCCCGCACCACATGCAGCGATTCCCTGAGTATCAATTCCACCAGGCGTGGGTCTTTTAAACACACCTGAGCCAAACGACGGGCCTCGGCAGAGGGCTGCACCCTGTCCAGCTTTACGTATCGCCCCTCCGCCTTGGAGACGATCTTTTGAGCGACCACCAGGATATCCTTATCCTGCCATGCCGGTCCGTGATCCTGCATGGCTGTTACTAGAATCGATGCCAGATCATCCCCCGGTTTGATTAACGGGATATTTCCCAGTGCCAGGAGTTGAATGTTGTGATGATTGTTATGGGCAATCATGATTCGACTCTAGAAACCTGTTCAAGGCTGTAAAATCAAAGATTGTCGAGGAATCGGGTTTTATCGTCTCTCTGCACATGCTGCCAGCCAGGTGCCTCAGGAGTGGGGATCGATCAAATGTTTCGGCAATACGACCATCTTCAGTCAATGCGCGGCGAAGGTCTGAAGTCAGTCCGGCTGAACCTCCCAGTATATTGATTTGTTTTAACACCGAAGCCAGGAATTCATCATCACGTAACAGCGCTATCGCTTCGGCATGGGCTGCCACCATATCGTCCACCAACTCGGGAAAACGCTCTATCACCCAACGCTCTGCGGTCAGACCCGTTGTGGGAAATTCCGGCAAGTCAGCTGGTGAGATCAGATTATTCAGGCCCAACTCCTCCAAATAGGCAGGACTCACGGCAGAACTGAACAGGCCGGCATCAACTTCCCCCGACAACAACAAGCCAAGACGCATCAGATCGTCGCGCACGGGATCGATGGCGGGATATTGATCAAACGCAACATCAGCAAGTCTCCAAGTTAAAAAACGGGCAGGCGGTGAAAAACCAACATAGCCGGCAATCCGCCCGCCATCCAGTTGCTCCAGCTTCTCTGTATTGGGTCCTCCATAAAGCCAGAACAGCGGTCGCTGCATGGCGACCAAGAGCAATCGCCTCTCCACCCCTTGCAGAATTTCCGTTAGACCCGCCGCACAAGCAGTACTTAAACATGGCAACGAGGACTGCGCCCGGCCATCAAACGTCAAATCCCGTAGTGAGATTCGCAATCCCCTGCTCTGATAGCAACCGGCCTCTCTGGCTGCGAAATGACACAGCAGCTCATGGGCATCAAAGGCTCGGAAACCAAGCAGAAGATGCCTGTTCACGGCCGAACACCTCAATCATTGTTTTCAGTTGCGGTGAATAACAGGCTGAAAATCACGCCCACCATGCCCAGCACAAGACAGGAGGCACCGGCCACGGATAACCCTTTTGGAACAGGGGCCGGCATTAAAATATCGAGCCATGCACCGAGCGGCAACAAAACCGCACCAACAACCATCATCCACGAAATCAATAAGCGCTTTGCCTCCGACCTGATAACGTGATCAATAAACAATCCCATCAGTATCAGTAAAGTGCCCAATGCAGCCATATGGCCATGGCCGTGCACTTCCCGAAGATACTCAATTCGGATTTCTGCATAGGCTTGCAGGGATGTCTGTGCCCCAGCAAGATCGCCCTCTGCCGCCTTGGCGAAACCATTGGCCATATACAAACCGATCTTTTCCAGCGTCTGATGTTCATCGAACACGGCGTAATAAAAACCATACAGCATACTGATTGCGACCAGACCCAGGCCGGCTAAGGTCAAGAGTTTTTGTGTAGCGCTCATCAGGCTTGGCTCCCTTGGCTATCGAGGGCTCCCGTATGACGCAAGACTCCCGCCAACATGCCCGTCAATGCGATGATGACCAGCAAGCCGGCAATATCCGCAACCCCGCCGGCCAATAATCCAAACCAGATCTCGGCATAGACGGCAACCGGCAACAAGGCTCCACCGGTGAGCAACAACACAGCCATGCGGCGGCGCCAGGCCATGGACAAATAGACGAACGGCTGGATCAACGATGTCATCATCGCCAAAATGCCGAATTCCACCATATGGGCATGAGCAGCTATAGACACCGCCCGCTCTCCCTGTAGCCGGCCATAGGCCAGAAGGGATTGATCGGTAGCTGCCTGATCCGCACCATGCGCCTGCCCGATGATCTCTCTCAAGGTGGCCAGTTCGCGTGCTTCATGCGTTTGCATTTGCACCCCTGCGTACCAGGCGCCAAATAAAAACCCAAGCAGGACCAACACCGCTCCGCCCTTCAGTAACAGCCAGCCGATTTCACCCAATGTGGGAGAGAAGGGAGTTGCCTCAGGTCGACTCCTTGCACTTCCCATGAGTCCCCATAGCTGAATCAGGACAATCAAGGCCAAAAGTAATCCCGAGAGGTCAGCGCTGATGCTGGCCCATCCGATGCTTTCCAACGGACTGTAGACCAGGCCAACATAGTGAATCAGGAAAATGGATACCGGCAACACCACGGCCATGGCCAAAAACAGGCGTGCAAGCACTACTTTCAAGCGATCATTCAAACGAACCCGGGATTGCAGAAACGCTAACAGCAGGGCCAGGTAACCAACCTGGATAATATGAACATGGGTATCCTTCTTGGTCCCGGCATTTTCAAGGTAGCCGCCGAGTTGAGCGAAATTCCGCCACACAGTGTCAACGTCATGGCTCGATATCGCCGATGCGGCGCCTGCCAATGCCGCTGAGATCCGATCCACATTGGGATGCAATATGAACACGGCGTACAGATCGCCGAAAATCATACCTGCCACGATCAGCAACATCCCGCCGATGACAAATAACCGGGATCCTAAAGCATCGCTTGCCAACATCTTCTCGTTGTTGTTCATTACCGTTTCACCTGCTTTGTAATCACCTGACCCTCGGCAGCAAACGCCGGTATCACCCGATCGGCGAACGTTTGAACAAAATGCCCGGCATCCACCATATTGGCCGGCCACACAAAGGCGTCGATACCCATATCCGCTATGGCCTTAAAGCGAGGAATCGCCTCTTCCGGCGAACCCGCGATACAGACAGCATCAATAATCGTGTCGGTCAACAGTGCCTGGTGTTTAGCCCGATTGCTAGCGTGCTCAAAGTAGTCATATTTCGCTTTAAACTCTTCAAGCTGGCTCCACAAATCATCAGAAAAATACTCACGAGGAACCGTTTTGAAGACTGTCCCGGCGGCTACCGAGGCATATCCCTTGATCTGATCCCGGGCCATCTCCCGATGTGGTGAGACTGCCGTTGCGACGCGCATATACAGTTTAATCTCTTCAAACCTTCGTCCCGCCTGTTCAGCACCTTGGCGTATGTTATCCAGTGCATATCGTACCAATGCAGGATCGGCTCCCACTTGGAACAGCACGCCATCGGCAACTCTGCCACCCAGTTGCAGGGATTTGGGACCTGAACAGGCCATCACGATGGGCACCTCCACATCACACCAGGTCAGGTGAAAACGGCATCCCTGATATTCCGTCTCCTGCCCTTTCATCAATGCCCGCAACAGCGTGATCTTATTTTCCAGTGATGCCAGGCGGTCAGGTTTTAATCCCAGGGTATGAACAGCGCTTTCTCCCACACCGATACCCAGTATCGCTCTTCCATTGGACACTTCGTGCAAGGTTGCCCAGCTGTTGGCCAGTACTGCAGGATGCCGGGTGATGGCATTGGTTACCCCGGAGGCCACCCGGATGCGGGAAGTCTGTAACGCAATCTGCGAGAGCAGTATGTAGGCATCCCGCATTACACATTGGGAATCGGCGATCCAGACCCCTCCATAGCCGCACTCTTCGGCTTGCCTGGACAACGATAAACACTCACTGACAGGCCGGTTGGGTAAAATACCGATTTCAAATGAGACAGACATAATATAGGCGTCTCTTCCAGGTCAATCACCACGGGTTGCTGAATCGTATAAACGAATGAGCTCTGCCTGAGTATATGCAAGCTTTGTTGTCGACTCTTAGACCTGAACGCATCCCAATTGACCACAAGAGCATTCAGACAGGACGAGGAGATGCCGCCCCGGGAAGGTTTTCCGTTACGAATACAACCAGTTTTTGAAGATCCGGGTGAGCAACGGCATAAGCAGAAAAGTCATGAGGGGTACCGCAATACCGGTGAGAATCAGGGTGCGCACCATCAGAGGATGGGGTTCAAGCAACGGACCTATCAACCATAAAAGACCGCTGATCAAAAGATAGATCGCCAACCAAGCCAAAACAGCCATTTTAAAAAGAGGGGGAGGTGTCAACATTGCCTGATCCGGTAAAGTGAACCAGGCTTCGAGGCCGGTTACCATATGACGCTTCGGTTTCTCGCTGACCTGTTTGGCTATGCTGCGCCAACGTGCTCGTTCATCAGACTTTTCCCAGTGCTCAAGGTTTGATCGTCGATCGAACTTGAACAGGATATAGTAATTTCTCTCCTGACCCGAGGGACGAATGATACTCACCCCCAAATGCCCGGGCTGGCGTTGGGCGGCCTCGGTGATCCCATTGAGATATGTCTCGAATTCCTGTTCTTTTCCAGGCAACGGCATGCGTGACATCATGATACTGACAGGAGGATCGCTCTCTTGCCGCAGATCTTCATTTTCCATCGCCGTTACCCACCCGTTTCACCACCAGCCAGATTCCCAGACCGATAAAACCCGCTCCAAGCCAATGGAACCAATACACATGCTCTCCCAGGAATCCCGCAGCCAGGATAGCGGCAAACACAGGAATTAGATTGAGGAATACCGCAGCGCGGCCAGGGCCCACAGCCTGGTTACCTTGGTTCCACATCAACATGCCAAAAACCGAGACTGTCAGCGCCAGCACCAAAACCACGCCGACAGTAGCCAAATCCATCGGCATGATCATAAACCAGATTGTTTCCACCAGATAAAAAGGCAGCAGAATAATACAACCGGTAACGATAATGCCGAAGAGGGATTCCAGGGAGCTCAATTCTAAAGGTATCCTGGAGACATTGATGGCATAGGCGGAGAATCCGCATACCGCCAACAAGGTCAAGAGATCACCACTATTGATTTCAAGCTCCAGGACAGCCGACCAGCTACCGTGAAACAGCATGACAGCGACGCCGGTACAGGCGGCAAAGATACCCGCGAGCTGTACTATTCGTAACCTTTCACCCAGAAAGGCAGCGGCGATGATGACTGTCAGTATGGGTTGAAATACGCTGATGACAGAGACATTGACGGCAGTGGTTGTGCGAAGTGCTATCAGAATCAACATGGTGCTGAGTGTCACGAAGCCGCCCAACAGGATGTAGACGGCTAAATTCCCACGAAACACACGAGCTGGAGAGCCGCCCTTCAAGACCCAGGGAAGCAGGATCAGCGCCCCGGCCGTCCAGCGCCAGAAATTCAGGCCCACCGGTGGAATGTGATCATGCACACCACGTCCAATGACATGATTACCGGCAAGAAAAAAAGCGGTCAGCACTAAGTAGGTATGGGCCAGCGGGATCGGCAGTTGCGCACCGCGCATGCACGAAACCGGGACAGTCTGCGCCTCTTTTTTCATTCGTCGAGACAATCAATCAAACTCGGCATCCGGATGCTCGTTCAACTCCGGCGGTGACTCATACCGATCCAGGGGAGTCCTGGAGAATCGGATCGGATTGCGCACGGCGGGTGTACGGCCGTCATCCAGCGTTAAGAATAGGCCGGATTCCTTGGTATAGGGATGATCATAGAGATCACCCAGATCGTTGACCGGGCCGTGCGGAAAATCACCGGCAGAAAAAATAGCCAGCCACTCGTCCCGGGTGCGGGTCAACATCGAAGCCTGGATCAGGGGCACCAGCCGATGACGATTTTCCACCCGCCTGGGGTTGGTTCGGTAATCATCCTGTTGATGCCAGTCCACAGACATCACCTGACACAGACTGGCAAACTGCTTATCAGTCCCCACCGCAATCATCACCGGCTGGGTACGCGTCGCAAAACACTGATAGGGTACGATGTTGGGGTGGGCGCTACCCAATGCCTTCGGCACCTCGCGACTGGTGAGGAAGTTTGAAACCACATTGGCCAGACAGGTCACCTGGGTATCGAACAGGGGTATCTCTATCAACTGTCCCCGTCCGGAGTGTTGGCGTTCCAGCAATGCCGCAAGAATCGCATTACCGGCATAGAGCCCAGCCAAAATATCGCTGATGGCCACCCCAACCTTGACCGGCTCACCCTCTTCGGTTCCGGTGACACTCATCAAACCTGACATGGCCTGAATCAGCGCATCGAATCCCGGCTTGGCTCCCCAGTCACTGTGCTGTTCGAATCCGTGGATTGAACAATAGATCAGTTGCGGATTGAGCTTGAGCGCTGACGCTCCATCCAGACCGTACTTATCCAAAGTACCGGCTCGAAAGTTTTCGATCAGCACATCGGCAGATTGCAGCAATCCCTTCAGTACAGCCAGATCCCCGGGATTCTTGAAGTCCAGCACCCGAGACTTTTTATTTCGATTCGCGGAGAGATAATAGGCCGACTTGCCATCGAAGAACGGCGGTCCCCACTGACGAGTACCATCACCTTCGGGACTCTCGATCTTGAGCACTTCCGCCCCAAGGTCGCCAAATAATTGAGTGCACCAGGGTCCTGCAAGGATACGTGAAAGATCCAGGATCTTAAACCCGGCCAACGGAAGATTGCGCTTGGTCATAGATATACCCGGCCGGTATCATCGGCTCACATATTCGGATAATTCGGCCCCCCGCCGCCTTCCGGCGTCACCCAGATGATATTGGCGGTAGGATCCTTGATATCGCAGGTCTTGCAATGGATGCAGTTTTGCGCGTTGATCTGAAGTCGGTGGCCCTCCTCCATGTCGAGAATCTCATAGACCCCGGCCGGACAGTAACGTTGTTCCGGGGCATCGTAACGCCCCAGATTGATTACCAACGGAACGACACTATCCTGCAACCTGAGATGACAGGGCTGGTCCTCTTCGTGACCGGTGTTGGAGAGATAGACCGAAGAGAGTCGATCGAAACTGATCTCGCCATCCGGCTTAGGATAGTCGATCCGTTTGCAGTCAGCCGCGTGTTTCAGGGTGTCGCGATCTTCTGTGTCGTCATGCAGTTCCAGGGGAAACTTGCCACCGAACAGGGTCTGGTCAAGATAGTTGTATGCCCCTCCGAAGTATAAACCCCATTTCTTCAGTGCCGTGCCGAAATTACGGCTGCGATACAACTCATCGCAAAGCCAGGATGCCTTAAAGCGATCGTTAAAAGCGTACAGATCCTCTCCGCCCCGGCCCCCTTCAGCAAGAGACTCGAACACTGTTTCAGCAGCCAGCATGCCGGACTTCATTGCCGTATGGGTGCCTTTGATCTTGGCGTAGTCGAGGGTGCCTGCATCACACCCGATCAAAAGCGCCCCTGGCATGTGCATGGTGGGCAAGGCATGAAAACCGCCCTTGTTTATGACACGCGCGCCATAGGCTACCCGGCGACCACCGGTCAGATAACCTTTAAGCAGTGGATGCTGTTTCAGACGTTGAAACTCCTCGTATGGATTAACATGAGGGTTCTGATAGTTCAGATCGACGATCAGGCCCACACTGACCTGGTTGTTCTCAAGGTGATACAGAAAGAATCCTCCACCACTGCCACTCTCTGACAATGGCCAACCCGAGCCGTGGATGACTAATCCCTGTTGGTGTTTTTGCTGGCTGCAATCCCACAATTCCTTCAATCCCAGCCCATAGTGCTGTACGCCCACGCCGGCATCAAGTTGATACCTGGCTACCAACTGCCGACCCAGATGACCGCGTGCACCCTCTGCAAACAGAGTATATTTTGCGCGCAATTCCATACCGGGTTCGAAACTTGGCTTTTTGCTGCCGTCTTCAGCCAATCCCATATCGCCTGTGATGACACCAGCCACTTCAGCATGCTTACCGTAAAGCACCTCGGCAGCCGGAAATCCGGGGAACATATCGACATCCAGCATCTCTGCCCGCTCAGACAGCCAACGGCATAGATTACCCAGGCTGGCTATGTAATTGCCTCGATTGTGCATAGAGGCGGGGACAAACTGTTTCGGTACCTGCCACGCCTTCTCCCCGTTCCGCAGAAAATAGACGAGATCATGACTGACCTCTGTGGTCAGAGGTGCATCTTGCTCTCGCCAATCGGGAATCAATTCATCGAGTGAACAGGGGTCGATGACAGCGCCTGACAGTATGTGCGCGCCGATCTCAGCGCCTTTTTCAAGCACACATACGGAGAGATCCCTTTTATGCGCCATGGCAAGCTGGCGCAATCGTATAGCAGCAGCCAATCCTGCCGGACCACCGCCGACGATGACTACATCATATTCCATGCTCTCACGTTGCATCATAGGCTCCGGCTTTAGGGCCTGTTAACTTGCATTTGATCATCACTGCCAAAACCCGTTTTTTTTGCCCCGCAAGGCGGATTCAATTAACACTCCGTTCAAGTTCAGCCGACAAGGCAGGCAGGATATCGAACAGGTCGCCAACGATGCCATAGTCGGAGATTTGGAATATGGGGGCATCCTCGTCCTTGTTGATGGCCACGATCACTTTGCTCTCCTTCATTCCGGCCAAATGTTGTATAGCACCGGAAATACCGACAGCAATATAGAGTTTGGGGGCAACCACCTTGCCGGTTTGCCCTACTTGCAGATCATTAGAAACAAAACCCGCATCCACGGCTGCGCGGGATGCGCCAATCGCCGCGCCAAGCCTGTCGGCGAGGGCCTCGAGCAGATGGAAATTCTCTGCACTGCCCAAACCGCGACCGCCGGAGACCACTACTTCAGCTTGAGTCAAGTCCGGCCGCGACGATTCGCTCTGCTCCTCTCCATCCCAGCGGCAAAGGCCCGTATCCCCACTCGCCTCAATCTGATCAATGAGTGCATTACCACCTTCCGCAACGGCCGGCTCGAAGGCGGTTGTACGTACAGTGACTATCTTCATCGGGTCCTTCGAGCGCACTGTGGCGATAACGTTTCCCGCGTAGATCGGACGTCGGAAGCAGTCACTCGATTCAATCGCGATAATGTCCGATATCTGAGCCACATCCAGCAGTGCCGCCACGCGAGGCATCAGGTTCTTTCCATTGGCCGTGGCCGACATCAGCAGATGCGAATAGCCTCCAGCCTGTCTGACGACCAATGGAGTGATATTTTCCGCCAGCTGATGCTCATATTCCGGGGCATCCGCCAATGCCACGCGATTCACTCCCTGTACTCTCGCAGCGCTCTCGGCTACCGACGAACAGCCACTGCCGGCAATCAACAGATCGACTGAATCGCTTAATTGAGTCGCAGCAGTGATCGTCGCCAGGGTTGCAGCATTGAGTTCACTGTTATTGTGTTCAGCGATAACCAGTATCGTCACGATTAGATCACCCTTGCTTCGTTTCTGAGTTTCTCCACCAGTTCTTTTGCATCGGAAACCTTGATGCCGCCACTGCGCTGTACCGGTTCAGCTACAGCGAGAATCTCCAATCGAGCTGAAATATCGACACCAAGCTCTGCCGGCGTGATCTTCTCCAGGGGCTTTTTCTTGGCCTTCATAATATTCGGTAATTTGACATAGCGCGGTTCGTTCAAGCGTAAATCGGAGGTCACCACGCCGGGTAGCTGAAAAGAGAGGGTTTGGCTGCCGGTATCTGTCTCCCGCGTAACCTGCACCCGATCACCGTCGACCAGGACATGGGATGCGAAAGTACCCTGGGGCCAGCCCAACAGCGCCGCCAGCATTTGCCCGGTCTGGTTACTGTCGTCATCGATCGCCTGCTTACCGAGAATAACCAGATCGAACTGCTCTCTCTTCACGATAGCAACAAGCAGTTTGGCGACAGTCAAAGGTTCCAACCGTTCATCGGTCTCCACCAGCAGACCGCGATCCACCCCCATGGCAAGCGCCGTACGGACAATGTCCTGGCATGCCGTCTCGCCAAGAGAGACTGCAACCACCTCCGTAGCGTTACCCGCTTCTTTCATGCGCACCGCCTCTTCCACGGCTATTTCATCAAACGGGTTCATGGACATTTTTGCATTGGCTATCTCAACATCTGAACCATCCGCTTTTGGACGGACCTTGATGTTGTAGTCAACAACTCTTTTAACTGCTACCAGTACTTTCATCAGCCAACCCCTTAAACTGCCGAACCAGGTTCGCCGGTAATACGTAAACCCGCACCGTTGATTTTGTAGCGCTTGTTTAAGAATATCAGTACCGAAGTCAACGCCTCGGCTACAACGGAATTGTCGATTGCCCCCGCATGCCAAGCACGTAAACCGATATCCCTGGCAAGCTTGATCACCATATCCCGCGCCTCCGGGTCATTACCCGAAACCAGCACATCACATTCGTTATGATGACCATCGTCTGACTGCAAATGCGTAGCTGCGATATTCTGAAAGGCGGAAACGACACGAACATTTTCACCCAACATCATCTGGGATTGTTTAGCTGCCGGCCCATCCGCCGGGAGTTGGACGCGTGCTACCTTTGGTGGAACCAGGGGCACGGTGGCATCGACAAATATCTTACCCTGGACCGCATCGCGGACACTTTTCAAGGTACTGTCGTGACTGGCAAAAGGAACCGTCATGATGACCACATCGGCAATTCTCGCGGCAGTGCTGTTTTCTCTACCGTCCACCGATGTACCGACCCTACCCGACATGGCTTTTGCCGCAGCCTTGGCCTTCTCCTCACCCCTGGACCCGATAATGACCGGGTAACCGGCTTTGGCCAATTGATAAGCCAAACCACCACCCAGATCACCCGTACCACCCAATACGGCGACAATCGGCAACGAATCAGACATCTGCAGGTTCCTCTATGTTGATTTCCGCTCGAATCAGCCAGCAATGCGGACTATTAGTCGATACTATTAATCACTGTTGATAGAGTCTTGAACGCCAGGGTGAACAAGTTGACTCTCAAGGAAGCCGGTCATGCATCATGCAATGGAAAGAAATACGCAGTCAGCGCCTGGTTAATGTAGCCAACAATCGCTGTTACCCGCAGAAGCCCATCACCCTAAAGGGTCGATTCGATGCGGATGGGAATAAACCGTCAAGCGCCCTTTGCGTACAAAGCCGCACAGGGTCACGCCAAACCGTTCCGCCACTTCTATCGCCAACGAAGTCGGCGCACTGACTGCAGCAACAATTTCCAGACCTGCGCGAACCGCTTTGGTCAGCATCTCCAGACTCAGGCGGCTGGATAGCAGAACACCTCGTGCCTTGAACCCTTCGCCGTTTAGCAGAGAAGCCCCGATAACCTTGTCCAGGGCATTGTGTCGCCCAAGGTCTTCGGCTACAGCATGAATACGCCCATCAGCAGTAAACACAGCCGCCGCATGCGCACCGCCTGTCTCATCGAAAATGGCCTGTCGCTGCCGCATCTCCTCCATCAGTTCGGCAACTCCCCTCCCCATCAGTCGCATTTGATCAGGTACGTCATTCAGACCAAAGGTATTGTTTTCGACCACTTCCCTGCTTCCGCAAATCCCGCAGGAGCTCGTCATCACCAAGTTGCGCCTTCGTGTTTCTACCGTTTCCGGTCGCTTGAGCTTCATGCGCACGATACCCGGCTTGTCCGGGCATACCGCCAGGCTTTCGACATCATCCAGGTTTTGAATCAAACCTTCCGTGAAGGCAAAACCCGCAGCCAATGAAAATGCCGCGCTGGGAACTTCCCCGCTCAGCAGGCCATGCCCTGAAAGATACCCGCCACCCATAAGTTGCACATTGTCGGTAGGCGTCCACATCAGGGTATAAGTACCGATTGCCTCGACATCCAACGTCAAGGCGTCTTCAACGACTACAGGGCTCTGTTCCACCACTCCCGGCTGACCCGGCCCGGGAATGTAACGTGATGTTACACGCCGCACGCCTGGTTTGCCGCTGTTATCCACAATATTGGCAATAACAGCTCTAGTGCAGGCCAAGACGGGCTGCAAAGCTAATTTGGGGCTCATAGACACCTGCCTTGAAGATTAAAACACGATAGCTGAAGAAACCGGCCAATACGCCGGTTGCAGCCACAAATGCCGACACCAATGCACCCCCCCCGAACCACAGCACGATAAGCGGAAGAAGAATACCGGCACCTAAAACCAGAGTATAAAATGGCAATGAGAAACTCTCTTTGATCAATAATGTCACCGACTGTTGCCCACCCCGGGTACCATGATAAGCGGCATGCAGCAAACTCAACAGGATGGCTAGCGTTCCCACCAGCAAAGCCAGAAACAGCTTTTCCAACAACACCAGATCAGCATCCAATAAGCCGTTCAATGCACTACCCAGAAGCAGGGTGACGGCGGCACCGCCGAGCAAGGCATAAGCCATACTGCTGACCGGCATCAAACCCGTGTTCCACAAGGCTATGGATGAGGAGTGTGACATCGCGAATCCCTGATAGGTCATCACCAGCAGCGCGGCAGCGACTGCGATAAGCTGAATCAGCTTGCCTAAGGCTCCCCCGCCCGACCAGCCGAAAGTCTGATCCAGTACAACCAGTATCCCGAATGGGATAAAGACCAAAATGGATATCAAGCCGCGACTGATCCAGGAACGGTCCGGACGAAGCATCGCCCGCCAGGATTTCGCCGGCACGCCCATGTGGGTCAAATGAAAAAACGGCTTTCCAATACCAGTGCTGATCAGACCGAAAATCATTCCGGCAACAAAATCAAAGTACATCGATATCAGAAAGGTGCCGGCACCCAACTCACCGAAGAAAAAGGCTGTGGCCATCGGCACATCCCAGAAATTTTGGAAGCGGTAACCAAGTTTAAAGCTATCGCCGACCAAAGGTGCATCTGTATTCGACATCATCCGCTCCTTTAGGATATGTAATAAACCTTGGGTTTGGTATTTTTTTCCGCCAGCGGGGTCTGACCGCCACCCCGTTCACGCATTACCCGATTGGGCTTGCTGTCCGGATCGTCAAAATCACCGAAGATACGTGCATTGGTGGGACAAGTAACCACACAGGCAGGATCAAGACCGGCATCCACCCGGTTACTGCAAAAGTCACACTTGATAACGGTACCCGGTGTGAAACGCTCGTAGCCCTGCTTCTCGAAATCGGTTAATTGGCCTTCACCGAACAGCCCCCTATCCAACATATCCTTGGAGACCTGGCTGCGTTGATCATAGGGACAGGCCACGGCACAGCTCCCGCATCCGATACACTTTTCACCATCCACCATGACAATGCCGTCTTCCCGAGTGTAAGTCGCCCCGCTGGGACAGACCTTTTCACAGGGAGCATCCTCGCAATGGTTGCACAAGGTCGGAATATAGACGCGTTTGACAGACGGATAGATACCATAATCCTCACTCAGCGTCTTGGTGAAGAACACGCCGTCCGGCAGGCTGTTTTCCTGTTTACAGCCAATTACGCAGGCATTGCAGCCAATACACCGCTTCAGGTCAAAGACCATACCCATTCTGGCCATCAGTGCGCCCCCTTGCCTTTTGCAATCTCATCAACCATCTGATATACAGTGCCGCCCTGCTTGAGACTTTCCGGCCAGTCATCCACTTTTGTGATCTTCACGCGACAGGCTGTCTCCGGTTGACCGGTAACACCATCGGTATTCTTCAAGTCATACGGCAGCATGTCGTTGAAATGTCCGCCTGCATGGCGAACAGCACGATTTTCCGTGCGGATCCGTGAAAGTGAATTGGAAACGCCAACCGCATCGGGATGCATGGTCTCCACACCCGCGACACGACCATATATGGGACCGCCATGAGGCGACTCAAGCCTGATAATGTCGCCGCTCTCCAGTCCCTTGGCCTGCATCGTCCCGTTGTTCAAAAGAATTGAGGTATGCACGGGATCACGGTAAACGATGTCCTTGATCCAGGGATTACTCAGACTCTCACCGAAATTCATCTGGATATCCTTGAAAAAGAAGCCGTACAGATCGTACTCGGGCGGCTCCTGGTGAATTGGATCGAGGTCCGGTGTCGGTAGGGGTTGATAGTCGTCCCAGGGCCATTGATCGATAAAGGGGACACCCTTCTCTTTCATTTTCACCTTGAGATCCTCGCGAATGGTGACCATATCCTCAATATAAAAAAGTAGCCGCATCCCTTCCCATGGACGGTAGGCCTTCTTCGACTGGCGCCAGGTCGAAGAGTGACCGTGCTCGATATACCAGTCGATATCCTTGCCGTTCCAAAGCTTGCCTTTGCGCTCGGCGATCTCCTTGTCGGTGTATTTCCTGCCGGCCTCAAGCATCAATTCCGGTACCTGGTGGAATCCCAGCACCATATTGATGACGTTGTTCCAGGAGTCGACCAATTCCAAGCGCTCCGATAGTTCGTAAAAGATCTCCTCCTCGCTCTTGGTGTCGTACAATGCTTCCACCGCAGGTTGACGAAGACACTGCCCTTCGGTGAAAGGCGGCTCGATCATGGTCATATTCCAGGTCTCGAGCACGTCGCTGGAAGGAAGGATCACATCAGCGAAATCGGTGGTCTCGGTGGGAATAATGTCGCAGCAAACGATAAAACGCATATTACGCATGATGTCGAACCAGCCGGCACGGGGCCCCTGCATTGCCCACAACGGATTCGAGTGGCAGATCACCATCACATCAGGCTTGTAATCCATGCCGAACTGCTCAGGATCCTTCCATACACTGAGATTCAAATGAGGTGGATTTACGCCTACCGGAAAATAGCTCAACAAATGGTACTCATTTGGCGGGTAACTCATCGGCGGCACCACGCCCAATTGATGAGGTTCGCCTTTCATCATGCCGCACTCACCCGGCTCGCAACGCGTCCAATCAATCGTCTTTTCATCCAGGTTCACACCCAGGTGACCGCCGGGCGCATCGATATTACCGACCAGAAAATTGACCAGCTTATAACTGTGATTGGCCTGCATGCCCTTTTTGCGTCCCTGGGCGCCGCGATAATAATTGTATGCAGCCGGTCGTAACGGTAGGGTGCGGCCATCGATCTCGATGGTCGCGCCAATCTGGGCCGCCTCCGCAAACTCCCGTGCTATGTGCCTGACCGTATCCGGCGGCACTGTGGTGATTTTTTCCATCTCCTCGGGACTGCAGCCATCCAGGATATCCTTGAATCGTTGAAAAGCCGGCTTACACTTTTTACCGGCGATTTCATATTCGCCGGTAAGTGCGAAATCACCAATGGTCTCATCATTCCACAGCTTGGCTTTGTCCGCTTCGGCATCCCACACCCAGATTTCACCATCTTGGTCACGAACAAAAAGCCCGTCCTCACCGACCAGATAGGGCGCGTTGGTGTCCTGTTTCAGAAACTTCCAGTCACACAACCCTTCATTGATCAGAACGTGGCTCAGACTCAACGCAAACTGACGATCCGTGGCGGGCTTGATCGGCACCCACTCCTCGGACTTGGCGCCGGAGATGGAAAGCCGCGGCTCTACGGTCACGACTTTCATACCGCGATCAACACGGGCATTGGCCATATGGTAGGAAGAGGCGGCCGCATGCAAATGGGACGAAAAGCCATCGCCCGTACCGTCGTTTATCCAATAATTGCAGTATTTAACGTCATTGATCGAGGCAAAGGAGGCATGAATATAACCATTGGCAGGATGATAGGCCCCGCCACATATGGTGCCCGCAGACTGGAAACAGTTGAAATTGCCGAAAGATAACGGCCAGGTCCAGATATGCATCTTCTGGAAATCTTCCAGTGAAGGCAGGATCTTTCTCGGGTCCTCTTTCAATGACTTACCGATTTCCCGAGCGCAGATATCAAAGGCCTCATCCCAACTGATCGGCTCCCACTTCGGATCGACTCCGGGCCCCTTGTTGGGATTTGTGCGCCTCATCGGCTGCTTGAAACGCTGTGGATCGTAATGTCGCATTATGGCTGCATTGCCTTTGGGACAAAGCTTGCCGTTATTCGACGGATTGGTGGGATCGCCCTCGATCTTGTTGACCACACCGTCATCGGTGACATGAATCAAATTGGTGCAAGAGTGGAGACACATCTTGCAGGTTGAGCGTACCCACTTTCCGGGTTTCAGCGAATTTTGAACCACACTCTCCGAACTACTCACATTGAGCCTCCTAACTAGTGAAATCGCTTGACCGTCGAATTTGGCGACATGCCAAATTCCTGCCCTACACATTCTGTCGATGCTTGTTGTTTGCGAATAGCACCACGCTAGTACTTCATCGAGAAGTCACGCAATCCTGAAAGTGCACAGTAATAGCCTGATAGCGCATAAAGCAGGTTCCGGGATTTAATGAAAAAATCGCTATTCCTATGATTTTACTGGGGTTATAACCGAAAAGAACTTGATGGGATCAACTCGGCAACCTAACGCCCCTCAAGTTCCTCAAGGATGCGGCTGTATCAAATCACCGGTTGTTCATTAGACTCAGGCTGCAGTATCCGCAGAATGCAGGCAACCGAATAATCGAGGGATGCCGAGTTGCACAGGAACACCATCACACAGCTCTATGAAGGTCTATGAAGAGACAGCCACTCGAGTAGATATTTGGTCCATGGATGTTGAATTGGCAGCCGGTTGAAGTACTGGCCAAGTAGCGCTGTACCACTGAACTACCGGGTTATTGGCATCGTAAATTCTCAACTCAATCAAAACCGAGCTTTTTACAGCATCAGTTTAAATCATTTATCCAATAATGTTTGATTGGCAGTTCTTGTTTTGTCGTCTATTGCTGTAGAGGTCTGTTTTCAGTCCAACGGTTTGCGTCCTACTATACCTGCTCGGAACCACTACCTTCTATGATCACCCTATTAGGATATCGAAATCTTCCCTGACGGCACATCCGTATGGATTTTGGATTTCGCCAACACATCTTTTATTGAGATTATTTATTTCTATTGTTTAGAGTATAAAACCTTTTTTTGTGTAAGTACGACGCTTGACATAGGAGGTGGTCATTGGAATCAAATCCCATCGCAGAAAAACCTGTTCATTGCAAGTATGGTGCAGTCTTTACAGGTCAGGACAGGGTTCACCACGATCGATACGCGTCGTATTCACTACCGGAATATCCAACCGATTTTCGTTATAAGCTTTCAGATTGGATGGCGCATATCTGCATTTTGCCAGATGCATGCGATCCAGTACCGATTGATGAAGCACCTCGCCATCGTTAACATGATTGCCGATCTGGCGCTCGAATGGTCCCATCACGCGATAGGGAATGGTCATTGAGTCGTTAAGCACGGAGTTGAAGCAAGGCCGGAAATGGGCGAGGTAGTCATGATCACATTCAAGGCCCAACGCCTCCGACTTTTCAACCACCCAGTGGAGAGCCTCATTGGCCAGGCCATCGGGAGAGTAGCTACCGCCCACATTGCTGTGTACACCGGCAAACCAGGCCTGCTGCACCTCACCCTGCCAAGATAAGGGACGTTTCCATATCGAAGGCTTGAATGGTTTACGTCGTTCATCGATCGATATGGCATGTATGGCGTTGTCTATATTCGGATTGAGCTCAATATCGTGATATTGATATTTTTTCCTGTTGAAAATCTGTCCAATCACTCCAGGAGCGCCAAGCGCACCGACGGTATCCCACACCCCGACTAGTTTTATCGGCGGGCATGGGCGTACGTTTTCTACATTACGAAACGCCTTTTCCCACTCCGCCGAGCCGGGACCTTTGCTTTTTTCATAACAGAGGTACATTTCCGGTACATAATAGTCGTCGTCTTTTTCGATCAGGCCGATCAGGTTCATAAAACCGGCAAGACTTCTTACCGTAAATGCGCCGCGACTGAAGCCAAAGAGATAGAGTTCATCGCCGGGTTCGTAATTGTAGACGATGAATCGGTACATGTTGCGGATATTCTCTTCCATGCCCTTGCCGAAAGCCCCCCCGGTAACCTTGTCCAGAGGTCCGTTGGTTCCCACCCCTTCATGGTAATAGACTATCTGTGATGTGCCATCACCGGCCTTTGGTTTTATGGCACGTGCAATTTTGGTTACATTGGTTGGATGACGCCGCCCTGTCTTTTTGTCCAGCTGATCCCTGATGTTCCAGGTGCCATCTGCGCAGATTATGATCCTTTTCATTTTTTTTCGACTCTTTTCGCCTATGTGATTTTATAGCAATTCCTGACAATTGATCTCTCGTTTCGAACAGTCCCAGACATTTAACCGCTGTCTATTAAAGCATATTGCAATCGCTGGCTAAGTGTAGTGATCATGCAGCGATTTTTGCAATATCCTTTCAGCCAGAATGGCGTTCCTTTACTGGATCGACGCAGAATGGCGGCAGTCGTCTGGCCCTGTGTGCCTGTAAGTCAAACCCCCAATCGATAAGTTAACGGTCATTCTCGATTTAATCTTTACAATCAAGATTAATATTAAACTATATATTATTGTTTTACCTATATAATAACATATAATAAATTTGCATTTGTCCGACTGCGCCCGCTTAAAATGAGAGACCGGCCCGCAGCCTGTTACACTAGATCCACTACAACTGTTAAATACACCACCCCATTATATCGAGACAGTTTGCGAACCATGTCAAACACTCTCCAAAACGCTGAAAAAAAACTTCGTCAAGGCAAGCTTGGTGATGCCCATAAGCTCCTCACCCGGGTGTTGAGAAAAGAGCCGAAAAATCCGCAGGCACTCTATCTGCTCGGTGAAACGCTATTGCTTCAGGACAGGCTGGATGAGTCCCTGGTCAATCTCAGGCAAGCGGTGTCAAGCGGCCATGCTCAACCTTGCTGGTATGTTATGTGTGGTGTGGCGCTGGAAAGAAAGGGCCTATACACCGATGCGGAGAAATCTTACAAGCTTGCAGAGATGTCAGGTTGTACTGATGAGCGCATGTACTACATGCTCGGTAAATTCCATACCAACGTATCTCATGACTACAGAAAGGCGGAAATCTACTATGCAAACCTGATCAGTATTAATCCACAAGCATTTGTTGCCTATGTGGGATTGAGCAGACTCTACATACTTCAGGACAGATATGAAGAGGCGATTCAGGCATTGGATCATTGCCTGACGCAGGGCTACGAAACCGTCGAGGTCTACATCAATCTGGGGCACGCCCTATCGCACCAAGGCAGACAGGGCGATGCACTGACCTGTATGAAAAAAGCGATGGAGATCGATCCTGGCAATTTGATCGCAAAACAGAATTACATCGTACAACTGCTATACACCTACGACGATCAGACCGAGATTTACAACCAAGTCAAAGCGATAACCCAACCACTCAACAAGCGGACCAAGAAGAAGTACCGGGGTGCCGTTGATGTGCTGCCTGGACGAAAGCTGAGAATCGGGTTTATTTCTGCCGACTTGCGTCATCATGCCATTGCTTTCTACTTCAAACCGATTCTGGATTGTTTTGACAGCGGTCGATTTTCGCTGCATTTCTATTACAACAACAGCGTCTACGATGAGATCACTGATGCACTAAGATCGCGCGCGGATTCCTGGTGTGAGTGTATTCTGCTAAGCGATGAGCAGCTGGAGAGAAAGATTCGCGCCGACAAAATTGATATCCTTATCGATTTATCCAACCATACGGCAGGCAATCGCCTGACGCTATTCAATCTGAGACCGGCCCCTATGCAGGTTTCATGGCTGGGTCTCCCGATATCGACCGGACTGGAGAGCATCGATTTTTCACTCAAAGACAGCTCTTTGATCGAGACATGCAAACTCAGAGAAAACTCCAGCGAACAGCTGTTGCCGATCGAGAATCTAACACTTTATAAACCGCTTTTTGAGTTCCCGGCGCTGGTGGAGCCACCGTGCATAAAGAACGGGCATATCACCTTCGGCTCATTCAATGGCTTGAGAAAAATAGATCTCTCCATTATGGAAATATGGGCAAGGCTGTTGCACAACCTGCCCGGCTCTAAAATCAGACTGGTCATCGACGACTATCAGAACGAACTGATGAGGGATCATATCCAGGATATTTTCGCCAAATTCAATGTTGATAAGTCATCCATAATACTCCACCCGCGACTGCCGCTCGAGGACTACTTAATTTCCCATAATGAAGTCGATATTGCATTGGACCCCTATCCTTATCATGGGCAAACCACCTCCTTCAATTCACTGCTTATGGGGCTGCCACTGGTCTCTCGTGCCGGTAAGTCCGTGGCCAGCAACCTCTCGACACGGATTTTATCGGCGATAGACCGACAGCAATGGATAGCCAAGGACTACGACAGCTATATCGAGATTGCACTCTCTTTGGCAAGGGACAAGGAGAGACTCGTTTCAATTCGCAGAACATTGCGTAAGGAAGTGGAAAACTCGTCTATCATGGACTATGAGCGGCATGCGGAAAATATAGAAGCGGCCCTTATGAAAGGCTGGCAGTTGCTGTATGGAGCCAGCAGCAAAGAGGCCGATAATCAAGGCTCATAAACGATCACCTCGACTAATAGTTGTTCAATTAGGAGAATCCAGAAGCTATGAATATGTCAGACAATGTTGATTCAATCGAGGCGACGATCCCTGAAATCGATACCGTATCGCGATTGCGGCGTTGGGCCAATGCCGATGATCGCGGCAAGGCAATAAACGAGGTTCAGGCCTATACGGATAAACTGATCGCGCGCACAGGTCGCGGCATGGTACTGCGCGAAGCCGATCTGCGTGGACTCGACCTCTCCGGTTTCGACCTGCGCCTCGCGGTTCTCAACCGGGCGGTCCTGCACGGCACTGATCTGAGCGGTGCGAATCTGTCCGGCGCAACCATCGTTTGCGCGGGCATGGAGAGAACCCTGCTCAAACGCGCCAACATGCGAGGCGTCTATATGCACGCATTTGCCGCTCAGGTCTGCGATTTCACCGATGCGGACATGCGTGACCTCACGGATGCCACAGGGAGTCTTTTCCATGGCTGTTTCATGACCGGCGTGGATCTCTCCGGTTCCGCCATTGCCGGCACCACCTTTTACCAGTGCATCATGGACAATACGCGGTTTGTGCGCAGTAACCTGCAGGGTTCAACCATAAACGAGTGCCACCTGGGCGGCGCCGACCTGACTGCGGCCCAGGTCTCGCAACTCACGATCACCAAATGCGACATGCGAGGCGCCACGCTTAATGAGGCCAGCGGTGAAGCTTTTACCTTGCAGCGTCTCCTCGATACCGAGGGCTTGTCACTCTCTCAAGCCAACCTGCCCGGGTTGAGGATCCGCAGTTGCACGCTCTCCGGACTGAATGCAAAGAGCCTGGCCGCTCGTGAGGCCGATATCTCTGCGGTCTCCATGCCCTCCTCCGACTTTACGACGGCTGACCTTGAACATGCCCGGTTGATGAATGTCAGTTTTGAAAATGCCCGTTTCAGCGGCAGCAAGCTTGATGGTGCGCTCCTCACCAACTGTATGGCGGACCGCACTGATTTCAGTGGGGCAACCGGGGAGAACCTGGCCGCGCGGGAATCCTCTTTTCAATATGCGAATATGACCCGGTTTACCGCGCGATGCGCCCATTTCCGGGATTGCAACCTCTCTTTTGCGAATTTACGCAACGCCTATCTCTACCGCGCCATGATTACCGGAGATCCGCCTAAATCGATGTCGATGATGAAGGCTGATCTTTCCGAGACAACTCTGGTCCAGTCCTATATTGCCGGAAATTTGAGTGGCGCCAATCTACGCGGCGCTTTGATGGTTTATGCTCGATTGAACCAGGCTGTGCTTACGGATGCGGATCTTACCGGCTCCTCACTGTTCGGCGCCAGCCTGGTGAAGACTATATTCGATGACGCCAAGCTCGATAGTGTGACCGGTCCTGTATACAGTGACCGTTGCAGTGGACTGCAACAGGCCTTGTCAGTCGCAAGCGGTGAAAGCAGCAGAAACCTGGCGGCCTTCGTCGAACATCTCGAAGGGTTGTTGACGGATCAACAGCGAGGATCGACTTGACTGCTGAGACTCAACCCCAGCAGGTAGTGAATGTGCCGGTGTCCGAGGTTGAACGGATCTGTCATCTGGCGCTTGCGAAATTTATCACACCCGCCGCGGCGGTTGACGAAGCGGCTGCACAACTGCTGGATGCCGAGCTTAGGGGGAAACATTCTCACGGTGTAGTGCGCATACCCTGGTTAAGAGAGAAGCTTGGCCGGTTTCTGCACCAACCCCCGGAAGCGCTACAGCTGCTGCCCTGGCTGCTGCATCTCAGGTGTCAGCAGAGCTTAGGCTATTTGGCGGCGCGTGAAGGGCAACGGCAATTGATACGCATGCTGGACGAGCAGCCCTTTGCGGCCGTGGCCTGCATCGATGCCTTCCCCACCGGCGTGGTGGGTGACTATCTGAGGCCATTGGCTGAGGCAGGTTTTGTTGCCGTTGGCTTCGCCACCAGTCCGCCGCTGGTGTCGCTGCACAAAGATGGTCAGCCACTATTTGGCACCAACCCCCTGGCCATTGCCTTGCCTACCTTTGAAGATAAACCGGTTTTTATCGCCGATGTCTCGCCGGCACCGACAACATTCGGCCAGATACTGGCCATGCTGTCCGGCTTTGAGGGTGATCTGAAGGATGTCATGCTGACGACTTCCAAGGGTGAACCTGTCGCGGATCTCAAGCAGCTGTTCGACGAACATGGCAGATTCAACGGCAAAATCATCCAGACTCTCGACAGCGGCCTGCAACGTCGACAATATGCCCTGACCCTGGCGATTGAGATGTTGACCACGCTGTTCACCGGTGAAACCGCCAAGGGCGGTTTGGTGCTGCTGGCATGCGATCCCCAAAGAATACCGGGCATGCATGCCGACGCTGTCGTGACGGTCATTGAACGCATCGCCAAGCATCAGGCGTGGCAAAACATCCCTGGTGGTCATGGCGAGGCGAGAAAAAAGGCGCTGCTGATTGAGGGTAGCGCGCCACTCCCTGAAACCCTTTGGCATCAGCTGCAATTCCTGGCGGACAAGGAAGTTGCGGCCTTCAAGCCAAGCGATTGACCATTGAACACTACAGCGGCGATCACTCTGTTAGTTTTTCCGGTCGATATGGATGCAGCGACACCGTTTCTTTCCGTCGGACATGCCTTGGGAGTCAGGCTCGTCGGCGCCACTTCAGTTGAAAATCAGATTGCCGATCCAAGGTTGGATGAGCTGATCCATCTGCCCTACATTTCAGATCCGGATTTTTTCCGGGCCTTCGAGGCCTGCCTGGAGACACATGGCATTACTCATGTTTACACGCCCCATCCCGGGGTGTGGACATTATTAAAAGAGCTGCGGGAAAAACAGGCAGCCCAACCCCGTTTCCACCTCTGCCAACCCGCGCCCTACCAGGCGATCTGGCAGGATACGGCTGCCGGTTATGCATGGGCCGATTCCGCCGTTGCCGATCCCTTTCCTCAACAGCTCGCCAACTCAAAAGAAAGGGTAAAGCCCGCACTGAAACCCGGAGAGTATGCGGCACTTCACAAGCAGTTCCTAGATATACCTGGTCAATGCGACCTGGATAAACTCACCGCATTTGCACAGCTTGCAAGGGTCCTGCCACAAGGGGACCTGGTGGAGATCGGTTCACTCGCCGGTCGCTCCGCGTTTGCCCTCGCCTGGCTGGCTGAGCGTTACGAGCTTGGAAACCTGATCAGTATCGATCCCTGGTCGAACCAGGTAATCGAGGCACAAGGCCGGCAGGCGGAGATTTTGAACAGGGATTTGGAAGCGATCGATTTCGAGCAGATATTTAGGGTCTATATCAGCAATATCTCACTGCTGACCAACGCAGGTTATATACGCGACAGTTCGGCCAAGGCGATCGATCACTACAAACAGGCTGCCATGGAAGGCATGCTGGCGAGTCCCCAACTCGGCACCATCGCAGTAACAGGAGAGATCTCACTGCTCCATATCGACGGCAACCACGACTACGACCATGTCCGTCAGGATATCGATGCCTGGACGCCTTATGTTATGCCTGGAGGCTGGCTACTGCTTGATGACTATGTTTGGGTTTTCGGTGACGGTCCGAAGAAGGCTGGTGACGAGCTCTTGCATAGCAATATGTTCGACCTGTCGTTCACTATGGGCGACACCCTCTATCTACGTAAACAGTAAGCCGAATTAGTGTTGACAGGCCCTAGAACTGCGGCCCCAAGTCCACTTCCTCTTCACTATGTTGACGAATCGCCTTGGCGGGGGAGCCCACTGCAACCATACGCTCGGGAATATCGCGAGTAACGGTCGAACCCGCACCGATGAGACTGCCGCGACCGATCCTTACCCGTTCAATAACCTGGCATCCAAGGCCCAAATAGGTTTCCTCGCCGCAGATCACATTACCGGCTACCCGGCTTCCCGGACCCGCGAACACCGCACTGCCCAGGTGGGCGCCATGTCCGATCGTGACTTGCCAATCCAAGGCGACGAAATCATCAAGTCTTGCGCCATGATTGACTGCATTCATACCCATCAGCAACACCCCGCTACCCAATATTGCATGAGGCGAGACAAATGAGGACGGATTGACGATAGCCGGACAGTCGGCCTGTTTTTGCAACAACAGTTCGCCATAACGCCGGCGTGCGACCGGACTACCGATACCGACCACGAAAAGGTGCTCACCGATAAAGCTGATGTCATGCAGCAATTCGTCTCCACCCAAGATCGGAAGTTGATTGATTTTCTCCCCTTTGCTGCGGGTACGGTCAATAAATCCGATAGTGCTGAAACCGGCAAGCTGAGCCACGTCCTTGACACAACAGGCATGCCCACCGCTGCCGATGATCACCAGTGGCTTATCGTTTATTATTTCGCTCATTGCTCATGCCTCGGCCTGCGATCAATCACCCGGCGCGCCTTGAATTGTGTAAGAGGAAAATACCCCTGCTCCTTTGGCATGACAGTAACCCGCATGCCCAATCCATTCTGTAGCTTGTGTTCGGCTTTAGCCCTGAATAGATCACTATCTACCGTCGTATCGCACTCTGCCTCGATTCGGACCTCATCCAGTTCACCCTGGCGTTCAAGAATAATTCTGAACTCGGTTCCCATACCATCCAGCCCTCGTAACAGCTCTTCAACGTCGCCGGGATAGAATTTGACGCCACGCACGATGATCATATCGTCAAGACGCCCGATAATGCCGTGAGGCATGCGGGGATAGGTACGACCACAGGCACAGGGCTCATCGGTCACGAGGGTTTCATCACCGGGAAAATAGCGGATCATGGGTTGTGATTTGCGCCACAGATGAGTGTAGACAACGGCCCCTCTACGGTTATAGCCATAGGATTGATTCGGGTTTTGCGGGTTTACCACTTCGGTGTAATCCACATCCTGATAGACATGCATGCCGCTTCCGTGAGAGCACTCCATGTTGGAACAGGGATGGAGTTCCGCGACATTACCGAAATCGATGGCGCGTATGCCGAATCCCGACTCGAGTCGCTGCCTGACACTGGGAATTCCCGCTCCCGGCTCACCGCCGAAAAATCCCAGGCGCAACCGGCTCGATGCCAACTCAATTCCCATTCCGCGGGCTGTCTCCAGGATATGCAGGCAAAAGGAAGGCGTTCCACAGATCACGCTCGTGCCCACCTGTTGCAACATGGCTATCTGGCGTTCGGTATTACCCCCCGCCATCGGCAGAACCTTGGCGCCGATTCGTTCAGCCGCTCCGAGCAACCCCCAGCCACCGACATAGAGGCTGAGAGGAAATACGATCTGTACGATATCCGATGGCCTCAGTCCGGCGGCCCAGCACTGCATGGCCTGTGCCTCGGATACATGCTCCCAATCCTCCCCGCTTATGGCGAACAGTGTAGGTTGCCCGGTGGTTCCCGAGGTGCCCTGAATCCGTTTGACCTGGGAAAAGTCAACCCCCAGATAGTTACCGAAAGGAGGGTGGTCGCGCTGCGACTGTTGCAGCATGGCCTTGGTGACAATGGGCACCTTGGTTGTGAAGTCGTTGAGATCTTTAATCGCTTCAGGGTGCACGCCATGGGCATCATAGAGTTGGCGGTAAAACGGGGTCCGCTCGTAGACATGGTTCAACTGATATTTGATGCGATCAAAGATCAAGGCCTGACGCTGATCGGCGGGAAGTGTCTCCCGCTGCCTGTCCCAGAAAGTTTCGCTATCTTGCTGCATCGTAATTCGTCAATGCCTGAATCATGATGCTAGTATACCAACAATGAATTGTTATATATGCACGGCCCCGGCAGAGTACTGCTTCAGTAAACAATTCGACCGCTTCGGTCTCGACACAGTGGACTATGAACGTTGTACGGCATGCGGCACCGTGTACGCTCAAACCCTGCTGGAACTTCCGGAGCATCAGTGGCAGTCTGTTTGTGAAAACTATCACAGCAACTATCGTGGCAGTGGTGATAATCCCGATGATCCCAACTGGCGTGCCAGGCTCGAGCAACAAGCCGCGGTCCTGTCGAAACTTGCCGACATCGGGCTGCTGGACAGCGGCAAGCCCTGGCTGGATTTTGGCTGTGGTGAGGGTGAACTCGCCGGGATGCTGGATACGAGGATTGGGCAGATAGCCCGCTATGACCGTTACTGGAAAAAGGAAGGCTATCTGCAGGAGTCTGATCTGATCCCCGGCCATTTTGATATGGTGATTTCCACATCCACCCTGGAACATCTACGCAGCCGATCCGATATGGATGCCTTGGCAGGACTCGTAGCCGATGATGGTTGCCTGGGCTTGCATACCCTGGTCCGTGGTGAAATACCACGCGATCCCGATTGGTTCTATCTACTGCCGGTGCACACTATTTTTTACACCAACCGCGGTATGGCGCAGCTGTTCGATCAATGGGGATTCCGCTCCTCATTGTATGTTGTGGAAGCACGGTTATGGGTGTGGTTCCGCAAGCCGCTCAAACAGCTGCTGAAGGAAAAGCCTGAACTGATTTCAATACCGGGCTGGCATGTAGCAGAGGGTTTTATGGCCTATTGGCCGTAGTGGCCACAATCAAACCATGAGAAACAGCCATGTCGCAAGAAATGGGCAATGAATCCAGAACTGATGCATTTCGCCGCAATCCCGAGTTGGAGAGCCTGATAGAACGTCTCAATAACATATTACAGAGATCCGCCGAGCAAGAACTTGCGCAATTCAAAGCCCCCGAACTGCCACTGGTATTGGTCGTTGGTGGTCCCCGGTCCGGTACGACACTGATGATGCAGTGGCTGGCGGCCAGCGGCTGTTTCGGGTATCCATCCAACCTGATCGCCCGTTTCTATAAAGCGCCCTATATCGGTGCGCTTATCCATGAAATGCTGGTAAACCCGAAATTTCAATATAAGCATGATTTCGAGGACATTCGAGCCTACACCGTGCACAGCAGCTTCGCCTCTGATCTTGGCAAAACAGACGGCCTGGCCGCACCCAATGTATTCTGGTATTTCTGGCGACGTTTCTTCGATTTCAATGACTGCCCCTATCTCGATGAAACGAAACAGGAAACGGCTGACACCCGTAATTTCGTCAAGGAACTGGCGGCTCTCGAGTCGGCCTTCGCGAAGCCTTTTGCCATGAAGGGCATCATCGTCAATTGGAATCTTGACTTTATCGACCGGCTATTCGGCAAAATCCTGTTTATACATGTTCGCCGTGAACCCGCCTATCAAATGCTCTCCATTCTGAATGCACGTGAGCGATTCAGGGGGGATCGTCGTTTATGGTGGGGATTCAAGCCGCCGGAATATGATGCCTTGACACTGAACACACCAGAGCACGAGGTCGCTGCACAGATCCATTTCACACGTCAGGCCATTGCGAACAGTTTTGAAAAAATTCCGAGTGAGCGATGGCTGTCGATAGACTACGAACGGTTTTGTGAAAACCCGGCAATGGTCTATGATCTGATCCGTGATCGGTTGGCCCAACAGGGTTACGTCTTACCTGAACGCTATACGGGACAGGCTAATTTCAGTAACAGCAACACTGCCTGTACTACCGGCGTAAAATCACTTGAGACTATATATTCCGCGATCGACTGACCAACCAGCGGATTTCAAACTGATCAACCACCATTCTCAGCTATCTGTTCAGTCTGATTCACCCTTACGGAGAATACTGTGAAAGCAAGTCGCATATATGCGCCTTTTTAGGGCCTGTTAACACTAATCCAGTAACCTTTTAGGTTGCCGGATCAATATGATCATACACTGGTCAGGACTCTGATAATTGAGGCGACCGTATCCACCTTCTCATCATCCATTTCCGCTCCTGCCGGTAGCACGATTACCCGTTCTGAAACTCGTTCACTATTGGCAAGGAAGCCGCCGGCGTTCGGATAGAGATCCGAATAGGGCTTTTTTCGATGACAACAGGGCCAAAAGTAGCGTCTTGCCAATACGTTTTCGGCCTGAAGCGCATCGACAATCCGATCACGTGTTACCGGCGAGTCCTCCGTCACTTCAACAACCACATATTGATAATTGTTGGATTCCTGTTCGTCATAGGCTAGCAGGTCTACTGTCGCAACATCAGCAAGTGCTCTGCCATAGGCCTGATATACACTGCGGTTATGATCGATGACCTTGTCTATGGATCGGATATTGGTCAATCCCATAGCCGCCGCTATTTCCGTCATTTTACCGTTGGTGCCAGGGTGAATGACATTGTCGACACCGGAAAAACCGAAATTACGCATCAGCCTCATGGTCTCGGCCAATTCATCGTCATTGGTAAGAACGGCTCCACCCTCAAAGGTATGGAAAAATTTCGTGGCATGAAAACTCAATACTTCACAACAGCCGAAGTTGCCGACTTTCATCCCGGCACGGGTACACCCGAATGCATGTGCGGCATCGAACATCAACTTTAGTTGATACTCATCTGCGATTGACTGCAGTGCCTCCACAGCGGCAATCCTTCCCCATAGATGCACACCGATAATGCCCGTGGTGCGCGGGGTGATCATGCGCCGGACCGCTGCAGGATCGAGATTGTGTGTATGTGGATCGATATCGGCAAATATCGGTGTGATCGCCTGCCAATGAAGCGCATGGGCCGTGGCGATGAAGGTGTACGAGGGAACAATCACCTCTCCCTTCAACTGCAATGCACGGATTGCAATCTCCAGGGCGACCGTGCCGCTGCACATTGCCACACAGTGGGACACATCATGATAATCGGCGATACGCCCTTCAAGCTCTCGAACCACGGGGCCGTTATTCGTCAGCCATTGACGGTCGAGTATCTCATTCGTGTAGCGTAAAAACAGTTCCCGATCGCCGATAGATGGACGGCCGACGTGGAGGGGTTCAGTAAATGCCGGCTCGGCGCCATTGATGGCCAAATCGCGGGGGGTGTTTAACTGTTTCATTCACTGTAGATTAACTAGGGCCTGAAAGAAAATATAATGCAACAGGGTTCCTACAATGTATAGAAAAAACCGACAGGATCACTTGCCGAGCATTTCACCCAGATCGCGCACCATGTACCTGGCGGCGCGCAGCCAGGCCTTCTCATTGTCCCCCCTGAAATCGTAGGCCTTGCTGATCACCGTCTTTTCGCTCTCCACATCCTTGACCTCGATATGCATGGTCAGAATAAGCATGCTCATTTTATAAACCCAGCCGACCATCACCTTGTCACCCTCAACCTTTTCAGCCAGATCGTATTCGCAATGATTACAGGTGTGTATATAGGTGCCCAGGCGGGCGGCAATGACCACATCGTTGACTTGCTGCTGCGAGACTACATCGAATAGGCCCTCATTTTCGATTGTCTCGCCGATAAAGCCGGTAATTTTTTCCAGCATCTTCTGGTGACGAGCATTATTCCCGGGAACCGGGGTATTGTCGACGATCTCGAAAGGCAGCACGACGAGCCTTTCACGCTGCGCCGCTTTGCTTGCAGCAGGCGAAAGAATACAAACGATCATAGCCATGAAAGCCGCCAGTTGAAGAATTTTCGGGCCCTCAGTGCTGCCGGGATAACACTTTAATATATTCATCGCTTGCCTCCCTGTTGGTGCCAATCACGATGCGAAGATGGCCGACGCTTGAAACCTCCAAGCGGCCCCGAATCGCTACCTGCTCCCCCTGCTTGGCCTGGCCCACATAGGTGGCGGTATAGCTGACAGCCTCCTTTACGGCGGGATGATCCAATATGTAACGAGCGGGGTATTCGAAGCTGTGACTGTCATCGACAACGTATACTTTAAGGTTGTGCGTGCCTTGCTTTCTGTAGCAGAGCAGGTCCTGCCATGGGTTGGGATTCAGGTATGTAATATCGAATTTTGTTCCTTCAATCGCCGCTTTATTGTATTTTCTCTGTTCATGCCAGAGATATTCATCAAATGTGAGCGAACAGCCGCGCCGGTCATAGGCCTCTCGCCACAGGGCGCTATCCAGCGGCTGTAACTGTCGTTTTGCCAGAAGAGATTTTATGACCTCCCGGGCCTTATGGAACACCTTTTGCCGGTAGAAGAGCAGATCGATATCGGAAGTTCTTTTTTGCGCGCCAATCAGCAGAGAGCCGGTAACACCTATCCCATCCGGATCCAACCCGTTTACCTCGAACAGGGCCATCAGGCGATGCAGCTTCTGCTCGATCTCATCGTGCGGGATCTGCAGGCGCATTGTCCGTAATCTCTGTCGTGGTTGATGATGCACACAGACCAGATCACGGTGAACCCCATGCAGGGTGACATCTCTCGCCTTGGAATAGTGAATATAGTGTGGATAGTGATTTGTCAGCAACTCATCGCCTTCCCGGGTCGACAGCTTTTGATATCCACCCGGGATTCGTCGATATCTCAGGGTTGCGAGCACCCTCTCTTCATCAAGATCCTCAGCCACCACGGCGAAGACCAGCCCCTCCGCCGTCTCGATAAAGTCCTTCGGCTGACAGCTGCTCAAGGCATCTATCCCGTATCGCTCTTCAATCATCGACGCAACGCCTGCACCGTCCGCTCTCTCCGTGGAGCTGTTTGCGCGAGGGCATCATGTATCGCACGCAGCCGGTGTGGTGCAATATCGGCGGTGCGCTCGCGCCCTTCACATAGCGCGCCGCGAAAACCGAGATAGTCGGGCAATAGGCAATGCAGTTGGGGGATATCCTCCAATCGCAGGGATCCGGCGAGACCGCTTAGCATGTCGAGTGCCCTGACCTCGCTCACGAACCGTTCAAGCCGGTTAGGATCCATGTGGTCCAGCAATCCTCCCCCACCCTTCTCAGCCGTGTCGAGCATGACACCGTGAAAACCGGAGCCGGCAAACTCACCCAGCCTCTCCAGCGGCGGTTCACGATCCGCGAAAAGGACAGCAACCACCTTATGCCTGTGGGTGAGCCCGGCGATGGCCTGCAGGCATCGGGTCAGGTTTTTAGCGGAGAAAAAACCGACCTTGACATAGTCAACACCGCATTCGGCGGTCCGGCCGATCGCCTGAGTAAGTTGTTGCGGCTCGGCGGGCAGATCGCCGACCGTGGCACTGACCGGGCAACGGCCGCCACACCTGGCTGCCAGGCTGCGAATCGACTCGATCGGAAGGGCGCCCAATGCGCCGGTGCGGGGATTCTTCAAATCGATGATATCCGCACCGCCTTCAATCGCCGTTTCAAGTTCCCGCCAGTCGATTACACTGGCCAACATGCGCGTCATAACGCATCCTCCTTTTGCCGCCGGAACTCGTCCACACGAGCCATCAACCACGCCCAGGCCGCCTGCTCCCGTTCGCCGGCGGTCTTTTCAATGGCGATGCCGAGGTAAGCGAGTTCGGCCTCGATCTTCTCCCACGGCAACCGTCCGAGGCGGCTGACCAGAATCGCCAGTTCCAGTACGGCCGCCTGGGCCCGGTTGAACCCCTGAAACGATCGGTGGTTGGTTTCGTGGACCGGTTTGCAGATCAGACGCGGACGGATCTTATCCTCCTCCACCCTCAACAGAGCAACCTCGCAGTGAGCCAGGGCATCGGCCAGTCGAGGCGCGGCCACCTTGTCCGCCTCAACCAGGGGCCAATCGTAGCGTCCCGTGAGACAGCCGGCGAAGACTCTGACATCATCGCAATAATTGATGACGGCGCACTCCCCGGTGAGGATATTGTCGAGTGTTCGCGAGGGGCGGAAGGGAGCGATCACGACATCCCCGTCCCGCCGGACAATACCCATGGGCGCAATCTGATTTTCACCTTCCCGGCTGCGACTGGTAACGATAGCTTCGTTGATCATGAGACCTTTCCGACCTGGTTGGTTTTTTTCATGGTAGTACCCGGTTCCTGCTGGCGATTCATATCCTGCTCGACCTCTGCCAGTGCCGAACCCCAGCCTAGCGGTTGATCCTGCACATAACGTTTGCCGAGTTGATGGGCGATCTGCGCCCGAGCCAGCTCGACACCCAGGTAGAATGCATGCCCGCCATCTTCTTCGACCCCCAGCTGAGGATAGAAATCGAAAGGGTCATCGTGGGTGATCAGGCCATCCCTGTTGTAGAGATGGATGCCTTCGTTGCTGACCTGGATGCGGAAATTAGGGTCGCGGATATCAGCGGCCAGCTCACTGATCTGGGTGAAGGTATAGGGGTACGGTTTTATTTCGTGCAGACCTGTCAGGCGGTTGTCGACCTGTTTCGGCAGACTGTTCTGCTGGCGTGCCCAGTACATGATACGTCGCGCCGCATCCGCTTCCCGCACCGCGCTGCGGCAGTGAGGGCTGACCTGCGTGGTAAGGATGTTGGCGATATGAAGCTCCGAGATGATACCCATCATCACTGCATTGATGCCGGTGGTATCGGCTTCTGTCAACTCTGTGATATTACCCACTCCCATCATGATCTCCGTGTCCGGATGGTCGCTTCGTAAACGTTGATAGCGGACGATGGATTCGGTGAAACCGAAGTGAATGGGATCGAGAATGGGATCGGCGATGTAACCACGCCCTTCTGCATCGAGCCGCCGCATGGCACACTGCAGGGAGTCGAGGTCACCCGGCTTGGCCGGAATCAGCACAGGCCTGGACGCCACCTTGTCGGCTATCCATAGATTATTTTCATGCAGACTCAGCAGGAAGTCGGCGCCCGCTTCCCCGCCGGTCAGCAGCTCTTCGCTCTGCATCGAATCGACACTGACCTGATAGCCGGCAGCCTTGAGAGCCCGGACGCTGTCGGCAAGATGGGGAAAGGGTGTATCCGGCAGACAGCCGAGATCGATGACATCGGCCCCATCGGCGGCATACGCCGCAGCCTGCTGCAGGATTTCCTCGATGATGAGATTGGGGGCGTCGACAATTTCCGCGAAGATCCGCACATCGTAGTTATCGAGATCGGGTGGCTTGCCTTCGTAACCGAAAAAACGCGGCAGATCCATCAACTCCTCCGGACCCCTTTCAACAGGAATGCCGAAGTGATGGCTCAGTTCCTCCAGATCACCCCGACAGCGACCCGGCACCAGAATCCGTTGCGCATCACCGACCTCATTGAGACGGCGTTTAATCATATCGGCAGTCATCAGTGCCGCCACCTTGAGGCCGAGGTTGTGCACCCGCCATTCGAATGCCTCAGAGGCCATCTCCCGCAGTACCCGATGGAGCTGTTTTTCAGCCAGGGAGCCGGTCAGAAAAAGGATCTTTTCAACCACCGCATTGCTCCCTCGACAAGACCATCTCAATCTCCTCCCGAGTGGATCACACGTCGGCAGATACCCCACTGATGATCCGCCTCTTCCACAGCCACCTCGATGGTCTTCACATGGGTCAAGGCAGCGCATGCTTCGAGTTTAGGCAGCAGCGACTCCATGATGTACCAGGCAATCATTTCAGCTGTCGTGTTCGTCACAGGCAGTATCAGGCAGTTGCCGGCCGGCAGGGAAAACGCCTTGTCATAACTCGAAACCTCCAGTTGACCGCCGCTCTTTCTGATTGCGACTTCATCGCTTTTGCCCGGTAAAAGAACCTTGTCATGAAGCCCTGAACAGATTTCAGCGGCAAGTCGGTTGAGCTGGACGAAATCGATCACGAATGCGTCTTCGTTATTGTCGCCGTGGGCCTGGATGCGGAGATGAAAATTGTGTCCATGAAGGTTTTCACAGCTATTGTCGAAAGTGATGAAATGGGCGGAGTTGAAATGTAACTCCCTCGGGTGGACGTTGACTGCGAATGTCTGAGCGTGATTGAGCAAAGGTTGGCTCCAGATATGTTATTAACCCGACACTTTTTATAGTTATGGCGATAAGCCTTTTCACCTGTTTGAGAAGTAACATGGGTCAAGGTAAGCGTCAACCTGGCCATAACAATAGCAATGCAAGATTGGATCCAACTAAATATAGCGGATCTGCATATAAGCATTCGAATCATCAGTTAATTCAGCAACAAGGCAGCGATTCTTCAATAGAAAAATCGGGGAAACGGCCGATTTTGGCGATTATAGTGAAATATAGCCACACTCAGTCGCGGCACGATCAAACTGGATCTGTATCTGCGACAAGGACGTTATGGCAAGGAGGCGCGAAAATCCGGGATATGGTTTAAGCGATATATGACGGGAATGACACAAGCTGTGCCTCAAATACGCAAAGCCTGCGACCACTGAGCCCAATGGCAATCCGAGATCTGCATGGTTGCCTTTACTGATGGAAGCATAACAGTTCCCAATCCTGCTCCTTGAGATGGGAATCCAAGGTGGCGCTTTGTCATACCCTGCGGGGCCGATTTGAGAGATTCTGTCTTGCCGAGCGAAATACAAGCGCCGGCAGGGCTCTAGCCCTTCTGTTGCACGTCAGATTCCTCGCATCGTAGCATCGGCACTACGGACCCTACAGGATAGTAGGTGCCGTATTCGACCAGAAACTGACTCTGAATATTGTAGGCTTCACGTTCTGCGGTGATGCTTTGTTCACAATTTTCAAGTACTGCGCCCTGCCTGCCCTGAAGCCAGTGAACGATTTCATGCAGAGCAACGGATGTATGGATGATATTGTTTTCCAGATCCATGCGATCATCGAGATAGACCACATCCCCGTCACCGGGATACCAGCCCAGCACCTTGCAGGAACGTCCGTTACAGGCACGCTCCTCCAACCAGCTATGGGTCACCATCCGCATTTCGGGACATGCATTGTCAACGCGATGGTAATCGGAAAGGGTAAACACCCAGGACAGCAGTACAGCACATAATTCCATAACAACCCCCAGTCAAAAAACGATGGGACGACCCTGTTGAGAGGAGGATTCCGTGCCACATCTGCCAGGCCATCAGTAGTCTGATGTAATCTATTGCGGTAGATTGGAAGAGTACTTTAGGAAAAGCTAATGTACATATCTCTTGAATAATAGAAACATCAGATCTTACTAATATTCTGCATAACACATGCCAGCAATACCTTGATAAAAGTTAATATCTCTTATATTCAATTAGTTATAATAGTTTCCAAGAAATAACCGAACCTCAACGTATGGTTAATCACTTGTTTTAGTCAATAAATTGTCAGATTTTGCTCATACGGGAGATATTCATGCACCCAAATGGTGCGCACACTGCAGCTTTGTTCGAACGATCCGACTTTGCTCAGGAGAGAGACTTAAACGTGGAGATAGGGATGCAAGGCAAAAGGCGGCATTACTCTTTTGCAGTAGCGATTTTGATGGCGGCCTCTCCGTTACCATGACGCAATTCACCGAAACGGGCGTAATCCGGCCCGGACAATACCCAGGCATGGAGTGCCCCCTGCCGTAGAAACGCATCGAATTGAGCATCGACGATGTCGGCTTCCGTTAGCTTCTCAACCGGCAGGCTGGCCTCTTCGCGGGTTACCGACTTGACCAGGAGCAGGTTGCCGATACCAAGTACTCGACAAAGCCATGCGGAGAGTGAATCGGACGTCACTTCCCAACCGTGTTTGATTTCGGGATCGGCCATCACCATGGCGGTCGGCATCCAGACGGGTATCTCACCTCGCCGGAGCGCCTCTTCTATCTGGGATTGGTCTGCTGCGGCAGCCAGTCCCGCCTGCAGACCGCAGAGCATTCGACCGAACTGCTCCATGGCAAGCAGTGCCATCAAGTGTGCGGTTGAGTCATCGATCTGCCAATGGCGTTGCGCCAGCCTGACCTGATCCGCGAAAGGTCCACCCCCGGGGACGATGACCAGTGATCCGGCTTTCGCCAAGACAGCCAGCCAATCTCTCAGATCGGCTGAATTGAACAGGCTGCCCCCCAGCTTGACTACCCACATCGTTCGCTATTCATCTTTTCCATGCGTTGCAGCAGATCCAGTAGAGCGGAGGCCTTGTGGTAAGTCTCCCGATACTCGGCCTCGGGATCGGAATCGGCGACGATGCCGCCTCCAGCCCATAGACGGGTGATTCCCTCAGAGTGGGCCATGGTCCGAATCGCAATATTGCAATCCATGTCGCCATCGAAACCGATGTAGCCAATCGAACCACAGTAGATGCCCCGCCGATGGGGCTCCAATTCCTCGATGATCTCCATCGCACGCAGTTTCGGCGCACCCGTAATCGAACCGCCGGGGAAGCAGGCGCGTAACAGGGAGAGCGCATCCTCACCCTCTGCCAGCCTACCGACAACCTTACTGACGAGATGATGCACCCGGGCGAAGCTCTCCAGCTTGAACAGCTCCGGCACCTCAACACTGCCGATTGCGCATACCTTGCCTAAATCATTGCGCAACAGATCTACGATCATGAGGTTCTCCGCCTGATCCTTGCTGCTGTTTTTCAGCATTTCCGCAAGCATCATATCCTCTATCGGATCCTCTCCCCTGGGCGCCGTTCCCTTAATGGGTTTGGTCACAACACGACCGTCACGAACCTCGAGGAAGCGCTCGGGCGATGTACTCAGTATCTGGCAGTGAGGCATATTCAAATAGGCAGCGAAGGGGGCGGCGTTCAGCTGTCGCAATCCCCTGTAAGCCTGCCAGGGATCACCCTCGGCAGCAACTGAAAAACGTTGTGCGAAATTGACCTGGTAACAGTCGCCGTCCATGATGTAGCGCTTGATTCTGGCGATGGATCCAAGGTATTCGGCCCGGGTCATGTTCGAGCAGACTTCACCGAGCACACGATAAGGTAGAGTCGTCCGGGTCTGAGTCGACCGCTCAGGAATCCGCTGCAATAATCTGCGATATCTTTCGAGGCGGGCCGGATTCCGACCAACCAGGCAACTGCGTTGCTCCTGGTGATCGACCACCAGAGACCAGTCGTAAATACCGGCCGCCATCTCCGGCAGATTTTCTATATCCTCGGCAAGCGTCGGCAGCCGTTCGAGGCGGCGGCCCAGATCATAGCCGAAATAACCTATCGCCCCACCGCTGAAAGGCATGCCTTCAACACCCTCGACCGCAGGTCCAAGCGCTTCCCGCAGCAGATGAAATGGATCTTCCCGAGAGCGCTCCATTGTGCCATCGACATGCTGAATCCGGGTCTCCTCTCCATGGGTGATCAGTACGCGAACGGGGTCTGCCGAAAGGATATCGTATCGACCTTGCATGCCATGGGGACTGCCACTGTCAAGAAAGACTGCCCAAGGTGAATGCGCCAGGGCCTCGAACAGCTGACTGCTATCCTCATGGTAGGGAAAATCCAGGGTAATGGGGTTCATGGGAGATGATCCTTGGCCAAACTGGCAACAGCCACCGCCGGGGCACACTCGGCCACCTTGGATTCCATCCGCTCGGCACAGGTGAACAACTCCTCGAAACCCACATAGGGTCTGTTCAATCGATGACAGATACGTTCGACCAGGAATCGTCCGACACCCGCACCCACAAGAGGGACGGAGGCCGGAAGGCCGGGCCTGGAGAGTATCCTTTCACAGGCATCCACAAGCTGCCGTAGCTGCTGTTCAGCGACAAACCGGGATACCCCGCGCCAGCCCTCGAGGTCAGTGGCATCAATATCCAGTCCCAGCATGCGCGCCAATCTCCGAGCGCTGCCGTCGATGCTTTTCTCCCCGTTGTCCGCACTGGGCAGCAGATCGGCGGTTTCAGGCAGATCACCGTTCAAACGATAGATATCCGAAGTGGTCGCAAAATGTTCCGCCATTAAATAAACCCACTCTCCCGCAAACGGGACTTTGCCTGTAATCGCCATCAAAGGTGTGCGCACCACACCCGTGTAGATCAGAGCCTGACTGACCAGCCGTTGATGGTCACTATAATCGCATGCCAGCACCCGTTTGTCAGCGAATGCTATCAGGTCGGTGGTGGTGCTTCCTACATCGACCAACAAGCCCGCCTGCAGACGGCCGGCAACCCAGGATGCGCTGGCGAGCCAATTGGCCGATGCCACTTGCGGTGAATGCCTGAGCGCATTTTCCGGATTCAAGAATCCGGCGGGTCCGGCATAGATCGCCAGGCTGTCATTTGAAAAATGGCGGCCCATCGTATCGATCAGTGTCTTTACACCGGCATCCCGGTCGGGAAAAAGATCGACCAGTTCACCCGTCATGGTGACCGCGTGTTTAAGGCCGCTGTCATAGCCGATCCTCTCCACAACCGAATCGATACCTGAGTCCAGATGCTGCACTCCCTGCCACAGCGGGCAGGCTATCTGTTCAACTCTCTCCACACATCCGCGGCTGTCGATGAGCGCCGCCTTTGTATGGGCGCCACCGAGGTCCCATCCCAATACTGCATCATGCCGCACCGGCATACTCCAGGTTCACATCCACCACCGATGCCTGCAGCATCTGATCAGGCAATGGAAGCTTGTCATTCAACAGATCCAGCACCATTGAAGCCGGATTCATCCCGGTCGACTCTTTCAGTCCGACATATGATGTGGTGATTCTCGGGTTGACTTCCAACACCTGCAATTCCTTCTCAGTATCGATAATATCGACCCCTATGATACCCCACAGATCCGGCAGAGCGGCCACCACCTCTCGCCCAAGCCGGTGAAAGCTGGCCCGCTTATTCAAATGGCCATTCACAACACATCCAAGAAGTACGAATCTGTTGTCGGTTACGGCTATCCGCTGGTGGTTGACGCTCAATACGAAGGCCTCACCTTTGCGCGCCAATATATTGAGACTGGTTGGCGTACCGTGAACGAACGGCTGTATTACATACTCGCTGCCCGTCGGGAGAGATTCGAATTGCCGATAAAGATCATCTCTGTCCCGGCAGATTCTGGTACCGTGACAGCCGACTCCGTCATCCGGCTTGATGACCCAGCTGCCCGGATGATCGGGTATCCTCTCCTCGTACCTGTAGGTTGGTACTACAGCGATACCGCTTTCCCTCAGGCAACTGGAAGTCATCAGCTTACTGGATGCGGTGTGTACGGCCTGCGGCGGACTGTTCAACAGCAGTTTTCCATGGCTTATAACGGTTTCGCTGATATGTTCCAGTACATTTGAGAACTCCGGCGCGATGGGCCAAACCGCATCGGCGTTTTCCATACACTCCTGCCAGGCCATGGCGAAATCTTCCAGATCGTGCAGCATATGGAACTCGATCGGCAGATCGGGCCTGCTCAGGCGGGCATCACGGGTGGTATGGATTTCGATACCGGTGATTTCCGCGAGATCGGAAATCAATGCCCTGAGCATAATGTCCCCCTCTTCGGCAAGAGAAGGCGGCAAGGGGCTGTTCAGCATCCCTCCACCCGTAATATACTCGAATACAAAGACTCGCATGGTTATTTATCCGCGTTGATGAAGCTCATACCAGTCATAGATATGATGCATAACCGTGTCGTTGTTGCGGACGGCGGCAAGCGTCACGCTTACGCAGCAGCCGATACTCCCTTGTGTCGTTCCAGTCGACCGCAGGAGGTGTTGTCGGCACTGTTGGATCTCTATCCATTCGATACCCTCTATATTGCTGACCTCGATGCCATCTGTGGCAGCGGCTCGAATCTCGAGTTGATCTACGCTCTCCACCTGAAGTATCCCGAGATAAACCTGTGGGTAGACAACGGGCTCACCGACCTGGGGCGTTTATGCGGCTTTGCACGCCCGGTAATCGGTACGGAATCCATTGTCAGTTGCGAACAACTTGCTCATCTGGTTGCATCGCTTCCCTCTCCCATACTCTCACTGGACTATCATGGCGACCACTTCGAGGGGCCGGCCGGTCTCGACCGGCATGTGGATTACTGGCCCCCGGATGTGATCATCATGTCACTGTCTCGGGTAGGCACTTCGACCGGTCCCGACACCACCCGGCTACGACAATTCCTGAATCTGCAACCCCGGCTTCGCCTCTACGCAGCCGGAGGCATTCGGGATCAACAGGATTTACAGCAGCTTCGTTCTATCGGTGCTGCCGGTGCCCTTTTATCCACCGCCCTCCACCAGGGAATGATTGATCACGGGGTCATCGATCGCTTCATCAATGCCTAGATCCCGTTGACAGTCATCAGGACTATGACTGCGATTTGGCAATAATCTCCAGGGTAGGCGGCTTTTCCCTGATCAGGTCACGTAATTGCGATGCCCCCAGCTTCCCGTCGACGAAATGGGTCAACAGGCTGTCGCTGCCGGATTGCCGGAATGCCTCCAGAGTGGGGCCGCTGTAGTTGCACCAGGACTGAGTGGTTTCATATAACTGCAATTCAACCAACCCGGGAAGATATTCGATCAACTGCTCCCAGATAAAAACACACAGCATCTCGGTACTCGACCGCCATGCCAATTCCGATGTGGCGTAGTTCAGGTTATGGTGGTCGAACCCGTCGATCACACGCCTGTTCGCCACCCGTTTCAGATATCCGTAATCCACCACGCAACCGGTCACCGGGTCGATACGGTCCCTGACTTTAACATGCAGCTGATAACGGCCGCCATGCAGGTTGGAGCACTTCGCCGGATGATCCGTAATGAAATGAGCGGCATCGAATATCAGCTCCTTGGACACTGTCACCTCAGGGGTTTTTCGATCGAACCGTTCCATGGCGCACGGGATCTCCATCAGATCGTCATTGATCAGTGCCAGCAAGTGTTGCGTATCGGACCGGGTCAAGGTGCGTAGCAGTAACCCGTCGGATTGATCTGCAGCATCAAGCTCCCTGAATTCGATACCGTGGCGGTAAGCCTCCGTCATTATCGTCTCCCTGACCGCCCGCCCCGGGAGTTGCAGAAACAGGTATCCTGCCTGCAGTTCGCCGATATGGGCGACAAGCACAGCCAGACTCAATAAAAAATCGGGGGGTGGAACCGGAGAGAGATGCGCTTCAGCGCTCAGTGCCAGATAGGCCGCAGGGACCTTCAGGCGATTGACCGCTACCACCCGGTGGGTCTCTTCCGCATATCTGTATTCCTGTCGAAAGAGAAAACCATATTCGCTCAGCCATTGAAGATTCCATAGCAGCATATCAAGCCGCCTGATCTCCCCAGGCACAATGGTGAAGTCCTCCTCTCTCTGGAGTAACCCGCCCCACTTAAGCCCTCTGTAGATGGCTCGTGCCTGTTCTGACGGATAGGCCTTGGGCCGCGGATAGTCCTGCGGGTCATCTGTCCTGTTTAACAGTTCTCGATCGATCAGAAGATCCAGAGGCAGGTGGTGCCGGATGGCGTACTCCTGGAGCGTCAATGAACAGCAGCGAAGCAAATGGCTGTTGTCCAGATTGGCGACCGCACCGCCACATTCAAGACATTGCATATTCAGCCTCCACGATCGATTGATAACAAACCCACTGGAATCGTCGGCAGATGCTTGTGTCCTTATCAGTCTGCTGTGTCGGCGGACCACCACCTAAACGCTTCCTGCCACCACCTGTTGCCCTTTCAGATGCCGGGGATCCCTTTCGAGTCAGTCGTCGACACATCCCTGTGATGACGACATCATCAAGTAAACGTCAGTCGTGTGCCGCAAAGGGATGAGATACCGATCCCTTCTGCGCGACAACATCCCTGGCCTTGGGCTCGCCCGCAACGGCGCGCTTGATCGACTCCTTGGTCGCCTGGTAGTTGTAGTCCTGGATCTTGGCGTCATCCTCAGCCTCCCAGTGGATGAATACGCCGACACAGACAAAGACATCGTCAGCCTCATCTGCGGGGATGGTGCCGTCTTCAACGCAATCGGCCACAGCCATCGCAACGCCGCGTTGTGCGGGACCGAACATCTGTACCGCTTGCTTGGCCCCTTTGATGGTTACCTTGTTGAACATCATGGTGCTGGGTTTACAGGCCAGGTTGGGCGCCACAACCGCCAGCAACGCGGTAAACCCGTCCTTGTTGTTGACCAGACCGTTACAGAAGGCTGTTTCTGCGGCGGAACCTCTTGGACCGATCAGGAGATCAATATGTGCAACTTCGTTGCCGTCTCCGACCAGCGATTCTCCGACCATCGTTCTATTGATAACTGGCATTTCAGTTTCTCCTTACTTGTTATTGAGAGTTAACTTCGTATCCCCACCTCATCCGGGCGGGAATCGCGGACACGGGTAAATCCCGCATTCTGCTCAAACGCTGAGTGCATCGATTCCAGATATGAGATTAATAGTGTGGCGACCGTTAAGTCTGCCGAAGTGCCTGGATTGACACCTTCACGCTTGAATTCACTGTCTGCCTGAAGCAGACGTAATTGGTAGTGTTCCGGTATCTCGGCCTGGAACAATCCTTCGATCAGATCAGCCGCATGCAGACTTGTCGCGACCGCCTTGTAGAGCCCTTGCTTGCGTTGAATATGGGTATCGGGAAGGTGCGCCAACAGACTGAGGAACAGACCCGTGACCGCCCACTCCTTGCTTTGCCAACGCGCCTCGTAACTGCGCAGCCGAGGCAGCGCAAAGTCGAATAGGTCTGCAAAGCCGGTGGCGTATTGGCGGGCAATCTGATCGCGATCCGCCGCATGGGACATCACTTCGATCAACCCTGCACTGGGCTTCCCGATAACATCATGCTTATCGGATTGGCCCAGTCCAGCCGGCGCCGCCAGTCGAATGGCACGGAACAGCCACTCCATCTGTCTCGCATCGACGTCAAGCAGGACCTTGCCGAGTTTGTCACGCAATGCCCCAGGATGCTGGCTCCGCTCATATGCGGCCTGAATCAACGGTGCGCACAGCATCAGAATACCGAGATTGGTATTGCAACCGACTGCCTCGCGGGTGGCCTCGACTGCTTTGTGGATCCTTTCTCCCAGTCCCAGCTCCAGTGTCGTCAGAGGTTCGGCACTGACATTGGCGCTGGTGATGAAATCCTCCAGGGTCATACCGTGACCATCAGAAAAACGATGCACATTACCCGGTTTCAGCGCATCCAGCTCACTCAGGCAGGCATGCCGATATGCAGCGGAGATCTGCCCCCTGACATTGTGCTGTGATGGCAATCCGGTCATCAGATCACCTCCGTCAGTGAGCCACCGCGGCAACAGGAGAGAAAATCATCCACCAGCAGTTGCGTGACATCCATCTGACAGACCTGTTGCAGGCCTTTCCATGCCGGGATGCTGTTGACTTCGATGACATAGGCCCGACCCTTGTCGTCGCGCAGGATATCGACACCCGCATAACTCATCGACAATGCACCGGAGGCGGCTTCCGCCAGCTCTTTCAACTCCTGATCGAGCACTGCCGGATGGCAGCGGGCACCCTGTGCCACATTGCTGATCCAACCCTCACCTTGACGCAGCATGGCGGCGACCGCCCGGCCATTGATGACGAACACCCGCCAGTCATGGGCATCCTCATTGCCGGTGTGAATGAACCTTTGCAGATAGAAGACACCGTTATAATGTGCCGGCTCAGGGAGAGCGTCGCCTTGACGGATACGTAGCAATCCGTCACCTTGAGAGCCGAACAGGGGTTTCAGTACCAGTTCGTGGCCAGCCTTGAACTCATGCTTCACGACCCTTGCCAGGTCGCGCTCCTCACCAACCACCCAGGTGGGAGGTGTTGGGATACCGGCGGTGTGCAGCAGGAAACTGGTCATCCCCTTATCAACGCTACGCTCAATGGCGCGACCGTCGTTGTAGACGCAGACACCGAGATGCGTGAGGGCGTGCAGAATATCGAGATAGAGTACGACCTGTTCGAGAGTACCGCCAGACACGCCTCGCACGAACACTCCATCCGGCCTTGTTTCAAAGCCCGGAATAACCAGGTGCTCTCCTGCTCCGCTCATATCGAATCCACACTGCCGCAGAGAGACGAACTCGCAGCTGCAACCGTGCGTTTCAAACGCCTCACGCAGACGTGCGCCGTGCCAGCCAGGATCGTCGGTAAAGATGGCGATACGCCGGTTCATGGTTCAATACCGAAGGAAGCCGCCATCAGCGCGGTGTCCAGAGCACCCGCCGCATAGCTGTTACCGCTGTCGAGTGCGCTGACCATCACCCGTGCCGGACTGAACAGCATGGGATCGATCTTGAAAAAGTCGTATCCATAGGCCTTGAATACCTCGCCGAAGGGACGCCCATAGTCCCGGGAAGCGCTGCTCGGCAGGTCAATGGCAAGTTTCTGTGCCTGCGCATCCTCTCCACGGACAAAGAGCTGCACCGAACCGGCAAACAGAATGGCGTCGTTGGTGCGACCCATGGCAGTGAGGAAATCGGGCGCCGGCGGCGGCAATGGCGCACTGCCCATGCCATCCTGTATCGCATGAAGATCAAAGCCCAGCTCGTGGGATTTGTGCATCGCCACCTCCAGTACCCGTGCGACGATTTGCACCGTACCGGCAAGGCTGCTGGTGGGCGTCAGGATAAGGGTCAACGCATCCGCATCGATACCGCAATCCCGCGCAATCTTCTCACACAGGGGTAGTGGGGGTAGCCGATCCACCTCGAGTACCAGGCAGGTCCGGTCTGACTGATCTCGATAGTCCAGCTCACTGAACAGGGGCTCTTTAAGGGAGAGTGCCCTGCCGGGTCCCGAACCCAGGGCATTGAAGCTTTTTTTATCCGTTTCCTTGTGCGACAGACTCCAGCCTGCATATTGGCTGCCCAGGCAGGCAAGCACAGGATCGGCGGCATGCACGTGTACCGAAAGCGGCCATCCCGCCACCGGACCGCTACCACTGAGGCTGACACTGCCAAGTCCGCCAAGACAGATTTCAGCGATACGCCGTCCGGCCTCCAGTGAACCCTTGACATGGATCCCCGCATCCACCAGCAGACAACCGTTCTCAAGCCGCTCGATTCCGAGGCGCAGAATTTCCGCATCAGCCACCAGCGATTCCACCAGCGGCACAGTCAATGCATTGATGCTTGGACGACTCATACGGCCACCCGGCATGGTTGTGATGGGTATACGGATGGGCCAAGCAGCCGTAACACCTCATCACGGAGTATATGTAACTCCGCTTCAACCTCTGCGGCATTGGCGCCTTTAGCGTGCAGACTGCACAACGGCTGCCCTTCGGCTATCCTGCTACCTGCCGGCGGTCGATCACTGACCCATTGCGGCCATGACATCTTATCGGGTATCTCGATTTTTAATGGCGCATAGATAATCTGATGCCCATGCATCACAGCCGGGGCGTTGTCCAAAACCTCCGGCAGTTCTCCGCAACTGGCTGCTATATGGTGTTTGATCCAACCGTCTGGCAGCAGATGTTCATAGAGGCCCAGGGTGGCCGTAGGCCTTGGATTGAGATCGATCACAAAGATACCGGCATCATCATGCACGAAGTCCAGGCTGTTTATCCCCCGCAGGCCAAGTTCGGATACCAGCTTAATGACAGCCAGTTCGACCTGGGAACGCACAACATCGCTCAGGCAGGCCTGGCCGATGGCGCCACTGTAGAGAAAGGGCGCCGGTGCCCCGGATCCCGCTATCCCAAGCATGTTGTATCCGATGGTGCGATGTCTTTTACCATCTGCGATAAACAGCGCGGACATTACCCGGCCCGGAATGAATCTCTGGTAGTAGCAGGCGGAGTCCGTCGCGGCATATTCCGGAGAGAAATAGGCCACACCCTGGCCGCCGCAGCTGGCGGCCCTTTTAATCAGCCAGCTTCTCCCTGTGGCGGAGTAAGGTGCAGTGAAGCTTACCTCCGGATAGGCGATCTGCAGCCTGTCGAGCAGTGAAAAAAAGCGCTGGGGTCTGCGCAATAACTCGAGTACCGCAGGATCATTGCCGAGTAAACGGCAGAATTCAGACAGGCGTCTCAGCAGAGATGCTGATTCCTCCAAGCCTGCCCCATAAACCACTCCGCAGGGATTGTCGGGAAACAGGGATGCGATCTCCTTGACAAATATTTCCACATCGAGGTTTGAGAATCCCTGGGTGATGGGCCAACAATCGGCGACGGGCAATGCGTCTTGATCGCAAAATCCATCGATGAGTGTTACCCGGTAGCCGCCACGATGCGCCGACTCGGCTATCGCCCTGCCGCTGTTCGCCAAAACCAACAGAGAGGTGGAATCAGCCGACATACTCGCGTGCCACCTTAAATGCATTGTTGAAATCGAGAAATTCCGCTTCACCGGTTTCATACATGCGCTTTAACAGCAGATGCTGGGTCTGGTACTTTACATTACCTACCGCCAACGCACCGATACCGACTGCGCTAGTGGGTGATCCGTTGATGGTCACCCCATCATCCATGACACCTACGCCTTCTATCCCCTCCGGCGGCACTGCATTGACATCACAGGCCACTTTCAGCCGTTCGGCTTTCAGGAGCTGGCTGCTGTTCAGTACCTGAACTCCCTCCGTGGCAGCGTTAAACACCACATCGGCTTCGCTTACCAGTTCAACGATCGATGCATCGTTGCTGCCGTCGGCACCCGAAAGGGCCGATCCATATCGCTGGTTACAGAGATCCGCCACGGTCTCTGCCTTGGCCAACGAATGGTGGCTGACGATGATGGCTTCGGCGCCTGCATTGGAGGCCAACATCGCCGCTGTTGAACCGACCGGTCCGGTGCCGCCGAACACTACGATCCGTTTACCTTGCAGTCCACCTGCCTGGCTCTTTTTCAGCTCGCGTTCAACGCAGGCAACCATACCCGCAGCGGTAGTGAAGGCGCCGCTGGGATCGGCGAACAGTGAAACCTCGAACGGCGGCACCATCGACTTTTTTGCCGCCTGCATCATCTCCATGGCAAGATGAGTATCCCGTCCTCCCACGAAGATACCGGTCCTTTTTACTCCCTTTGGACCACGGGAGAAGATCGCATCCTGTACCAGCTCACGCACCTCATCCAGGGTAACAGCGGTATAGGGCGTGCATGCGGACCAGCCCGCATCGTATGCCATATTCACATCGAATGGGCTGTGGTTTTTGGTTGCAGTCAGCATGTGCAGCAAAAAGGGTTTTTCCATCAACTAAACTCGCTTTTCTTGTCTTAATCTTGTTGGTTGCCGTAACAGATTCACCTCCGCACCCTGGTTGCGCGCGGCCACCAATTGACAACGGAATGATGAGAATTTTCCAAAGTGACACTTTAATTCGCGCTCAAGCCTTTCGGCCCGGGACGCATCTTCAAGAAGGATGAAACCAGTTGGTCCCCACGAACTCTGACCAACACCGATATAACCTTTCTCGATAGCCCACTCCAGGGCGGCGGAAATGATCGGGCTGGTGAATCGTCCGCCCTGGGCGGGAGCAAAATGGTCACCCACTACCTGTTGAATCTTACCGATGGCTTTCGTGACCGGCGCCAGATGCCCTTCAAGAACACCCGGCAGTACCTGCATCAGGACCAGCCGACAGAGATATGCTGCAGCCTGTTCCGGAAACTCGGGAAGTTCAGAGAATGCCGTCACCTCTTGCGTGCCATGCAAACCCTGACCGCGTGTATCCAAAAGCAGCAGTACCCGCCAGTTCTCGGGAAATGCCAGCCTGACTGCGACAGGAGGTACCTCCTTCTCCTCACTGCGACCGCAATCGAGAATGAAACCACCTTGCTCGAAGGCGCCGATGCCGATGCCGGAACGGGCACCTCGGTTCAGTGTTCTCGCAATTGAAACGCAGTCACCCTCGCCTCTATAGAGTCGTTCAATCGCCGTACCCACTGCGAGCGCCATTTGAGTGCCCGAACCCAATCCCACATGATCGGGTATCGTCTGCAGCAGATTCAGTTCGACACCCCCTTCTATGCCTGTAGCCTCGATGTATGACCTGGCATATTTAAGTGCCCGTTCGGCACCCGGGCCTCTGGCTGTGATCTCATTGCATCTCTCAGCGCGCAGCCGCGTCGCCAGGGTGTCGATGGTCAGACCTATGCTGCCGAAGCGTCTACCCAAACCACCGTGCAAATCGAGGAAACCCAAGTGCAGCCGTGCAGGCGCATTGACTTCAACACTGAATCCCGCTGTGACTGGCTTTGAAGGGTTTGTCATCAGTTTGTCTACAAGGTTTTGCATTATCACTACCCCACTGCAATTTACATGCCTGCCATCCAAGTCCGAGGTGTCGCGGTGCAACTGCAAATCCGCCTACTCGACAACACTCAGCGCGTTACGCTGCAAGTCAACGGACAATCAAGCGTTCTTAGAAGTAAACCTTGTCAAAGGCAAGTCTTTATAAGGGAAATATATGCCGGCCTTTCTTACATCCGACTCGCTGCAATGTTCAGTTCTATCTTAGACGTTGAATGCGCCTGAGTTGGACCAATGTGTCACCCGCCCTGCCCCAGCAGTTAACAGTTGATCCGAGTCACCGATCGAATGGTTGAATTCGATTTCACCAAGGAAACAACCTGATCTCATATGATTATGCTTTCACCTACTCCAGAGATTGGTTTATTCACAGATCCTTATTTTCGCCCAGATCTGGTATAACCCAATACCAACCGTAACCAAAGATAGTGATGATTGACATAGGTAAATAAAATCAGACACTGTTCAGTGGCACGTTTTCTGCACTAACTCGTGAATCGATACATCCGACCATCACTCACAAGCAGGGTTATCAACGCAGCATGTGGAATTATGAAATCGAACAGATGATGGACGCGGTAACCTGTCCCTGTTGTGGATTGAGTTGCGATGATCTGAAAATCGAGCTGAGCGGTGGGCAACTGCAATCTGTGCAGAACGGCTGCCATCTGGCACGTGCCTTCTACGACACCGCCTTCGATCAAGCCGCTCAGGACCCCACGATCGACGGCAGGGCGACCACCTTGGAAGAGGCGCTGGACTACGGCGCTGAGTTATTGCGGCAGGCACGATCTCCGCTCTTCGCCGGTCTGGCGACAGACGTCAATGGCATGCGTGGCACCCTTGCACTGGCTGACCGGTGCGGCGCCACCCTGGATCACCTCAACGGCGACGCCATGTTTCGCAATCTACGTGTCGTACAGGATAACGGCTGGTTCACCACCACCTTCACCGAGGTGCGCAATCGGGCCGATCTGGTCGTGTTGGTAGGCAACCAGTGCATCGACCGCTTTCCACGACTTGTCGAACGCGTGCTGCATCCCGATGAGGGTCTCTTCGTTGAAACCGATGAACGAAGGGTTGTATTGCTCGGCCCCTGGCAACAGGACCACATACCGAAAGAGTTGGCGCAGTTGAAGCCGAAGGTGATAGCAACGGATATCGAGTCACTATCAGATATTGTGGGACTGGTACGCGGCCTCATCGCCGATAGACCGGTCGATCCAAACCGGCTTGGAAATGATCTGGGAAACTCTCTGACCGACCTTGCGGAACAACTCAAAGCTGCAAAATACAGCGTTATCTCATGGAGCGCCGCGGAATTCGCCATGCCCCATGCTGAATTGGTTGTACAGAGCCTGGTGGACCTGGTTAAAGCACTCAATGCCAAGACACGCAGTGCCGCCCTACCGCTAGCCGGAACACAGGCGGATATCACCGCAAACCAGGTCTGTACCTGGCAGCTTGGGTACCCATTGCGTACCCGGCTGCAACGCGGATACCCGGAGCATGATCCATCGCTCTGCCGCTGGCAGGATCTGCTCACACGCGGCGAGAGCGATCTGTTGTTGTGGGTTTCATCGTTGTCACCGCTGGCCTTACCTCCACCAACCAAGACTCCGACCATCGTGCTTGGCCATGCCGGCATGGTGTTTGAACGGGAACCATCGCTCTACATCCCCGTGGGTGTGCCGGGTATCGACCACCGGGGACATTGGTACCGCAGTGATGGTGTCTGCTCACTACCCCTCGGCAAGCTGAGAGATATCGGCCGGCCTCCGGTCAGTCTAATCGTGAACAAGTTGAATGAACGGCTGCTGCCCCTGGCCGGCGAGCCTGAAAGTGCCCCCGCATGCTGATTAAACTCACGGGCGGAAAACTCTACGACCCGGCCAATGGCGTCAACGGCGATACCAGAGACATCTATATCCGGGACGGCAGGATAGTCGATCCGCCGGCCGACAGCGAAACCCTCCATCGAACTTATTCATTGGATGGCAAAATCGTCATGGCCGGCGCCATCGACATGCATACCCATATAGGCGGCGGCAAGGTCAATATCGCGCGCACCATGCTGCCGGAGGATCAACGTGGAAGCGCCAGGCCGAAAACCGATCTGACCCGCTCGGGCGGCGGGCATGCCATCCCCTCCACTTTGGCGGCGGGATACCGCTACGCGGAGATGGGTTACACAAGTTGTTTCGAACCAGCCGTACTACCGGCCAATGCCCGTCAGGCCCATATGGAGATGGCCGATACCCCGATGATCGATACCGGCGGCTATGCCATGCTGGGCAATGATGATCTGTTACTGCAGCTGATATCCGAAGGGGCCGAGCAGCAAACCATCAATGACTACGTGGCCTGGACCCTGCACGCAGCTCAGTGTATCGGTATCAAGGTGGTCAATCCCGGCGGCATCAATGCCTTTAAGTTCAACCAACGGGCACTGGATGTGGACGATTCCCATCCCCACTACGGGATAACTCCACGCGATATTGTACGCACACTGAGCCGTGCCCTGAGCGAACTGGGGGTGCCCCACCCACTGCATATCCACGCCAGTAATCTGGGTGTGCCGGGTAACTATCTTTCAACCCTGGCCACCATGGAGGCAGCTGAAGGATTCCCCATCCACCTCACCCATATCCAGTTCCATAGTTATGGTACCGAGGGTGACAATAGATTCTCCTCCTGCGCAGCGGAGATTGCAGAGGCCGTCAACAACCAATCCAATATCTCTATCGATGTCGGCCAGGTGATGTTCGGTCAGACGGTCACCATATCGGGTGACACCATGGCCCAGCATGCCAACCGCAGCCATGCCCATCCCAATAAGTGGACCTGTATGGATATCGAATGCGATGCGGGATGCGGTGTGGTGCCCTTCCGCTATCGAGACAAGAACTTCGTCAACGCCCTGCAGTGGGCGATAGGCCTCGAACTGTTTCTGATGGTGGATGATCCCTGGCGCATCTTTCTCACCACCGACCACCCCAACGGCGCCCCCTTCACCAGCTACCCCCACCTGATCCGGCTGTTGATGGACAGAGGCTTTCGCAACGACCTGATGGGGCAGATCCATCCTGAGGCAGCGGCGGCCACTCACCTGGGCAGTCTGCAACGGGAGTATTCACTCTACGAAATCGCCATCATGACCCGGGCCGCGCCGGCAAGGATTCTCGGGTTGTCAGACCGTGGACACTTGGCGCCGGGAGCCTTGGCGGATATCGCAGTCTATCATCAGCACGAGGATCCGGAGCGGATGTTCGAGCGACCGATGCTGGTTTTCAAACAGGGTCAAGCGGTTGTTGAGGAGGGGCGGATCACCCGGCCTGTCAAAGGCGCTACCCAAGTCGTAAGGCCGGAGTACGACAAGCGTATCGAGAAACTTATAGAACGCAGGTTCGATCGCTATCACAGCATCGGTCTGCACAACTTCGTCATCTCAGACGACGAGATGGCCGAGGGAATCGGCAGTCAGGTCAACATCCATCCCTGTACGGGAAGCCGCGCATGATCATCAACGGCACAGTAATCGAGGACACCTTTGCCGAGGCCTTCGGTATGAGCGCTACCCGCGTCATCATCACAGCCATCAGCCAACACTGGGCGCGTATCGCCGGCGAAACCATGACCGGATTCGCCACATCGGTGATCGGTTGCGGTGTAGAGGCGGGTATCGAATCGGAGATCGCCCCTGATAAGACCCCCGATGGACGTCCCGGTGTGAGTGTGCTGCTTTTCGGCATGTCCGGCAAGGCATTGGCGAAGCAGCTGGAGACACGAGTGGGCCAGTGTGTGTTGACCTGTCCCACCACCGCCCTGTTTGCCGGCATCGACGGTGAGAAGCGGATGCCGCTGGGTAAGAATCTGCGCTTTTTCGGTGACGGCCACCAGATATCCAAACAGATCGACGGCACACGCTATTGGCGCATACCGGTGATGGATGGCGAGTTCCTGTGCGAGGAGACCGTTGCCCGGATACCCGCTGTCGGCGGCGGCAACTTCCTGGTGCTCGCCGAGACGCAGCAGCAGGCGCTCAGCGCCTGTGAAAAAGCGGTCGAGGCAATGCGCAAACTGCCGAACGTGATCATGCCCTTTCCCGGTGGTATCGTTCGTTCCGGCTCCAAGGTGGGATCCAAATACAAGGCCCTGATGGCCTCCACCAACGACGCCTACTGTCCCACACTCAGAGGATTGGTCGACACCAGGCTCGGTCCGGATATCGGATCGGTAATGGAGATCGTCATCAACGGTCTGAGTGATGCCGATGTCAACCTCGCTACCCGGACCGGCATCTCGGCAGTATGCGAACTGGGCGCCGCGGCCGGGATCCGCCGTATCTCAGCCGGCAACTACGGCGGCAAGTTGGGTCAGTACCATTTCCGCTTGCGCGAGGTGATGGCATGAGTGCGCTGACCCTGAAGCTGAAGCACAGCCTCTCGCAACGCCTGGACATGAGTCCCTTCACCCCCGCGCATCTGGCCGGCAAACAGGTGGGTGAGGTAGCAAGAATTCCCCTATGGCTGGGAAACCGGCGGGTCGATGCCGGAGAGCTGTTCGCCATCGAAGGCGAGGTAACTGACCAGATCGTTATCCAGTCGGAGAGCGATCGGCTCGATGGGATCGGCGCAGGCATGAGCGGCGGGAAGATCATGATCGAGGGCAAGGCCGGCGCCTATCTCGGATGCGGTATGCGGAACGGCACCATTCAGGTGAGCGGCAATGCGGGCGTGGCTGCTGGCTGCGCCATGCAGGGAGGTCACCTGGAAATCGCCGGCAACGCGGGAGATTTCCTGGGTGGCGCCATCACAGGCGAACGCCAGGGCATGCGTGGCGGCGTCATCATTATAAAAGGAGATGCGGGAGACAGGGCCGGCGATCTGATGCGTCGCGGGACCATTCTGATCGGAGGCGACTGTGGCGATTATTGCGTATCGCGTATGGTTGCGGGAACCATGGTGGTCCTGGGCCAGTGCGGCGCACAGGCCGGGACGGCCATGCGTCGCGGTACATTGATTCTGGCAAGACCACCCGCTTCGATGCCGGCCACCTTCAACGATAGCGGCCGACACCATCTTAATTTCCTGACCCTGTTCACTAAAAGCCTCAAGGATCACCCACCCTTTTCAGACCTGACGGAACAAGGCAACCTGGTCCAGCGTTGGCTTGGCGATCTTAGCTGCGGTGGTCAGGGAGAGATATTGGTCTGGTAAGACTGCTGCAAGACCGCCGACTAAATCATTTGCGTAAAAAACCTCACACAAAGCCCAATAACCGAGCACCCAATTCATCACTAGCAAAAGCCCTCTCTTTCACCGGTTAACCGATTCCACAAGACTCCATGGAATTGGCAGAGAGCGGGCCTCATAATTGGGATTTACGAATGCCTTAAAGGCAATTCAGATCTGACACAGATCCTGATTCCAGCCTGCATTTTGAAAAGCGGTCAATATGACAGAAACTCACAAATCGGACCAACAAAATTAGATTTTAATTCCCCTTGGCCGCGTCTTCCAAAATGAACTATATAATAGTATGGAGAAAGAGGATTTTATACTTACTCGACTTATGATTTAAGCGGGATACGGATTAAGCAGGATTGCTCAACCAGTGCAGGGATGATGAACATAAAACCCTACTGTGAGACGGTCTTTTTTACTCACAGGATTGTCATGAGCATAAACAAAGAATTGACCAGCCTGATTCTCGATGCAGACCGTGAAGGGGCAATGGAACTGATCAATGAGTGGTGCGAAGAGAATTCAATCAATGACGTGGTGGAAAAGGTACTCGTACCCGCCTTGGCAACACTGTCAACGATTTGGGACAAGCTCCTGGAGCCGCCCCTTGCGCCCACCTATGTCACCAGCCGAGTAATTCATGATGTCATGCGGCAGGTCGCCGAGAACCTCCCGACAGATGACGAGGAGAAGCTAGGCTCCATCGTCATATGCAACATCGAAGATGATTTCCACTCTCTTGGCCGTGAAGTGGTCACCTCATTTCTGAAAGCCAACGGCTGGAGAGTCTACGATCTTGGAAATGACGTACCGGCTTCTGAGCTGATAGATAAAGCCGTGGAAGTCGACGCAAAGGTTGTCGGCGTATCTGCGATGATGTTGACCACGGCGCTCAACATCAAGAAAGTAAGAGAGGAGATCAACCGGCGGGGACTCAACAAACACATCAAACTGGCAGTGGGCGGCGCTATTTTCACGCTTAGGGAGACGCTAATTGATGAAGTGGGTGGTGATGGCACCTGCAAAACAGCCCTGGGAGCCCATGAGCTTTTTAAATCGTTGTGGGCAAAAGCGGAGGCAGCGAATTCCGAAAATGAACAGTAGAAAACGTTTTGAGGCGGCAGTGACAGGCGCAAAAGCCGACCGGCGCGCTTTCACCGGAGCCTTTTCACTCTACGGCGCCAAACTCACAGACTGTCCTCTTGAGAGATACTATAACGATCCCAGCCTATATTTAGATGGGGTGTCCGCTGTGGTGGAAAATATCGCGACGGACGTCATCCTGACTCCTTTGTTCATGACAGAAATGGCGGAGGCCTTCGGTGGAAAAATAAAATATTTCAAGAATCAAGCACCGAACCTCACCGAACCCGCCATCAGTGATCTGGCTGACCTGTCTCTACTGAAAATACCGGATATATACTCCTCTCCCAGACTCGTATACATACGGGAAGTCGTGCGTGGAATGAAGCAACGGTATGGGAAAGAAAAGATTATCGGCGGCGTTCTTATTGGTCCCACAGAGATTCCGATCATGATTGTCGGATTGAACAACTGGCTCTCTGCCATTATCGACCATAGCAGCCACATCAGACAAATGTATGACATAACAGTGCCGTTATTCATTGAATATGCAAACAGCCTCATAGCAGAAGGGGCTGATTTCATATGCCTGCCAGCGGCCTTTACGACACCAAAAATCATGACTCGTCATCTGGTCGAAAACCATACCGTTCCTATCCTCAAAGAGGTATTCCCTGAAATCAAGAGACCAATCTACCTTCACCACGCGGGCGCGGCATACAATGAGTTTCTTGATCTCCTGGCGGATCTACCTAATGTCGACGGCTTCATCACTGATGAACGTGATGACCTTCGGGAATCTAGAGCGAAGATAGGACCTACAAAAGTACTTTTGAGCGGACTAAACGGGGTAAACATGGATCGCTACACGCCTGAAGAGGTATACGACAGGGTAAAAGCCATTCTTCATGATAGAATCGAAGACCCTCACTTTGTCTTTACTCTCACAGGTCCAGACATTCCATTCAATACACCGCTGGAAAATCTCACCGCAGTATCCGATGCGATCAGAGAATTCGATGGCAGCATCCCATGACAACCATCATAGCCTGCTCCATTTTCAAGGATGAGATAGAGGCGCTCAAAAAGGATGGGCTGTTAGACTATGAGGTGAAATACATCACCTCCATGCTTCACCTCAACCCGGCCAAACTGGACCTGGTGCTTCACAAAGAACTCGTCAGGCATAAGAACGAAAACGTCACACTGGCCTACGGAGACTGCAGCCCCACCATACTGGGACTCTCACATCGAGATAACGTCGAACTTACTCCGGTGCATAATTGCTGTGAGTTACTACTTGGAAATGAAAGATACTTGCGCCATTTAAAGGACGGGGCCTTTTTTCTTATGCCGGAATGGGTGAGAAAGTGGCGCGGCATATTCGTTAAATTCATGAATCTTGAGAAGGATGTTGCCGTAGATATGATGCAACATCTACATCGCTATTTTCTCTACCTGGACACCGGAGTAGTGCCTGTTCCGAGGGAGAAACTGGATGAAATATCCGACTACTTTGAGCTCCCATGGAAAATCGAGAAAACCGATATCAAGGGGAACTTTTTAACCGCGTTGAAGGAGACTATAGAGGCACAGGAGACCGATTGATGTCGAAAAGAGACCCGGCTCTTCTTTTCATGGTCCATGACATAGTCCGGGAGATACTGCTGGTCTCGAAGGACAGCCCGGCGCTGGAAAAGAAGATCACCGGTTATATACGTGAAATAACGGGATCCAAAGCCGTTATTCTAATCGAATTTCTAGGCGGAAAAAACCAGTTTCACCTCAATTACGTTAATCCGGAACGGCTTAAACAACAGTTCAGCACCACCCTGTTGGGCATGCTGATCGAGTCCTGGTTTGCTTTGGACAACAAAATCACTCTTATCAACAAAACAGAGACTGAAGGCGCCATACATGATTTTCTCAATGAGAACGGCTTTGGGGTAAATCTTGTTTGCCCATTGGTTGTGGGTGACCGGAAAGTGGGGATTCTGCTCGGTTTCGGCATGTTTGATACAAGAATGATAAGACAGCGTCAGATCCACCAGATACTGGATATTCTCCTCGGCACGGTAGCGCTAATCCTGGAAAACTCTATTCTGATCCGCAATCAGGAAAAAACCATACGAATCAGAACCAGCGAGCTCAACAACACCCTGGAGGAACTTACCCGCCAACAGTTGTTTCTGGAAGCGATTCTTAACAACATTGAAGATGGCATCGTAGCGTGCGGCAGTCAGGGAAACATATCTCTCTACAATCAGGCAACTAAAGTATTCTACGGCGTTGACAGGAAAGACCTGCCCCCGGAAGAGTGGAGTGACCACTATGCCCTGTACAAAGGAGACGCGCAGACGCCAATGCAACCTTCAGACACTCCGTTGTCCAGGGCGTTTACCGGAGAAAGGCTTAAGAACGTTGAAATGGTTATTGCGCCAAAAGATAGAAATAAACGCTATTGCCTTGCGAGCGGTCAAGCCATGTTCGACCTAAAAGGCAACAAACTTGGAGCTGTCGTTTCCATACATGATATAACCGAGAGCAAGCAGAATGAAGAGGCCCTCAAAAAAGCAAAAGAATCGGCAGAGATCGCAAATCAGGCAAAGAGCGTTTTTCTTGCGCATATGAGCCATGAGCTGCGCACCCCGCTCAATGCCATTCTCGGTTTCTCCGAAATGATAGAGCGTGATCATGACACCCCGGATTCGATACGGGAGAAGGTTGCCATTATTAACCGTAGCGGCGAGCACCTGCTGGCCATGATCAATGACGTGCTGGACCTTTCCAAGATCGAAGCAGGCCGTGTTGAGCTGGAACCCGAGAACTTCAACCTTCCACTGATGCTGCAGGATATCGGGCGTATGTTTGAGATGCGCGCCAAAAATGCAGATTTACGCTTTGATCTGGAGATTAGTCCGGAGTTGACCAAATTCATCAAGGCCGATGCCGGCAAGCTTCGTCAGATTCTCATCAATCTGCTTGGCAACGCGATAAAGTTTACCAAGGATGGTGGCCTTTCCCTGCGCGCCCGCACCATGTCCACAACCGGGAGCCCCACCGCGATTACCCTGCAGCTGGAGGTGGAGGATAGCGGCAGCGGCATTGCCGCAGAGCAGCAGCAAACCATCTTCGAACCTTTCGTACAGACCGGTCGTCCCTCAAACAGGCCCAAAGGCAGCGGCCTGGGATTGGCTATCACAAAATCCTTCGTTGAGCTGCTAGGCGGTGAAATCAACGTCAAGAGTCAAGTTGGAAAGGGCTCGCTTTTTTGCATTACACTGCCGGTTGACTTGGCAGAAACAGCAGAAACCTCCGGCACTCAAGTAGCGAGGCCCACGGTAGTGAAGCTGGAATCCAATCAGTCCGAGAGGCGTATCCTTGTGGTGGAGGACAATCCGGAAAACCGCTTGCTGTTGGTTAATCTGCTGGCACAGGCCGGTTTCGAAGTACGGGAAGCTGAGAACGGAGAAGAGGGTGTCAGCCTATTTCAGCAATGGCGTCCCCATTTCATCTGGATGGATATGCGCATGCCAGTGATGAATGGCTACGAGGCCACGTCGAGGATCCGCGACCTGCCCGGTGGCGATGAAATAAAGATCGTGGCATTGACGGCCAGCGCCTTCAAGGAGCAGCGCTCAAAGATCCTTGACGCGGGTTGTGACGATGTAGTGAGAAAGCCTTACCATACCCACGAGATCTTCGATGCCATGGCGGACCAACTTGGAATCCGTTATCGGTATGAAGAGGTGTCAGAGGATAAATCGACAGATCCATCTGTAACCCTCACGGGTGACATACTGAGGAGGCTATCAAATAAGCTGCTGGATAAATTGAATAAGGCATCACACGATCTTGACATTCCGGCGGCGACCGAGGTAATTAAAGAGATACGTGCGTACGATGCAGAAATTGCAGATGGTTTACAGGCATTAATCGACGTTTACCAGTTCGATCTGATCCTGAAGTTACTAAAGGACGCCAATGAACAATAGTAAATACCCCACGAAAAAAGGGTTGGAAATAGTGCTCTCCAACTGCCAGATCATGGTAGTCGACGACACACCTGAAAGCCTAAAACTGCTGGCCGATCTATTGCTAGATGAGGGCTATCGTGTACGCCCAACCAATTCACCGACATTGGCGCTGGAATCGGCGCTTGACAACTCACCCGACCTGATCCTGCTCGACGTGAAAATGCCGGGCATGGACGGCTTTGAGGTATGCGAGCAGCTCAAACAGGATGAAAGAACCGCCAAGATACCGATCATTTTCGTCAGTGGTCTTCAGGAAATGCATGACCGGGTGCATGGCTTTGAAGTTGGCGGCGTAGACTACATCACCAAGCCTGTCCAGCGGGATGAGGTGCTGGCCCGGGTCAGCACGCATCTCAAGCTTTACATGATGCAACAACATCTCTCCGACATAATCGATGAGAAAACCTATCAACTACAGCTTGATGAACAGCGGTTTTCAGCTTTGTACGAATTGTCGCAGATGCGTGATAGTCCGGAAGATCAACTTACCTCTTTCGCACTGGAGACGGCAATAACTATAACCGGTAGCAAGGTGGGATATCTGCACTTTGTGAACGAAGATCAGGAGCATATAAACCTCTACCAATGGTCTCGTGAAACCTTGAAGCAGTGTACCACCGAGACCAACATGCACTACCCCCTGAGCGAGGCCGGCATCTGGGCCGACTGCGTCCGTCTCAAAAGACCTGTCATTCATAACGATTATCCCAGCCAGGATAATAAACATGGACTCCCCGAAGGACACTTTCCTGTCCAGCGCCACATGAGCATACCCATCATGGAAAAAGGGAAGATTGTCGCCATCATTGGTGTTGGCAACAAACCACATTCCTATAACGACGACGACTCCCGCCAACTGAGCTTGTTCGGCAGCAGTTTGTGGTCAATCATTGTTGCACGAAGAAAGGACGAGGAGCTTCATACATCGCTGGTTCAAACTATCCAGGCCATAGCAGCCACTGTGGAGCAACGTGATCCATACATCGCTGGCCATCAGCGCCGAGTGGCTGATTTAGCCTGCGATATAGCGCAGGAAATGGGACTGGATACAGATACTGTTGAGGGCGTCCGCATGGGGGGAATAATCCATGATATCGGTAAAATCTACATACCCACCGAGATCCTTAACCGTCCCGGCAAACTGACCGAGCAGGAGTATTCTATTATCAAGACACACCCAGACGTGGGTCTCCAAATCATTAAGGATGTGAAATTCCCATGGCCAGTGGCTAAAATCATCCATCAACATCACGAACGCCTTGACGGCAGCGGCTATCCATCGGGACTGAGGGGTGATCAGATTATTATTGAGGCCCGGATTCTGGCGGTCGCTGATGTGGTGGAGGCCATGGCATCACACCGTCCCTATCGCTCAGCACGGGGAATCAATGCCGCACTTGAAGAGATAACCAGGGGACGCGGCAAGCAATATGATCCTGATGTGGTGGACAGTTGTATGCACATGTTCAGGGCGATGAATTACTCTATTGGAGAGCAAGATATAGCCAACTCATAATTTGAGCCTGACAACTTCAACAGCTGCCAGGTATCAACCGAGTGGTCGCCATGGTGCGGCCCTGCATATAAAATCCCCTAGAATTCCGCAATCTAGCCTAAGATTATATTTTCATTGCTCGACAATCTGATCCAACGGATGACAATACATGGCCCTTCGCTAGCAGCACCAAGTCACCAGGCTTCGCCAATCCGATCATCTGATGTTCTACTGAATCTTTATTTATTAAGCTGTTCAATAATTTATATAGAAAAGATGTCTCACTTTCTTGACGACAATCATCCAGTGTCACCGATCCGGTACATGTCGGATGCAACATATTGTCCTATCCCGAGCCGTGTCGGGAAAAATTCCCAATGTTTTTTTGCCATTATTGCTATGCGAGTCCCTCTGCGTGGTGAAATCCAAAGATAGAGGCTACTTGCATTTGAACGTATGCATGATGTTTACAGTAGCACTGCTTTGCAGCATCCAGATGCAGCTGACAAAGCTCAAACATCTTCTGAGACTAGCAATAATTAACAGGAGCGATACTTCATGAATTGGTCTACACCTTCCTATCAAGATCTACGTTTCGGTTTTGAGATCAATCTTTACATCAACAATCGATAAGCTGTAATCGCCGGAACCACCTGCCATACCGGTGGTTCCGGATACAAACACACATAATTCATGCTGATACATATATTGGGTTCCGGTGCGGGCGGCGGATTTCCACAATGGAACTGTAATTGCCAAAACTGCCGGGGAGTGCGAACCGGAACCATCAAAGCGACAGCCCGCACACAGTCCTCCATTGCAATAAGCGCTAACGGTGAGGATTGGGTACTCTTCAATGCATCGCCGGATATCCGGGCCCAGCTGCAGTCCTTTCCGGCCTTACAGCCGGGCAGGGCCATACGCGATACGGCAATTCGAGCCATTCTGTTGGTGGATGCGCAGATCGATCATACCACTGGGCTGTTGCTGCTACGTGAGCACACGGCACCCTGGGATGTCTATTGCACCCGGGCCGTACATGACGATTTGACCAGTGGCTACCCGATTTTCAACATTCTCGGCCACTTCAGAGGGGTCAACTGGCACGAGGTTCTGACCGACGAGTCGAGCTTTTTCATTCCGGGTATCGAAGGATTGACGTTCACCGCGGTGCCGCTTAAGAGTGAGGCGCCCCCCTACTCGCCTCACCGCCACAACACGGTTCCGGGAGACAACATCGGCGTACGGGTCGAAAACACTGCAAACGGAAAAAACCTGTTTTACGCACCCGGGCTGGGTTCCATGGAGCCTCGCATCCTGCCCTATATGCAAGAAGCCGACTGCTTACTGGTGGACGGCACGTTATGGCGGAACAATGAAATGATCCAGGCGGGCATCAGCGACAAGCTCGGTAGCGAAATGGGGCATCTCGACCAATCGGGCGAAGGCGGCATCATCGATATTATGAGCGGCCTCGGCAAGCCGCGAAAAATACTTATTCATATCAACAACACCAATCCCATCCTCGTGGATGATTCACCCGAGCGGCAAGCATTGAACGAGGCCGGCATCGAGGTATCTCACGACGGCATGCAGATCGAACTATAAACGGGAACAATCATGTCTACCTATCCAACCAATCCGTGGTCGAAAGAGGAGTTCGAGCAGAAGCTCAGGGAAAAGGAGAAGTACTACCACATTCATCATGAGTTCCATATTTTAATGAACAGCGGCAAGCTGGATAAACCGGCCATACAGGGTTGGGTCGCCAACCGCTTTTATTATCAGGTCATAATCCCGGTAAAGGACGCCGCCATAATGGCCAACTGTCCCGACCGTGACGTGCGCCGTCACTGGATACAGCGGATCATCGACCACGACGGCACCCAGGGCGATGAGGGGGGTATAGAGGCCTGGCTGCTGTTGGGTGAGGCGGTGGGCCTGTCACGAGAGGATCTGCTGTCCCATAAGCACCTGCTGCCGGGCGTCAAATTCGCCATCGACGCCTATGTCAATTTTGCCCGCCAGCAGCCCTGGGAGGTTGCGGCCAGTTCCTCGCTTACGGAACTCTTCGCCCCGACGATTCATCAAAAACGGCTCGACAATTGGCCGCAATACTATCCCTGGATCGACGAGCGCGGTTACCATTACTTCCGCAAGCGATTGACCGAGGCCCGCCGAGACGTAATACATGGATTGGATATCACCCTGAACTACTACAAGACCCGTGCGCAACAGGAGAAGATGCTGGAGGTGCTGCAGTTCAAGCTGGATATCCTGTGGACCATGCTCGATTGCATGTGGATGGCCTATGTGGAAAACAAACCGCCCTATCACAACATCACGGCCTGAGCTATGAACAACCATTTCAATGCCGAAGACATCCCGCAGATGGCGCCCACCTTCCGTTTTCAATGGGAAGAGGCCCAGGACTGTCATGTAATTCTCTATCCCGAGGGTATGGTCAAACTCAATCATGCCGCCGGGGAGATCCTAAAGCGATGTGACGGCGAAGCGAGTGTCGCCGCTATCGTTGACGACCTGAAGTCGGCCTTTCCTGAAACAGAGCTTGAAGCCGACGTCTATCAATTTCTGGATACCGCTTATGACAACCAATGGATCCGACACAAGCCCGCCTAAGCCACTCTGGCTGCTGGCGGAGTTGACCTACAAATGTCCGTTGCAGTGTCCCTACTGCTCCAATCCCCTCGACATCGCCCGTTATAAGGACGAACTCTCCACCGGGGAGTGGATTCGGGTGTTTCGGGAGGCGCGCGCCCTGGGGGCGGTGCAGCTCGGTTTCTCCGGCGGTGAAGCGCTGGTGCGCAAGGATCTGGATGTACTCATCGCGGAAGCGCACAAACTTGGATACTACACCAACCTGCTCACCTCCGGCGTCGGCATGGACGAGACCCGCATAAAGGCCTTCAAGGAGGCCGGGTTGGATCATATCCAGGTCAGCTTTCAAGCCAGCAGTGAAGAGCTCAACAACTACATCGCCGGTAACAACTCCTTCCAGCACAAGCTCGAGATGGCACGGCTGGTGAAGAAGTACGACTACCCGATGGTGCTCTGTTTCGTCCTCCACCGGCACAATGAAGACCAGGTGGAACAGATCCTTGAGATGTCTCACGCCCTTGAGGCCGACTACGTGGAACTGGCCACCACCCAGTACTACGGCTGGGCCCTGCATAATCGTGAACAGTTACTGCCTTCGCGCGACCAGGTTGAAGCGGCGGAGGCAGTTGCTCACCGCTACCAGGAGAAGTTCAAGGGCAAGATGCGGATTTTCTATGTGGTGCCTGATTACCATGAAGAACGTCCCAAGGCCTGTATGAACGGTTGGGGAGCCGTCTTCCTCACCGTGGCCCCGGACGGCACTGCCCTTCCCTGTCATGCCGCCCGCGAACTGCCTGGGCTCACCTTTCCCAATGTACGTGACCACAGCATCGAGTGGATCTGGAACGACTCCTCCGATTTCAACAGGTTCCGCGGTTACGGCTGGATGAGAGAACCCTGCCGCAATTGTGACGAGAAGGAGAAAGACTTCGGCGGCTGCCGCTGCCAGGCCTACCTGCTGACCGGTGATGCCGCCAATGCCGATCCGGTCTGCAGCAAATCGCCCCACCATGAACAAATAGTCCAAATGGTAAATGAAACAAACATCTCACACGAGCCTGACGCCGCACCCCTGGTGTTCCGCAACATGCGCAACTCGAAAAAACTCACAGCCGCCAAATGGCCCAAGGTGAGCGGACAGTAACAGAAAGAATAAAACCGCGATTGGACGCGAATCACCGCAAATTTTCGCAAAATGTATTAGTCCGCAAATGAACGCTAATAAACGCAAATGAATTCATTGCAAATTGTTAAGTTGTAATAAGCCATGTCAAAGATTAAGTTTGAAGCGGTATCTTATAAACAAGCCGCAGTAGCTTGTAGCCACAAGACCGCCAACCTCCCTTATGAACCATACGTCCGCGTTCTATAGGAAGGACAAATAAAATATCATTAGCGTTTATTAGCGTTCATTTGCGGACTTTTTTTATCATTCGTAAATAAATTTGCGGTGATTCGCGTCCATTCGCGGCTTGCATTTATCTGAATCTATAACAGCTCACGCATTTGATCGGTTTCTTCCACCAGTGCTGCCGCCATTGAGGGCTCGTCTATGATATGGCCTGCATCAGGTACTTGTATGAATCGTGAACCGGGAATGGCCCGATGCAGCAGCCAGGCCGATTCCATGGTGCAGATGAGATCAAAACGACCATGCACGACTGAGACAGGCACAACGGAAAGTGATCCGATGCGGTTGAGTATCTCGTTATTCTCAATGAAATAGCGGTGACGGGCATAGTGTGTCTCGATTTTGACCTTTGCCAGCAATCGCTCTTGCTGCACTTCCGGTTCCGGCTCTTTGTCAGCGTATGCCGCACTTTGTGGCTTATGCCAGTTGACTATGCGACTGCCCCACTCTGACCATCTATATGCAGCCTGTAGCGCGAGGATTCTATCTCTGCCATGAACTGCGGTGTGATACCAACTGATTAGATTTTCCAGTTCCGTGTTATCCGGTAGCCCGAGCGACAGCCTGTCCCAGGCCCGTGGGAAGAGGCGCTTGAGACCTATGAAAAACCAATCCAGATCAGATTCACGTGCGAGAAACGTCCCTCTTAAGATCATTCCGCGCACCCTGTCGGGATGGGAAAGTGCATAGATAAGCGATAAGGTTGCACCCCATGAGCCGCCAAACAGCATCCATCGCTCGATTTCCAGGTGGCGGCGGATCGTTTCCATATCCGACACAAGTTGCAAGGTACGGTTTTGCTTTGTCTCTCCCAAGGGCAGGGATTTTCCTGAGCCACGCTGATCGAAGAGAATGATTCTGTAGAAATCGGGATCGAAAAAGCGGCGGTGGTGCTCTGAACAGCCCGAACCCGGACCGCCATGGAGAAACACCACTGGAACCCCCTCTGAATTGCCGCACTCCTCCACATAGAGCTCGTGAAGCTGATCGGCGCATATTTTATATACGGCATTGGGTTCGCTGGGAGGATAAAGTGATCTCATCAGTCACCTGCATAGGGCCTGTTAACACTAATCGGATGTGCTCTGCTGGGGCTGTTTTTTGTGCCCAGCAAGGCAGAATGAGCGTGGTGTAGTTATTCTACATGAGCGAATGATAACGCCGCTGGGAACGAAAACAGCCCCAGCCCTTCGGGTTGGGCCTGAAAAAGCGCCAATCGGCGTTGCTCGTCGTTCATTTGGAGTGACCAAAGATATGATACAAGCCCTGATCATGACGTATTTGATTACCCGGCTGATTAAATTTGAATGGAGATTGATCCATTAATCGATTCTACATTGAATCTTAAGGCCTCCGGAAAAGTGTCACAGCAGTGACACACAACATACTTCCACACTAAAAAAAATGAATCACATCTTTATCCCTTGCCGGGAAACGGGCAACTCAATTTGATCGGAACGTAAACAACTGTTTCGCCCATTATGATCCGAATCGCACTTTACAACCCTTGCATACTTTTGGCTGAGTAGCTAAAGCTCTAGCTAACTCATTGAAGATATTAGCGATAGACATGATGAACCCAGAGATGATTGCAGATTCCGCAGCTCTGACACTGATGGCTTCAGACTAACCCTATCAAGATTCTAATATAATAAAAACAAAAGGTTATCCAGACTTTAGAGAAATATTCAGATATTTACTGGCTAACACCAGTAAAAACAAGATTGTCCTACGGATTGTTGAATTCCCGCGCCGGGGAGCGATCTAACTGCGCAAGTGCCTGATTAGCTGTTCACCACAGGGGCAGCTGCGGGTTGTTTCTGTCCGCGACCATATTTCAGGCATCAGAGCAGCAGTTGCAACTCGATATATTTCGTTTGGCACACAAGTTGCTCTTTTTGTGTGTGTCGCTCTGAAAGACTGCCTGTAATCGTGCGACAAGATCGTTTTATATGTACCAAATGTGAGGAGTCAATTGATAGCGAGGGAGAAGCTGAACCGACAAATTTCGATTTTATCCGGTCACTATCCGGTCTCTAAATCGATTAATTTTACCTTGTAGAGGCAGTCCCACAAATAAAACCCGAGGATAGATACTATGGTAAAAGCAAAACGCAAAGTTCTGGCGATATGCTTCACTGCCTCTGCAATGCTCAGCGCTGCAGGTGGAGTGACAGCAAATTCAGAACTGCTGAAAATGCAAAACAACCCAAACGACTGGGTAATGCCTAACGGCGATTATGCAGGTACCCGCTACAGCAAACTGGACCAAATCAACACGAGTAACGTTAAGGACCTGAGGGTTGCCTGGACCTTCTCCACCGGCGTTCTCCGTGGTCATGAAGGCGGCCCCCTGGTACTCGGGGATGTTATGTATGTCCACAGCCCGTTTCCCAACAAGGTGTTCGCCCTTGACCTGAATGAAAACGGCAGAATCCTCTGGAAGTATGAGCCGAGGCAGGACACCAGCGTTATTCCTGTAATGTGTTGCGACACTGTCAACCGCGGCCTGGCCTATGGCGACGGGAAGATCATTCTTTCACAAGCTGACACCACACTGGTGGCCCTGGATGCAAAGACCGGCAAGAAAGTCTGGTCCGTGAAAAATGGCGACCCGTCCAAGGGCGAGACCTCCACTGCGGCTCCCATGGTGGTAAAAGACAAGGTCTTTATCGGTATCTCCGGTGGTGAGTTCGGTGTGCGTGGCTCCATGACCGCCTACAATCTCAAAGATGGCAAACTGGCATGGCGCGCCTACTCCATGGGACCGGACAGCGATACCCTTCTTGATCCTCAGAAGACTACCCATCTCGGTAAGCCGGTAGGAAAAGACTCCGGCATCAATACCTGGAAGGGTGACCAGTGGAAGATCGGTGGCGGCGCCACCTGGGGCTGGTATTCCTATGATCCGGACCTGAACCTGATGTACTACGGTTCCGGCAACCCCAGCACCTGGAATCCGGTTCAGCGTCCCGGTGATAATCGTTGGTCGATGACCGTCTTCGCGCGTGACGTGGATACCGGCATTGCCAAGTGGGTCTACCAGATGACACCGCATGACGAGTGGGACTATGATGGCATCAATGAAATGATCCTGGTCGACCAAAAGATCAAGGGCAAGATGCGCAAGGCCCTGGTCCACTTTGATCGTAACGGTTTCGGCTATACCATGGATCGTGCTACCGGCGAACTGCTGGTTGCCGAGAAATTCGATCCTGCCGTCAACTGGGCGACCCATGTCGACATGGAGACTGGTCGTCCCCAGGTCGTAGCCAAGTACTCCACCCATCAGAACGGTGAAGACGTCAACTCCACCGGCATCTGCCCGGCGGCTCTGGGAACGAAGGATCAGCAGCCCGCGAGCTACTCCCCGCGTACAGGACTCTTCTATGTACCGACCAACCATGTCTGCATGGACTACGAGCCGTTCCAGGTTTCGTATACCGCGGGTCAACCCTATGTGGGTGCAACCCTCTCCATGTACCCGGCGCCAGGCGGCACCAATCTAGGTAACTTCATCGCCTGGGATGCCGACAAGGGCAAGATCGTATGGTCCAACCCCGAGCCCTTCTCCGTATGGAGCGGTGCACTCTCCACGGCTGGTGATGTAGTCTTTTACGGCACTCTGGAGGGCTATCTGAAAGCGGTCGATGCCAAGACGGGTAAAGAGCTGTACAAGTTCAAGACCCCCTCCGGCATCATCGGCAATGTCAATACCTACATGCACAACGGCAAGCAGTATGTCGCGGTCCTCTCCGGACTCGGTGGCTGGGCCGGTATCGGAATGGCTGCAGGTTTGACCGACCCGACAGCCGGTCTGGGTGCTGTGGGTGCCTATGCATCGCTCAGCGACTATACCCAGCTGGGCGGCACGCTGACTGTATTTGAGCTGCCGAACTGAGGGATTGATATCCCATAGCTGGAGCCGCCACCCACCCCTTATGCGGTGGGTGGCGGTCAAATCCCAACATAGATTCAACACCTAACTGGTTTCCATGAGGCTAAACATGCGGCGTAACAAGTTCAGTAAATCCCTAATAGTGGCGACCATCGCCCTCACCTACTCCTACTCGGGCTACTCAGCTGCATCCAAGGCCGATTACAAGAATTTTGTACCTTCACCCGAGCAACCCTACTACTTCGAAGACGGCAAGGTCGACTTCGGCACCTATAACGGTTTTCGTCGTTACCATGCCGACTGTCATGTCTGTCACGGACCGGCCGGCATGGGAAGTTCCTACGCGCCGGCATTGCTCGAATCACTGAAAGTGATGTCGTATGGCGAATTCGTCAATGCAGTCGTCACGGGAAGGGAAGGAGTGAACAATAGCGTGATGCCCTCTTTCGCAAAGAACATAGATGTCATCAAATACATTGCCGATATCTATGCCTATCTAAAGGCTCGCTCAGACGGTGTCATCGGGATGAACAGACCCGCGAAGTTTCCAAAAGTCAAAAAACTGATCGCGGACAAATAGACAGAGGTCCGATTATATTCCATCACTGCAGGGACAAGCATCAAATCCTGGGAACAGCAGAGGTGGGACCGATGTCCTACTATCTAACTATCTATCTGTCATATCATATGAGTGATCGAGGACTAGCATCATGCCAACAACAGGTTCATCGTTTTGCAGCAAAGCGTTGAGCCTGACTTTCTACCTCTTGCCGCTCATTCTGCTGCTGGCTCCACTGTCCGCCTGGTCCAAAACCACCTATGAAGCCAGGAACAAGGAGTATCTGACAGTCTGTGGCGATCCCAACCACATGCCCTTCTCCAATAAAAAGCTGGAGGGATTCGAAAACAGGATCGCCAAGCTCATCGCCGATGACCTGAACCGAACACTGCGTTATCACTGGTGGCCGCAGACCATAGGCTTTGTGCGCAACACACTTCGTATTCGTCTTTGCGATCTGGTAATGGGTGTCACTTCGGTCAACGAACTGTTACAGAATACCAATCCCTATTATCGATCGGTCTATACCCTGGTATATCGAAAGGACTCAGGACTGGCTCTCCGCACCCTCGATGCCGCAAAGCTCAATGATCTCAAAATAGGTATCGTCGCAGGTACGCCCCCGGCTACCCTGTTGAGCAAATACGGCTTGCTGGATCAGGTCCGTCCCTATAAGCGTACTGTGGACACACGTCTTTACTCACCTGCCACCCGGGCAGTGGAAGACGTGGCAGATGGAGATATCGATATCGCAGTGATCTGGGGTCCTATAGCCGGCTATGCGGCTTCCAGGCAGGAGACGCCACTCTCGGTGATTCCCCTGCCGGCAAAAGTGGACTCTGTTCCATTGGCTTTCAATGTCTCCATGGGCATCCGCCGTCGCGAATCGAATTGGAAACACCAGCTTAATCTTGAATTGGAAAAACTCTCTCCGAATATTGAGAAGATATTGCTTGAATACAACATACCTCTGCTGGATAGAGATGACAGACTGATACAACATTGAAATCGGAAGTCACACAAAGAGCGCTTGTAAAGCCACTTCATGGTGTAGTGTCCGTTCTGCTGCTGCTCGTCACAACAATGACAGCTTACGCTTCCGGAGCCCTACAGGAGAACCCCGAACACTTCTCCGCCGACGGCTATCGCATAGCCGAATTTCGCGCCCCCGTACCGGACTCAGTCCCAGCTGGAGCCACCATCACAACGGAGCAGCTGCATACTCTGATCAAACAGCAGAATGTGGTGCTGATCGATGTAATGCCGACACCGGTCAAACCCAAGGACCGGCCTGACAACCTGTTATGGCTGCCACCTGCAAGGCAGAACATTCCAGAGTCTCACTGGCTGCCCAATGTAGGGTATGGAGCCCTCTCCGATGAGTTGGATAGCTATTTCAAAAAACATCTGAAGCGGTTTTCCAATGGCGACAAAAGCTCCCGGATAGTGCTCTATTGTCTTGCCGATTGCTGGATGTCTTGGAATGCGGCAAAGCGGGCGGCAACAGAGTACGGCTACACCAACATCTACTGGTACCCGGACGGGACTACCGGATGGGAAGCGGCCGATCTGCCGCTTGAGAAAAGCGAAGCGATACCGATGCAGTGAGTTATTAGTCAAGATAGTATGCAATGCTGCGGGCCAGTGAGCCCAGTCTCTCTTCAACCACCCTCGGGCGGGTACAGAGATGTTGAATGAAGTCTTCGCGTTCATCGAACATACGCTGCTTGATCTCCATCTCCTTCTGCATCAGCGCCAGGCGCTCCTGTGCGGCTTGTGAAGGATCCTCCTGCAACTGGACCATCTCATCGAGCTCATGACTCAAGCTGTTGGCGCGTGCCGCTTGACCACGGGCATAGCGGATAATGCCATCGAGTTTTTTCTTGCGATCCTCATTCAGTGTCTGAATAACGCCGGCAAACAGTAAAGCAAGTCTGGAATCCTTTTCTGAAGAATCCTGTTCAGCGGAAAATTCGGCAATTTCCGCATCGGCCGCATCCAGATCATAGTCCGACACAACGAACCGCTGTACCAGTCTTGATACCTCTTGGTCCTGTTCCCAAGCATGCTCCAGTCCCACTATCGATGGCCCGGCCCACACTACGGCCGCGGGTATCTCGCGTACTAACGCCTGCTCACAAGGCCAGTCGGGCGGTATCTCTTCCGCACCCAAGGGCAGTGTCAGTGTGGAAACAGAGAGCCACAGACAGTATCCAATCTTCTTCATCTTTGAAAACTCCTCTTATGGCCGGTTGGATCAGTGTTAACAGGCCCTAACCTCCACCCTGTTTACGTGTCATCAGACCGCGTGCAGGATCGTATCCGTAGAGCGCCCCGGCAAGGAACAGCAGCAGAGAACCGACAACTGCAAAAAAGGCAATCCAGCTGATCTGCCCGTAAAGCGCAAACCTGGTCAACTCCACCGCATGGGTAAAGGGGTTAAATCGGCAGATTTCATAAAGGAAAACGCTGGAATCCTTAATCCGCCATAAGGGATAGAGCGCTGACGATGCAAAAAACATGGGGAATATGACAAAATTCATGACCCCGGCGAAATTCTCCAACTGCTTGATTGCCGAAGAAAGCAGCAGGCCCAATGCACCGAGCATCAGTCCTGACAGCAACAGGGCCGGAAACGCCAGAAGGTAACCCGTCAACGGTGGCTGTACATCCCAAAACCAGGCAATAGCGAGAAAGAGGTAGACCTGGGCGATTGCGACCAGGGTGCCGGCGATCAGCTTGCAAAGCAATAGATACCAGCGAGGAAAGGGACTGACCATCAACATCCGCATACTGCCCATCTCCCGGTCGTACACCATGGAGAGTGAACTCTGCATACCGCTGAAAAGCAGGATCATCGCCGCCAATCCGGGGACTATGTACTCCTCATAGAGGATATAGGTTTCATAGGGTGGAATGATGGAGACACCCAATACGGAACGGAAGCCGGCGGCGAAGATGAACAGCCATACCAGGGGACGAACCAGGGCGCCGAAGAAACGCTCGCGCTGGTGAAGAAATCGCAGCGATTCGCGTAGCGTGATGCCCAACAGACAACGAAGATACTGCGTAAAGGTCATGATGCGTCACTTCGTGTCAGGCTGTTGAATGCCTGTTTTACGCTATCCGTTCCGGTCTCCTGCATGATCTGGCGGGCGCTGCCATGGGCGAGCACCTTGCCGTCGTGCAGTACTACCAGGCGATCTTCAGTATCGACTTCATCCACCAGATGCGTGGCCCACAGCACACCGATACCGTCCTCACGACAACGTTTACGCACCTGCTGCAGGATCGCCTGGCGGCTGTGGATATCGAGCCCTACGGTTGGTTCATCGGCCAGTAGGAGACGGGGCTGATGCAGAAGCGCCCTGACCAGCTCGACACGGCGACGCTGACCGCCGCTCAGCGCCCTCACCTTATCATCGGCACGGTCTCCCAACTCGATTTCATCCAATACTGTCTGCATGCCTGTTTTTAATTCATCAATATCCAATCCCTGTAGGGCACAGTGATAGCGAAGGTTCTGCATCAATGACAGATCCAGATCCAATGTCGGTTGCTGAAAAACCACCCCCAATTGCGCCAACGCCTTGCGGGTCTGGCTATGAAGGTCGTAACCGTAGATGTCGATCGCGCCGCCGCGACTGACAAACAGCCTGGTGATAAGGGAAAAGAGGGTTGTCTTGCCGGCACCGTTGATCCCCAGCAGAACACAGAACTCGCCGGGTTTCAGTGTAAAGCTGACACCATCCAACACCTGGCGCTTGGTGTAGGAAAAGCTGACACCTTTCAATGCGAGAGCGGCCGCACTCATGGACGAACCACAACCCCCCAGGGTAGACGCCCCACCCTGATCGACTTTCTCACCTTCAACCGGTCGACATCTATGACCGAGATATCGTTACTCACCCCGTTGGTGGTAAAGATGCGCTTTTCATCCGGCGAGAAATCGAGGTTCCAAACCCGCTGCCCAACCAGAAGATACTTTTCCACCTCGAAAGAGGAGGTATCGATCACAGCCACCCTTGCGGCCGGTCCCAGGGCGACAAATGCCAGCTTGCCATCCTTGCTGATTTTTATACCCACGGGCTGGATGGATTCTTTGTGGATACCGGGTATCTCAAAACCGATTTTCTTGACGATCTTGCGACTAGCCGTATCGATCACGCTCACTGTGCCACCGATCTCCGATGAGACCCATACCTGCTTGCCATCATGGGTGAACTGGGCCACGCGTGGCCGCTGATCGACCAGTACGTTATCTTCCACCTTCAACGTCTCAAGGTTGATGAAGTGGGCCATGTTGGTGGTTTCGGATGTGTTGACCAGCCACTTTCCGTCGGGGCTGATTCCCATCCCCTCCGGTTCCACGCCTACCTGGATCTCCGTCACCTTCTCCCGCTTCCGCACGTCAACCATGGTCACCATGTTGTCGTCCTCGTTGGCGGCGTACAGATATTGACCCCGGGGCCCAAGTACCAGCAATTCCGGATCAGGACCGGATGGCAATATATGGGTGACCTTTCGGCTTTCCAGATCCACCACTTCAATATGATCGGCGTCGCTGGTGCAAACGTAGAGGGTTTTGCCATCGTTGCTGAGGGCAATACCCCGTGGACGCTCGCCTACTCTTATCGTCTCCATGACCTTGAGACTCTCTCCATCGATGATCGTGATTGTGTTGTCCTTCTCGCTGCTTACGTAGACGGTGTAAGCCTGCACCCCGCTGCTGACTATCATGAAGATGGAAAACAGCAACGTGTACAATGAATGGCGGATACCCTGCTTGCAGCGGGAAAATGAAAAAATCATTTAATACTCCTCCGTTTTTTATCGCTTACGAATCGCAGCCGGACTGCAAATAATCTATTAGGGGCTATTATCACAAATCAACGACCAGCAGAGTCCTACTTGCCGCATTTACTCTCCGGACGATCGTAGCCAAGGGTATCCAGGGTGGAAAACTGATGTAGAAAACCCTTCTGCGGCGAGACGGATATCATCAACCTTGGAGAGGTGATCAACAGCGGTTGGCGCAACTGACCGTTCCAATCCCGATAGGTCACCGGTCTGCCCTTAAAAGCGGCCAGATTGAATTCATCACTGAGGATGAAGGCCTTCAGCTTGTCCGCCTGTTTGCCGGCAGTGCGTGTCGCTGCCTCACCGATACTGCGTACGGCCAGCCAGGCTGAAAAATCACGATCAGTCATCCAGCGGCCATTCTTTTCCCGGTAGCGCCGTTGAAACTGGGTTGCTCCCCACTGTTCATGTACGCCGCTCCAGGCAGCCGGGGAGAGCCCGTGAGAACCGCCTACCGGCCGCGGTAGATAGGTACGGTAGTTTAAAAACTCACCGAACTCATTCCGTTCATCAGCCACGATCAGGATGTCGTAATCCCCTACCTGAGTGAATGCATTCACCTCTTCCTGTTCTCGGGTGTGTCCCGAATCGGTACGCCTTGCCCCGGGTTCGAAGGTCCATACTTCCTCTTCGACAATCTTGTGGCCATATCGTTTGGCCGCCCGCTTGAGGGCTTCCGCATAGGCCTCGTCCTGCGGATGGCGCCCCACTACGAGAAACCACTCGTCCCAGCGTTTCCAGGTCAGATACTGGGCCAGGGCATCCGCCAGCATGGCCCGGCTGGGGATGGTATGCAGCAGGTTGGCTCGGCATTCATGGATTCTCAGTTCATCATCCCTGGCGCCTATATTAAACAGCAGGCTATCCTTCGCTTCGGGCATATCCGCGATTTCAATCAGTTTATCCGCGGGCAGATTGAGGAGGAACAGCCTGGTGCCCTGCCGATGCAATTCCAGGAAGGCCTGATTTGGACTCTGTTCCGGCTTGACCTTCACCGACGTGAGTTGAAATGACTGTCCGGTAAATTGCCCGGTGGTGTTGTTGTCGCTTATACCCTGCTCGGCACCCGACTGGCCGGTGTCGTCAACAACCGGTCTCAACAATGACAACGGTATGTGTTTCTCCTGTTCCATTCCCAGCAAAGCGATGGATACATCGAGTTTGTCTGCAGCACAGGCAATGCCGAAGCAGTACAACCCGCTGAAGATGATCATGAGGCCAACAGAAAATCGATAGAGAGGCTTTTTCCTATTGTATGGATCCAATCTACTCAAAACAGCTCCAGAAACAGGGTCGGGATTAATAAAGGCATGGAGTACTTCTGCAAGTTCCATACCATTAAACGGAGTACCAGTTGTCGATAGTCCGTAATCAGAATCGGGCCACACCCGGCTGTCAGGCTGAATCAATCAGTGTCAACGCTGACACACTTTATGTTAGCGGATCTATTGCACAGAACAGGACATGCCCTTCGATGCACTATCCGGACCTATTCATCTTAGCCCAATTCAAGATTGTCGGATAATACGTTTTATCCACATATTTCGTACGGTTCACAGGCCTCAGGTAAACCGTATAGCACTTGGTACAACCATCCTGCTCATTTTTTAAGCAGTTGACCAGGCATGATATTTGCTCGATAGGTTACAGCCGTTCGACAGGGGCAATCGGTTCAAATCAATACCCAAAGGAGGTCTATGTGAAAAAATGTATCGTACTCCTCTCGATACTGATGATATTTGCCACACTTGTACAGGCCCATGGCCCGACCAGGCAAAAGATGATCGTGACGCAACAGATTTCCGCCCCACCGCAGGCTGTTTGGGATATAGTGAAAAATTTTCATGATATGAGTTGGCATCCTGCAATAGCCAGAACCGAGGGAGACGGGGGCAATACCATCGGGGCAACCCGAACATTGACCCTTGGCAACGGTGGTCAGATCCACGAAAAACTGGAGAAACATGACGATACAAAGCACTCCTTTTTCTATCGAATTACAGCTGTCGACGTGAAGGTTTTGCCGGTGACCAACTACTCCGCCTGGTTCAGTATCAAGCCATCCGAGAGTGGTGGAAGTCTCGTCACTTGGAAGGGTGCCTTCTATAGGGGCTACCCCAACAATGAACCGCCTCCGGAACTCAACGATCAGGCTGCAAAGGACGCTGTGAAGGGCGTTTACGAGAGCGGTCTTACCAATCTTAAGAAATTGCTCGAACAGGGTGGCTAGGGCCTGTTCATTATGCAGCTATGCGATACGCTACTGAATCAAACTGCTTAAGACAGAAACCTCGGCTGAGTGCCTTCGCCATCTTCATCTCATTGGCTACCGCCTGTATCTCGGTAACCGCTGCCCCATTCGCTTTCGTCACCAATCAGGGTGAGGACTCCGTCACGGTAATCGATCTGGCTGATTTGAGTACAACCGCCACCGTCAAGGTCGGTTCCAAACCTGCTGGTATCGCAGTATCGAGCAACGGCCGCCGCATCTATGTCACCAACCCTGAAAGTCATGATGTCTATCAGCTCGACGGCGTAACGTTCAAGACATTGGCACACAAATCGGTCGGAAAAGGACCGCTGGGTATCGCACTCAGCCAGGATGACAGACGGGTTTACGTTGCCGACTGGTATGAAGATCTTGTTTACGTGCTTGATGCGGAAAATCTGTCGATATTGACGGGAATACCGGTGGGTGATTCTCCATCCGGCCTGGAGGTTAGCAAGGATGGCAAAAGGCTCTATGTGGCGGACAGGGACGACAATATGATCTCAGTGGTTGATGCAGTCAACTATCGGGTCATCACTCGCGTATCGGTGGGAAGTCGCCCCTTCGGCATTCGCCTCGATCCTGAAGGCGGGCGACTCTACGTGGCCAATGTCGCAAGCGATGATCTGAGTGTAATCGATCTTGAAAGTCTATCCGTTATCGCCACCATCCCGGTCGGCAGCACACCCTATGGCGTTGCGGTCACCCCCGACAACCGCCGGGTCTTCGTGACAAATCAGCACGAGAACACGATTTCCGTTATAGATACTGCAAAACTGCAGGAGATCCGCAGGGTCGATATCGGTGAATTTCCCGAAGGTATCATTGCTGATCCACACGAGAGACGTGTCTATATCGCTAACTGGTTTGACAATGAGCTGGTTGTACTCGATACGGATAAGCTTGAGATCATCAGGCAGATCCCAACCGGTGAAAGCCCACGCGCTTTCGGTGTGTTCGTTGCCGGCGGGTCATGACACCGAGAAGGTTCGGTTGTCCAGATGTTGCATGGAGATCTTTAAAAAAAGCTTGAACTCAACAACACCAGCGGCAAATGTTTCTTTGGCTTGGTGAATATCAAAATACAGGAGGAACAGACTATGAATATCTCAACACATCCCGAGGATTCCGTCCTCAAACGCCATTTTGATACAACTGTCGAGATGAAGCGCCAAATCTGGCTTCAAACACCACCGACGGATTCGATCCTGCACCGCCACGCCATGGGCATGAGCAATCATCCAGCTGCCCGGCCAACTACCAATGCAATAGATACCTCATCACCTGCATTTAACAGATCATCTTCGACTGCAAGTGCGCGACAGGCTGGTGGTGAGAAAAAAGGGATCTTATCCTGGCTGTTCGGCCTGTTCCGCAGCGCATAAAAAAATAGACAAGGCTTTCCGGATTCAGGTCCAAGGTTGTCGATTTTCGTATCTCCGACAAGTGGATATGCACTATGTCGGCAAACATCTTTTAGGAGTTTGATTTATGCTCAAAAGCAGCATCATTATTGCTAGCCTTTCTGCATTGATGTTCACATCCACAGCAGCGGTTGCAACCAAGATTTTACCACCACCGAAACTCAATGAAGCACAAAAACTGGTTTTTTTCAAAGACCACCTGAAGGGTGTTCCGAAAGGCAGCCGAATCGATTACGGTTTTAAAAGCATGACCAAGGATGCTGACAGTTTTTCGGATAGTATCGAGATCAAGGTGATCGATGTGGTCGCCGAAGGTAAACGGGATCTGGAATTCAACTTCCTGACCGGTTCACATCATATCGACTTCAGTCCCGCTAAGGCATACACTGGCAACCCGGTTATCATTCACTTTCTGGAGCGTGATATTACCACAATGGCCAAAAATACCGGTGGCAATATCGGTTTTTTTCGTAACCGGATTCGTAATTCGTTTGCAGAGCCCATGGTAGTACGTGAGATAGACTTCAAACTCAATGGTAAGGTGATGAGCGGCACAGAAATCGTAATCACACCCTTTGTTGCCGATCCCTATGCAGAGAATTACAAACTCTATATCAATAAACGCTATGAATTCATATTTTCTGACCAGGTTCCAGGTGGCGTATATCGTATCCACACCAAGGTACCCAACGACAGCGGAGATAGTGTGCTCATCGATGAAGACATGATATTCCGGCAAATCACTCCGGCTATTTAGGGCCTGTTAACACTAATCCAATCGGCCCTGCTGGGACTATTTTTTTGCCCAGCAAGGCAGAATGAGCGAGGTGTAGTTACCCTACATGAGCGAATGATAACGCCGCTGGGCGGAAAAATAGCCCCAGCCCTTCGGGTTGCGCCTGAAAAAGCGCCACTCGGCGTTGCTCGTCGTTCATTTGGAATCACCAAACCTCTCTCCTCGCGCCTTGATTGGCGCTTTTTCAGGCACAACAGGGCCGATTGGATTAGTGTTAACAGGCCCTAGGGCTCTACACGATATCAGAGGTGGCGTTCAACCATGAATAGATCAAAGTTTTCCTCATTCCTAATTTGTTTTGGCTTGGCGTGTTGCACAATGGCAAGCGCAGAAGAGTGCAACGATACTGCTGGCAGCAACGACTATCCGACCTCCGCCAGGGCCGACTACGTGATTGGTTGCATGGCGTCGAACGGCCAGACACACGAGATGATGCTGAAGTGCTCATGCAGCATCGATCTTATCGCCAAGGCAATCCCCTATGAAGAGTACGTGCACATCTCGACGCTATTGAGCCTGCAGCAGATGACTGCGGCTGGAAGAAACGCCATCTATAAAAGCTCCACCTGGTCGCAAAAAGCGGTGGCCAAACTGAGAGAGGTGCAGGCCGACTCCACCTTACACTGTTTCTGAAAATCAGCTTTTACCGTTTTCCGTCAGATCTATGCTATGGGAGAAAGATCTCCCCTTGGAATCCTTTACATGAACCTCCAGAACCCCTGTCTCTTCCGGTGTAAAACCGAATCGAATACTGGGGTCCTCACTGATCGAGATATCGGTGTCAGCGGTAAACACTTCTTCGCCATTGTAGGTAACCTCGATTGTCCTGATAAAATCCGCTGGTATGTAAAAGCGGGAAACCTGATCGAACTGCAGGCCTGAATTGTTCGGGTGTTTTATCAACAATTGGGTCGCGACAAGATCCCCATGATTGTACTCCTCAGGCAAACGAAACTTGATTTTCCCCAACTGTGCCGCGGCTGCAGCCGGATCCTTGAGTGAAGGCGCAGAGCACCCCCCTGACGCCTTGACATAATTGTTCACCATGTACAACTTGCCATCACTGAGTTCGGCGATTGCGCGCAGATCGGTATAGGCATTAATACGCACCCTTGTCGATAGGGTTTCCCAACTGTGCTTTCCGGGAAAACGGAAGACCGCCGCCACTGGCGAAGGATTATTATCGATCACTAAATAGAGGCTCTTTATGTAATGATCGGGGGTCTGCTCGATCTTGGAATCGATGGCAATAGGAACGATCGCCGCATCCATTGCCCTGGCTGGGGATTCCAATCCCAGGACCTCCTCACCGCTAAGGATGCTTTTATCGCCAAACAGAGAGGTCTTTATCTGAAACCAGCGGTTTCCTTCGTCATTTGCCCATGCATTAGCGGTTGCAAGACACATGCACAGCGTGATCGTTGAGAATTTGAGCCAGATATTCCATATCCCGCCGTTGTTTTTCATCGTTGTGACAGCTGACATAGCATTTGTCCTCGTATGAGAAAAGGAAATTGCCGGCACCCGCAAATCATTGCCGTACCTTCCAGGGCCTGTTGACACTCATGCAATCGGTCCTAAGTTAGATCAATTATTCAAACAAGCGTTCCAGTGATAGAAAATGGTTTGTCTTTCAACACACTCCACTATCCTGCAACAAAGATTCAATCTGTATGGACAAGTTCACACGTCGTATCTACCACAAATGATCCATAGCATTAATCGAACACTTAACCACTGGAAAATTGTGGTATGTCACGCCTACTCCCACTCCAATTCAGCAAATACGGCAGTCACATTCCTGCCGTGGAACTCATTGAACAACAGCCAGTTGTCCTTTTCCTCCCGGCCCGCGCTTTGCACCGCCTGGGTGATGGTTCCGCCCTTTTTAATGATCGCCCGGATGTCTGCCGCGATAATCTCCAGATAACGTTGCTGAGCAGCCAAAGCACTCTGCCACTGGGTTGTAGCAGACCCATGCCCCGGGACGATGCGTCTCACCTTTCCACATTGCCCCTTAGCCTTAGTCTCAATGGCCGTTGAACGATTTTTCGCATCATCTGAGGAAACGGCAACGCAGGCCTGCTTGCTGAGCTTTTGGATAACCTTCAACCATCCCAGCAGGCTGCCGTCCACCACCGGCAGACGCTCTACAAAGAGCAGATCCGAGAGCCACAATGTCCCGGTTTTATCATCATAGACGCTTAAATCGTTATTCGTATGCGCCGTCGGATAGGCATGCAAATGGAGAGATCTGCCACCAAGGTCCAGTCGTTTCACCTGATCGACGCTGACACTGTGGGACGGAAACACCATTTGCGTGCCTTCCGCAATGTCTCCGAGAATCTGTTTCATCCGATTCAGATAGGTTGACTGCCGCCTCGCCAGAGCATCTCCCAAGTATTCATGGCCGATAAAGACAGGATCATCCTGTATGAAGGCAGCGGCACCGAGGGTATGATCGGGATGCATATGGGTAAGGATCACGTACCCGATAGGCAGTTGGGTGATTTCACGGATCATCTTGCGTAACGCCAATCCTTCCCGGTAACTGCTGCCGGTATCGATCACCGCCACACGCTCGCTACCCACAATAAACCCTGTATTGGCGATATGCCCATGATTGTGTGTAGAAAACTCTTCTTGAATTCCCGGCCAGACGAAGATGCCAGGGGCGATTTCCCTGGCATCGGCAGTCCGAGCCTGAAGTCCGTCCGTGCTCAGAAACAGCACTATGCCGACAGTTACGACACGAAGACTCTGGATAACCTGTAAACTGAGAATCCCCTGTCTCATACAGGCCTGTCTTAAACTGGAGATCACCCGCATCTAAACCTCTTTGTCAATCGCACATCGTTAAACCTATGCATATTTACGGCCAATACCGAATAATTCGACATATCAAAGCCGACAGGGAAATGATTGTGTTGCTGAAGACACAGACACTGCTCAATGTGCGAGAAAACTGGTGCACTGATCAATCGGCAACAGGCTCATACACCACACTGAGCAGTGGCACATGATTTGCAATACTCATAATTGATAAACAAAACAAAAAACCCAATCCACTGTTTTCTTGAAGGGAAAAACACTTGTCATCAGTAGAAGTAAAAACAGACAAACGACGACGTGGCCGCAGCAAAGGCCGTCCCGTGAAAACGAGCATACTGGCTGAAGTGCGTGAACTGCTGGGAGAGGAAGCCCCACGCCGCCCTGATCTGTTGATCGAAATGTTGCACCGTATTCAAGACCACCTGGGATACATTTCAGTGGATCATCTGGCGGCACTTGCACAGGAGATGAGCCTATCCAGCGCCCAGGTCTATGAGGTGGCCAGTTTCTATCACCATTTCGATCTGGTTAAGGAGAACCAAACGCCACCGCCATTGACGATTCGGGTCTGTGACTCCATCTCTTGCAGCCTGTCCGGGGCTGAAGATTTGATCAACAACCTGCAGGCAAGCCTCGGTAGTGGTGTTCGGGTGCAACGAGTGCCGTGTGTCGGTCGTTGTCAGGAAGCACCTGTCGCCGTGGTAGGGAAACAACCGGTATCCAAAGCCGATACAGTTAAAGTGAAGCGACTGCTGGATACGGCAAACGGCGAACCCGAGTTACCCGACTACTTGGACTACAAAGGGTATCTGGGCGGCGGCGGTTACGCCCTGCTGCAACGCATGGAAACAGATGAGAGCGATGATCGAGACCCCCATCGGCTGTCACCCGAGCAGGTAATTCAGTGCCTGGAAGACTCGAATCTCAGAGGTCTGGGCGGAGCGGGATTCCCTGCCGGTCGCAAATGGCGCATTCTGCGTGAACAGCCGGCGCCCCGCCTGCTGGCGGTGAATATCGACGAAGGTGAACCCGGCACTTTCAAGGATCGGTACTATCTGGAGCGGGATCCCCACCGTTTTCTGGAAGGGGCGCTTATCGCTGCCCGGGCGGTCGGTATCAGTGAAATCTATATCTATCTGCGCGATGAGTACGCCGCCATTCGCAGCGTGCTTGAGCGAGAGTTGTCGGCCTTGCGATCTGACCCTCCCTGTCCGCTGCCGCCCATCCATCTGCGCCGGGGAGCCGGTGCCTATATCTGTGGCGAGGAGTCGGCGATGATCGAGTCGATCGAGGGCAAACGCGGTATGCCTCGTCAACGCCCCCCCTACGTAGCCCAGGTCGGACTCTTCGGCCGTCCTACCCTGGAGCACAATATGGAAACCCTCTACTGGGTACGCGAACTGCTTGAACGGGGCGCTGACTGGTTCACCAAGCAGGGTCGCAATGGCCGCCATGGCCTGCGCAGTTTTTCGGTCAGCGGCCGGATTAATAAACCCGGTGTCCATCTGGCCCCCGCGGGTATTACAATGCACGAACTCATCGATGAATATTGCGGCGGTATGCAGCAAGGACATGAGCTCTACGCTTACTTCCCCGGTGGAGCATCAGGCGGCATCCTGCCCGCTTCAATGGCCGACATTCCACTCGATTTCGATACCTTACAACCCTATGGCTGTTTCATCGGATCAGCCGCCATCATCGTCCTCTCGCAACACGATAGCGCCCGGGAGGCGGCGCTCAACGCGATGCGTTTCTTCGCTCACGAATCCTGCGGTCAATGTACTCCCTGCCGGGTCGGCACCGAAAAGGCTGTAACCCTGATGATGCGTAATCAATGGGATCGGGAATTGCTGGAAGAACTCGCCGGCGTGATGATCGATGCATCCATCTGCGGATTGGGACAGGCTGCGCCCAACCCGATGCTGAGCGTACTGAAATATTTTCCACAGGAGCTGGAACATGACGCGTGAACCTCAGCCATTCCCACAACGCATCAATTTCACGCTGGACGGCAGGCCACTCAGCGCCGAGCCGGGAGAGACCCTGCTCCAGGCGGCCAAACGGGCCGGCATCGATATCCCCCATCTCTGTTACAAGGATGGCCTGCGCCCCGACGGCAACTGCCGCGCCTGTGTGGTGGAGATCGAGGGCGAACGCGCCCTGGCAGCCGCCTGTTGCCGTACACCGAATGAGGGAATGGTGGTTAAAAGCCAGGATGAGCGACCGCGCAAGGCGCAAAGGTTGGTGTTGGAGCTGCTCCAGTCCGATATGGCGGAAACCCGACACACCCACCGCAATGAACTCGATCACTGGTGGCAGAAAATGGAGCTGGGCAGGCCCCGTTTCCCTGTCCGCCAACAACCGGCAGCGGACATCTCACATCCCGCCATTGCGGTGAACCTGGATGCCTGCATCCAATGCACCCGCTGCCTGCGCGCCTGTCGCGAGGAGCAGGTCAACAATGTGATCGGTTATGCCCGTCGAGGCGCCGCCTCGACTATTGTATTCGACTCTGGAGATAGCCTGGGTGAGAGTAGCTGTGTGGCCTGCGGTGAATGTGTGCAAGCCTGTCCCACGGGCGCCCTGATGCCTGCCAACGGCAACGGTTTGGCGCATACCGAGAAGCAGGTCGATTCGGTCTGTCCCTATTGCGGAGTCGGCTGCCAGCTCACCTACCATGTAAGTGACAACCGCATACGCTATGTCACTGGACGTGATGGGCCGGCCAACAACAGCCGCCTGTGTGTCAAAGGACGCTATGGTTTGGACTATATCCACCATAAGCACCGTCTTACAGTGCCGCTGATTCGTCGTGATAACGCCCCTAAACAGGCCGAGCTGGGACTCGATCATGACAACCCCTTTGTCGGTTTCCGTGAAGCGAATTGGGAGGAGGCACTGGCATTCGCCGCCGGCGGCCTGCGCAATTTGCGCGATGAACAGGGGCCTACAGCTTTGGCCGGTTTCGGCTCCGCCAAGGGTTCAAACGAGGAAGCCTATCTGTTTCAAAAGCTGGTCCGTACCGGTTTCGGCAGTAACAATGTGGATCACTGCACACGTCTTTGTCACGCATCTTCCGTGGTAGCGTTGCTGGAGATGATCGGTTCAGGAGCAGTCTCCAATCCGGTGGCCGATGTGGACAAGGCTGAAGTGATCCTGATCATCGGTTCCAACACCACCGAGAACCATCCGGTGGCGGCCACATTCATCAAGAACCAGGTGAACGCAGGCAAGACCCTGATCGTGATGGATCCCCGACGCACCACCATCGCGGGACACGCCACACACTTCCTCCAGTTCAAGCCCGATACCGACGTCGCACTACTCAATGCCATCATGCATTCGGTCATCGAGCAGGGACTGGTCGATAAGGAATTCGTCCGCAATCGCACCAGCGGTTATGAGATATTGGAGGAACACCTGAGTTCCTTCACCCCGGAGGCCATGGAGCATGTCTGCGGCATCGATGCAGCCACCATCCGTGAGGTGGCGCATCGATATGCTTCTTCCAAGGCATCCATCATCTTCTGGGGCATGGGAGTCTCCCAGCACATACACGGTACCGACAATGCCCGCGCCCTCATATCCCTGGCCCTGATGACGGGCCAGATCGGCCGTCCGGGTACCGGACTGCATCCTCTGCGCGGTCAGAACAATGTACAAGGCGCCTCCGACGTTGGGCTCATACCCATGGTCTTTCCCGACTACCAGCGGGTGGACAATCCGGTGAATCGGGCAAAATTTGAAGCCCTTTGGGGAACCACCCTCGACCCGAAACCGGGCCTCACTGTAGTTGAGATCATGCATGCAATCACCGACGGCACGATCAGGGGCATGTATATCATGGGTGAAAATCCCGCCATGTCGGACCCCAATCTAAACCATGCGCGCAAGGCACTGGCCAGTCTGCAACACCTGGTAGTGCAAGACATTTTCATGACCGAAACCGCCTGGTACGCAGACGTCATTCTTCCCGCTACAGCCTTCGCCGAGAAGACAGGCAGTTTCACCAATACCGACCGGCGGGTACAGCTGGGGCGTCAAGCGATAGATCCACCAGGCCAGGCCCGAAAAGACCTGGAAATCATCCAGGAAATGGCCCGTAGGTTAGATCTTGACTGGCACTATAGCCATCCCAGGGAAGTCTTTGCCGAGATGCGTCAAGCGATGCCCAGTATCGCCGGCATCTCTTGGGAGCGCCTGGAGCAGGAGGGCGCCGTGACCTACCCCTGTGAAGATGAAGACGATCCTGGACAACCGGTGATATTCACTGAGACATTTCCCACTCCCTCAGGCAAGGCAAGCTTCACACCCGCCCCCTTCACCAACGCCGATGAACTGCCGGACCGGGAGTATCCCTGGGTATTGATCACCGGCCGTCAACTGGAACACTGGCATACCGGAGCCATGACCCGGCACGCAGCGGTGCTCGACACGATTGAACCGATCCCGGTCGCCAGTGTGCATCCGGAGGAACTCGCACGCATTGATATCGAACCCGGCGGCCCCATCAGGTTGCAATCGAGGCGTGGCGAGGTGACCGCGTTCGCCCGTGCCGATGAGGGTATGTCACCCGGCCAGGTATTCCTCCCCTTTTGTTACCACGAAGCAGCCGCCAACCTGTTGACCAACGAGGCGCTGGATCCTGCCGCCAAGATACCTGAGTTCAAGTTCTGCGCGATTAAGGTGATGCCGGCAGAGTAAACCCCATCTCAGACAGATACATGTCAAATTTGAGCAAGTTGGCAGACTGTGTGACACATCTGTAACAGTTTTTATATTTTTTATAACAGTGAAACGTGTACAGCCGCAACACTTCCAGGCGATGGTCAGTATTTTTTAAAACATAACAGGATGTTAGCAACACAAATCATATGTTGGCCCGCATTCTGCGTATAAAAATCCGGAGATTATGCCACAAACCATACTCGAGACCGTTTGCATCGCGCACAGGAGAACAACTTCAACGACTGTAACTAATACCGAAGGCATCATAACTTTGTGCGATAGAAAGGCTACCGATCAGGCTGATAACCAACCGGCACCGCCAAAGCATTCCTGAATTCATTTCCTCCACCCTTCATGCCCTTCTTGTGGTTATCCCCTAACCACAGAGGGCATTTTTTTTCCTGTTACATATTTTTTTCTCCGTAACGGAAGGCGGTTATGGGAATCATAAAAAGCAGCTGAAAAATTTCAAGTTACCTAGACATGCATGTCTTTCTATTGTTGATCGTCGCAGCTTCAACAGCAATAGTGTCAGGGCCTGTTAACACTAATCCAGTTGGCTCTGCCTGGACTGTTTTTTCGTCCGGCAAGGCAGCATGAGCGATGTGTAGTCAGTCTGTTCAGCTTAGTAATACGCTCTCAGCGTGAAAGTATCAGGAATCCCACCTTATCTTGACTATACTGTACGAATGACATCACTATTCAGCGTAGAACGATGAGAAAACTGCCCCTTAGCTCTTCATCCAAACTCTCATCTCTTCCGTGATGCTAGGAAGGGCGGTCTACACCACCGAAGTCGATAGCCCCAGGATTTCCTTTACACGTAATTTCGTGCTTCGGTTCGGCCACAAAAACCTTGTCATTCTGACCTCGCTGGCTTCAATCATTCTGTCTGTGCTGATCACTGTCATGTTGATTGGTATATTGCGTCCTGACAATGAACTCACCAGGATTTCTATTATCGTCAGTATTGTCGTACCGGCCATCGTCGCTCCAGTGTGCAGCTATTATGCCTATGGGTTGATGTTTAAACTGTATGAGGCTGAAAGGCGTTTGTACAAACTTGCAACAGTCGATGAACTGACAAGCCTCAGCAATCGGCGTTATTTCTTCCAGCAGGCACATGATGCACTGCTTCTCGCGCAACGCTATGGCTACTCCGTGGCTATACTTATGATCGATGTGGATCACTTCAAGCGCATCAACGACGAATACGGGCATATGACCGGCGATGAGGTGTTGAGATGCTTGGGGAAAAGGCTAAAAGAGCTGTTCCGGGAAACCGATCTGACAGGGCGGTTTGGCGGTGAGGAGTTCATCTGCCTGCTCCCGCACACAACTGCTGAGCAGGGCCGTGCCGTAGCGGACAAGCTGTTGCAGATCCAACGTAATCGCCCGATCCCGATCAAAACGGACCACGTGGAAATAACTGTCAGTATCGGCATTGCTGACGTCAAGCAGGCAAACGGCTATTCCATCGATACACTCATAGACTGTGCGGATACCGCGCTCTATCAAGCTAAGGAAGAAGGCAGGGACAGGGCTGTTTGCTATCGAAAAGATCAAGTTGGTTGAAGGTGAAGATATTTTTTTCTCTTGTACTGGGTTTCTGCCTGTTTCCCCCTGCGGCCCATGCCAAGATGCTGCTTATTGACATAGAGGGTATTCGCAGTGCCAACGGATACCTGATGCTGGCGGCCTGCAGTCGAGAAGATTATCACGGGGAGACTTCCGGCTGTTCAATCCAACTGCGACATGCTGCCGTCAAAGGGCATGTAAGGCTGAGCCTCGAGGTGCCTGAAAATATAATGATTGCGCTGAAGGTCTATCATGACGAAAACGCCAATAACAAGCTGGATACAGGGCTCTTCGCCAGACCGCTTGAAGGTTACGGTTTCAGCAATAACGCCACGGCCCGGTTCGGCATTCCGGACTTTGACAAGGCGGCCTTCTCGGTGGAAGACAACACAACCACCAAACAACTGTCGATAACACTCAATTATTAGAAATATGCAATGGATAATAATCACTATGACGCCATTGTTGTCGGTTCTGGTCTGGGAGGTCTGACCGCAGGCGCGCTCTATGCCCAGCGTGGAAAGCGCGTTCTGGTGCTCGAGCGGCATGACAAGTTCGGTGGCGCTGCGACTGTTTTCAATCGTATGAAGATGCGTATCGAGGCCGGTCTGCACGAAATCGACGGTCTCGGAGAGAACGACATCAAGGCCGCGCTATGGCAAGAACTGGGACTCTCTTCTCTGTTGGAACCCGTTCCTGTCGGCAGTCTGTTTGCGGTACTGACCGATATTCAAGGTCCGGAACTCGTCATTCCCGAGGGGATGGATAATGCCCGGGCGACATTTACTCGGCGTTTCCCGCAGCATGCCAAGAGTATCAGGCGATATTTTCGCGTCATCAAACAGATCCATACCAGTCTTCACGGACTCACACGCATTCGCCGTGACAGGTCCGGCTGGAAGCCATGGCTCTGGCCGCAACTGATAAGCCATTTGTGGACGGTGCTACAGTATAATCGGACAAATCTGAGCGAATTCCTGCAGTCTTTATTCGGCAACGATGAAGACATCAAAAAGCTGCTGTGCTGCAACGTAACCTATTACACCCATGATCCCGTCAACCTCTCCCTGATGTTTTATTCCGCCGCACAAGCCTCATATCATGAAGGCGGAGGGCACTACATCAGGGGCGGTTCCCAGGCCTTGAGCGACGCCCTGGTCGCGATCATAGAAGAGGCGGGTGGAGAGGCCCTCAGACGTCGTCAGGTCAACGAGATTTTAGTCGAAAAGGAGCGTGTCAGCGGAGTCGCCCATGAATACGTGCCATCGCTGATGAAGGAGCGTAAGGGGCCGCCCCGGGATATTCAGCTGGCCTTTGCACCTGTCATCTTCGGAAATGCCGCTCCACATATACTCAAGGAATTACTGCCAGCCGAGATGCGGCAGGGGTTTTTCGCTCCATACCGGGGACGCGAGGTGTCCACCTCGCTCTGGTCCCTTTTTCTGGGCTTTGACTGCCGGCCGGCCGACTTCGGTGTGAGTAACTATTCTACCTTCATTATTCCGAAGCGCTTATCTTGTCTGGATTCCTTGCCCGATATGGTCAGGATGATGTCGCAACCGCCGCACGGTGCGGCCGAGGCAGTCTGCGTCTTCGTCGACTACGATCAAATAGAGTCCGGTTTGAATAATGACGGTCGTTACTTGGGAGTGATCTGCGGCCTGGATTCGATTGAAAATTGGCTGGAACTGGATGATGAAGCATATGACCGGCACCGCAACGCCTGGGCCAATGCACTGGTGGCACAGCTTGATAGACATTTCCCGGGTATCGCCCGGCATGTAGTCTACCAGGATCTTGCAACCGCCCGTACCTGCCGCCGTTTTCTGAATACACCCAGCGGAGCGGTTTACGGCTTCGTCCCCCCCCTCCCTTTCATTCACGGTGGTGGACCTGATGCCAGCACACCCGTAGCCGGACTGTACCTTGCCTCGGCCTTTGGTAGCCATGGCGGGGGTTTCACCGGGGCCATGCTGTCAGGTGAACAGGCGGCCAAACAGGTACTCGGGGAGGCGTAGGAAGGCGCCTTGCTAAATATTAGGCTAGGCATGTGGTGGAGCGTTTCACGGTTATGCCGGCGATACCTCAGTGATGTGGCTAACCAGGTATTGTGAAAAATCATGCCGAACCTTGGGTTAGGAATATTTCTTCTCATTGCGAATCGCCCAGGCCACATCAGCCGCCTGCCGATTCTGCCAGACATCGTGTACCCGGAATACCTTCACCCCTGCCATCACACCCAATGCCGTAGCGGCGCAGGTTGCCGGCATCAGCGCATTGGGTTGCGCCTGATTGCAGATCGAACCCATGAAGCGCTTGCGGCTTGCACCAAGTAACAGCGGATAACCAAGTTTGCCGATCGTTTGCAAACCGGCCAGCAGTTGCAGGTTATGCCGCTTTAGCTTTCCGAATCCGATACCGGGATCGAGCAATAGCGCTTCAGGTTCAACGCCTGCCGCCAGTGCCGCCTCGACCCGTGTTTGCAGGAACGACGTCACTTCCGCAACCGCATCCCGGTATGCCGGCGCATGCTGCATCGTCTCGGGTGTGCCCTGCATGTGCATCAAGACCAGTGGGACACCCGCGGATGCCGCCAATGCAAGGATCTCGGGATCCTCACGGCCCGCGGAAATATCGTTGATCATATTGGCCCCGCAGTCGAGCGCATGGCGGGCAACATCGCTCGAGGTCGTATCGATGCTGACCGGATAGCCATCGGGCAGGCAATCCCTCAGCATTTGCAGGGTATTCAGAACCCGGCTTTTCTGCTCGTCGGCACTGACTCTCATTGCCTCCGGACGGGTTGATTCCCCACCGATATCGATGATATCCGCCCCCTCTTCCACCATCTCCGCGGCGCGTCTGACCGCCGATTCAGGATCGTAACTGCCGCCATCGGAAAAACTATCCGGTGTCAGATTCAATATCCCCATGATTAATGGATGTGAAAAATCGAGCATTGACATAGAGTTATCTTTAGATTCCCAACGGATTGCGATTTGTCAATCTAACGATATTGACATAAACTCTAGTTCATTAAGTAATTAACGTTGACCGGATTTATTCCGTCACTCACCCCCTGACATAATAACTACAGCGAGAGGTCACGGAAGCTTTCTCCATCGGGGCCTATTCGCGACCAGAGGTAGATGAAGGTGGACAGAATTATCCTGCACAATGAATTTTCAAATCATGAAGAGTTCGTGCGTGCCGCGCTCGACAACAGCCACATCATTCACTCCTCCGAAATAGACGACCTGACACTCAGATCCTGGAGACGTTGCCGGGACGAATACGGACTCGATCCCGGCATGTCGCCCGAATCGGTCATTATCAACCGCCAGGATTTGCACGATCGGCTGCAAAGATATGAGCGCCTGCTGGACATTGCTCGCGTGGAGATGACCGATCTCTACCAGCAGTTGGCCGGATCCGGGCATGCCATCATGCTCACTGACAGAGACGGTATCCTGCTCAATTTCATCGGTGATCCCCAATTTACCGATGCAGCCGCTCACGCCGGCATGCAACTGGGTGCGGTCTGGAGCGAATCGGTTCAGGGCACCAACGGCATGGGTACCTGTCTCGTGGAACAGAAACCCCTTGTCATTCACAAGCAATCCCATTTCTTCTCACGAAACGCCAGCCTGACCTGTGCGGCAGCACCCATCTTCGATCCCCACGGAGATATCCTGGCGGTACTCGACGCCTCCAGTGAATCCAAGATGGCACAGCAACACACCATGGTATTGCTGAACATGTCGGCTCAGATGATCGAGAATCGGGTCTTCTTCTGCGCCATGAAAGAGGCCTTCGTGCTTCGTTTTCATTCCCGTTCGGAATTCATCAGCACACTTGGCGAGGGAGCCATCGCCTTCGACAGGGACGGCAAGATAGAGGCCATCAATCGCAGTGCCATGTTTCAACTCAATCTGGAGTCGCCCCAACAGATAGTCGGACACCCTATTCAGCAACTCTTCACAACTTCCCTGGGCACCCTTCTCAGAAATGTGCATTCCCATGCCTTCCCTATACGGGAATCGCAACATGGCAAACGTTTCTTCGCCACGCTGCAGGCACCTGAGAAAAGCTGCAGAAGCAATACAACTCCATCCAACTCAGCCAACGTGCTTGGCGAGAATGACTACCTGGGAAGCACCGAATCCCTCGATGCCCTGCACTTTGATGAACCGCGCATGAAGCGCAATGTGAAAACGGCCTTAAAGCTGATCGAAAGAGATGTCCCCTGCATGCTCTTCGGTGAGACCGGTACCGGTAAGGAGATGTTTGCGCGCGCACTGCATAAAGCGAGTTCTCGCCATGAAAAACCGTTTGTCGCTGTGAATTGCGCATCGCTGCCGGAATCGCTTATCGAGAGTGAGCTTTTCGGTTACCGACCTGGCGCATTTACCGGGGCAAACCGTGACGGTAGCCGGGGCAAGATTGTTCAGGCAGATGGAGGCACACTGTTTTTGGATGAGATCGGCGATATGCCGCTGCATCTTCAGGCACGCCTGCTTAGGGTGCTCGAAGAGCGAGAGGTTACACCCCTTGGCGGGGAAAAGCCTATCAAGGTCTCCATCAAACTGATCAGCGCCACACACCATGACATCAAAGGCATGGTTGAGGATGGCGATTTCCGCGAAGATCTGTTCTATCGGCTGCATGGCGTTTCTTTGACCATGCCCCCACTGCGGGAACGCACGGACAGGCTGCAGTTGATCAAAAACATAGCCCAGCTGGAAGCTGGCGTCTCAGAGGAGTTAACCTGGGATCCTGAAGCACTCAAACTGCTTGAGAACTTCCCATGGCCCGGCAATATCCGACAGCTGCGCAATGTGCTTAGGACCTCCACAGCCCTGTGCGAAAACAATTTAGTAACGATTAACGATCTGCCTGAGGAAATTCGCAATATAGTCTATGATGACGAGTTTTCCGATGGACCTGATGCCAATCTCAATGCATTGGCGATTGCTGAACGTGACGCACTGTTGAGTGAACTCGAAGAGATGCATTGGAACATCAGTAGGGTTGCCAAAAAGCTCGCGCTCAGCCGCAATACGCTCTACAGGCGTATGAAGCGTTTTGGTATTTCACCACCTCGTTGATATCGTACCAAACCGATCTGATCAAGAAGCCAGCCTTGCGCCGCTAAAGGGGTGGTTGATCATTTACAGCTGAAAATAGTATTCATATCCATTAGGGCCTGTTAGGGCCTGTTAACACTCACCAGTTATGCGGGACATCATGGGCAGGTATGAAAGGCCACGCGAGGCATGGGCGATAACCGGATCCGGTCACTATCTCAAAGAGTGTCTGGATCTGATACAACATCGATCTGATATGGACCTTTTTTTGAGCAAGGCCGCGGCGGAAGTGCTCTCAATGTACGATATTGATGTGAAATCGATACGCGAGCGCTTCACCTGTTTTCGCGATACCACTGCCAGTGCCTCTCCAGTGGGTCTCTTTTATCAAGGGCATTACAAGCGTCTTGTTATCGCTCCCGCCACATCAAATACCATTGCAAAAATGGTGTGGGGTATAGCCGACACTTTGGTAACCAATATCTATGCTCAGGCCGGCAAGTGCCGGATTCCGAGCATTGTCTTCGCCTGCGACACCGAACCGGAAATGGAGACCGAGGCGCCGGGCGGCACGGTCATGGTCTACCCAAGACAAATTGATCTGGAAAATGTCGAACGATTACGGGAATTTGAGTACACATCGGTGGTGACCAGCTTTTCTCAACTGGTCTCCACCCTTGAAGAAACAGAGTAAGTATCTCCGGCAAAGCCGGGGCTATTAACTGGTTCCCACGATTCAGCTACGGAACAGAGGTCAACCTTCTCGTTTCTTGAGTAACGGTTCCAGCAGATCCATCGGCAGCGGAAATACCAGGGTATGGCTCTTATCACCGGCAATCTCTGTCAAAGTCTCCAGGTATCTGAGCTGAATCGCCTGCGGCTGTACGGCGAGGATCTTCGCCGCTTCGACCAGCTTTTCAGCGGCCTGCTGTTCACCTTCGGCATGGATGACCTTTGCGCGCCTCGCCCGCTCCGCCTCGGCCTGACGTGCTATTGCCCTGATCATGCTGTCATCAAGATCGACATGCTTGATCTCTACATTGGATACTTTTATTCCCCAGGTATCGGTCTGTTGATCCAATATATTCCTCACATCATCGTTGAGCCGCTCTCGTTCGGCCAGCATCTCATCCAACTCATGCTGGCCCAGGACGGAACGCAATGTAGTTTGCGCCAGCTGGCTGGTGGCGACCATATAATCCTCTACCTGGATAATGGCCCGCTCCGGATCCAGCACACGGAAATAGACGACCGCATTGACCTTTACCGATACATTATCGCGCGAGATCACGTCCTGGGAGGGAACGTCCAGCACAATCGTGCGCAGATCGACTCTTACGAACTGCTGGATCACCGGTATGATGATGATCAGACCCGGTCCCTTGACACGCCAGAAGCGTCCCAACATAAATACCACACCACGTTCATACTCACGCAGTATCTTGAGCGCCGAAGCGAGAAACGCGACGATCAGAAATAGAATAACCGCATATAGATAGAGCGTCATGATCACTTCTCCTTATCAGCCGGTATAACCTTTAAAACCAGCCCGTCTCTGCCGGTAATCTGTACCAGCTGATCTTTTTGCAACGGTTGCTCGGAGTGAGCCCGCCATACTTCCCCATGTACCCTGATGTCACCCTCACCGGTAAAATCCTCCATCACGATACCCTCACTGGTCAGCATCTCCTCACGTCCGCTCACTACAGGACGGTGGCGTGACTTGATTGCCATACCAATAACAAAAACCATGAGAAAGGCGCTGCTTACCGCGACACCCAGAATCAGTGGCAGCGATATGCCGAATCCCGCCTGATCGGTATCCACCAGGATCAGGGATCCGATGATGAATGCAATCACCCCCCCTATTCCCAGGGCGCCGAAACTGGGTGCGAATGCCTCTGCCGCCATTAACGATATACCGAGCAGAATCAATCCAACACCGGCATAATTGATCGGCAGAAGATGAAACGCATAGAGGGCAAGCAATAGAGAGATGGCGCCCACTGTGCCGGGGACGATTGAACCGGGATTGGCAAATTCGTAGATCAACCCGTAGATTCCCACCAACATGAGAATGTAGGCCAGATTGGGATTACTGATGATACTCAGCAATTGACTCTGCCAATCAGGCAAGTGTTTCTCTATCTGCAGATCCTTGGTACTCAGTGTCTTGCTGCCCAGGTGCAATTCAACCTGACGGCCGTCCAGCTGCGACAGCAGACTCTCCAGATCCGCCGCAATAAGATCGATTACACCCAGCTTTAATGCCTCATCCGCGGAAAGGCTGGCGGCATCACGTACCGCCGATTCAGCCCAATCGGCATTTCGATTACGTAAAGCCGCCAGGCTGCGAATATAGGCGGATGCATCATTGACGACTTTGCTCGTCTTCGCATCTGTAGCGGCCGGGGCTTTCTCGTCCTCCGCCTCATCCCCTGAGTTGCCACTGTCCGGTGTGGATTTCGGTAATCCACCCAGGGACACAGGGGTTGCGGCACCCAGGTTGGTGGCAGGTGACATGGCGGCGATATGGCTGGCATAAAGGATATAAGTACCGGCACTGGCTGCCCGTGCGCCACTTGGCGCAACGTAACTGACCACCGCAACCCGGGAGGCGATGATACGTTTGATGATGGCCCGCATCGAGGTATCCAGACCGCCGGGGGTATCCATCTGCAGGACAACCAACTCCACGGCTTCGTTTTCAGCCTTCTCCAGTGTCCGATCAATATAGTCGGCAGTCGCAGGCCCTATGGCCCCCGAGATCTCCAGAAGAAATCCTCTCCGGCTTTGACTATCGGCAAATATCTGGCTGACACCAGCGCACACCAAGCAGATAAAGAAGAGAAGCGATATCGCATATCTAGACACTATCCACCCCGCAATGTTGTTACCTATAGTCTAGACGCTTGTCAAACCATTGACTCGGAGCGAACCGGCAACTGCCCGCATGCGTGTAAATCATTATCACCAATATCAAATACCTATCGATATAAACAAGAGACATGCGATACAGACCATGAGCATACTGTTTCAATTTCGGGCAGACCCTACAGGTGCAAGATTCTTTCGATTACCACGCTTGAAAATTGATTCCCGAATAGTCTCCCGTTGTCATCAAACTGTAATATTTTTGGAATATAGTCGTTATTAGCCTGCAATATTCAACGCAGATCAAAAAAACAATATGGAGGCTACCCACTCAAGATGGAGTAGCGGGGTCGATTATCGTTTTTACGCTTTTACGGTTAATCAAAATTATTACCAAGGGTATTCACAATGAGGAAAATCTCTTATGCCATCTCTGTGGCGGCCAGCAGTCTGATTATTGCTTTTTCGGCACTGGCCGCGGATCGCACCGTCATACAGAACAAGGGCTCTGACACGCTGGTGAATGTTGCCCAGGCCTGGGCTGAAGCCTATGGTGGTGTGGATGCCAAGGTGGCGGTCGCGGTATCGGGCGGGGGATCCGGCACAGGCATCGCCGCCATGATCAACGGTACGGTGGATATTGCCAATGCCAGCCGCCAGATGAAAAAGAAAGAGATGAAGCTGGCTAAATCAAAGGGGCAGAATCCAATCGAGCATGTGGTCGGATATGATGCCCTTGCTGTCTTCATCCATCAGAACAACCCGGCGGACACTCTCAATTACGATCAGTTGAAATCAGTCTTTGGGCGCGGTGGAAAGGCTACAAAATGGTCCGATCTGGGATTGAAAGTACCAGGCTGCAAGGGTGACGAGATTGTCGTTGTGAGCCGCCAGAACAACTCCGGCACCTATGCCTATTTCAAAAAGGAGGTGCTTGGCAAGAAAGGCAAGTACCGTCAGGGGACTTTGGACATGCACGGTTCGAAAGACGTGGTTGATCTTGTTGAGAAGACACCCTGCGCCATCGGATACAGCGGATTGGCCTACGCCACGGATCACATCAAAATGGCCTGTATTATGAAGGATGGTGGTGATTGCGTCACACCCAATGTGGAGACGGCCAGTGACCGCAGTTATCCCATCGCACGGCCGCTGTTCATGTACACCAATGGCGAACCGCAAGGCGTCATCAAAACCTACCTTGATTGGGTAAAGAGTGATGAAGGCCAGTGCATACTCCTGAAAAAGGGGTATGCACCGGTACGCGGCGTAAGCTGCAATTGATAAGAATCGATCCCAATCCAGGTTGTTTCATCCATACCTGGATTGGGAAACCCATACACCGCCTACTTGTTCACTGTAATGGGCGAGGTATGGATCGTCTTGCATGATCACATGGGTATAAATCGTACTGTTTCGATAACTTTATTCGAAAGAGTAACTGCATCAATTACAAAAAATACATTGTTATTTTGTGACAGTATAGATTGCGGAGCACCAGACAATGGCCCACCTCGAAGAACGACTGGAGCGCGACCTTAACAATATCCACGATCGTGTGGCGAAAATGGGCGCGCAGGTACAGGAAGCTGTCAGAAATGCAGTGAAGGCTCTGCAGACAGGGGATAAGAAACTCGCCTACAACACGGTGTTGAACGACAACCCGATCAATCGCCGCATGCGTGAAATCGACAGGATCTGCCACCGTTTTTTTGCCATCCACATACCCAGCGGCGGACACTTGCGGCTACTCTCCTCGGTGATACGCGCGAATATCGAACTGGAGCGTGTCGGTGATTACGCCGTCACCATTGCCCGTGAAGCGGCACAGCTGTCTCAAACTCCCAGCGGCGGCCTGGGCAGAGAGCTTGATCGCATCGCCAGCGAAACCATGAATATGTTGCAGTTGGCCATCAGTGCCTTTACCGAGCTCAATGCCGATGCCGCCAAAAGCACCATGACGCTGGCAAAGGAGATGGAACACAATCTGGATGTTGTCTATACAGAGATGATGGAGAACGATGAACGCACCCAAGTGGAAGAGGTGCTTGCGATCTTTGTCGTTTTCACGCAACTCAAACGGGTTTCGGACCAGGCCAAGAACCTTTGCGAAGATACCGTGTTCGCTGTTACCGGTGAGCAGAAATCACCAAAGACCTTCAACATACTTTTTGTCGATGAGGACAACAGCAGCCTGAGCCAGTTGGCGGAAGTGATCGCCAGAATCAATCATCCCACTGTCGGCAACTATACTAGCGCCGGCCGGATCAAGGCTGAGACCCTCAATCCAAACCTGGTCAGGTTTTTCGATGAAAAGGGCATCGACTACAGCGATGCCAGGCCGATCTCCATCGAGCAGCTGACGACCAAAGAGATATCCGAGCAGCATGTGGTGGTTTCTCTGCAGGGAGATATCTCCTCCTACCTGTCCCGCATACCCTTTCATACATCCGCTTTGGAATGGGGACTGGGCGAAGTGCCGGAGGATGAGGATATTCATGAATATGATTCGATCTATCGCGAATTGGCAATACTGATTAAGGACCTGATGGAATTGCTTCGTGGTGAAGGAGCAGGCTGAGATGTCAGAGATCCAACACCTGCAACCGTCGGTGTCTGCTGATTTCGATAGCCGGAATTTAGACTGGTATATCGACAGGATTGTCCAGTCCCTGGTCTTCATTGCCGGCATCTCGGCAATCATCTTCATCATAGGCATATTCATATTTATCACCCTGGAGGGCTTCGGCTTTCTGCTGGAGGACTTCAGCTTCAGGGAGTTTTTTCTCTCGCCGTTTTGGGAACCCTCCGACGAGGATGCCCCCGAGTACGGCATTCTCGCCCTGGTGGCAGGCACCGCCAGTGTTACCGGACTGGCGATGGTGGTGGCAATCCCCTTCTCGCTCGGGGCAGCCATCTTTATCGGCGAATTCGCCACCGGCAAGCTGAGAGAGTTCCTCAAAGTCCTGGTGGAACTGTTGGCCGCCATCCCCTCGGTGGTGTGGGGCTTCATCGGCCTCTCCATCATGAATCCGTTGATTATCGACCTGTTTGACGTGCCGGTGGGGCTGAATGTACTCAACGCCGGTATCATCCTGGGATTGATGGCGGCGCCGATCATGACCTCTATCGCAGAGGATGCGCTGAAAGCGGTACCCGACCGTTATCGCGAGGCGGCGGAAGCGCTGGGAGCCACACGCTGGCAGGTCATCTTCAAGACCGTCCTGCCCGCGGCTAAGAACGGCCTGCTCGGCGCGGTCCTGCTGGGTGTCGGACGCGGCTTTGGAGAGACGATGGCGGTGCTGATGGCCACCGGACATGCCGTGAATATTCCCAACAGTCTATTCGACCCGGTGCGCGCACTGACCGCGACCATCGCCGCGGAGCTGGGTGAAACCGCTGTCGGGTCACCACACTATCAGGCACTGTTCACGATCGGAATCTTCCTCTTCATCATCACCTTTTTGATCAACCTGTCCGCGGATCTTATCGTCCGTGGCATCCGTAAGGGTTAAATCGTCATGTTCGCCGAATCTGCACTGAATGTACGGAACAAACGGGTTCAAAACCTGTTCCGTATCCTGTTCCTCATGATGACTGTTCTATTGGTTGTGCCGGTAATCATCATTTTGAGCACGCTGATAGCCAAAGGTGGCAGCATCATCTCGATCGATTTTCTGTTTACCGATCCAACCAACGGCATGACCGCGGGCGGTATCTTTCCCGCGCTGCTGGGTACGGTATGGATCGTCGCCGTCGCATTACTGGCATCCGTGCCCCTTGGCGTGGCGGCGGCCATCTATCTCAACGAGTATGCCGGCGACAACTGGTTTACCCGGTTAATCCAGTTGGCGATCATCAACCTCGCGGGCGTGCCGTCGATCGTGCACGCCCTGTTCGGGGTCGGCGCCTTCGTTATCTTTTTCGGATTCGGCACCAGTATTCTGGCGGCCAGCCTGACCCTGGCCATCATGACGCTGCCGGTGGTGATCGTCGCCACACGGGAATCTTTGCGAGCCGTTCCCCAGGCATTCAGGGAGGCGTGCTGGAACATGGGCGCCACACGCTGGCAGACCATAAGACGTGTAGTACTTCCCAATGCGGTAAGCGGCATCCTCACCGGTGTCATTCTGGAGGTTTCACGCACCACCGGTGAAACAGCTCCCATCATGTTCACCGGGGCAGCCTTCTTTCTGCCCTTTCTGCCGCAAAGCGTCTTTGATCAGACCATGGCCCTTTCACTGCATCTTTTCGTCGTCGCCACCCAGGTGCCGGGTGTGCCGGATAACCTGCCGTTCGGCGTCGCGCTGGTACTGATCGCCATGGTGCTGCTGATGAACAGTATCTCAATCGCGTTCCGCATGTATCTGCGAGGCAAAAAGAAATGGTAGACATGAGCCTCACTGCGGCAGTACCCGAAACAGTACTGGAGAGTACCGTTGAATCGCCTATCAAGCTCCAAGTCAACAATGTAACCATCAAATATGGCACTACGCCGGCCCTGAGCGATGTCAATCTGTCGGTACACGAACATGAGATCTTCGGCATCATCGGACCCGCCAACGCCGGCAAGACATCCTTTCTCAAGGCCCTGAACCGTATGGATACCTTCAACTCCAACATGACGGTTGAGGGCCGGATTCATTTCAACGGCCTCGATATCCACAATCTCAGGAATATCTATGCCCTGCGCAGCCGCATCGGGGTTGTATTTCCCCTACCGGTCGGACTGCCCCTGACGATATACGAGAATGTCGCATTATCACCACGCCTGCGCGGCATCAACTATAAGGGTGACCTGGATATTATCGTCGAACGCTGTCTCACCCGTGCCGCACTCTGGGACGAGGTCAAAGACAGGCTCAACTCCCTCGGCAGTCTTCTCTCAGGCGGTCAGCAACAGCGGCTGACCATCGCCCGCGCCCTTTCCCAGGAGCCTGATCTGCTGATGCTGGATGAATTCTCCATCGCAGTCGACCCGGTTACCACCATGCGCATAGAGGACGTGCTGAAAGAACTGAAAAAGGATATGACCATCATCCTGGTCACCAACCTTGTGCAGCAGGCCAGACGGCTTGCCGATCGAACAGCCTTTTTTCTCGAAGGCCAGTGTGTGGAGATCGGAAAAACCGAGGATCTGTTCACCGGTGAAGTCGAGGATCAGAGAACGCGTGACTATGTCGAAGGTAAGTTCGGCTAAACACTATCCACTCTATGAAAAGAAAGCGTAAGCGCCAGTTATGAATGCCACTGCAAATGCTATCAACGAGTCTGTGCCTGAGTTAGCCATCAAGACCAGCAAACTCAACCTTTGGTACGGAACCTTCCAGGCGCTCTTCGATGTGGACCTCAATATCCGCAACGGCATGATCACCTCCCTGATCGGCCCTTCCGGTTGCGGTAAATCGACTTTCCTGCGTAGCGTCAACCGTATCAACGAACGACTTGGCTATGTGCGTATCGAAGGCAACATCGATGTCATGGACAAGAACATCTACGACCCTGATGTGGAGCTCGTCCAGGTACGTAAACAGATAGGCATGGTGTTCCAGCGACCCAATCCACTCCCTATATCGATTCGCGACAACATCCTGTTTGGTCACCGGATACATGCATCCAAGGGTAAATCCTCCAAAGCCGAGGAGGATGAGATCGTCGAGTCTGCACTGCAGCAGGTACTTTTGTGGGAGATGGTAAAAGACCGTCTCAACCAGAAGGCAACCGAACTATCCCTCGAAGAACAGCAGAAACTCTGCATCGCACGCCTGCTGCCGGTAAAACCGAGCGTATTGTTGATGGACGAGCCCTGCTCCGCCCTCGACCCGAAAGGTACCGCGGCCGTTGAGGAACTGATCTGGGAACTGCGCGGACAATACACCATTCTCATCGTCACCCACAACATGGCCCAGGCCAGACGCGCCAGCGAAGAGTGTATTTTCATGCTGATGGGGAAGGTCGTCGAACATCAGCTGACTGAAGAGCTGTTCGTCACACCGAACCAAAATGAGACTGCGGACTACATCGAGGGCCGTTACGGGTAGTAGAAACAAACTATCGGCAGATTTCAGCATTATTCCGCGCGGGTATATTGGAGTCGCCAAGCAGAACGCATGGCTGTGTTGCGCCTCTATCCCGATCTATGTTCCTTACATCGGTCAGGAATAAACAGCAACAGGAACTATCGTTCGTTAGCCAGTGCCGTAACAACGTGACTGAGACCTTTTACGACCCTGGCGGTACGCGTGTAGTCGATTTTGTCCGGCGTATCCGTTGACGAATGGTAGTGGGCATAGCGGAAAAGCGCTGTGTCCGTAACCATGATGGCATCATAACCGGCCTGCCAAAACGATAGATGATCCGACCAGCCTATGCCGGTAATCCAACCTGGGGCTGCAACGCCTTCGGAAGGAAATGCGGTGGTTCGGCGGAATGTGTCAATTGACCGGCGCACCAGCTTGCGCGAGGATAGGTTGCCAACGAACCCAATGAAGCTGGCGCTATCCGGGTAGAACAGATTGAAGGGCGCCGGATAGCGCTGGCTGCCCGGTATATCGGAATAATAACCGATGGTCTCAAGTGAGAGCATCGCGACAATGCGTTCTTCACGCTCACGGGAACGAGCGGCATAGACCTGGCTGCCCATCTCTTTGCTGTAGAAAAATGGTGGTTCTTCGTTGGCGAAAGCAGCGAATCGTACTGTCCTGTTCAGCTGTTGATCCTTGAGAAGACGGGATAGCTCAAGAACCGCAGCCACGCCTGTTCCATTATCATTCGCTCCGGGGCTTCCGTGGACCGAATCATAGTGGGCGCCGACCACGATAATCTCCTCGGGTATGGTTTCTCCGAGGAGTTCAACGGCGATGTTTCTGACCATTTTTCCGCCGGAATTGAAGGCTTGGACCTCCAGGCTGTAACCATACTCCACAAAAAGATCTCGGATATAATCTGCCGCTGCTTCCAGTTCACTATAATGCCAGACATTCCGTTCGCCGATGCTGCCGCCCAGGACCTCGACATGCTCTTTCAGCCGATCACGTAACTCGACCTCCTCTTCATTCAATGGGTGGAAAGGGCCGGAATAGGATTTGCCTGGCATTTGGATCATATAGATTATCCCCACCGACGTGAGACTGATGATGAGCGACCAACGCAGAATAACTGGGCCCCAAGTATTTATATTCAAAGGTTTTGATTCCAGTCCGCTAAAGATGTTCGGGGCGCTCTGTACATCGAATCGACTACTCGCCTAACAGAAAGGTCTTGATGGCTGCATTCAACGATTATGCAACAAGGCTTCCATATCCATGAAAGGAGTACCGAGTGTAGCTGAAAGTCATTCTATTTATTCCTTTTTGCGACCGATGCAGGCATTCTAAGCTGATTTGGCCAACTTCTACTGTCGGCCAAAATTGGACATTCAGCTATAAATCAAATATGGCTCCCGAAGGAGCCGCTAATGGGATTATTGATGCTATTTTCTTGTGTCTGGCTATACCTATCAAATCAACTAAACTGGAACCTAAGCGCCGCACGTCGGGCCACACTTCTTTTTATAATAAAAGAATTTAATAAAAGTCAAGATTTGCCTGTGCTACCCAGTCAGTATTAGATAACAGAAAGCATGCGCCAGGAATTATTAGCGAAAGCTAACATAGTTTGGATTTATTCAAATGAATCTCACTGATTGGCCTTGAAACCCCATTTTCACTATATTTAGTGCGAAGAGTGTTCGGAATAATCATTTGAGAGGAGGTGCGGAGTGCAAACACAAACAGGAGGTTCCAACGGGGATAATGTTCCTCTCTACGTACCTTGCCGTAAGCTCTCTATCGGCGACCCTTTCAGATGGTTGAAGATGGGGTGGCAGGACTTCAGGCGCACACCTCGGCACAGCTTGGCATACGGTTTGGCATTCGTCTTTTTCGGTTGGCTGCTTCTTTATTTTGCATGGACCAATGAAAACAATGCCTTGATCGTCAGCCTCCTTTTCGGTTTCCTGATCATGGGGCCCGTGCTCTGCTTCGGTCTTTACGACATCAGCCGTCAACTCGAACAGAACCGCAAGCCAACCTTCCGTCACGAGCGCCAGAAGGCTTTCCATGAAATGGGGCACGAGCGTTTATTTGCGACGATGATGAGTATGTTGCTAGTGCTCCTGTTCATCGTGCTATCGATAATGGCCGGGATAGAGCCGGAATTCGGGCAGACTACAGTCTCTTATGTGGTGGCCTCTTTGTTGATCGCCACGTTTTTTGCAGGCCTGGCCTTTTGTGCAAATGTGTTCACGCTACCGATGATTCTGCACCTGGATACCGATGGAGCGACAGCGATATTAACCAGTATCAATGCGGTGTTGCGAAATACGCGGGTATTGGCGCTCTGGGCGTTAATGATCTTCCTATTTACGGCTGCAGGATTCGCGACCGCACTGATCGGTCTCGCGTTCATAGCACCAGTGCTCGGTTATGCCACTTGGCACGGGTACCGTGAGACGATCATCACGAAGGGATGAGAAGTGCCATCATGTACCATCTTCAGGCACAAAAATACTCGCTTATCGGAATTTCTGGTATCTATTCAGCGGGAATCGCGAATACCACAACAAATGCCAGAATGAATGCCAAGGTGGCAAAGTTACCGAAGCGCAACCAGTAGGCTTTGTGTTCGCGATGATGCTGGTTCACGAAAAGGGCGACCACACACTGCAGCAAGTAATACAGTGCGAAAGCACGGGAAGCGAGGGCGATGATCTCCAGCAGGTCTGCGGTCCATATCAGTGCGATGGCGAAGACCGATACCACCAGGTAACCCTTGTTGGACGATATCCTCCCCCTGCTGGTTTCACTCGCCAGACCTCCGGCACCGACGGTATCGGCAACACCTGCGCTGAACTGGCTCATGATCGCGGCCACAATCAGCATCAGGGGCAGTGCGGTTGCCGCCAGTCCGGTCGCGCTCACTATATCTGCGATCCGGATATGCGCGAGGTTGAGATGTTGCACGATCGGCATCAATACGATGACGGATACCACATACAGGACACCTGAAATCAGTTGCGCCCGACGCATGGTCCGTACACGCATATCGGCATGATATTTTTCACCCAGAAACCGCGATGTCTCGAATCCCTGCACGACCAGCAAAATACCGGCCAGCATAAACGCCTTGGTCATCCAGCTTCTTTCCTGGATATCAAAGACGAGCTGTTGTTCGGACTGAATGAAGTTGTAGTCGTATACTGCTACCCCGATCAACAGTGCGGCAACAATGGACAGTTGGATGGACATTGCAAACGCTTCAAGTTTCTCAAGCCCCCCCAGTCCGCGCAGGAAACCGGTCACGGCGATAAAAACTATGATGGTTGTCGTCAGGGTTCTTTCCCAGCCGAATGCATCCACAAATCCCTGGTAGTTCAGCAAAAAAGACGACAGCAATGACAGATAGAACGCTACTGCAGTTACGTAAGCGAGGGAAAGCGCGGCATTGGCAACAAAATCGATTTTGTATATCCACGGGTGAGCATTCTTATCGTGCAGGAGGGGTTCGGCATGAATAATATTGAAACGAATCACACCGCCAATGGCATAGGCGAGCACAACGATGACGATGACTGCGAGAGGAGAATAGACGCCGATCACGCTCGCAAGCATTGGAGCTATGATCAAAAACCCGCTGCCGATTATGGAGGAGAGTGGCGTGAGTGTCGCCTGCCAGGACACATTTTTGAGCAGGCGAGGATGGAACATGAACAGCAATACAACGGCTGCAATAACCACAAGTATGATGTTCAGCATAAGTCCACCCGCTTTTAGAATTCCCTGCAAAACCTACCGCAACAGGGGGATAATTCTTGTTATCGTCGTTAGTATTATGGCCAGTATGACACTATGACGCTCCGGAGTGTGCTGGGGAAAACCCTATAAACGCTCTTGTCAGGGAGTTGCCGTATTGGAATGTTAGATCTAACGCTATTTTCTACTTCAGGTACGTTGATGTGTTGGGACAACGAGTATCGGGCACCGGGATTTTTGAAGAATCCCTTCGCTGACGCTACCCACAAGAAGTTGATACATCGCACTTCGTCCATGAGTACCTACAACAATCATATCCACTTCCAGATCCGATGCCTCCTTAAGAATTGTTTCTATTGTTGGCCCATGCACAAGCAACGCTGTTGTTTCCAGGCCTTCTTTGCGCAATCGCTTTGCTATTTCTTGGATCTGGCAATGCTCAAGATGGAATTTTTCCGCAAGGGACTCTCGGGCCGCTTGCGGATCTGCTCTGAATTCCAGGACGTCCGGCTCAGGCTCTGCATTATGCAGGATCCACACCTCTGCTGAAAATGCCTTGGCGATTTCTTCCGCCTCTTTCACAATTATCTGTGTGGAATCAGAAAGATCCACTGCCACCAGAAGTTTCATATCTTCTCTCCATCAGTTACGCACCATAGTACCAAACTGTATTCGACCGACCCATCGGTCAGACTAAGTGGTATTCGTAAACCAGTTCCGTGCAACCCTTGTGGAATCCACGGTCGTTCTTCAGGGACCACGGGAGCATAACCGTAACTGGTCGCCCAAACACAAGATTTCGCTCTTCTAATCCCATATTCTCGATGCTGCTATAGCGGATTGTTTGGGTAAGTATGGTCATCATGGCACAGATGAGCACGAATGACCGCTCAGGGCCGATAGCGGCTATCTTACACTGCCCTGGTAGATATCTGCTACTGGCCGTAATCAGTCATTTTGCATCCCCCACCCTGGCGCTCAATTATTTTATTATCTGGTCAATGATGCACTGCTATTGGTTGAATGCATCTATCCCTGCAGAAAAGGGTATCGCTATCATCACCACACTGAAATGTCAGGTTACTTTAAAATGTGAAATATTCTCTTGTAGCTGATTGGCCAGTCCGGCCAGTTCAATGCTTGTACGATCCAGTTGTTCCGTGCCGGTCGCACTTTCATCCGATACCTGGGCAATACGCACTATGCTCTGGTTTATTTCATCGGCTACCGCCGATTGCTGTTCGGATGCTGTTGCAATCTGTGTGTTCATATCCCGGATGGTTGCGATTGATTCGGATATGGCCTGCAATGAGGCGCCTCCCTGCTGAGCCTGTTTCACGGTAACGAGAACCTGATTGCTTCCCGCTTCCATTGCCGCAACGGCGTCCTGCGACTTGGTTTGAAGCTTTTCAATAATGTTTTTGATCTCTTCGGTAGCATCCTGGCTTCGCTGCGCCAGGGTACGCACCTCATCCGCCACAACAGCAAATCCTCGGCCCTGCTCACCTGCACGTGCGGCTTCAATTGCCGCATTCAAAGCCAATAGATTTGTCTGCTCCGCAATGCCCGTTATGACGCTCAAAACTGTATCGATATTCCCGCTTTGCTGTTCAAGTTCCTTGATCGTGATTGCCACATCCTCGATCTGATTTGCCAGTTCCTGTATACCTTTAATTGATTTTTTCACCTCGGCAGAACCCGCACTGGCCTCCTGATCGGCCGCACTGGATGTATCCGCAGCCCGTGCGGCGCTTTGTGCAACTTCCTGCACGGTAGCTGCCATTTCATTCATTGCCGTCGCCACCTGGTCACTTTCTGTCCGTTGCTGCTGCATGCCGGAAGAGGTGTTGGACGCTACCTGCGTAATCTGATGCGAGGCTTCCGTTACAGCATGGGCGGACTCGGTTACCTTGTTCAGCAATTTCTGGAATTCATCCATCATGCCGTTAAAGGAGTATGCCATTTCACTTATCTCACCTTTGTTCTTAATATTTGCCCGCAATGTAAGATCACGGTTTTGCGCCGCCTGTTTAAGCGTATCGGTAAACAGCTGAATAGGATGTCGAATAAAGCCGGATAGCCAAAGCAATAGACCGACTAAAACAAGTACCAGTAACAGGCTACTGCCGATCTTGAGGATATTGGCTTGCTTTTTGTGGGCTGCAATTTCTGTATTTACCTGTTCAACGAGTGTCTTTATCAGCGTTTCCGTATGATGTACTGTTGCACGCAATTGACCGCGAATACCCTCCTTGGGACTTAAGCCCTTGTGCTTATATCCGTCAACAAGGGATAAAAAATCGGTCTTATATTTTTTCAGCGCCTGGGAGATCCCGTCTTTTACCTCAACGGGTATCGTACTTGCCGCCAGTGTCTGTTCAAACGCGGCGATGTTCTTGTTGTACTTGGCTTCATATTTAAGATCATCCCTCAGCATGAAATCCTTTTCGTTTCTGCGAAGCATCAGCATGTCGCTAAGCAATTGGTACTCGCGTTGTTCTTTCACAAGCTTTTCTATGCCATGAACAGCATTTCGCAGGCTGCCATAGAGCCCATCTTTATGGTGCAGTCCGATCTCCTGCTGTACAGACACCAGTGCACGAAACTTGACACTATATTGCTCAAGGATCGTTCCTACCTCTATGGCATCCTCATTTTCAATATCGGAGCTTTCGAGTTTTTCAGATAACCTTAGGACCTTTTGCTGGAGAAGCTTGTGGTTACTCTCAAATTTATCTAGATATTTGAGGTCTTTGCGCATGAGGAAATCCTTTTCATTGCGACGCAACATCAGCATCCCGGCTTCTATCCGGGCCAGAAGTGTTTTTTCCTGCTCAAGCTCTAAAAGTGTATTGGTTATGTAGCGGTCAAGGCCTATCTGAACAATCATACTGATGACAACTATGCTGATCAGTAGAAAAAATTGTTGTTTAATAGACATTTGCAAATCCTCCATGATGTATTGGCTGGATATTCTTTTACCTCGATTGTCTAGCGACCACTATCCAGCATCCTTTAAGGACGCTTATCACACATCGGGAATATATCAATATTAAAGATCATTTTTTGTATATAATCAATGAGTTGGGTGACTACGCATTTTCGCTGAAAGATGTCATTTGCAGACTGTATACGGGACTTGAAACGGACACCTCAAGCAATCCAAATGTTAGGTATTGGGGATTCATATATTTCTAATTCTAATATGCGATTTGCCCGTCCGGTCACTCAAAGGACTTTACTGCCGGGAAGTCTAGTGTCTGCTTTCAGCTGTTCGATATTGAGTAGTCCTGCCAAAGATGCGCTGCAAGTAGCACCACTTTAGAATATTTGGGAGTTATGACACTAAATCGCTCTGATTGATGCGTTACGACCACATGCTTCTTCCATGATCAATATTTCTTTTTAATATTTTCCTAATCTCATCAGCGTCGACAGGTTTGCTGAATAAGTAACCTTGTGCGGTGTCACATCCCAGGTTGTTCAGCACATCAAACTGATCGGCGTTCTCGACTCCCTCGGCAATGATTCTGTGCTGCAACTTATGGCCTAAATCGATCATAGATGCGATCAGAAGCTTTGTTTCATTATCGGATAGCATGTCATTGACAAAGTGCCTGTCTATTTTCAAGCAATCAGCTGTTAGATGTTTTAGCGATGCAAACGATGAATAACCCACTCCAAAATCGTCGATCGCTATCAACACGCCAAGGTCTTTCAATTCTCGAAATACAGTAAGGTTTTCCGGATTTGTCTGGACAACATTTTCTGTTACTTCCAGTTCCAGTTCAGTCGGATTCATCCCTGTCTCTTCAATGACGCGATTGATGAGAGAAACAAAGTCCTTATCGAGAAAATGGCTTGGTGATATGTTCACTGCCATCCTGACTGCAGGCAGGCCAGCCTTTCTGCACGCAACGGCATGATTACATGTTGTTCGCAATACCCACTCAGTGAGCGGTTTGATCATACCGATTCTTTCAGCCGTGGCTATGAACTCTGCTGGAGGAACCTGTCCCAGCTGTGGGTGATTCCAGCGTGACAATGCCTCGACACCGATTATTTCACCGGTATGCATCAGGATCTGTGGCTGATAGACAAGTGACAGTTGCTGCTTTTCCACCGCCTCTCTCAGGGCTTGTTCCACCCGGAAACGGTGTTCAGCTTTGTGGGTGAGTTCTGGCTTATAGAAAGCATACTGATTTTTCCCATGCTCCTTGGCAGAGTAGAGTGAGGTATCAGCGGCTTTCAGCATGGTAGACAGATTCCCACCATCATCAGGGTAGTGGGCGATACCAATACTGCAGCTTGGGGTGAATTTTCTGGCGGACAGTTCAATCGGCTCCGAAATCATATCCAGACAACGTTGAGCCACATGTGCAGCTGCATAGTCATCGTCCACGTCTTTCACGATGATGCAGAATTCATCACCGCTGAGACGTGCCACGAAATCAATCTCCCGGCTGACACTCTTCAGATACTTGGCGATATCTTTGAGCAACAGATCACCCGCATCATGCCCAAGACTGTCATTCACACCTTTGAAATCATCCAGGTCGACATACAGAAGCGCGAAACGCCGGCCACTGCGGTCGGATGATTTTATCGATTCTTCAAGCTGCTGATAAAAGCGCACACGACTGGCAAGCCCGGTCAGCTCATCTTTATAGGCTAATTCGCGGATGCGTTTCTGGGCTTGATCGCGCTCCATGACGATTCCAGCGAGCCGGGCCGCGGATTTCAGATCATCCAATTCCTCATCATTGGGCAGCGCGGGATTATTGTAATACATACCAAAAGCGCCCAGCACCTTTCCCGAAGAATTTTTGATGGGCTCAGACCAGCAGCATCGCATGCCGTGCGGCAGTGCAATATGTTTGATTTTTGCCCACTTTGGGTCCGTTTCAATATTCTCCACAAGTACACGATGACCGGTATAGGTGGAAGTGCCGCATGACCCGACGTTGGGTCCGTACTCCAGGCCATGCACTGCATCGCAATACGCCTTAGGCAGGCTCGGTGCTCCGCCATGCAGGAGTTTTCCATCCTCCAGTTCAAGCATGGAGCAGCGCATGCCGGGATGGCGCCCCTCATACATCAACGCTATCTGGTCATAAATCACCGTTGCTGGTTCCCCTGTTGCAATCAACTCCAGGATTTCAGCATTTTTTGCTAAGTATGATTCGGTCTTTTTGCGCTCCGTGATATCGACATGGGTCCCCACCAATCTTATCGCCTTACCGTCAGATGCACGATTAACGAGAAATGCGCGGGACAATACCACGACCTCATGACCATCCTTGTGTCGCATACGCATTTCAACTTCAAATGAATCTGCGTTTCCGGACAGATGATCTTCAACCGTTTTTAAGACCCTCTCCTTATCATCCGGGTGAACCAGACTTGCCCATGTATCCAGATGATGTTCAAGCTCGTCCTCCTCATAACCGAGCATGCCTTTCCATTGGTGAGAGTAATAGACCTCATCTGTCTCCAGATTCCAGTCCCACAAACCGTCATTTGCCCCTTTCAAGGCCAGAGTAAGGCGCTCTTCACGGAGAAACAGTTCATGTTCAGCAGTAAGTTGGCGCTTTAACCGACTGTTATCACACGGCATTATTTAATCTAAGCCCATCATGACAGACAAATTACCAATCCTGTTATTTCTACATTCATATGCGACACTAGTACAAATCAATTTGTTCTGTAACAAGAACTGTAGGCTAATAGGCATCTAAAAATCAGGGGAGATCACTGTCATTTACTGTGCCTTCTTGAGTCAGACGATTCCGAATGTCCGTACAGTTCAATGAATCAGCAGCTATATTGGTGAAACTTCCCGTGATTCAATATTTTATTTCATTACTATTATAACTCTATAGCCAATGAGACAAGGAACCTTTCTCGCATCACATAAGCCCGGCTGATCATACTCTGCAATGACTGAAAGCCTGATTAAAATACCTGCCCTGTTAGCATGCATATTCCTTGGAGCCTGCAGCTCCATTCCAAGGATACCCGCACATGGGGAGTTTTTCGGGGAGCCTGTTAAAACCACTGTGGATTCCGAGATAGCACGTTACTATCTTGAAAATTATCTTGCTGAAAATAATGACAACACGGAGATGGCTAAAAAGATTTCTGCGCTTTATATCCAGAATGGGCAATCCATTCCATCACGAGAAGAGCTGAAGATAATCTCTCATGAATATTCGGTCGATTTTGCAGCACTATTCCTAGCGAATCGTCTTTTGAGCAATAAATGCAATACAGAGATCAATCGGGCCTTCTCCCGCTACCTCAACACAGAGATGACAGTCAACGCGGAGATCGCTTCATATAGAGTGCTGTTCGTACCAGGATGGGACTACGTGGAAACCGGGCATATCACCGGATCGGATTTTGCAAGACCTCGCGAACTAGCCGATGAGTTCGGTCTTGAAAACTATTTTGTCAATTTACCGCCTACCGGAGGCGTTGAAGAGAATGCAGCGGCACTGGCAGCGGATATCTCAAGGCATATCCTCTCCAACAAAAAAATAATTCTGGTTGGTGCAAGTTCTGCCGGACCGGCGATTCATCTGGCGCTCAGTAACCGGTTTTCCGAACAAAAGCAAGGCGACATCGTAGCCTGGCTCAATCTGGGCGGCATTCTTCAGGGCAGCCCGATTGTTGATCACTATCAAACGTGGTACCGGCACTGGTTATTGACTTTGGCCACTTGGCACAAAGGCTGGGACAAAGAGGCAATATTGAGCATGGGTACCAAACAAAGCAGAAAACGATATGCTCGCCTACAAATAGATTCTGATATTTTAGTCATCAACTACATAGGCATCCCCCTCTCTGGACAAATCAGTCGATACTCCGGCGAAAACTATCCAATACTGAGATATGAAGGGCCAAACGATGGTTTAACGCTTTTAACTGATGCAATTGCACCGAACAGCCTGACAATTGTTGCAATGGGCAGTGATCACTTTTTTGCGGAGGATCCAAGGATAGATCAAAAAACCGTGGCACTGATGAAGTTACTCATTACATATCTGGAGAAAGGCCTGAAACGAAAGTGCAGCAGTTTCACATCGCACCAAGCACGATGAAAACCCTTAGGGCCAGTTAGGGCCTGTTAACACTAACTATTCAGGGTGCTCTGTGTTTCATCAAGCAGCGCTCTGAACTCGTCTGGATTCAACGAGGCTGGAGATTCAGACAGATTGGATGGCGTGCCATCTTGATCGACTCCTACTATAGAGTCCTTACGTAGAGTGTCTATCATCTTGAGCAGATCCAGGTTGTAGAGCAGGGAACGATCCCTGATGAGTATACGCTGATATATTCGAATCATGCGCTCATCACTCTCAGTTACAGGCGGAGTATGTTCTGCAATCTTCTGAATATAGTATTCGCAGTTTTTCTTTCTGGAAAGAGAAAAAGATTCTAAACCGTTCACAATTTACCGCCTGCACTCTATTGAACCGCACATATCAGACTTAAGCAGTAATTATGCCATGCTATATAAATCAGAAGGTTGGCTATGGTTGAATAAATGACCTGTAAACCATTTCGACGCTTTCAGAATTTCATTCCGAAAAAGGATGCCCGTTTGATAATTTATTGTAGGAAAAATATTCCCGGTAATGATATCAAAACCAGGCCTTAAAAAAGGCCTGGCCGATATCGCACTGGATCACCAGCGAAGCACAACAAAGCGTGACATGCCTCCTTTCATTACCAGGAGCAAGACCTGACGCTGACTACGCCCTTCGTTGATCCGTTTCTCGAACTCCCCGGCATTTGTCACCGGATTACGATTGACCTGGGTAATTACAGTTCCTGCGTCAATCCCGGCCATTGCCGCAATTGAACCCGGTGAGACATTGGTAACTACCACACCCAGTGTGGTATTGGTGCCAAAGGATTCCGCAAGTTCTTTGTCCAGGGTCTGCACCGTAAGTCCCAGTTCCTCTGTGGTCTTCGTATCAGAACCGGCTACTGATTGCTCACTCAGCTCGCCCACTGTCACCTCAATGCCTTTGGGTTTACCGTTTCTTATGATCTCCAAACCCACCTTACTGCCGGGTGAGGTCAATGAGATCCGGTTGCGAAAATCACCTACATTACCAACATTCTTTCCATCAAGTTTGAAGATCAAATCACCCTGTTTGAGCCCGGCTCTATCCGCAGGCGAATTTTCAGAAACCTCTGCCACAAGAATTCCCTTTTGATACTTCGTACCAAAAGATTCAGCCAATTCGGGTGTTAGGGGCTGGATCATGATGCCCAAAAAACCACGCGTAACCTCCCCTTTGTCGAGAAGTTGATTGGCAATACCCTTGGCCATGTTGATGGGTATGGCGAATCCCACGCCCATATAGCCCCCGCTACGGCTGAAAATCGCCGTATTGATACCGACGGCTTCTCCATCCAGGTTCACCAGGGGTCCACCCGAGTTTCCGGGATTGATGGCAGCATCGGTCTGGATGAAATCCTCGTAATCGCTGATACCAAGACTTGTGCGCCCTTTTGCGCTGACGATCCCGGCAGTCATTGTATGGCTGAGGCCGAATGGGTTGCCGAATGCCAACACCCATTCTCCAACATCGAGTTTGTTGGAATCACCTAGCGGGAGTGCCGGCAAGTCATCAGCGACTATCTCCAGGACTGCGATATCAGATTTCGGATCACTGCCCTTGATCTCTGCGGAAAACTCATGACCGTTCTTGAATTTGACGGTTATCCTGTCCGCTCCCTCAACGACATGATTGTTGGTCATGACATAGGCCTTGTTCGAAAATAGCCCTTTGTCGTGTGAAAATACAAACCCCGATCCCTGCCCCACCGAACGATGTCTGCGCGGTTTCCGTTGCTGCCTCGGCGCACCGGGAAATTGCGGGCCGAAGAAGCGCCGGAACAGATCATCGCCAAACGGCGAACCAAACGGGGAATATTCATTGTTTGGCGCACGCTCCCTGACTGTCTCGACCTGAATGAAAACAACGGATGGAGAGACTTTTTGCGCCACTGAGGCAAACGCCTTACCGGTCTGGCGCAGGCTCTCTATGCCTCCCTGCTGAGCACTCAGATTCATCGACAACAAACAGAAGAGAATAAGCATTATTGTGGATAGATATCGCTTCATGACAATCTCCTACCGGTTCACTGTTTACCCTATAATTTATAATACAATCAGGCTGACTCTCAAATATTATAATAACCGGATAAAACAGGCTTTCCAGCCTTTATAACACCTCACACCCGCTGCTGATCGCTAAAACGATCTAGGGCCTGTGGTTCTTGATAAGTTCACAGCTGTACGCGATTTTCACAGAGGCCAATCAAAAAGCCCCGGACTGAAACAGTCCAGGGCTGGCTTCCGCAATGAAAAGTAGAGGGGTTACTTATCCGTTGCGAATCTCAATTTTACGGGGCTGGTACTGTTCACATTTCGGAATCCGTAATGTCAAAACGCCATCTTTAAGGTTTGCTTCAGTCTTGCCCCCATCCAACTCACTGCTCAAAGAGAAGCTGCGCTGGTAGCGGGTAGCGCGCACGTCCGCATACAGGGCCTGCATCGCCTCAGGCATATCGATCTCCGCCTTGCCGTCTATGGACAGGGTCTCGTTGTCTACCTGAATATCCAACCCCTCTTTCGTTACGCCGGGCAGATCCGCCCTTAGGGTAATGCCTGTCTCATCTTCAAGGATATCCACATTGGGCCGAATACTGCGTTGCGGTAACTCACGCCGTTGTTGCGGTTGAAGATCATGCTTGGTTATCTCTTTACTGGTACTCATTACCTCTACCTCCCGCTAATTACTGAACGGTGATCTGTCGTGGTTTGGATGACTCTCGACGTTTGATGACAATATGCAGAACGCCATTGTCGTAGCGGGCTTCTACCTTGTCTGCATCCACATCATCGGGCAGTGTGACTACCTTATGAAAGACGCCGTCATATCGCTCTTTTCGAAAATATTTCCGTTCGTCATCACGCTCAACCTGTCGCTCGCCTTTGATGGACAAGCGGTTATCATTGATTGAGATATCCAACTCCTCAGGATTCACGCCGGCCGCAAACAGATAGAGATCAACCTGTTCCCGCGTTACGCCGACATTGATTGGCGGATAGTTATCGTTGGCAACGGATCGCATTGTATTCGGCCAGAACCCTGCACCGAAAAGCTGATCCATCTCCTGTTCCAGACGCCTGAATTCATTAAACAGGCCTGAATCGAAGCCATGTATTCTTGGCAACATTAGACTCATCTCCTTGCACTGAAATGCAATAAATCGTTACGTTGCCTATTAGATAGGGATGGCCGGCTCTTTTTTCAAGCCTGCCGTTGACTGGAACAAAGCAATTGGTCACTCGACGGTAATCGTGATCTTCTCCGATATCAGGGGCGGATCATGGGGTTCATGGGTTTCGTCACCCAATAAGAGTTGCAGTGTATGCTTACCGGGTGACAGATCCAATACGGCCTCCGTCTCTCCCCGGTCGAAGTGGATATGATGGTCATCCCTTGGAATAGGCTGGTCCAGATCGGGCAGCTGCTTCAGGTCAAGCAACAGATGGTGATGACCCGCAGTATGACGGCGTTTATCCTTCGTGCCGGCGGGAATGATACCGAATTTTTCTATACCGAACTTCACCTTCAAGGGAGTGCTCACCACAGCCCCATCGGTTAAACCGATAAAAAACACCCGCGCATCCTCGGGTGGTGTATGGGCAGTGACTGAAACAGCAAAGACACTTAGACATAGTATGAAGGTGATCCTTACAAGCGTTGTGTGCATAGTCTGCTCCATCAAACGTTTACTCAGTAGCGGGAATAGACTTCAGTCTTACCCTTTTCATCAAAGATAAGCACATCATAATTATCCCTCCTCGGGCCTTCCATGCCGGGTGAGCCCATCGGCATACCGGGGACACTGATCCCCTTGACCGCCGGCTTCTCTCTCAATAGACGTACGATCTCCTTGGCCGGCACATGACCCTCGACGACATAGTCACCCACCATGGCGGTATGACAGGATTGAAGCCCTTGCGGGACATTCAGTGTACGCTTCACCAACTGCATATCGCTTCTGTCATGCGTTTGCACGGAAAAGCCATTCTGTTGCAGATGTTTTACCCAATCGTTGCAACAGCCGCAGGTCGGGCTTTTGTAGACGATGACATCGGCTGCGAATGAGTGAGCTGATAGCGTCAGTGCCGCCAACAGAAGAAGAAGTGATTTGAAGGGATGGCATATTTTACCTGCACGATATCCATTCCGATACGATTTACTTATCTCTAGTCTAATCATGATTGTCCTCGTTAAACAATTCTCAGTGGTGTCACCCTTTTTTCTGTAGCGGCAACATTGTCCCGGCCTGCTGATCCCGCTCATACCAGATTGCATAGATCTCATCGGTCCAGTTGGACTGCACCCAGGCCAGTATGTCATCGATCTGCTGTGGCTTCAGCTTCTCTCTAAATCCCGGCATGGTACCGCCCAGGGGTATGCCGCCGAACTTCACTGTCCTTCTTAAGACTGAAAGCGGATGGTGCCAGGTATGCGCCGTACCGTTGAGGGGGGGCGGTGGATAATTACCTTTTTCATCCAGCTGTTGCCAATTGGTTGTGCCGGATGCATCGGGTTTATGACACTCCGCGCAAAACTGCTGGTAGAGCTTGCCTCCTTTGACAACCTGTTGACTGTTGTACCAGCGCTCCGCAGGCATCATTCGGGTTTGAGATTGTACAATAGCCTGACCGGATGATTCGCTCTGCGGTTTATCGCAGGCGGAAACAATAAGGCCGATGGGTATGAGCCATAGTAATATCTGTTCTCTTTTCATGCTAAAGACCTCTCAGTACCAGGCACGCACACCGACCAGCCACTGCAGATCGCTGACGTCCTCGCCCTCCTCCCTGGTGAAATCTGCCGTGTCGCCGAAGCGCTTCGACCAGTTGACGCCTATATAGGGCGCGAATTCTCTTTTTACTTCATAGCGTAGCCGAAGGCCCAAAGAGAGATCGGAAAGCCCCGAACCGATACCCACCTCTTCATCATCCTTTGTATGGAGATTGACCTCGATTTCCGGTGTCAGCACCAACCTTTGGGTGAACAGATATTCGTACTCGGCATCCAAACGTATGCCAATCTGTCCCGACTCGCCGGCAAACAGCGACGCATCCACTTCAAACAGGTAGGGAGCCAATCCCTTCAAGCCGATGGCCAGCCAATCTCTTTCGGGATCGGGTATCAAATCTCTTCGCCAACCTACCTGAATATCCCAGAAGGGAAAGATGGCCCGGCTGTAGAGAAGCTGTATTTCAGCCTCCTCGGTCTCTCCGCCAGGTCTTTCCAGCTCTGTCTTAAACCAGAACTTGTTCAAGTCATAGCCGACCCAAGCCTCAGCATTCAGTACCAGGGGGTTCGCTTCATCACTCTCACGTATCTCCAGCTTTTCGATCATCACTTTATATATCAAAGGATCGTCGCTCATACCCCCCGCCAATAGAGAAGCGGGTAGCAATATACCTGAAAAGAACGTCACTCTTTTATTCATTGCATAGCCCCCACTCAACTCACGATAACAGTGCGAAACATACCAAGCATGTGATAAAGCAGATGGCAATGGTAAGCCCATCCACCTTCGGCATCCACGCTGACCCGATAACTGATTCGAGATCCCGGCTGGACGATTACTGTGTGTTTACGAGGCAGGAAATTGTTGTCTCCACTCTCCAGATCACTCCACATGCCATGCAGATGCATTGGATGATTCATCATCGTGTCGTTGACAAAGTTGATACGAAGTCGCTCCCCCAATTTCCATCGCAACGGCTCAGCGTCAGCATGCTTGACACCGTTGATCGACCACATATAGCGACCCATATTCCCGGTCAGATGGAGTTCTATCTCCCGGTCCGGATCGGGATGCTCACTGGTCGTGTGTAGACTGCGCAGATCGGCATAAGTCAATACTCGGCGGCCGTTGTTCCTGAGGCCGACACCGGGATCATTCAGCCGATATTGGGGATCCTCCGATAACATATCCACATGGGGCCCATATTCCGTCGCCGCATGATTGACGGGGCCGCCGCTGAAGTCGGACGAATTGGGCTCCATCTTCTTGATGTGGTCTGTCATTGTATGTTGGCTATGATCCATGACGCCTGACATGTCGTGTTGACTGTGATCCATAGTGGCGGACATGTTGTGCTGACTAAGCTCCGCATCCGACATACCATGATCCATATGATGATGCATACTCATGCCCATATCGCCATGTTCCAGGTTGGCCACCTTATCCAGCGAAGGGATGTGTGCGGTCATTGACAAGTGGGGTGTAAGCGTCCCCCGGGCATAACCGCTGCGTGCGATATCCTGGGCAAAGATTGTATAGGCGGCGTTATCGGCCGGTTCCACCAATACATCGTAGGTTTCTGCTACACCGAGACGGATTTCGTCAACCGTAACCGGTTCAACATTCTGACCGTCTGCTGCGATCACAGTCATTTTCAATCCCGGTATGCGCAGATCAAAAAAGGTCATAGCCGATGCATTGATTAACCTGAGACGGATCTTCTCCTTGGGTTTGAACAATCCGATCCACCCATCCGCCGGATTTTTGCCGTTCATCAGGTAGGTATAGGTAAAGCCTGTGACATCGGAGAGATCCCGTTGGCTCATACGCATCTCACCCCACATCCTGCGCTCGTTCCAGGTAGCGCTCAAACCCTTTTGCTCCAGATCACGCATCAGATCCCCGTGGCTGCGCTCGTTGTTATTGTAGTAGTGACTCAACTTTTTCAACTTCGCATAAACATCGTTGGGATCTTCGTCCGTCCAGTCCGACAGCACCACCACATAATCCCGGTCATAGGCGTAAGGCTCGGGTTCTTTCGGATCGACAACGATTGCGCCATAGAGACCGGTCTGTTCCTGAAAACCGGAGTGACTGTGATACCAATAGGTACCGCTCTGTTTGACGTCAAACCGATAGCTGAAAGTCTCACCTGGTGGGATGCCATTGAAACCGGTTGAGATACCTGGCACCCCATCCATGGCGCTCGGGAGGATAATCCCGTGCCAATGGATGGAACTGGTTTCCGGCAGCAGATTGGTGATGTTCAAGGTGACCTGATCGCCTTCCCGCCAACGCAACACCGGTGCCGGCACGCTACCGTTCACTGTCGTGGCGACACGTGCACTGCCGGTAAAGTTCACCGCCGTTTGAGAAATGGTCAGGTTAAATACCCTACCCTGCAGCGTCGTGCCATCCAGTTCATTCCCTCTACCAGCCAATAACCCGAATGGCTGCAAACCCAGGGCCGCACCACCCAAAGAGAGGCCGGTGACAAACCTGCGACGATGTAAATTGACACCCTCATTCAATATCCTGTCGATATCTCTTCTCATTGTGACTAATTCCTCTGCAATTCAACAACACGCTGGCGTTGTTTTGCATTAACAATCTTCGATGTTTATCGTTAAGACACTGCGAAACCAGTGTCAGAATGCAGCGGAATCAGAGACGCGGCGGTCTGAAGGGCGGTGAATCAGTCTGCTGAAGTAATGACTGATCGATGAATATCGCTTGAGCAGCACTTGCGTTAACAGAGAGGTCTATCAATTGCGAAGGGACAAGACAGGCTGTCGATATGCAATGGCTGACGGAACAGGCATCACTCATGCAACAATCTCCATCGCTCAATTGGCCAAGACGGCAAGCGTCATCGGGCATTTTTCCAACAGCAACTCCGGCAGAGTGTGTGTCGTGAGCCATTTCTTCATGAGACGATCCGTCATCGCTTGCCTGGAGTGGTCCCGCCATAACGCCCCGGAAGGGGATCAGGTTCAGTGACAGAACCAGTAATACCAATACTGATTTTCGAGTGAATGCGCGCATACCGGGCAGGGAAGCTGATATCTATTGTCAGTTATAGTTATCAGTTCGAAATAGGGTTGACTGAAAAGTTCCGATTAACAAGAGACTAGATGAAAATTGTCACTTATAACCCCAATTTAAATCCGGGTTTTTACCAACCGGACAGATAGTTGGTATGGGTACGCACCGGAAGAATCGCGGCTGATTGATCTAAATGAGGACTTGACTTGACCGACCGGTCTAATATACTGTGAGATCATGAGTATCGCCCCCGACACCAAAGAGCGTATCCTGGCCACAGCCCGTGACCTGTTTCACGGCCGCAGCTATGCGGATGTGGGCATCAAGGAGATCTGCACCCTGGCCAAGGTACAGAAAGGGAGCTTCTACCACTTCTTCCCCTCCAAGCGTGACCTGGCGATGGCAGTCATCGACAGCATGGCTGACGACTGGGCGCACGGCTTCGTCGCCGAGGCCTTTGACGAGGCACTTCCACCTCTCGAACGACTCGATTACATGGTGGACGCAGTCTACTTCTGGCAAAAGGCGGCAAAGAACTTGGAAGGCCGCATGCCAGGCTGCCTGTTTGGCAACCTGGCACTTGAGATCAGCACCCGCGACGAGGTGATAAGGGCCAGGCTTAATGCCGTCTTCAACAAGGCCAGCGCCCGTTTTCACCAGGCCCTTGAGGAAGCGGTTGAGAACGGCGAGATCCCACCCCTGGACACGGAGGCCACGGCAACCGCCATGTTGGCCTACCTGGAAGGTGTGATTCTTCTCGCCAAGACACGCAACGATCCGGATGTGGTGAGATCGCTGGGCCCGGCAATCAAAAGCATACGGATAGAACACAGGCAAACTAACTGATATTTTTTTATGTATGACTAGACCGACCGGTCATCTCGTTCTTTATCGTCCACTTGTTGTAAAGGAGCAATGCCATGAGTGAGAACATACACACCCTCGATGCAAGAGGCCTTAACTGTCCCCTGCCGATCCTGAAGACCAAAAAGGCGATCGCCACACTTGCAGTGGGAGATATTCTTGAAGTAACTGCAACCGATCCCGGTTCAGTAAAGGATCTGGACTCATTTTGCAGCCAGACCGGTCACCAGATGGTCTCCAGTGAACAGATCGAGAATGGTTTCTTTTTTAGAATCCGCAAGTCCGACATTCCTGACGGGAGGCCAGCATGAGTAACACAGCACCACTGATCGATATCCCCACCAAAGACCTGAACAGCTGGTTTGATCGGCGTTTCGAGGAGAAGATGGCGGAACGGGAGTCGGCGCATATCCCCTCGATGACGATCATCGCCACCAAGGGAACCCTCGATATGGCCTACCCACCCTTCATCCTCGCCTCAACGGCGGCTGCGCTGGGTTGGGATGTCTCCATCTTTTTCACCTTTTACGGTCTGAACCTGCTGAAGCAGGACCTGGATCTCAAGGTGACACCACTCGGCAATCCGGCCATGCCGATGAAACTGCCCGAGGGACCCAACTGGATCAAGGGCAAGCCACTGCCCATGCCGACCTCGGTCATGACGCTTATGCCGGGATTTGAGTCGATGGCGACAGGCCTGATGAAAAAGACCATGGACAATAAAGGCATCGCGAGCATTGAACAGTTGCGTGAATTGTGTGTCGAGGCCGAGGTCAAGTTGATCGCCTGCCAGATGACCGTGGATCTGTTCGATTACGGAAAGGATGATTTCATCAGCGAAATCGAAGAGTGGGTCGGTGCCGCCAGCTTTCTGCCTCGGGCAATGAAGGCTGATGTCAACTTATTTATTTGAACGATAGGCATGTTGAGTTATCTCAGGCGCCTTTTATGAACAGCGTCATCAGCATATTTGGCGGGCTCCTTTCTGCAGGCCAGGAAGGAGCCCATGACGTCCTTGCAGATCAGCACCAACTGCACTTTTTTAGTGAAAATTTGGTATTGTTTATGGATACTCTGAAAGTATCTTTTACCTAGGGCCTGTTAACACTAATCCTCAAGATTTAAGGACTGGCCGCTTATTAAAGCCGGTATTTTTGTTGCCGGCACAGGACGACTGAAATAGTAACCCTGGGCGATTTCACAACCAATTTTCCTCAATATCTTGACTTGCTGTTGGGTTTCTACACCTTCGGCTATGACATCGTGTCCAAGAGCATCGGCAACCTTGACAATTGTTCCAAACAAGATGGATGAATCAGGATCCTGTGTCATATCCATGACGAAGATACGGTCGATTTTAAGGCAGTCGACAGGTAACTTTTTCAAGGATGCGAAAGATGAATATCCTGTACCAAAATCGTCAATTGCAATTCGTACGCCCAATCTTCTGATTTGATCGAATGTCTCCATGATGTTGCTGTTAGTCTGGACTACATTTTCGGTGATCTCCAATTCCAGGCTGCTTGCAGGAAATCCAGTTTTCCTTAAAGTATGATTTATGGTATCGATGATTGCCGGATCCTGAAAATGGATAGGTGAAATGTTTACCGACAAGCGAATATTCGGCAATCCATTCTTCTGCCATGCCTTCATTTGTTCGCAGGCTGTATTGAGCACCCATTCACCAAGCAATTGAATAAGACCAATTCGCTCTGCAATACTGATGAAATCATTTGGCATCACCATCCCAAGACGTGGGTGTTGCCAACGTATCAAAGCCTCAACCCCTACAAAGGCACCCTTTCTTAAATCAATTTGAGGCTGATAATGCAGCAACATTTCATTATTTTCAAAGCCTTGGCGAAGCTCCTCCTCCAATTGCAGACGCTTTTCTGCTTGGACAGTCAATTCAGGCTGATAAAAGGCATAGCGGTGCTTACCGTCTGATTTCGCGGCATACATAGCGCTATCAGCAGCCTTAAGCAGTGTTTGCAGGTCCTTTCCGTCATCCGGAAAGTAAGCGATGCCGATGCTACCTCGTGGCCTGATCTGCTGCAGGTTGAAGTCTATGGGTAAATTGATGCATTCCAGGCAGCGTTTGGCGACATCCGCCGCATCGTATTCACTGTTGACACTATCCGCGAGGATGCAAAACTCGTCACCGCTGAGTCGAGCGACAAAGTCTGTCTGACGCATGACTGACTGAATTCGCTTGGCAACCGTTTGCAGTAGAAGATCCCCAACATCATGGCCCAAACTGTCATTCACATCCTTGAAGCCATCGAGATCCAAATAGAGCAATGCAAAGCGTTCGTCCCGACGCTGCGCCGCATTGATGACATCTTCAACATGCTTGTAGAAGTAGGCGCGACTCGCCAATCCGGTCAGTTCATCTGAGTAGGCTAATTGACGGATCCGCCTTTCTGCCTTACGTTGTTCAGTTATATCCTGAATCGTACCTAGCACAACCAGGTCGCCATTGACTATTAAATCGAGTTCTTGGTGTACGGTAATCAAATGGGCTCGATCGGCAAACATACGATAGTCAGCCGGTTCCATCGGTTCACCCTGCTTGGCGGAAGCTAGTTGATGCATAACATAATCTTTGTCATCAGGATGGACCAGTTTCAAGAAGTCTGCCAGTTTATTACCGAAATTATCCGCAGCATTTCCCAGTATTTCCAACAGGTGATCGGATAATTCGAAGTAGTCTTCATTGCTATTCCAACGCCAGTAGCCCAGACGGGCTATACGTTGAGCGGTTGATAACTGTTCACGGCTCTCATGTAGGGCCTTGGCATTCGCCGCTGCTCTAAGTTGGAATCGAATACGGTGGATAATATGTGCATAATTAACTGGTTTAGTGACAAAACTTGCAGCACCGGATTCGTAGGCACGATTCACCGATTCCATATCATCAAGTCCTGTTACTATGACGACAGGTGTTTTCTCAAATCCAGGCATACCATGTATTTGCGAGCAGACTTCGAATCCGTCCAAGCCGTCCATCAATGCATCCAATAATATGAGATCAGGTTGTACATTCTGTAGACAGCTCAGGGCTTGCTGACCATTTTCTGCCTCTGTTACTAAGAACCCCGCATCACTAAGAGCTTCAGTCGCTGACATACGAAAAACCGGGTCATCATCCACAATCAATAGCTTTGCACTGGAGCTCGATTGCACAGACATTTCCTTTCTGGCAGGAACATCCCCCGTCCCTACTGCTGCCATAGCCGACAGTACATCAGGAAGTGATTGCTGGATATTTGCAATTAGATCGGGTGCGTGAGCAAGTTGATCATTTCTGGCCAGAAGTTCCAACTCAGCACAAAGCTTTGAGAAACGAGTTGCACCAAGATTGGCACTTCCAGACTTCAGCGAATGCGCAATGGCCCTGATTTCTTTTGCATCACGCGCATCAAGGGCCGATTGCAGACGGCTGACATCATCTGGAGTCTGACGCAGGTAAATAGCAATAGATTTACCCAGTACATCCCGACCGCTTTTATTGCCCAATTCTCTCAGTTGCCGTAATTGGCTTTGATCGAGGATGTCACTTTCGCTGTGGATCTCAGATTCAGCATCAGACTCTGACGGCTCATCGATCAGCGACTGCTCGGGTAGCCATTTTCTCAAGATCCGTGCAAGCTGTGCCTGACTAAACGGTTTACCGATATAGTCATCCATACCTGCTTTTTTGCACTGTTCCTGAATGCCTTTTTGTACATCAGCAGTCACTGCAATGATAGGTACTCTATCTCTATCACTATTTAATTCCGACTGCCGAATCAGACTGCTTGCAGTAAATCCATCCATAACCGGCATATGGCAATCCATTAGTATCGCGTCATAGGCCGTATGGCTCGCCAATTCCAGTGCAGTAGTCCCATCCTCAGCGAGGTCCGCTTCACAACCCAGTGCCTGCAGCATACTTAGAGTGACATCCTGATTAACCAAGTTATCGTCGGTTACCAAAATCCGGCCTTTAAGTTTGGTCGTAGATTTGACTTCCAATTCATGAGAATCGGGTTTTCGATTCTTCATGTCGCACATTGTTTCCAATAAATGCTGTTGACGCACAGGTTTCGGTAGAAATGCTGCTATACCAGCATCAGCCAATAACGGCGCATTGGGATCGAAGCCGCTTGAACTCAGAATAATCACATACGGTCGAGGTATTGACGACTCGACCAGAATTCTGCGTGCCAGTTCTACTCCGTCCATACCCGGCATGTGCCAGTCAAGCAGTATAATTTCATAGGGCTGCCCTTGTTTAGCGCTCTCTCGCAACATATCGAGTGCGACATCACCGGAGGCACAACTTCCATTGCACATACCCCAGTCCACAACCTGGTTATGCAAAATCTCCCTATTGATATCGTTGTCATCTACAATCAAGACTTTGATGCCTTGCAGGCTTTGAAGACTGCTCTGTTCCGGTTCTGAATCCTGAGCCAACACTATCGGAATATTAAATCTGAAAATTGCACCTTTACCGGGTTCGCTCTCCAACCCAAGCTGGCCTCCCATCAACGATACCAGGCGTTTTGTAATTGCAAGCCCCAGTCCGGTACCACCGTGGCGACGAGTTGTTGAACTGTCAGCTTGGCTGAATGCCTTGAATATGAACTCTTGCTGTGTGGGTTTGATACCTGGTCCGGTGTCAGACACTTCAATGCTTAAATTATGTTGCTCTGGATTTCCTCTGCTGACGCAGGCCGAGAGACTTACTTCTCCCTGCTCGGTGAACTTGACGGCGTTACCCAATAGATTAACGATGATTTGTCTCAGTCTCGCCGGATCACCATATACCCTCAAAGGCAAATCCAGTGGCAGCTTAGGTAAAAGTTCCAGACCCTTGCGATGAGCTTGCTCGGTTACCATCTCCAGTGTTTCTTCCAACAACTGACGTAAGTTGAATTCCTCATGTATCAGCTGGAGTTTATTGGCTTCAATCTTGGAGAAATCCAGAATATCGTTGATTACACTCAGTAATGTTTCAGCAGAACGGTGGGCAGTATGGGCTAGCCGTTTTGCATGCTCATCCAGACCCACATCCAACAAGAGCTCAGTCATACCCAATACTCCATTCATAGGAGTACGTATTTCATGGCTCATGGTGGCGAGAAATTCACTCTTGGCCCGGCTTGCCGCTTCCGCCGCATCCTTTGCTTTCAACAGACTGGCTGTTCGTTCATTCACTCGCTGTTCAAGCTCTTCCCGATAGGAGTTCAATGAAATGTCACGTCCTTCTATTTGAGTGAGCATTTCATTAAATCCTTCAATAATGGCACCAATCTCATCATTATCGCCAGGCGTGAGTCGCAAGCTGTAGTCCTGTTCCCTAGAAACACTACGCATTCCATTAACCAAGCGTTGAATTGGACTGGATATGCTACGGTGCAAAAAATACGAAAGCACATATACACTTGACATCAATATGGCCAGCAACAGAAAAACTAATTGCAGATAATTCGCTATCTGACTGTAGAGCGGCACCAGACTGGATTCGATATACAGGTATCCGATGGGGTCGTTTTCAAGCATGACCGGCGTAAACAAGTCATGTTTATCTTCATCATAACGATTGACAGCCTGTTGTTTGGATAGCGCGATTTCAAGCCACTTCTGATCCTCCATTACAGCATTGCTTTGATACTTTGTACCTGTGACATAGCTGGCAAATAACTTTCCATCCATTTGAAATAGCATAGCGCGATTGACAACCTTCTCCTTACGCAGTGCATCCAGTATTTTTTGTGCTGTATGAGGATCATCGAAAGCAAGTGATGCCGTTACGTTTGTTGCAATAACATCCCCAAGTACTGAGATATGCTCAACAAGATTCTTACGATAGTAGTAGATTTCTATGCCCACATAGACCAATGAGGCAATGATCAGCACACCACCGGTAATCATCAGGATAATGCGTCTGAGTTTTTTCGCGATACTGATATTCGTTAAAAGCTTCATTCTTTTATTGTTTCATGTCCAGCATTGACAACTGTAGAGAGCTCCACAAGAGGTGCGGCAATGGTCAGACTTGATTGCTTTGCACTCTCCAGATTTATAATAAATCCAATGCGATTTTTTCCGGTAGTGAATTGCAGCATGCCGCCTTGCTCCGCAAATTCCGCCATATCGCTCAAAGTCAGTATTGGGATACCTTGCATACGTTGCAGGATTTGTCTGACAAAAGCCCGTTTTGAATTACTGATAAAAACAATTTGGCATTGCTTATTGATATCACCGGACTGTGAGAAACGATAAACAGAAATTGGTAGCCCTCTTACTTTTCGTTCTTCAAGCTCATCTAAGGCGTTACCGAATTCATCCTCACCGAGCAAGCAGACACCAAAACTTCGTTGGTGCTGGTTTAAATACAACACAGGCCATTCGACGAATTTCGTCAGTCGATAGATCAATGCCGCCTTGAGCCTGTATTCCGATAGGGATCTTCCAGCATGTGATGACAATGGAATGGCGGTTAGCAACAGTATGCAAACTGCCATTCTTGCTCGATACCCCATCAGTTTCTGCACATATATCAAAATTACAGCCCAACCAGTATGCAATACTGCATCATGCTAAAACTCCCACCGGACCTTTGCATAGATGGTGCGTTCAACTTCTGTTTGTGTCAGATTTTGTGCCCCGACAAACTCCTTGTGTCGATCATCCAGCAGGTTTTGCCCAACTACAGATAACTCCAGATTCTCATTTGCCTGCCAAGCCAGATGTGCGTTGAAGCTGGTGTATTCCGGAACACCCAATTGAGTAAGGATACTACTGGCCTCCAACTCATCCACATAATACAACCAGAAATCAAGTGAGATACGATGCCTCAAATCCATAGAGGATCTCAATGTAAATTGATGGTTTGGGCTGGCATCTTCAATGACTTTATTTTGATTGAACAGTAAATTCTCGTCAGACTGACCGTCGATCCTGAGATAACTGTAGTTTGCCGACAGCTGCCACCACTCCAATGGTCGCCAGTCTATGACCCATTCCAATCCATAGGCATTGGCTTCAAGCTGATTATCGAACACCAGGTTTGGTGGGGAGGGGCCGTTAGCAATGGATTGCAGATTCTCATAATCATTGTAAAAAACTGCGAGTTCAAATGAGATATTGTCTTTTGGTTTAATGCGATAACCTATTTCATAGGCAAGCAACTCTTCAGAAACAACATCATCGCGACCGTTAGTGTAGAAAACGGCAGGACCGATAATATTGATCACAACACGTGAGTCATCTTCCACATAGGATGGGGTTCTTACTGCACGGGAAACCGAACCCCATAAAGTACTGTTTTCGGACAAAAGCCAAGCCAGTCGTGCACTGGGTTGTATTTCAAAGCCAGTAAAATCATTGTGTTCAAATTTCGAACCCAGAGTAAACAGAAGACGGTCAGGCAAGAGTGTAATTTCATCTTGTATAAAGGCACTTATAATATCTACAATGCGGTTCTCATCCGACAACATCAGATTGAAAGTATTGCTGAAGTCAGCATCGATCCAACGATAGCCAAAACCCCACATAAAGTCATGAGACTCATTGAACTGTATTCTGTGATTAAAATCGATATCCAATGTATCGATCTCCTGCCCTAGGACCACACCCTTCCTGTTTGTATGGTCATAATAAATCTGAAGGCTGGAATTGGATTGGTTGGCGTAGATATGATCCCAACGAGATAATAGATTCCAACCAGTAACGTCTACCTTATCATTAGATAAAGGTGATAAGAAAGAAGGCGCAAAAACAATATTTGCAGGATCGGAGGGGTCTTTCCACTGGTCGATTCTTTGGTTTACGTCTGATTCATAGACATCTCCCTGAAAGGTCCAGCGATCCGTATCAGCAGGTTGGCCGTCAAACCGAAAACCAGCTTGTATCTTATCCCAGTCGTCACCCGCCTGATCATCCAAAACAGGCGCATAAAAGCTATCAGTGCGCTTGAATTTGAGGTAATAACGACCATGTGTGAACGCATTCAGCTCACTGCCGAAGCGCAGACCCACCAATGCCTTTTCCTCATCGCCCGCTCCGGCAACCAATATGCCGCCCTGAGTTTCACTGGCAGGTTTGGTAATGATGTTGATAACGCCATTGACTGCATTTGCCCCCCACAGAGATGCGCCTGGACCGCGGATGACCTCAATCCTGTCAATATCCTCCAGCATGGTATCCTGAACATCCCAGTATACGCCGGAGAAGACTGGCGTATAAACGGAACGGCCATCGATCAATACCAGGAGCTTATTGGCAAACTGATTATTAAAACCCCGGCTGCTGATGGCCCATTTATTTGCATCCAACCTGGCCACATTGATACCCGGCGCCAGGCGAAGCGCTTCTGGGATACTGGTTACACCAGAGCGCCTGATGTCTTCATTGCTGATGACATAAACTGCTGATGCAACCTCAGTCAATCTTTGTTTCTTCTTGGAAGCGGAGGTGACCTCCACACTCAGTAAATCTTCCAACGACAGATCATAATAACTATTGACAGGTTCATTCGCCGAAACCGGTCTGATCAGAAAGATCGATGATAATACAAAGAAAAGTACGAACATTTGTCGCATACACACGACCATCAAGTATTTCATCTTCAGCATTTCCATGATTTTTAAATGGTTAATGAATAGTATTCCCAATGATCATCGGCCTTTACAAGGATGTGAATTTTACATGACATATTAATCTAAAAGCGGTCAGTTACCTATTCTCTTTGTATGACGAATAATATGCATTCAAGGCTAAGTTTTTTTATCAGACTTCACTGGTATCTTACCCAAGCAATTTCATATCAATCTCCTCAACTCATGAATAACCATGCCAATCCAGAGTCACAGCCGGTTTTCATAATTCAGTATAAATATTAGTAACCTGCAGGGTGCGCCAAGCAAGCATACTCCCAGTTGGGTCTTGCATGTACAATAATAATGTAAACTCATCGACACAAAAAAAGCCAAGGAGTCTGTAAATGCTGAAGGGTATTGTCAGCGCCATCTTTCTATCATTGATCTTATCATCGGTACACGCGTTAGCAGCCGCTCAGACTGAGTCAGAAGCAAGCCTGTTGTTCCATATACGACAACTGACGTTCGAGGGCCGCCGGGCTGGTGAAGGATATTTCAATGCTGATGGCAACAGAATGATTTTTCAATCGGAGCGTGACGATGCCAATCCGTTTTACCAGATATACCTGATGGACCTCGAGAGCGGCGATGTGGAACGCATATCCCCAGGGTACGGTAAAACCACTTGCGCCTGGATACACCCTTCTAATGATAAGGTGCTGTATGCATCCACTCATGACGATCCCGACGCCCACGGCAAGATGCAGCAGGAACTTGATTTCAGAGCCTCCGGCCAGCAGCGCCGCTACAGTTGGGACTATGATCGGACTTTCGATATCTACGAGCAGGAAGTCACCACGGGTAAACGCAAAAATCTGACGCACACTGTCGGCTATGATGCGGAGGCCGCCTATTCTCCCGACGGCCGGCAGATTGTCTTTGCATCCAACAGGCAAGCATATGTCGGTGAGATGAGTGAGGCGGACAAGAAGCTCTTCGAACACGACAAATCGTTCATGATGGATCTCTATCTGATGAACGCCGACGGTTCTGATATACGCCAATTGACCGATTCACCTGGTTATGACGGCGGTCCCTTTTTCAGCTTCGACGGCAGTAAAATCACCTGGCGCCGCTTCTCCGAGGATGGCAGCCAGGCTGAAATATTCACTATGGATCTTGCCAGCGGCGAAGAACGGCAGCTCACCCATACAGGCGTCATGTCCTGGGCGCCCTTCTTTCATCCCAGCGGCGACTACCTGATCTTTGCCTCCAACCAGGAGGGTTTTGCCAATTTCGAACTCTACTTAGTGGATGCACAAGGTAATCACAAGCCGGTCCGTGTCACTCATAGCTTGGGTTTTGACGGACTGCCTGTATTCTCACCGGATGGTGATCGACTCTCATGGACATCGAAACGCGGTTCCGATAAAACCAGTCAGATCTTTCTTGCCGATTGGAACGATCAGGAAGCCCGCCGCCTGTTAGGCCTTGATGATCAGGGTGGTTATGAGAAACATGGGGTATCCTCCGCCAATCTGACGACAACTTCCGATACCATCAGCAGCCAAGATCTGCGCCAACATGTCATGCAACTCAGCAGTGACGAGATGCAAGGCAGACTCACCGGGAGTGAAGGTGAGTTACGCGCAACAGAATATATTGCTTCAGCATTCCGCCAATTGGGGCTTGAACCGGCAGGCGATGATGGGTTCTTTCAATCCTTCTCATTTACCACGGACGCTACCTTGGCTGATGGCAACAGCCTTGAATTTTCCGGCCTGAACGACGCGCAGTCGACCCGACTGCATCAGGATTGGCTCCCTTTGGCAATAAGCCGTAGTGGGCAAATCGCAAAATCTGACATCGTCTTTGCGGGTTATGGCATTGACGCACCAGGGCTGGAAGAAGTACCTGACTACGACTCATACGGTGATCTGGAGATAGAAGGCAAGTGGGTTATGGTATTTCGATATCAACCGGAGTCGGTACCCGCGAATTGGAGGCGTCATCTGCTTCACTATTCCGACTTGGCCTACAAAGCCTCTGTCGCCAAACGACGAGGCGCGCTGGGACTGATTGTGGTAACCGGCCCTGAGGCCGAAGCAAAACAACAATTGGTGGATCTCGAGATGGATGCAAAGAGCGCAAGCAGCTCCCTTGCAGCCATCTCGGTCAGCGATGAGCTGGCATCACAAATCCTGGCTGTTGCCGATAGGAACCTGGCAGAACTGCAGCGTGAACTCGACAAAGGGGAATCGGTTGAAGGTTTCAACATACCCGGTATCGCCCTTTCCGCCAATCTTGCAATCATCCGGGAAAAAAGTCGGGGGCGTAACGTGATTGCCAGACTGACTGCTGATACACCCTCACAGAAAGCACCGGTAATTCTGGGGGCCCACCTGGACCATCTTGGGCATGGTGAGGTATCGGGTTCCCTCGCAAGGGAGAATGAGCGAGGTAAGATCCACTATGGTGCGGATGACAATGCATCCGGCGTGTCCGCCCTGCTGGAGAGTGCCCAATACCTCGCAGGCTTGAAAAAGTCAGGCAAACTGGGAAGTCAACGCGACATTCTGTTTTCGGCCTGGTCGGGTGAGGAGCTTGGCACCCTCGGATCGGTCCACTTCGTCGACCAACTGTCCGATGGCGATATGTTGAGCGGCAAGGTCAGCGCCTATCTCAATATGGATATGATTGGTCACCTGCGGGAGAAACTCTATCTGCAAGGAACCGGCTCGAGCAATACCTGGTCCCGCGAGATAGAACGGAGGAATGTGCCGGTGGGCCTTGCCATTGCGACCAAAGCAGACCCCTACCTGCCGACCGATTCGACTCCGTTCTATATGAAAGGCGTCCCAATACTGAATGCCTTTACAGGTGCTCATGAGGACTACTCGACCCCGAGGGATAAACCCGACCAGCTCAACTATGAAGGCATGCAAAGGGTTGCACAATTGATGGCGGGTATCACCCGATCCCTGGCGCGATCAGAAACAGAACCCGACTATCTGGTAGTCACGCGAAAGGATAGCGGTCTATCACGAAAACACCTACGCGCCTATCTGGGCACCATACCTGCGTATGGCCAGGATGAAGCAATCAAAGGGGTCAAGCTGCAGGGTGCGGTCAAAAATGCACCGGCCGAAAAGGCGGGCATCCAAAACGGTGATATCCTGGTGGGACTCGCCGGTGTAAAGATTGAGACGATTCACGATTTCATGAACGCACTGGCCGGACTAAAGGCTGGCAAAGAGACAGAGATGACCGTGATAAGAGATGGGGAATCTGTAATGCTACGTGTTGTACCCTCATCTAGAGAATGACTTTCTCTGTCGAACAGTCAACAACAGAAATCCACACTACATGAATCCTTAATATAGGGTCTGTCGACACTAATCCAATCTACTATACAAGGCTACTTGCTACTCTTCTGCTTTTTTTTGTCCTTGCTCTTTTTGCTATCTTTTTTGCTTTCCTTGGTTTTTTTATCTGTTTTGCCTTTCTTTGACTTCTTTTCTTTTACGGTCTTGGTTTTTTTCTTTTGTTTCTCCGCAGCAGTCTTTTTCCCCGATTTAGTCCTGCAATACGCACCCACCTTGGTTCCGGTCTTGGTTTTATAGCTGTTGACCCATGTACAATTACCACTTGCATTGCAACTCGACTTGCTCAGTCCCTTACACTGTTTTGCGGCATGTGCAGCCGGGTGGAATATCAACAGTGAAACCACCATGATATTCAGGATGGTCTTCTTGATGAAATAAGACATGCTGTTCCTCATAGGATAATTGTACTGGTGCATTTTAATTACAGTCTTAGTATATCCGTGAATAACGGATATTCGCATCTTCCCATCTCGAATTGACAATTGTTTTAAATTTTCAAGTAATTGACAACCCGTTAGAAACAATTAAAAAAACCCCAAAAACCAACAACTTTTTTAATTAGTGCCTGTTAACCTTGATTGCAGCACCCATACTGCAGCTGTTCTGCCAACCAACAGATCTCATACTCACATTGGCATGCACAGGATTAACTATCCCTGGCTTCATGCCCGACTATCATCTCCACTAAATTACCAAAAGGCTTTTCTCCGGTTGTCAATGCCAGGTAAAGGTGGACCGGAATAAAGCAAAGTACCGCAAATGCGCCAATGGTATGCACTACGGCAACCAGGCCAAGGGGCATGCCTTGTAATCCGATAGAAGGCCAGTATTGATAGAAAAGATAGAGTAAACCACTGATCCAGACTATCGGTGAGATGATCATGGTTAACATTAAATAAGCCATTCTTTGCAGCGGATTGTGCTTTTCCGCGCGCTTCCGGTGGAAGGGATGCGGTGTACCAAGAAAAATACCGACCGCATAGTATTTGACCATAGCCAACATACTGTCCGGGTCGCTCGGCACATATTGGCGCCACTCTCCAGTGGTCGTGTGCCAAAACAGCGCCAACAGCCACAAACCGATCAATACCCATGCCATGATCGTATGCAGGTCGATAGCCTGCTCAAATCCCAATAAATGATAGCTTCCGTGGATCTCAAATCCGGTTATCAGCATGCCGAAAATCAGCAGGGCTTGAGACCAATGCCAGAGGCGCTCAAAGACCGAAAAGTAGTAGATTTGACTCATTGACTTATCTCCGTTTGGCTTTTGAGAAGAGGCGTCCCAGGCCATGGATTGAAATACCCCCCAAAGTACCTAAGACCGCCAGCCAACCGATCAGATCGACCCAGTAATATCTGTCCCGAGCAGGCATGTAAAATCCTGTCAGCTTGCTTAGCCGGCCATCTTTTGCATGGCAGGCTTCACAGTCAAGCGCCTCTTCTTTGGGAGCGACCATATGTGCCAGCGGCCAGTGGTAGGTGGTTTCGATGAATCCGTATTCACCACTGTAACCGGCATTGCTGGCTTTCATGGCAACTTTGATCGCCCTATTCCAATCAAAGGATTTCCAATACGCATCACTGTCCTTACCAAACAGATGGGTTGTCACCAGCGTACTATTACCTTTGTCATAGGGCTGTTTGCCCCGCATGACTTTAAACGGCCAGATTCTGGCATTCGGATCATCGTAACCTCCTTCGAAGGTATTGATGGCAACGATATTGCCGGGGTCGATCTTTTCATCGAGCTGTTTGTAACGAATATTGCCCGAGTACCAGGCGTATTCAGGTATCAGGTTTTCACCCCACTCGAAAGAACCTTTTTTGGTGACATAGTCGACATATCCCTGCGCATCTTTTGTTTTGATGTGTTTACCGTCACTGGTCATTCGCCCCGCCGTTGACCAGTCCCACCAGGTCTTTGTCGGTTTGCCGCCTCTGGCATAGGCGGGGATATGACAGGTTGTACAGGCAACCTTGTTGGTGTGGTCATTGAGTTTGTTGTTTACCGTGACAGAATGGGGCTTGAGGTCATGACAGGACTCGCAGGTTGAGCGGACATTGTCACCGCGACCCGGCACATCGATACCCTGCGTATCCTTGGCCTGGGTGGTATAGCGGCTACCCGACACGTCATGCCCATCTTTCTGATGGCAGGTGCTGCAAACAAAATCCAGTCCATCCGTGCCCATATGCACATCGAGCGACTTATTCGGGTTGGTCATACTCGAATCGAGATCGCCATGCTTGACGCCATCGCCACCGCCACCATAGAAATGACAGGCGCCACAAGTTTTACGGCTGGTCTTGCCGACCTGCTGGGCTACATGCGCAAGATCGGGCGCTTTCCAGATCTTATTGCTCTTTGGCGGGAAGGGCTTGTCCACATAGGGTGGGTGCCCCGCTCCGGTTGGAAACTTCTTATAGGTCCCCGTCGTATCGTGACAGACCAGGCAGTCTACACTGGTTTCAGAACTGAAATCGAAGCTGTTGTCCTTCCAGCCATAACCGACATGACAGCTTGTACAACGGGCATAGTTGGTCTCAATAGCGCCGCAGAAATTGTTTATAATCGTCTGCTTACCCAACTCCTCCCCGGTATCCGGGTGGGTGAACTTCCAATTCCAATGCTTGGTTTCGTGGATCTGCCTGGCAGCCTCCGTATGGCACTCAAGACAGGCTTTAGTCACTTCCGGAGCTGTACTGAAGACCTGTTGAAGCGCTTCGAACTTAGTGTGATCGGCCGTTGAACTGATTATCTTCTCTGATGCTGTAAGGTTGTTGGTAAACATCAGAAACAAGATGAACTGCATCAGCGAGGCCAGACGTAGAGTAGTACTCTTTAACCTGCACATAACGCCCCCCGAACCAGTAATTGAATGCCCCGCACCGGCTGTCACCGGTGCGAGGACTTTGCGTTGTTAGAGATTCACCTCTGCTACAGCTATCGACGCCGGCGCCACCAAGTCTTCCGGCAGATGCTTGAATTTTTCTACCAATACCGGCCAGAGCAGATTATAGAACAGCTCACCTCTTATAAGTACCGCATCCTTGACGGGAATCTGATAAGAGAGGATTCGCTCTTCATAAGGCTTTAACCGCGAATCGACGCCAAGCTGGGTCGCTGTCGGCGGCATTGCGGGGTCACCCTTGTCATTCGCCAACAGGTAGGCGAAATAGGCCTTGGAATCGCTTTTAGCGGGATGGCCTTCAGCATTTTGCCAGATGGCATTGCCCGATGCGTCGTAAGCCGTGAGCTTCAGATAGATATTTCTAAACGGCGCCCCCGTGGGTAGACTGTGCGGTTGCATGTTCTTCAGCTTGACAGTGGCATTCAGGCTATCCCCTTGCTTTACCGCATCGAGGGTGAACACCACACTGCGTTTCAACATCGCATGATTGTGGCCACCGCCCATACCGTGATCAACCATACCACCAGCGACAGGCATGTGGCAGGATTGGCAATTGACGTTGCTGCCCGCATACTCATTGCCCGTCTGGCAAAGCGGAACACCATGGGGATTGTTGCGTTTGTCATGACAACCCATGCAAGCCGCGTTTGTTTTCATCAATCCCGGGTTCGCAGCCATCGGAAGGGCCTGGATCTTCTTGCCGTCGAGCTCCACCTCGCCTTGAGTGTGGGGATTGGGTTTCGAGTCATCATCACTGCCTGCACCACCGAACATATCGTCAGCCGCGACCAGTTTCGTCAGTCCTTGATTGAAACCTTGAGGTCCTTGCAACTCGTTTTTGCGCTCATAGGCCTTGAGTCCCAACAGCAGCTTCCCATTCTTTCCGCTGGTACCCTTGAATTTCGCCAGGGTATGGCAGGCAACGCAGTTGACCCCTTCTGCATAAGCTGGCTTGGCATCGAGCTTGGTTGTCTTGTCGACAGCCGCGTTTGGTGCATGGCACTGCAAGCAGATCGGATATTTACCCGATGCCTTGTGCTTCACCCCCTCTTCCACCGGACTGCCGACGACCTTTTTGTAGAAGGTGGCATGAATGGGATCTTTTAATGCCGTACTCTGGGCATGCATCGAACCTTTCCATTGGTTGTAGATCTCTTTATGACAATTTTTACAGACCTCTGAGGAGACATGGTGAATCGGCTCGTCCGCGCCAGCCGTGACCCTGGTCGGATGTATGAGGAATAGAAATGTTGAAAAGACCAGGCTTAAGACGTGAAGTGCCCTCGAAGCAAAAACTGCTTCCATGGTTTCCCTCCTTATTGTTTGTTGGTGAATGAGAGAATTTATCTACTTCTTATTCTTCTCGCTTAGGAATGATACACACAATGGTGATGATGCCAAACAAAAAAACGAAGCGTTATTGACTGAGCGCAGAAGATTAATTCTGTTAATTAGTAAATACCTTGTATTTTATTGGTGGTTTTATCTTGCCTCTGATGACTGATGATTTTGGAAAATGATAATTTAACTGTTAATGAATGATAATTATCATTGGAAAGACGGAACATCGTGTTAGGATTATATGACACGCCATACCTTCGGCGTGTAGAAAGAAGAACAAAACAGCTGGACTGTCATCTAGAATTCACAAACTCGAATTAAGGCCTCAGGCAGTATCTGGCTCGGATAGAAATTGACACTCCAGCTCAAGGAGACCGTTAATGAGTCCATCCCAATTGAGGCGTATTCTACTCGGCATTCTAATCTGCTGTACCCCAGAACTCTTTGCCGCCAAGGTCAGCGTGGATCCCAGTGAATGGGGAGACCCCTCGGGCAAGGAGTGTATCAGCTGCCATGAAAAGAGTTCATCCGGTTTGACAAAACAGTGGCGTAAGAGTGCTCATGCTGAGGCGGGTGTCAACTGCCTCGATTGCCACAAGGCCTCAGTCGGCGACAATGATGCGATCACCCATGAAGGACAGGTCATCGCCACCATCGTCTCCCCCCTGGATTGTTCCCGTTGCCACACTGTAGAGTATGAGCAACAGAAGGGATCGGTCCATTCCGAGGCGGTAGGCATCATTGAAAACAGGCTGCCCGCCCTGGCGGGGCATGTTGGCGGCGATGCCATCGTGGCTGCCGGCTGCGATCAGTGCCACGGCTCCAAGGTGGTGGTGCGGGTCGATGGTTCCCTGGATCCGCGAACCTGGCCCAATTCCGGCATCGGCAGGATCAATCCAGACGGCTCCAAGGGCTCCTGCTCATCCTGCCACGGCAAACACCGCTTCTCCAAGGCTCAGGCCCGGGAACCCAGCGCCTGTATCCGATGCCACTCAGGGCCCGACTCACCCGACAAAGCGATCTATGAAGCATCGAAGCACGGTATGCAATTTGAAGCGCACAGGGATGAAATGGCCCTGGAGAGTGACAACTGGGTTGCGGGTAAAGACTATGTTGCCGCACCCACCTGTGTAACCTGTCATATGGGTGCTGCCGGTAAACTGAAGACAAACCACGATGTCGGGATGCGCAATGCGTGGAGCTTGAACACACCGGTTTCGATGAGGCAGCAGTTGGTGGTTTTCGAAGATGGTGAAAAAATCGAACTTCCCGAATCTCACACCCCTCCTCGACGCGGCAGCGAAATCAGCAAGGCAGACGGACGTATGGGAAAGGTCAAGGCCGTCGCATCTCCTAAACGCAGACGTCAGGCGATGAAACTGGTCTGCCTGGAGTGCCACAGCAAGGCATTCACAGAGAGCTTTATGAATCAGTTTGACGACGTGGTAAAACTGTTCAATGAAAAATTCGGTATACCGGCAAAACGGATCATGCAGGCCCTCTATTCCGAGGGCCTGTTGACACCTGCCCCGTTTGACGAACCGATCGAATTCATCTACTGGGAGTTGTGGCACGATGAGGGAGCTCGCGCACGCCATGGCGCCTCAATGGCCAGTGCCAATCATACCTGGTGGGAGGGTATGTATCTGGTCGGAAGAAACTTCTATTCCCGGTTTCTACCTCAATTGGAAAGGATTGCCGGCGAGGAGAAGGCCAACGAGCTGATCCTGGCATATGTAACCTCAAACGATCATCACCAATGGCTGGAGCAACCGCATAAATCCAACCCGATCCTCGGTTACGATGTAGAAAGGCAAGCCGATGAGTAAGTGGAAATTACCCTTTTTTATTACCCGGCATGTACTCATAGCACTTGTTATCGGCGGTATTGCCGGAATCGGATTTATGTTGTTTCTGATTGAATTTGATGAGCTTACGAGTTCCGAAGCATTTTGTACCACCTGTCATTCCATGGAAATCGCGGCAGAAACCTACCGCTCATCGACTCACTACAATCCTGTATCCGGTGTACGCGCATCCTGCGGCGACTGTCATGTTTCCGAAGGTGTATTCGCCGCCACATGGGATCATTTTCTTGGCGGAAAGGATCTCCTGACCCAGATCTCGGGAAAGCTGTTTGGACCGGATTACGATGATCCGGTAATCAATACCCTGCATCTGCCTGAGGCCGCTTTCGCTGCCAGAGAATGGTTCAAGGCCAGGGACTCAGCCACCTGTGAACGCTGTCATGTATTGGAAGCGATTCAAGGTAAACGGGCTGATACCAATACCATCCATCGGGAAGAGACTCAAGGCAAAAGCTGCATCGACTGCCACATCAATCTGGTACACAGAAATGTACCGGACGAGCAGACCTTCAAGAGAGAACGCTGGCTACAGATGGTTGAAGAGGAGTTTGGATTGGAACCTGGCGATGCACAGCGGTTGCTGGCTGAATAAGCAATAAACCTGTCCAACCATCATCCAGCTGCCAGCTATTGGATACAATCCTTGAAACTCTTGCCGGGGATCAGACTCAGTGCCGTCGCAATCAACATCACAAGCGGACTGATCAATACCATTCCCAATGCAATTGGCTGGAGAATCAGCAGCACAAAGTTCGAAGCTGTCAAATGCGCAATGACTTCTAGCAGCATGCCGCCGATCAGAAGCACACCGGCCAGCGTGACAACACCTCGAAGATGTTTACAGTTCAGAAATGACATGATACACCTCACTACTCGCGTATTAGTCATTGATAATATAATGACAAACAACCCATGAATGGTCACTGACAATTCTCAACGACTATCGATCATCAGCCTTTGACCACAACCTCTATATCGATATTAGCGTCATATATTAATATATCATGAATTAATTATATATCTTTTTTACGATTATTGAGTGTTTGTGTGATGCCTGTTAATAATAATTATCTCTCACTATTTGATACATTCCTGTTTTTTATATATTTTACAGCAACTTGCAACATTCATATGCCAAGTATCTGTGCTTGCATCAGTTGCTGCACAATTCGTCGGGTTTTTAATGATTCAGTTTAAACGGACGACTCCGCCATAAATCTTTCGCTTGGCGGACTATCATGTATATCTTATTGTTTTATATAGTTAATTACCTATTAATATCAACTCCTTCAGCAGTTTATAATGATTTCAGTTTCATCCAGCTCGATATAGTCTCTCCGTTGGAAGCGCGGTGTACAAAGCGCAAGAAATATCAAATCCTCGTGGCCCGTATTGCTTATCCGCTGATAACAGCCCGGGGGAATCAGCACCACATCCCCGGCAGTAACGATCTGTTTCGGCAGGCCCTCGACCTCCACCCTTCCCGTTCCACCGAGGATGCAGTAGCGCTCAGCGCTATTTTTCAATCGATGCAGCCGGGTGGTTACGCCGGGTTCAACCCTGGCGCGTGCGATCGACAGGTCGCCATCCTCCTCAAGATTCGACAGTTCGTCGATATAGCAGCCTTCTTGGAAAAAGTACTCGTTTGATGCATCATGCCGTAAAATTTTTGCCTGCATATTGCCTCCCGGGTAAGCCAAATCATCGGCAACATAACATAGAGGTCATTTGTGTCACTATTTTCACTCGATCCGGCCATGATCTACCTGAATCATGCCGCTGTTGCACCCTGGCCGGAACGCACTGTCGCCGAAGTGGTTCGATTTGCACAGGAAAACGGATTTAAAGGCTCCTCCCACTATGCGCGCTGGCTAGTGGTCGAGAACGAACTGCGCAGCTTACTGGCGCAGTTGATCAATGCGCCGTCAGATAATGATATTGCCTTATTGAAAAGCACATCCGAAGGCCTGTCGATGATTGCATATGGAATCGATTGGCAGCCGGGTGACAATATCGTGTCGATCGGCCAGGAGTTTCCCTCCAATCGCATCGTCTGGGAATCACTTCGAAACCATGGCGTCGAACTACGGTTACTGGATCTGAATCAGAGTCAAGATCCGGAAAAGGACCTGATCGCACTATGTGACGGTAAAACACGACTATTGTCAGTCAGTTCTGTTCAATATGCGGCAGGAGAGCGACTGCAGCTGAAGGGTCTGGGCGAGTATTGCAGGACCCATGATGTGATCTTCGTGGTCGATGCCATTCAGAGTCTGGGCGCATTCCCCTTCGATCTGTCGGAGTGTCATGCCGATATTGTGGTGGCTGACGGTCATAAATGGATGCTGGGACCGGAAGGCGTCGCTCTCTTCTATTGCGACTCGGCACTGCGGCCGCGACTCAAGCTGCACCAGTTTGGCTGGCATATGGTGGAATCCATGGGGGATTTCGATCGTATCGATTGGCAACCGGCAGATAGCGCGAGACGATTTGAGTGCGGCAGTTCGAACATGCTGGGTATCCATGCACTGCATGCAAGCCTCAGTCTCATCCACGAGCTCGGACTGGATAGAATCTCTACAGACATCATCAGAAATGCCGAATTCGTCATCCATCAAGTTGACAAAGCAGGATTTGAGCTGCTGACCCCGAGAGAACCGCTGAAACGGGCGGGAATCGTAACATTCCGCGTACCCGATAGAGATAACCATGCCCTTTATCAAGGTCTGATGCAGCAGCAGGTTGTGTGTGCTTTTCGCGGCGGTGGAATTCGCTTCTCACCCCATTTTTACAACCATGAAGAGGGGATAGAAACAGCATTCAAACGCCTATCTGAACTACTTTAGAATCAGGAATATTAAAGATCGATTATTTAGTGATTTAAATCAAGCAAAAAAACTATCACTGGCATATAGTATTTAACAGGTTCAAGGAACAGCACCACAACAGGCCATGAACCGACACAATAATAGATGGGGTGTTGAGGCTGGGTGGTAACTCACCACCTGACGAGATACTAGAAAGTGATATGAAGGAGACATTGTGCCATGAAAAAAACCTTAAAAACTGTTGCTGTAGCTGCAATCGCCGGATCCGCTCTGTTGACTACTCTACCCGCTCAGGCATTCTGGGGTCCTTTTGATTGGTTTGATGACGACGACTGGTATGGGCCTGGATATGGACCTTGGGGCTATCCCGGTTACTATGGCTATCCTGGCTATGGTTATGGCTATCCCGGCTACGGCTATGGCTATCCCGGCTACGGCTACGGCTATCCCGGCTATGGCTACGGCTATCCGGCCTATGGCTACGGCTATCCCTATGCCGCTCCGGCAGCTCCAGCTGCACCGGCGGCTCCGGCAGAAAGCCAATAACAACAATCCAACAGATAATAAACTTGCCCCGCCCCTGTGGCGGGGCTTTTTATGACGCTTCAGGATACACACATCTCGCTTGCCCACGGTAATGGCGGGCGCTACATGCGGGAGCTGATAGAATCCCTGTTTGCCCGTTATTTCAAAAATCCCAATCTGGATATCCAGGCGGACGCCGCCTTGCTGCCCGGATTGGGAAACGGCGACCTGCTCTTCACCACCGACGGATTTACCGTTCAACCCCTGGAGTTTCCCGGTGGCGACATCGGCTCCCTGGCTGTTCATGGCACAACCAACGATCTGGCGGTGAGCGGTGCGATACCGAAATATCTCAGTCTCAACGCCTTTATTGAGGAGGGTTTCGAGGTAGCACGGCTGGAAGGCATCATAAAGAGCATCGCCGAAGCAGCAAATGCTGTTGGAGTTCAGGTGGTAGCCGGTGACACCAAAGTGGTCAGGCGCGGTGAGGGTGGTGGAATCTATCTGGCGACAACCGGCATCGGCCTACGCAGTGATCGGCTAAAACTTGGCATGGGTATGATCGAGCCAGGCGACAAACTGCTGGTCAGCGGTCCTGTCGGTGATCACGGAATTGCGGTAATGCTGGCGCGCGAACAGTTCGGCCTGCGGGGGGATGTGAAATCCGATGCAGGCTCAGTTCTGCCATTTACGCAAGCCCTGCTCGATTTGCCGGGTCTGCGTTTCATGCGCGATCCGACACGGGGAGGCATAGCAACCGTGGCCCATGAAATCTGCCGGGCCACAGGTTTGCAGGTCCGACTTGATCAGACAGCCATTCCGGTGCGCGACCCGGTCGATTCCGTATGCGAGATGCTCGGCTATGATCCGCTCTTTCTGGCCTGTGAGGGACGTGTCGTAGCTGCGGTTGCCGCCGATCAGGCAGTCGAGGCCCTGGAACGTTGGAAAAACCTGCCTGGTGGCGACATGGCGGCATTGATCGGTGAGACGCGAGAGGAAGATCCCTATGTCATCCTGGAAACTGGCCTGGGAGGGGCGCGCATCCTCGAAGAGTTGGAGGATGACCCCCTACCCAGGATCTGCTAGACCCTGGCGTAGCATTCCATACCAGCTGTTATCGGATTGAAAAACCGCCACCCAATCCGCCGATTGTGGTCAGTACTTCCGCGGCACCGGCGCCGATATTACGCGCAAGGCGCTCCCAAACATCCTCTTTCGGCGTAAAATCGACTATCTCTTCCGCACCGATGACCTCTCGGGCCACATAACTGCTGCTGCCGAACTCATCGACCAGCCCCATCTCCCTGGCCTCCCCTCCGTTCCAGAAAAGTCCACTGAAGAGTTCCGGGTATTCCGCATCCTTGAGACGATCCCCCCTGCCCTCCTTGACGGTAGCGATAAACTGCTCATGGAGTTGATCCAGCATCTGCTGGATATGACCTTTATCGGTCTCGTTCAATGGTGAAAAAGGATCGAGAATGCCCTTGTTCTCGCCGGCGGTGAGCAGTCGTCGTTCGATACCCAGCTCCCGCATGCCGTCGACAAAGCCGAATCCGTTGATCAAAACCCCGATCGAACCGACGAGACTGCCCTCGTCGGCATAGATTTTATCGGCGGCGACAGCGATATAGTAACCCCCGGAGGCACAGACATCCGCGACCACAGCATACACCGGAATCTTGGGGTATTTTTCTTTCAATCGAATTATCTCGCGATTGATGTAACGGGATTGGACCGGACTGCCACCCGGTGTGTTCATCCTTATTATGACCCCTTTGGTCTTTTCGTCCTCAAATGCAGTACGCAGACCGGTGACAATGTTGTCCGCACTAGCCTTGGTCTCAGAGGAGATCAAGCCTTTCACTTCGACCAGTGCGGTATGCTCCTCCGCGTCGGTTTTCGCCACCTGCAGCCTATCGCCCCAGAGAAATACCCCCAGTATCAAAAACAGATAGCCGAATGTGAGCAATTTGAAAAAGATTCCCCATCGGCGACTGCGACGATTTTCCGTCACCGTCGCCATCACCATCTGGTTCAGCAGATCCCGTTCCCAGCGACTGGGCTCGGACTGATTCCTATGCGCTCCATTGTTGCTTTCAGACATGAGAAATACCCTTAAGTAAATTATATAAATATGGATTTTTAAATGTTGCTTTCATGCTAAGAATCAATCATCTTAAAAACAGCTGATGACTCAGTTCAGCCACTGTTCAACCATATAGGAATCTCTGTAACACGGTCCACGCAGGCGAGTGGTTTATGTTTTAACAATCGCTCCAGACTGTGGGTGCCATAGGTCACGCCCAAAGCGGGCATACCGGCATTGACGGCCATCGCAAGATCATACTCCGTATCTCCTATCATCAGTGCCTGCCGGGGTTCAATCCCTGTCTGCTCGAGAATCTGATTCAACATTTCCGGATGCGGTTTGGAAAAGGTTTCATCGGCACACCGGGTCAGATGAAAAAAGTCGACCAGGCCGGTCGACTCAAGGGCATAGTCCAATCCTTTCCGGCCCTTTCCGGTAGCGACTGCCAGAAGATAACCCTGTTGCAACAGCTCATCGAGCACCTCCCGGGTACCTTCAAAAAGCTGCGATGGAGAGCCCTCGTTCTTGAAAAAGTGAACCCTATAGCGGGCGGCGATTTCGAGATGCAGACCCTCTCTACCGCCAGGGAACAAGGTATTGACTGCTTCGAGCAATCCAAGACCGATGATGTCTCGAATCGCATCCTGGCTGGGCGCCGGCAGATTCAGGTCTCTCACCGCAGCTTCGACGCACTCGATTATGTGCGCCTCTGAATCCATTAAGGTTCCATCCCAATCAAAGACTAATAATTCAAACTTCATCTTTTGCCTTAAGTTTTTCCAAGAGCTCTGCCAGCTCTTGAGGCAGGGGAGCATTAACGATCAAATCATGTTTATCTCCAGGCCAGCGGAAACTGACCTGATGAGCATGCAGAAAGAGTCGCCTCAAACCCATCTGCCGTATACGCTTGTTGACATCATCCTCACCATATTTGGGATCACCCATAATCGGTGATCCCAACCAGGCGCTGTGTACACGGATTTGGTGCGTCCGCCCGGTAATCAGTTCCACATCAACCAATGTTGCATCCTTAAAACGCTGCAGGCGTTTGTAGCGGGTTTCAGCCTGCTTGCCATCGGCAGCCACTCTGACCACCCTCTCCCCACCCTGTAAGGTATTTTTTTTCAAGGGCATATCCACAATCCGAGTCCCTTTGCGCCAGCTACCGGCCAGGAGAGCCAGATATCGCTTAGCGACCCGGTTTTCACGCAGCATTTCATGCAGGATTCGTAAGCTGCTGCGACGTTTACTGATCAGCAAACAGCCTGAAGTCTCACGGTCCAATCGGTGCACAAGCTCCAGGTGCCGCTCATGCGGCCGTACCAAGCGCATGGCCTCTATGATGCCGCTACTCACACCACTGCCCCCGTGTACCGCCATCCCGGAGGGTTTGTTCAGCACCAGCAGGCGCTCATCTTCAAACACCACTGCTTGTTCAAGGGTGGTGCGCAACTGTTCCGATGGGTGAGGTGGAACCTCTGTTCTGTCAGTACGTACCGGAGGTATCCTGACCAGATCTCCGGTGCGGATCTTATAAGGCGCTTTGACCCTGCCCTTGTTAACCCTGACCTCGCCTTTTCGCAAGATTCGATAGATATGACTCTTCGGTACTCCCTTGAGTTGACCCATCAAAAAATTATCGATTCGCTGTCCGGCATATTCCGGATCCACCTCGACAATCCGAACCGATGGAGAATTCTTTTTTGATTCTGACATTTAGCGCTGTTTATTTATGCGTATCGATTGATGTTCAGGTTGAAGGTTGCTATATTCACCATCAGTTTTTCAGGTACTGGCCCGTGGATAGCCATATAAGCCGGTACCCGCGCGGTATGTGACCGCCTGCTGCCGAATAAATTGCTTTAGGCGCAAGCGGTTACCCAGCCAAGCGCACAGGTGCCCTTTGGATATCTGGCTCTTAATCTGAACCCTCCGCGCCATTGCAGCTTTCGAGTTTGTGTCCGTTGCGGGACCATACTCCGGGAATAGATGCCGGGCCGATAGATCTTGGCCATGTTGCTCTCCCTTTGCATTGGGCGCCATATTTTCAGTTCGATCAGCAGCCGATCCCAAGCGGCGAACTTTAACAGTTTTTCAGCCGTCTGAGCTAGTTTTCTAGCCTGGAATAGAAACCCGTTCCACGGGTTTGCGTGGTAATGCTCCACAGATGACGAGCAGGAAAGGCTATTGCCTGATCCCGTCGTTGAGGAGTTCACTGCGTAACGCCAGGCGATAACCCTCGATGGCTGCATGGATACATAACAATGAAGCGTATGTTGATCAACGCAACTCAACCTGAAGAGTTGCGTGTTGCCATCGTTGATGGCCAGAAATTATTCAATCTGGATATAGAGGTCCCCGGTCGGGAGCAAAAAAAGGCCAATATCTACAAGGGACGCATTACCCGCGTCGAGCCCAGTCTGGAAGCCGCATTTGTCGATTACGGCTCTGAACGCCACGGTTTCCTCCCCCTCAAAGAGATCGCCAGGACCTACTTCACCGAAAAAGCCAGGAGCACCTCAGGCAGAGTCAATATACAAGAGGCGATCAAAGAGGGCCAAGAGGTCATTATCCAGGTCGAGAAAGAGGAACGTGGTAACAAAGGGGCCGCCCTGACTACATTCATTTCTCTGGCTGGACGCTATCTCGTGCTGATGCCGAACAATCCCCGCGCCGGAGGTGTATCCCGCAGAATAGAAGGTCAGGATCGTACCGAACTGCGTGAAGCCATGAGCGAGTTGCAGATCCCTGACGACATGGGATTGATCGTACGCACTGCGGGTGTCGGCAAGAACAGCGAGGAACTGCAGTGGGACCTGGACTACCTGATCCAGCTTTGGCAGGCAATTGAACACTCTGCAGAGAAGCCGGCCCCGTTCCTGATCTACCAGGAGAGCAACGTCATCATTCGCTCCATCCGAGACTATTTGCGCGCCGACATCGGTGAGATCGTCATCGATGACAAGGATGTCTTCAGCCAGGCCGATCGCTTCATCAATCAGGTGATGCCGCAATACAGCAAGAAGCTGCGCCACTATGATGACGAGGTCCCGCTCTTCAGCCGCTACCAGATCGAAAGCCAGATCGAATCGGCATTCCAGCGGGAAGTCAGCCTGCCATCCGGCGGTGCTATCGTGATCGATCACACCGAGGCCTTGACCTCTATCGATATCAATTCCGCCCGAGCCACCAAGGGTGCTGATATCGAGGAGACCGCCCTGAATACCAACCTTGAAGCGGCTGACGAGATCGCCCGTCAGCTGCGTTTGCGGGATCTGGGCGGGCTTTTCGTTATCGACTTCATCGATATGACTCCATCGCGAAACCAACGCGAGGTGGAGAATCGACTCAAAGAGGCTCTGAAACAGGATCGGGCACGGGTGCAAATCGGCAGAATCTCCCGTTTCGGACTGCTGGAGATGTCACGCCAGCGCCTGCGTCCCTCTCTGGGTGAAGCCAGTGAGCAGGTCTGCCCCCGCTGCAAGGGACATGGCACGATCCGTGGCGTGGAATCACTCTCCCTCTCTGTATTGCGCATCATCGAAGAAGAGGCGATGAAGGAGAATACCGGTCGCATTGTCGCTCAGCTCCCTGTCGATATTGCCACTTTTCTGCTGAATGAGAAACGGCAGGCGATTCACGACATTGAAAGGCGTCAGTCCATCGATGTCGTACTGGTGCCCAACATCCGTCTTGATACCCCCAACTACACCATTGAGCGGGTGCGGATGGGTGACCTGCCTGCCGATGACGTTAGCGTATCGAGTTACAAGATGGTCACCGACGAGAGCGAACAGAAGGTCCAGGATTTTGGCAAGACCAAACAACCGCAAGCAGAAAAACCCGCAGTAAAATCCATCGCGCCAGCGAGTCCGGTCCCGCAAAGGAGTGAAGCAGCCCGGGCGGTGGCGGAAATGGGTGAAGGCGGTTTTTTGAAGAAGATTTTCAGTATCTTCACCTCAAAGTCGGATGAACCCGCCAAAGAGGAACCGGCAAAGAAGAGCGCCGCCAAACCGCACCAGAGCACTGACCGCAGCCAGTCAACAACGGCAGGGAAAGGACGTAAAAGACAAGCGGCCAGTCGTGGCAAAGGCGGCGCCGGTGAGAATAGGCGCGGTGAACGATCCGAGCGGCGTACACAGGAAACATCTGCGACAGGCAGAAGAAAACCGCAAAAATCTTCGGCCAAGACAGCTGAAAAACAGACCAAGGATAAAAAGCCCCAGGACAAGAGTAATGCTCAGACGGATAAGACAAACGACGAGGCTCCGAAGCCCAAGGGATCGCGTCGGGGTCGTCGAGGCGGTCGCAGACGCCGTACCAATGCAGAGAAAGGCAACGAGCAATCAATAGCCAGCGGCGTATCTGAGGACAAGGACTCAACGACAAAAGGGACAAAGGTCGATGAATCCAAGCATGAGGCGAAGGAAGCGCCACGCAAGCGTGAAACCAGGCAAGATGCGAAGAACATTCCTGATGCAAACAAACCTGCTGCCGACAAGAAACAAAAACCGGCGGCAAGAATTAAACCCGGGAAGGGTCAGGCAAAACAATCCACTGCCACACAGGCCGTCTCGGAAACGACCAAGCAGGAAAAACAAGCACCCGAACCAGGTCCGAAACTGGTTCAGATTGAAACCAAACCGCAACAGGGTGAAAAGGCGCCTGCGAAAAAGAAACCGAAGGTTTCTTCCGACAATCCACCGGCGCCTGTTGAAAAAAAGCCGGAACCACAAATAACGGCTGAAAAAAATCCGAGACCGCCGACAACGGACGAAAAGAAACCGGAAATGCCGAAATTACAGCAGGTAGAGACCGCGAAAAGGATTGAAAAACCGGCCGCAAAACCGATAGCGACACAACCTGACACTGAAATCGGCAAACCGGTTACGACTGAGACGGTCCAACAGAGCAGTCAAACCGCCGTTGCGGAGCAGACAGATAAGGCGGCAACAGCAACTGCCGAATCAAAGACAAAAGCGAACGGGAAGAGCATAGACAGCAGTAATGGAGATTGATCGGCCAAACCTTGCTCCATAGAGATGGAGCAAGGTTCTGTTCAGTGAGCGAATAGCCCGGTCGGTGCAAGATGATAGCGCCTCAGGCGAAGTGGTGACTCGTGATCTGATCCAACAGACCTCGGGAGGCCTCTTCCACCAGATCGAATACCCGGTCAAAACCTGCGGCGCCACCATAATAGGGATCGGGCACTTCACGTACAGGTTGATGTGGCGCAAAATCCAGAAATAGATGCAGACGATCTTCCCTGCCCGGCGGACAGAGCGCCTCCAGGTCCGCATAGTTGGACCGGTCCATTGCAATGACATAGTCAAAGCGTTCGAAATCCTCTGACGTGACAATCCTGGCGCGTAAGTCGCTTAGATCGAGTCCCCGTCTGATTGCTGTCTCACGTGCCCGGCGGTCCGGTTTGGAACCTGCATGGAAATCGATGGTGCCTGCGGAATCGGTGGAGATATAGTCACTCAACCCCTGTTTCTCGACGATGTCACGAAACACACCCTGAGCTGTGGGTGAGCGACAGATATTGCCCATGCAAACAAACAGAATATTGATCTTGATATTGTCATTCATAGAATTAAATACGTTACCTTTTTTTCGATCCGATTCAACGAGTCAGCCGACTCGATTACCCCACTATTCTAACCCATCCATTGTGTTTGGCAGCTATAAAGATCGCACTCAGCCTCTAGTCTCGGATACCCTGGCTAATCAGCAAGCCAACCCAGCAGCGCCAGACCACTACTCACTACAAGCGCACCCATAAGCCGTTGTCGCCAATGGTCCCGCTCGCCGAACGACAGGATTGAGAGCAAGACTGCCAAAATGATTCCCGCATTGGTATAAGAAACAACATGGGCTGCCGGCATCTGATTCATAGCCCTTACCACCAAAGCATAGGCTGTGCCTATGAAAAGACCGCCGAAAAGGATATATCTCAGCGGTGGACGGGTTTGTGGCAGCCAGCTGTTTGTCTCTGCTCGTTGCAGCAATGTGAGTCCCACGAAAGATGTCGTATAACCTATGCTGATGAATCCCAATTGCTCGGCAAATCCAGGAAGGTACTGGACAGCCACTTTGTCACTCAGAGAATAGACACTGGTCGACAATGCGGCCACAACAGTCCACGGCAGCGCATGCCGGGCATCTCCATGGCGTGATGACGCAGCGAGTATCCACAATCCGAATACGCTGACGCTGATCGCGATACCTTCCCAAAGGGATATGGCACGGGAAAAAAACAGCCATGACCAGATTGCGATCAGGATCGGAGAGCTGCGCGCCAATGGATAGACTAAAGCCACTGGCGCATAGTGATAGGCGCGCCTCAACGCTATGAAGTATAGCGTGTTGGCTAGCGATGAGAACAACAGAGCTACGAGCAGTGGCGTTTTCCAGTCGGCGTTGTTGAGTAGGTGCCAAATCGCGTAGGGCCCCAGCATGGCCAGATGCGCAAGCAATCCCCACCAAAGATAGTTCGCCCTGCTATCCACGTGGCGCGCCATCAGATTCCAGGCCACGTGCATCAAAACTGAAACACCGATCAGAAGATAGGCGTTATCCATCAGTTCAATACAGGGAATGCTGTCATATCATCCTTGCAGATCAGCGATTAGACGGCCTGAAGGGCAGCTTTCTCATCGGTAATTTTCGCTTATTGACCGATGTGTCGTCTATTTCCAATTTCAGTACCAACCGTTCTCCCTTTCGCGTGATGGTCGCGCTTTCACTGTCGACAGACTCGACCTTCCAATCATTCTTGTTCATTCCCTGGGACACGCGCAGCAGCTCATTGGTATCCAGGTCGCGAATGATTGCTACCTTATTATCGGGCATCATGGCAACACCTTCCAGCTTCAGCCTTAGTGGCTTGCGTGGAATTCTGGGCACGCTTGTTTTCTGCTCAGGTTTGGTCGGAGGCAACCTGCCTTCGACAAACAACGGTCTCTCAGTTATTTCATCATATGCCTGTAATGAAACAGCTACGAATCTGACTGTCTCTTTCTTATCAGCATCTGCCTGCGAATTGTCCTGGTCACCCGCCTGATCAGTCATTGCGCCCATATAGTTTGCGGGTGATCTCCATTGATGATAGAGATAAGCGTACGTGGCGCCTATAGCCAGCAAGAGCAAGAGTGTCATGGTATTGAAGCTATGTTTCCAGCTGTTCATGACTCACCGTTCTTGATATAGCCAACGACGAGAAATTCCAAATCCAGCATTCTTAACTGTTTTTCGATCTCCTTTGTTTTCGGCAGTCTCCTTCGCGGAATGTGCCTGCTGCGCAGACTGATGTTTTCGATAAACAAGTAAGGCTTTTGTGACTCGAGTTGATACATTATCTGTTTAAGATTTTCCAGGGTACTCTTCATCCTGACACGGATAGCTACCTTGTTGAGTATCTCCTCCTGGGATATCTGCGCAGTCTGTGTGCTTATGATTTCTCCCTGCCCGGCCGCCACCACCTGTTTGATCCTGCGCTGAAGCTCTGCATTTGCCAGCGAGTCGGTTTTGCTTTGCAGATAGCGCGAGTCAGACTGCTGAACCCGCTTTAGCTTATTAAATTCAAGCTGGTAGTGCTCATCCTGATTGGCAATTCGCTGATAGCGTTGTATTTGAAATTGCGTATCTTCTATTAGCGCACTATATGTCGTATTCATCGACCAGGCGGGATAGAGCACTAAAACCGATACGGTCGCCAATAGAACGATCAGAATGGCTACAGCCAATATGCGCGATTGTCTGGGAGTCAGATTATCGAACATTTAACCCTCTCCATCCTCGTCAGCAGCAATTTCCGCGGAGATGTGGAATCGTTCTGTATTGTTCTTTTTACTTCTTGTAACCGGTGACCTAAAGGTAACGTCCTGGAATAATTTTGAGGTCTCGATAATTGGGATCAGTGAAGCCGATGCTGTCGATTGGCCGTGTAGATGAATGGTGTTGCCCCTGACTTCGAAATTACTGACCCAAGTGTCATCGGGAAGCAACAGGGTCAATTCCAAAATTATGCCGAGAACCGACTTGGTTGTCTGTTTTCTCTCTTCTAAAAAGCGGTTTTCACTTCTCGCCGACGTCACCTGTTCCCGCAGCGCGGCAACTTGGGTGGCTTTTGATTTATACTCTTCCAGCTCACTTTCGAGCTGTTTCAGTAATGTGGATTTCTGCCATAGGGGGAGTGTCAGGTTACCGACAAACAACAGCAGCAAGATCAAGGAAAGAGTCAGGTTAAGCAGACGATAGCGTTTGTATGGTTTCTCCCGTTTCTCAGGAGGCAGAAGATTGACCTCATATATATTATGCTCTATCTCCTCACACGGGGAAATGGCATTGATTCGTACCTGGTTATCCTCCAACTGTTTCAACGCCGAAGAGATCTTATCGATCGGTGCAAGAATCAAGGTGATGTCGAGTGTGCGGTTCTGCTTGTCGCGTGCATTCACAATATAGTCATAGTAGACCTGCTCAACACTGAATGGAGTCTGCCGATCCATTTCGAACGCAAGCACTTCGCGCAGATTCTCTTCCGTCTCAATGGGTAGTGTAACCTTCTTGAAGAGATATTTTTTAGGTTCCAGACAGAGGCGTATTTCACTGGCGTTATTGAGTACCCTTCTGTGTTCAGGATTGTTGAAGTCAATAATCCGAAGATAGTTCTCGACAACCTCTTCGCCGCTCAATCCCTGGTTGACGATACGCAATATATCATCCTTATACAGAAGTTGGGCCGGCTTTCCGCCCCGAAGAAGGGTACGAACTCTTTCCGGCAGGAGCATACTGATCTCACCACTCCACCAGAACCAGAAATTACTGAGTTGATATTTCAGGGATTGCGTTGCCATTGGATAATATTAACGGGTTTTGTTGCTCATAACGAATCGTGCCAGGAACGAATAGAATAAGGTGTCTTGTCTTGACTTCTCAGGTCGATATCAACCAACAATTGAGTTTTTGCACCCTGTGATGAAGAAGCTTCAACCCGTATACGGTACGCAGAACCAACAGCTTGGCCATCATCCTCTCCCATCTCCAGATCAGCCAGGTCACTGTCAATGTAATCAATGACACCCGCCAGTACTTCACCTGTCGCCGCCTTACCTTTCAGCAGGGATACCAACCTCTCAGGCGCATATCGTAAATCCACATTTTGTGTGTTGGAATAGAGGGTGATATAGGGACGTAAGCGCTCTACCTTGTCTGCATCAAATCCCAATACATAAGCGAGCTCATCGATACTGACAAAGTCACGGCCCGCTGTGGTATATGGATGGCCGGCACTCCGGTAATCCGCATCCTCAGCACCATTGAGATGACGTAAATCATCGCCGTCACGCCAGTCAACCAGGCGATCGGCAAGTACCTCTCGATCTTGAATGCCTTCAGTTATCAATGCAAACAGATTGGCCAAATGCTCTCTTGACGCCCTGTTCAGGTCGAGCAGACCGGATGAGCTGCGGATGGATATGCTGACTTTGCCCAGATCAGATTCAAGCTGGTGGATTTGACCGTTGCTGCTCCATCGTTGCGACGCATCTTTGACCATCAGTTCAAGAATTGCCCGATTAACGCCGCTCTCCGCCAACAACCTTGAATGTAGCGCATCAATTGCATTGCCTGTTAATCTGCTCTCGACCTTGGAATGGGTGGAAAAACTGGCGGCGACGATGGTCAGCAGGGCGACCAGCCATAGCACCAGCACGAGTGCAAAGCCATTCTGTCCGGAATGTGGCCCCCTCGCCTTCATCATCATGGTCGCTGTACAATCATCGGGTAATTTTGGCGGACTCTATAATAGTGTTCCTGCGTTCCATCCTCATCGCCTGGATAACGCAGACTCAAACGGATCAATTCTGGATAGCGTGCCGAGCCGGCTTCCCAACTGTCGAACCATCCAGCAGTTTCCCGCTCCTGTTTACTGCCGAAGTATGAAAACTCAACCTCTTCCAATCCGGTCATCAGGACACGGCGTGATCCATTCCCAGGCAGGGTCAGTTGCGAGGCATTCGGATCGAGCGGACTAAAATAAAGCACCAGGCTGATTCCCTGTTCATAAGCGTTTTCCTGCACCAGAAGATATTCGAACAATCCACCGGCCCTGTACTGTTGCGGGGCCTTTGAAAGGAATTGAAGTTGCCGCGCCTCCCCGGTCAAGGCCAATAAACGCTGACTCCGATCCCGCCAGACCAGTGGCACAAGGTGCTGAATCATGGAAGTGACTCTCTTTTGAATCAAGTGCTCCTCAAGCACAGCATCACTATGCTCAGTTAAACTCTCCCAGCCTTTGAGATTGATAAACAGCATTGTCACCGAGGTTGTCATGATGACTGCCAGCAATAACATCGCAACCATAACTTCCAGCAACGTAAAGCCTCCACTGCGATGACCTGCCACATTCACATCCCCATCAATAACGGTCAAAACGATGCATGGCATTGTTGCAGCAACAGTTCGCTTAGGGTTTATCATATACAAGACCTATGCGTGTGAATGTCAGCCTTCTTTCACCACCAGGGGCTTCCCATGCGATAGCGAAGGTCTCTTCCACGGGCTGCAGTGGCACCGCCAGTATTTTCTCGACTGACCAGCCGCGATAGGGCTGTCGCAGATAGTGCCATCTGAACCCTCCCTGTTCGCTCCCTTGTTCATTCAGGTTGCTGTTGCTTCGATCGACAGCCATCTGATCCAACCTTGATTCGGCTATCTGGACAGCCTTGAGATAGTCAGTCGTAACCTGGTGGTTGCGCAGGGTTGTGGCGTTGATCCTGAGAATCACACTCATGGTCATGCTTAGAATGACAAACGCCACCAGCACCTCGATCAACGACATGCCTTCAGACCTGGTATGGGGCATTCGCTTTAAGCTCTTCGTGATCTAAGACCCGGACCCGGCTTGTCAGCCAGTCCACAGCAATGGCGAAGCGCTGTCCGCCGTTATCGAGAATCAATATACCTCCAGTCGAGCTGCCATCCGGAAAGAACTGGAACACCAGAATCGGGGCTCCATCTATCCCTATGGCAGGTTTATTCCCGGCAAATTTCAACCCATCGGGCAGGTGTCGTACTTCACCACTGTTGACCTGATCACTTTGGTAGGCATTCTTGCGGAGGTCGAACTGCACCTTCGAGGGCACACCGGTAATGATTGCAGTCTGCTGGATATAACGGATCTCCTGGGCCAGGTCCCGCGTAGCCGCCTTGAGTTTGAGCGAAGGGAATGCCCTCTCGAACAGTGGTGGTGTCAGGCTGACCAGCATAGCCAGTATCACCAGCGCCAACATTACTTCGATCAGGGTGAAACCCTTGCCGGATGTCCGCGTGTCACTGAATTTCGCGTTCATAACCGCCTCACAACGCAACCAGTGAATTCACACCCAGGATGGCAACCAGAATCGACATCACCACACCTGCGATGATCAGGCCCAACACCAGGATCATCACCGGTTCCACCAGACTCAATGCACGCTTGATCAGGGTCTGTGTCTCCTGGTCGAGGATCTCGGCGGTCTGCATCAACATCGGTTCCAGCTGTCCGGACTCCTCGCCTACCCGGATCATCTGCAAGGCGAACAGGGGGAACTGGGCATGCTCTGTGAGCGGATCGGCCAATCTTCGGCCTGATTTCAGCTGGTTTACCACCTGATCCATGCCATCGGCAATGACATGGTTACTGATGGTATCTTTCACGATTGCCACGGATCTCAGTAATGGCACGCCATTCTCAAGCAAGGTGCCAAGGGTCCGGCAGAAACGGGCTGCTTCGACCTGCTTGATGATGGGACCGACGACAGGTAGCACAAGCAGTCTGGCATGCCATCGCTTGGCGCTTACCCTGCGGCTCATCTGCCACTTGAAAAAGAAAATCAGGAGTATCACCGCCAGGGCCATTACCCAGCCGTAGTCCTGAAGAAATCCAGCGATACCCATGGTGATGCGTGTCGACATGGGAAGGGCCTGTCCCATGTCACTGAACAGTTCGCTGAATTGGGGTATCACATAGGTCAGCAGAATCAAAATCGAAGTAATCGCGACAAACAGCAAAATCGCGGGGTAGATCAGCGCGGATATCAGTGAACTACGCACCTCTTTGGCTCGCTCCAAATGCAGTGCCAATCGGGCCAGGACGCTCTCCAGCGCACCGCCGGATTCCCCCGCCCTTACCATCTGCACATAGAAATTACTGAACAGCCCCCCCTCTTTCGCCAATGCATCGGCAAACGAGTTACCGCTTTTCAGACTGTCCCGAACGCTGGTCAAATGCTGGCTGAACAGTGATTCCTCACCGGCGATGGAGATAAGTATCGCCAGTGCGCCATCCAGGGGTTGCCCCGATTTCAGCAGTGTCGCCAATTCCCGGGTAAATGATGCGATCTGTTCAGCGGAGACCGATTTGCGCTGAAAGCTTCTGCGTGATTCGCCTCGGCTCTTTTGCCGGCTCTCCTCGATACGTATCGGCACCTGTCCATTGAGGTGGATCTGGTTAACGGCATGATCGCGGCTGACCGCCTGCAGCTCCCCCTCCACGACCTTGCCGTCTGCATCGACAGCCTTATATAGGAACGCGGCCATGCTCAGCTCTCCTGAGTGACTCGTAGCACCTCTTCAAGGGTGGTGATGCCCCGCATCGCTTTTTGTACGCCGTCCTCATACATGGTACGGGCACCCTCGCGTCTCGCGCACTCAGCCAACACGTTCTTATCCCCGCTCTGGAGGATCAGAGAACGCAATCCTTCCGATAGCTCGATCATTTCAATGATTGCACTGCGACCCCGATAGCCGCTGCCGCTGCAGTGTTCACAACCGACTGCCCGGTAAAGGGTGGCGCGGCCGGGGAACGTTTCGAAACGCGCCGCCACTTCCGGCGGCGGATCGTAGGGCGCCTTGCAATCGGGACAGAGATTTCGCACCAGACGCTGAGCTACAACGGCATTTACCGTTGAGGTCAGCAGGAATGGCTCGATCCCCATATCAATGAACCGGGTGATACTGCCCGCGGCATCATTGGTATGCAGCGAGGAGAGAACCAGGTGGCCGGTGAGGGCCGATTGCACCGCAATCTGGGCCGTCTCCTGGTCACGAATCTCGCCGATCATAATGATATCCGGGTCCTGCCGCACGATCGAACGTAGCGCCGAACTGAAATCCAGGCCGATATTCGGTTTGACCTGGATCTGGTTGACCCCCTCGATGTTGTATTCCACCGGATCCTCGACAGTCAGGATCTTTCTTTCCGGCCGATTGAGATAGTTGAGCGCGGCGTAGAGGGAGGTGGTCTTACCACTGCCGGTGGGTCCGGTCACCACCACGATGCCATGGGGACGATCCAGGATCTCCAAGAGCCGTTTCTCAATCGCGCTATCGAAACCAAGGCTGGCAAAGTCAAGATTGACATGATCCCTCTGCAGCAACCTGAGCACCATACTCTCACCATGTAGTGTCGGTACCGTGGAGACACGCATATCGAGGGTGGAACCGTGGACCCTGACCTTGAAGCGCCCATCCTGTGGAAGACGGCGTTCCGCGATATTGAGATTTGCCATAATTTTTACGCGCGAGATCAATGCCGCAGCCAGGTTGACGGAGGGTGTTTCGGTTTCCCGTAACAGCCCATCGACCCGGTAACGTACTTTCAGACTGTTTTCGAAAGGTTCGATATGGATATCGGATGCCTTCGTAGTGACCGCCCGCTGGATGATCTGGTTGACCATCTTGATGACCGGCGCTTCACTGGCAAGCTCTTTGAGCTGCTCGACATCATCGAGCAGCAGCTGGTGTTCCATGCCCGCATCGTTTTCCCCACCCTCTTCCCGCAGCTTTTCGCTGAACAGGGTCTGGATCACCTCGTCGATTTCGGAGGCGATACCGATGGCCAACCTGATCTGTTTGCCGCTGATCAGTTCCAGCGCATCGATGACATACCGGTCGGTGGGATCGACCATGATCGCCACCAGATGGCCCTCCTGCTCCTCATATACAATCAGGCGATGTTCCTTGAGGAAATTGGAAGAGATATTGTCGCTGATATGGGAAAGATCGGGATAGGCCTTTGCCTCGATGAGGGGTACTTCACACAGAGTCGACAGAGTGATGGCAAGATCCCGGTCCGAGATCAGCCCCAGCTGTAACAGAATGGTGCCGATCGACTGGTCACTCTGCCGGTTGTCTCTCAGACGAACCGCGCGCTCGGCATCGGCGGTACTGAGTCGTCCGCCCTCCACCAGGGCGACGCATAGCGGGGACTCCATATAACTGAGTGCACCGGCATCTTCCTCAGGGGAGAGATTCTCCTTGGCTATCGGGCTAATCTCCTGTCTCACAACACATGACCTCTCAGGTGTCTGGCTGGACTCCACATGCCTGTCGGTCAGTGCCGTTCGGCACTGCCACGGAGAAAAAGCATGAGTCACCAGTTCTTTGTCGATTACTTGCTGGATGCCCGACGCCGTTGAAAGTCATCATGAAACAGGGTGGCGTCGCGTATCTTTTCTCGCAGTTCCTGAGATATATCGTAGGCCTCTTGCGGGTTCCGTACCACCTTTGGTGTCAATGTCACGATCAACTCGGTGCGGCTTATGTCCTTGGTGGTGCTGCCGAAGAGGTTGCCGACGATGGGGATATGCATCAAACCGGGAATCCCCGTTTTGCCGCCTGAGCTGCTTTCACGAATCAAACCACCCAGCACAACAGTCTGCCCATCGTGAACGATGACGGTACTCTCGATGGTACGCTGGGAAATGGAGACATTGCCTCCGCCGCCAATGGCCGGGGCGGTGCCGGGGGTACTGACCTCCTGGCTGACCTCCAAAGTCACCATGCCCCCTTCGTTGATGCGCGGCGTGACCTGCAGCAGGGTACCCGTATCGCGGAACTGCACCTCGGAAACAATGGGCGCATCCGGATCGGTAGTACTCTGTGACGATCGAGTCACAATGGGTATCTGGTCACCCACACGGAAGCTTGCTGTCTGGTTGTCTATCACCATAATCTGGGGTGCGGAGAGAAACTTCACCGAGGATTCGTTCTCCAGAATATCGAAGAAGACCTTCAGATCATTGGCGCTGTTGAACAGTCCAAGTGAAAAACCGTCGCCACCCGAGACATCCCCGGGCAAGCTCCCCAATGCGCCTTTATAAGGACGCCCGCTCCCTGTGGAACCATTGAAGAACCAACGTACGCCATAACTCAGGTTATCGCTCAATTGCACCTCGGCAATGGTCGCTTCGATGAGCACCTGCTTAGGTGAAACATCCAGGCGGCTGATCGTCGCCTTGATCTTCTGATAGTCCTTCGGGCTCGCCATCACCAGGATGGCATTGTTATCCGGATCGGCAATGATGGTCGCCGTGGCATCCGATCCTTCTCGCGGCGTCTGCCTAGGCATACTGGCGCTTGCTACCGCTGCCGTAGCTGCTGCAGGCTGATCCCTGGCGAGAACAGCCTCGCTGTCGGCATTACTGTTCTTCAGATCGATCCCGGTCGCTGTGGGAGCGCGCACATTTGAGCGTAGTAGCGGGTCACTGCTGCTCAATCTCCCACTCGGGGAAGGTGCTGAAACCTCATTACCGAATATATTCTGCAGAATGGCGGCTATATTCTCCGCTTTTCCGTTTTTCAGATGATAGACGTATAGCCGGCGGTCGGGAGATTTATCACTGCCCTGGTCAAACTGGCTGATCAGCCTGCGCACATCCTTGATATATCTGGGTTGCTGACTGATCACCATGACCGCATTCAGGCGATCGATGGGAATCAGCTTGATCATCCCAGCCAATGGCGACCCATCGCCATCCCCAACCAGATGCTTGAGTTCTTCGGTAATGGTTTTGGCGTCCGTGGCCTTCAGCGGTATCAGCGCAAACGACATACCGCTGAGCCAATCCACATCGAACATTTCGACGGTCTGCAACAGATTGTTGATCTGTTGATAGGAGCCGGTAAGGATCAACAGGTTCCTGCCTTTGTCCACCCGAATCTGCTCTGCCGGGGAGGCAAAGCTTTCCAAAACCTTCTTCATTTCAACGGCTGTGATGTACCTCAATGGTACGATCTGCACGCCCTGACCCGCTTTCATCTTCGCGTTACCCTGACCAACAGAGGGTTTCATGGCCATACTCTTCAGATCAGCCTCAGGCAGAATCTTGTAGAGTGCGCCATTACGCACCATCACGGCACCGTTCATCTGCAGAATAGTCTCAAGAATCGGCAATACCGCATCGGTGCTGACAGGGTAGGTCGTGTGGATGGTTACCTGACCCTGTACCTTGTCATCGATCAGGTAGTTTTCCCGCAGAATCTCTTCGAAGACCACTTTGACCACTTCACGCAGATCCACTGCCTCAAAATTGAGCGTTATGTCGCCACGGGCCGGTTGAGTCTTTTTCTTACCCGACTCTCCAGGCTTAATGAATCTACCGCTACCCTCACGAACAAAGAACTCCGGTTCCCTCACTGTCTGTTGCGAGAGTACCAACTCCTGTTCATCATCGCCGCCGGAAGTCGAAATTGACGGTCTCTCTGCTGGATAGGGAGCAATCAACCTGCCAGCATCTGTTTGATTGATTTCGGGGTGCTGGGCGCATGATACCAATAATATGGACAATACCATTGGCAATAACCGAGCCAGCAGATTGGGTTCACTCTTGCTCATCTGAATTCCAGTAGTTCCACAAAACTCCCATACCCTGATCGATGCACATCGGACTGAATATGGCTTCATACAATAACAGCAGATTTACAAGATTAATGAGATTGATGGGAGGATGTATTTCTGCATGGGGTGATTTCATACCTTTAATGCATAAAAACCCTACCACGGGTTCTACTGTCTCTATCACCCAGCCTGCAGATCATGCTCAAAGTGCATGAACTACCTGTTAAATGAATAGGATAATCAATCCTATAGTGGCCGTATCAGCTTTCCATAAAGCGTTTTAAGTGTGTTTGTTCTATGTTTCCGGCACGAAAATATTTTAGGATTTTACTGCCTCAACTGTTCAGTCATGGTAGTAACATACCTAATCAACAGGTAGTAGTAACACGCATTAAAGTATGAGGTATTAAGGAATATAGTTGATAATCAGATGATTTTACTCATATTTTACCCATCGATTCCCATACTGAGGAAATAAACGCGCCATCAGGCGACTGGCAAAGATGCTTAAGCGATTATTCACTGCCGGAATCTTGGCGGGCCTGTTCTATCAACCCGTGCTGAATGGTGCCGCAGGATTAACCGCCGATATCGACAAACTTGTGGCGCAGGTTGATCTCACATCCCGTGTCCCGGTCATTGTAAAATTCAAAAAAGACTTCAATATCGATGAGTTGCGTAGATCTATAAATAAAAAAAATCAATATGAACCGGCAATAATTAAGTCACGGTCGAGACAAAAAAAGCAATTACGCAGAAGACTGTTGACCGGCCTGCAGGACCAACTCACCAAGCCCAAGGCAAAACTCGCCAAAATATTGCGTGATCACGGCGTAAAAACACGCCTGAAATCACTTTGGGTCATCAACGCTGTCGCCTTGGACCTGCCGGCCAATCTGGTTGATAAGATCGCCGCCATGCCCGAGGTGGAACGGATCTCAGTCGATATGCGGTTGACCATGAGTGATGACAGGGTCGAAGGTCTGACGACAGATCCGTTGTGGAATCTCATCAACATCAACACCGAGGACCTCTGGCAACAGGGAATCGATGGCGATGGCGTCACAGTCGCCATCATGGATTCCGGCGTTGAACTCAACCACCCGGATCTTATCGAAAAATGGCGCGGCGGGACTAACAGCTGGTTCGACCCCTATCAACAGAATGAACTACCCGCCGATACGGTGGGCCACGGCACGCAGGCGCTCGGCATCATACTGGGTGGTGATGAGAGCGGTTTTCAAATCGGCATGGCACCTGAGGCCAAGTGGATTGCGGCAAAGATCTTCGACAACGCCAATGAGTCGACACTAAGCGCGATTCATGAGTCGTTTCAGTGGCTGCTCGATCCGGACGGTGATCCACTGACCGATGACGCGCCCCACCTGGTCAACAATTCTTGGGGCTTTTCCACAACCATCAATGAGTGTTTCCAGGAATTCAGTGAAGACATCAAGCTGCTGCGGGAAGCCGGCATTGGTGTGGTGTTTTCCGCCGGCAACTTCGGTCCATCCGCTGAATCCAGTATCAGTCCAGCCAACGATCCAGGTGCGCTCTCCGTTGGATCGGTCGATCAGTCCAACGAGATAGAACTGCTCAGCAGCCGGGGGCCAGGCGCCTGTGACGGCGGCGTTTTCCCCAAGCTTGCCGCACCCGGCAGTCTGATCTTCACCACAGACCTGCTGCCCAACGCCTATAACATTGTCTCCGGTACTTCATTCGCCGCACCCCATGTAACCGGAGCCATGGCGCTGCTTAAAAGCGCGTTTCCCGATGCCACACTTTCCCAGATCGAAACCGCTCTCTATGACTCTGCTGTCGATTTGGGCGAGGCAGGTGCAGATGATAGCTTCGGTTACGGCCTGCTGGACGTAGCTGCGGCACTTGCACTCCTCGAGAGTAATTTCGAATCCAATGAAAACAGCCGGATCGAGTTCAATGAATCACTCTTTTCCGTGGATGAAAATACACAGAAACTGATAGTCACTGTCAGGCGTTCAGGCGGGAGCAAAGGAGAGGCCAGTGTCGACTACACCACGATTGAAGACGAGGCAAAGCAGGGCCGTGACTATGCCATCAGCAAGGGCACACTGCAATTCAATGACGGAGAAAAGCTGCGCAGTTTCGAGGTATTCCTCCATGATGATGACCTGGATGAAGAGAATGAATCGTTCTACGTCGCACTATCCAATGCGGGTGGCAATGCCACGCTTGGAGAGCAGTTGGAGGCAGAGGTCATTATTCTGGACAATGACGGTACAGGGGCCATTTCATTTGGCGCTGTCGCATATGCCGTCAACGAATCAAAACAGCTGGCAATCATCGATCTGATTCGCACGGGAGGCAGCACAGGTACTGTTGATGTGGAGTATCAGCTGGTGGCGAAAAGCGCTGCTGCCGATATCGATTATATCGCCGATAATGAGATGATACGCTTCCAATCGGGAGAGACGCAGAAGGAGATACATGTCGAACTGGTCGATGACACTCTGCATGAAGAGAATGAGACTTTTCAGATTCTCCTTACAGCAGTCAACGAGGACGCATCGATAGCAGAACCCGCCTCCACCACGGTCACAATTCTCGATGATGATCCTGATATTGAGACTGTTTCGATCTATCTGGATGCGGTCAGCTATGAAGTCAATGAATCGAGCAATCGAGTCTTCTTGACAGTGATCCGATCGGGTGACCTTGAGGCCAGAACATCTGTCAAATACAAGACCATCGACGGTTCAGCCATAAAGGACAGTGATTACGTTGACACCAGCGGCACCCTGTCTTTTCCGGCCGGAGTGACACGTCGACCAATATCGATTGAGATAATAAATGATGGTCTATACGAGGAGGAAAGCAGTTTTACACTGATACTCTCCGATGCAAGCGGCAATGCCGCCATCACCACCCCATCTGCTGCGATTGTCAGAATTATAGATGATGACGCCCTGCCCTTCGTCTCAATTCACTCATCGCCAAGCCATAGCAGCGGCGGGTTCCCTTCCCGATTTTCCAGCAACAGAGAAATGTTGGAACAGAATTCCACGCAAAATCATTCCCGCAGTCGTAGGAACAGCGGTTCATCCCTCAAGATCTTCGATCTTTCACTACGTGGTTATGACAGTAGTGCCTTGTTGGACAGACTTGGCCTGCAGGCATCTGAGGTGTCTGCGAAAAATCAACCAAGGGACGACAACGCAGAAAAGCATGCGGAAGATAACAAGAATTCAAAATGCGGCGGCACTGCCATCTCTGCCGATCCGGGCGACTGTGGCTCCGATAACGAGAATGAAACTGTTGCACCAGTGGACTCCAAGGATACCCAAACGGTACCCGAACTTCCGGAAGCGGATGCTACAACCAGCGATGCCGCTCCTCAAGCAACGAGCGCAGACTCCACAACGGAACAGCTCTGAACCCCCTCCATCACAGTGTCTTCGTATCCTTACCAGTCACTCAGAAAACCCATATGGATTTCACCTCAATCGTGTCGTTGTACTTGGGCATTCTCGAGAACTCTCCACCAGAGAGGATCGTTCGCTCCTCCATCATGATCAGATAGCCAGGCAACTCTTCTCTGTGAAGAATGTCAATCTTTTTACTGGTAACCACAACCTTCATAGAGAGGCCCCCTAAAACCCGATCGAGCCTAATCTGCACCTTGGCAGTCAGTTTTTGCTCAAAACAGATAGCATGTAATATATCTTTAATCAGACGATACAGAATTGACTTGCGTTCCGAAGAAATATCATCTTCCTCAAGTCCGAATATAATCTCAATCTCCAGACCCGTCGTCTCGGTATGACACTCTGAAACCACTGAGTTGAGTGCAGCCTTGAGACCGAAATCGTCAAGACTCGGCGGGCGCAGATCTATAGCAACTGCCCTGATTTTATGCGCTGCATTCTGCAGCATCGGCACGATTTCCGTGGAGAGTTGATTGACTTCACCCTCCTTTTCCCGCTGATTAAGACTCAGTATGTATTTTTCCAGCTGCATCTTGACACCGGACAGGGTCTGCACTACGTCTTCATGGAGATCAAAGGCTATGCGCTTTTTCTCATCCTCCTGGGCATTGATCATCTTGGCAGTGAGTAATTCAAGCAGCACCTTCTTTTCTCTCGTGATTCGATTCTGATCTTCAATGATACGCTCAGATCGTTTGATATGTATCAGCAGGAAAGTGTAGAGGAACAGCATCAACAGCAACGTGGTCAACATCAGAACAATGATTGTCCTCATTGCATGGCTGACATAGCCACTGATGTCGTAATAGATCTCCATAACACCCAATACTGGTGAATTTTCATCTACCCGTATCGGCACGTATGTCTGCACCAGATTGACATCCCTTTCATTGTCACTGAAGATAGTGAAACTATCATGATAGTTTAAGACGGTTTTCGGGTAACCCGCTATCGCCGTCTGAAAGCCATTGTTACCCTCTTCTTCATCAGTATAGGCCGAAGGCATGGATGAGTAAGCTACACGCCCGTTTACATCATACAGTTTTATCCTGTCGACATTGGTATCTTTTATCATTTTACGTATCGAACGCGCGAGCATTGGATCGAACGGCATCTCACCGGGCTTCTTTTTATTTAACTTGATAAGATTCAGATACATCACAAAGTGATCATTAAGCGCATACTCAGTCGCAATAGTCAGCGATTCGTTGCTCTGTTTTGCGGAGTCTTGGATGATGCGTGATGTTTCGTAGCGAAAAAGAAAAAGAATAATGGCGGCTATCAAGATGATGGCAATAAAACTTATGATACCGTAACGCTTAGCGAGCTGATAATCGTGGCTATATACATTGATATTTGCAGGAGTGTTTTTGTCTATGTCCGACACCATTTTTCTCCGACAAGTTTATACTGCTGACCTAACAATCCATTACGGCGCAATCCACTCGGTGGTATTCCGTATTCCTCCTTTACCGTCAAGCCTTGCGATGTAGTAGCCACGGGACACAAACCGCTGATCCGGCGCCATACTCACTCTTGGATATATAGAGGTATAAGGCAGATCGTCAATCATGTGCTCGATTTTTTCAATAAAGTAGTCTCGATAGAAATAACCGCGGATATGTTTCACTGCATCTCCAACCACCTTTAATGCAAAATAGGCATTTGCTTGTATCTCTTTTTCAGTAGGGTCGTATATCCTCTTCGACCTAAACCATCCTGTTGAGCGCATCAGCAGCTTGTCAGTGTTATCAGGCATTTCTGAAGTATGAACAAACACGAGAGAATTCACTAAATCATTCGGTATGCGGCTACTGTCATGGCCGTAATACAAGGTCGAGAGTATCATCGGCGGTCTATTTTTCTGCCGACTCGCTTCACTTATAAACTGGCCTGATTTTTCCCGGTCGAGCCATAAAACAACGGCACGCTGACTATCCAATTCAGGTTGCAACTGCAAAGAACCATTCGGATCCCCGACTGCAACATCATCTACCACAAGACCGTTTTTTTCCAGCTCATTACGAAGTGAGTCCGCACTCACCACGCTTAATTGAGATGATTTATCGATAACCTGGATAACACTTTTCACGGAAAGGGTTTTAGTAATATAGGATGCAATCGCTTCAGCCTCATGGACTGCACCCTTGGTAAGATATATATTATAGAAATCAGTTTCATCGATTACAGGCAAAGATGTTGTGGGGAAGAGGCAGGGAATAGTCTCGCGTTCACAAAACTCATGAACAAGTTCCCACCCTGATGGAACAATGCCGTTGATCAAAGCGAATACTGGCTGTTTTTGATAGTAATCAGCCAGCTGGGCGGGCCAACTCTCTTTTTCACCTTTCAACTCCCAAGTATGAATTTGCCATTTTCGATATGGCTTGAACAACCATTCCTTGTGCCACGGAGCATTCTTAGCCCTTTTGCTTTCATACCTTGTTTCGATATTCTTTTGTAAGACGTACTGCTCCATAACATCCAGCAGTGCTTTGTTCTTCTGTTTACTGTTTGACGACAATACAATCGTGGCAAAATGTATCGTATTATCCGTAACACCTGGCGACACGGTTTGGGACAGTGTGTCGAGATACACCATCAAGCCATCCAGCGTCTCGTCATCAATATCGTACCTTGGCATAAACGGATCCAACGGCTTACCATTGGCATCTATACCATCCCTGATTGCCGCCATCAGATTTTTCCTCGTATAACCTTCACGGAACACGGGAGGCTCAGGGGGCTTGCTAATCGGTAGTTTTAATGGCTTGAACAGCACATTCCCGGCAACAGCCGGTACAACCTGCTGACCTTCCGTTGATCCCATGCCGCTCTTCCTGTGGCAGGTTTCACATATCAATTGATCACCTTCTACCGCAATGTCACCCTGGATTGTGGCTTTCACCAGCTTGCCATTTGACCGAAGTCCTTCAGTGTAGAACTGTTTTCCTAATGTATAGGCGCGCGAGTCGATACCCGCGTCATTCATGGACAGTGTAGAATACAGGCTGGCTGTAATAAAGAAACTGAGGTAAACAAACCGCTTAATGATTATTTTCATTACTTTCCTGCTGTAATTGTTTTACGGTATTCCTTTACGATATCTTCTGCGCTTGCAAGCCCGCTGATTCTGAGCCAGGATTGTTCGTTTTGTTTACGTATAAGAGTAATAGGTTCGTGGTTCATTTTTGAGCCACGAAAGATATCGAACGCTTTTTCAACCTTCACGACGTCGTTATACGTACCGGTATAGAACTGCCACTGGTTACCCGCTTTGAACTTCCGGGCATATTTCATCAGTTGCTCTGGCGTATCATAGTCCGGGTCGATGGTAATCGAGATCATCGAAATGGAATCGCTCTCATCACCCATAATCTCTTGAACTTGATGAAAACTTGCAGATAACACAGGACAGATCGTGGTACAGGTCGTAAAGATGAAATTCAACATCACCGGCTTATCCGTATTCAACAATTCCGGGAGACGTCCTTTTTCACCACGATGGGAAATAAGCTGCACATCGGGAACCATATAGTCGGCTGTATGCAGTTGATAATCATTGCTTATCATCATCCTTCTATGGCGGGCATGCTCATCGTGTTCTTGATCACCCGAACTGGCCAGCATTTCAAAGCGTTCACCCAGGGTTTTACTTTTTCTCTGCCGCGTGATGCAATCCAGTTTGAAGGGGGGGATAAAGCCCTCTCCCGTTTCGGCTCGTTTAGCAATACTTGGCAGTTCATCAGCATGAATGGTGAACGAAATCAACGATATCATCGGGAGCAATAATACCGCCTGCATGACTCGTTTGCACCACTGTAATGTTGCTGTATCCCGCACATCGTTAACCATTGTAACTGCTCCACAAATCGGAAATTAACCGCCGGTATTACTTATTTCCGCCTTGAACATGCGGTGCAAACACGGAATCCCCGTAACCGAAGATAGAAGAGTGCACACAGCATCAACAACATCAGAAATGATCCCATGCTGCCACCGCCGCCACCACCACCGTCACCGCCTGAGTCTGATTCATCGTCAATAATCGTCAGGGTCAATGCGCCGCTGTTACTATCAATGACAGCCGTACCAATGGCATTAGCCAGTACAAAAGTAATCGTTCTGTTCCCATCTGTGACAGCATTGTCCAGGATTTCAACAGTGACGGTCTTCTCCGCCTCGCCATTGGCAAACCGCACGGTTCCGGTGGTTACGTTGTAGTCTGTACCCGCAACTGCATCACTTGAGCTTGCTGACAAATCAACCGAAATTTCACCGCTTACCGTTACACTGCGCGTTATGGTGATATTCACACTGCCGGCAGTTTCATTGGCAGACAGGGAATCTGTCGAAAAGCCCAGTATCGCAGAGGCGGTCTGTGCCTCGTCGTCCGATATGGTAATAAAGGACTCACTCAAGGCGCCCAGTACTGCCCCACCCTGTACATTGGCAAGTACCAAACGGATACGCTCGTCCTGCTCTAACAGACTGTCATCGACAATTGTGACCTCGAATGTTTTGCTACCCGACTCACCATTGGCAAAATTTACGGTACCCGTAGTAAAAACATAATCGGACGATGCTGTGGCGCTGTCATCCAGCGTTGCATAATCAACAGAAATTGCACCACTCGTACCGCCACTCCGGGTTACTGTAACGGAAATAGTGGTACCGGTTTCATCAACGCTATAATTGTTAGTCGAAAAGTCGAGTGCACCCGCTGCGGGTGGATCGTCGTCATCGGCAATTGTGATAACAGATGATGCTGGGTCGTCGAGAGTTACCCCAAATGGGTCTGAGAGCTGAAGACTCAGGTTTTCGGTTCCTTCAAAAAAGGCATCATCATTGATAAAGATCTCGAAACTCTGTGAAACCTCACCGTCAGCGAATGCCAGAGTGCCACTTGCCACAGCATAGTCCGCGCCGGCAATCGCTGTGCCATCACTGGTGATATAGTTGACTTGTGCAGCACCCGTACTGCCGCCTTGACGCTCAACACTCACGGTAACACTGCCATCCAATTCATCCGCAAAATATTCACTCGCGGTAAAAACCAGGGCACCCGTAGCGGGAGCCGATTCATTATCGAGGATGGTCAGTTGTGCTGAGTCTGCCGAACCGGTTACAGCACCCCCGGTAGGATTGCTTAAAACAAGCGAAACAGTTTCATCACCTTCGTAAATCGCATCGTCCAAGAGCGCAATCTGGAAACTGACACTGGTGACGCCAGCGGCGAAACTGATAGTACCGCTGGCCGATATGTAGTCACTACCGGCTGTGGCAGTACCATCTGCAGTGGCGTAATCAACGTTGACCGATCCGCTACTGCCGCCACTCCGGGAAACCGTAATGCTGGCTGTCGAACCACCCTCCGTCAGCTGGTAACTTGTCTGGTCGAACTGAAGGCTGCCGGCCGCAGGGACCGGATCATTGTCTTCGATTGTGACTGTCGTGGATGAAGTGGTTCCCAGTACCGCACCATTTGAGGGAGAGCTGAGAGTCACCAGTAAGGTTTCGTCATTTTCGTAGCTACTGTCGTCTACGATGGGTATGCGGCAGTTTTGTACAACTTCACCATTGGCAAAACTTACCGTATTCTGCGTTGCCGTATAGTCATTGCCGGCGGTGGCACTGGAGTCAGAGGTTGCACAGACAACACTTACAGCCCCCATGCTGCCGCTAATTCGAACGACCGGTAACGCTATCTCCGAGCCGTTTTCAGCGACACTGTAGGTAGATCCGCTGAACTGAATACTCCCCATGGCTGGTGATGCTTCGTTGTCAATAATAGAGACTTCGGCTATATCGCGATCACCCAGCATCACTGAGACCGGATTGCTTAAATTGAGAATAATCGACTCCGTACCCTCTTGCAGGGCGTCGTCTGAAATGGCGATATCAAAAGTGCCGCTAACCTGGCCGTCAATGAATGTCAAAGTACCAGAAGTAGCGTTGTAGTCACTGCCACCGGTCGCCGTGCCGTCACTGATCGCATAATCGATTGTCCCGCTTCCTTCGCTGCCTCCACTGCGTTGTATCGTGACTGACAGCGTACCGGCATCTTCGTTCACGCGATAACTGCTGCCACTGAACTCGACGCTTCCTACCGGGCGCGCGTCATTTTCGACAATTGTCAGAGTGGCATTATTCAGTACACCGACATCGGTACCGGTGAGTAACAGCCCTACTGTCTCATCGCCCTCGAAGACGGCATCATCCAGGATGTTTATGGTAATCTGTTTACTCGTCTCCCCATCGGCAAAGTCAAGCGTACCTGAAACTGCTGTAAAGTCCTGACCGGCAGTCGCAGTACCGTCAGTCGTCGTTGCGTAATCTATGGATAGCGCACCTGTTGTTCCGCCGCTGCGGCTCACCGTGACGGCAACTGCCCCCCCATCCTCATTGACTGAATAGTTAGCACTGCTGAATTGCAGGTCCTGACCGGGAAAAGCGCCGGCTTGGGCTGCAATGGTAAAGTCATCAGAAAAGAAGGTCTTGACTTCATTGCCGACTTCATCGGCCGTTTCCACCAACAGTGTGCTGAATCCTCCATCATCGATAAAACCGAGGAACTTCCAATCGAAGACTGTGGCTTGCGCACCTGTAAAATCGACCAGATCGCCATTCGTGGTGAACGCAAGCTTTGCACCATTGGAACTTCTGAACCATCCGCCGACACCGTACAGAGTAATGCCATTGGCCGTCAGGGTAATCTTATCGGGAGTCAGATGGGTGCTCGTATCGTCTACGGCAAACATCAGATATTCACCCTCATGCACGTCACCACCGCCCATACTGGTTTGGATGCCTGCAACACCGGTTGAACTGGCCCCCCATGTCAGATTCCGGTTGGTTACACTGAACACTGTTGTATTACGTGAACTCGTCCAGGCATCGCCTTCAAAGCTTTCACCGGCAAAATCCACCGTGACAGACTGCAGGGCCGCCAGGTCCTGAATGTACTGCGCCTCTGCGTTTGCGTCGCAGCAGTAGACAGTGACCGCCGCATTGCTCTGCAGCGACACTCCTGCAATAAGCAGGGTTAGAAGACGAAGGAGAGATTTAATATTACGCATAACGACATCTCATGATGGAATTAGTGAACGATCAAATGCTCGGCCTTGAAGTCGCCGATAACCATGGTCACTTTCTCACCTGACTTAACATGGGCATCCGGATTCCCGAATACCATATAGTATGTTTTGTCAGGTTTGATGTTCTGGCCCCGATTGGTCGTTCTGAACGCGCCCACCTTGGCCGCCATGGGTATTGGTAGTTTAGCATTGGAACGCTCAACCACCAGGTGAGGCTTGACCCTCTGATCGAAAAAATTCTTTGATTTCTCCACATTCAAAACACGAAATCGAAAATCGATCATGTAGCCTGCGGCAGTCAATCTCAAGCTAATCAACCTGACACCCCACTTGTCGGCGATCTCATTCGCCAGATCAGCGGAAACCATTTCAGGCTGAATGATCTTATGCGCCACGGGTGGTTTCCATTTCGCGACAGCTGCTTGACCGGTGGCCTTGTTCGGCAACATTTTTTCGGCGCCGTTGACTATTGCAGAAGTCAGGATAAACAGAATAGTGAGGCACAGTAACAACACGAAAATCAAAATAATCGGGTTGCCCTGGGGCAACAGTTCTTCATCCCGTGTTTGAGCGTCGCTTTTTCTCTCATCAACTTTCATAGGCTACTGTTTCTATATTTAAAAACCAGAAAACCGCCACACCCCGGAGATGGGGGTGTGGCGGTTATTACTCAGTCAGAGTTGAACATGAATCGGTACATTGTCATAGGTATAGATGACAGTACCGCCATTTCCATCGTCCACATGGGCTTCGATACGCAACCTGTCGTTGACCTGATCGATATCACCGCGTGGTCCGGTGCTGCCTACGTTATCGTTATGGATTCTCCAACTGTCAACATCGAAGACCGTGCCCATATCATTGTTCGGGTTGATATCCGCCGGGGTATTGATCGGGATAGGATCGGTGACACCCTGCCTGATGATGTAGGCGAAGATGGAACTGCCCGGCGGAATCACCGTGGGATCGACATTACCGGTGATACGCCAGTCGTCGTTGTCCGGGTTTCCGGCAAGGCCGCCATCTTCCCGCAGATTGAACTCCGACTTTTTCACACCGAGATAGCGTACCAGGCTGACCTGAGCGATATTACTGGTGTTGCCACCATCATTGGTGAACTGGTATTCCAGCGTCCCGATGGTACCCATTGCCATATCGTCGATTACCAGGGTGACCTCACCCGATGCTGCAATCCCGGGAGAGAGATTCTCAGGATCATTAACTTCGGTTGCAGTCGGATTGGTTCCGGTTCCCAGATCGTTATCCAATGCGCTGGCCGTGACATAAGTGGTACTGACCAATTCACCGTTTTCTGCGGTGAGTTCTGTCACCGACGGCGCATCAAGGATAAAGGTATCGTTGACTGCCGTTGCTGTGGTTTGCGGATTGACCGTGATGTTGACGCTAACCGCAGCACTGTCCACCAGACCGTCATTGGCGACATAGTTGAAGGTATCCGAACCGTCCACGGTACCCGGATCGCAAACACCCGTCAGCGTGCTGTTCCAGCCGATCTGGGGCTCGTAAGTAAAAGAGCCGTCCGAATTCAGCGTCAGGGTGCCGCAGTTTGGACCACTACCGACCACCAGACTCGCGGTAAGGGCCTGTCCATCCACATCCGTGTCGTTAACCAACACACCGGGAGCGGCTTCATTGAAAATGCTGCTTTCGGTCATGCTGTAGCTGTCCGCAGCAGCCACCGGCGCCTCATTGCCAACCGTGATGGTCACCGTGGCCGGTAGACTGTCGTTGGGGGTAGGCGCGCTGTCATCGCTGGCGATGTAAGTGAAGGTATCCGCACCGGAGAAACCTGCAGGCGGCGTATAAGTGAAAGAGCCGTCTGCGTTCAGCACCACGGTGCCGCCTTCGGTAGTTGTACCGGGCGGTGTGGGACCGTCAAAGGCTGCCGTCATCGGTTGCCCCTGCGGTTCGGTATCGTTCGACAGGACACCCTGGTCGACGGCAACCACCAACTCAATATCCACAACGGCCATATAGTTGTCATCGATGACCTCAGGCGCCTCGGTAGTCACCGGATCAACGGTGATGGTGACGGTTCCCGTGATTTTGTCGTCGTACGCTGTAACACCTGTCTGGTTGCCGACTGTGTTTATATCGTCGAGGACTACATAGTTAAAAGTAACCTCGACTGAGTCAGGTCCCGGTACACCGTCTGTAGGTGGTGTAAAGGTACATTCACCGTTCGATGCGCATACAAGCGCTCCCTGCGTCGCAGGATCTAAATCGGTTACAGGATCAAATGGGGGCGAATACGAAAAGTTCAGTACATCACCCGGCTCATTATTGACTGCGCCATCCAAGGCGTTGAAAAGCAACTCTGTCGCGGCATCGGTCACTAATGCATGGTCAGCCGCTGTAGGAGCCTCATTGCGCAGATAATCGAGAGTGACGGTAGCCAAACCGCTCGTCAGACTCCCGTCAGTCACATCGTATTCAAAATTGGTGGAAGCAATGGTTACTGGTGTTGCGTGGAAAGTCTCGGTACCGCCCGCAGGTCCTGTGTAGCCGTACTCTACCGAACAAGATGTATCGCCAGCATTACAGAACGCATCAATGGTTATCGCAACGTCGCCGTATTGCTGGTTAGGGGTTAGGGTAGACGCAAGGGTCAGCGGATCATTATTGATGTCATTATCGTTGGTAATGACATCCAAGAGAAATGCAACAGGTGTCGCTTCAGTATCACTGCTCAGGAGTTCAGGGTATTCAACGGTAAACTGATCGGCCACGGCCACCGGCGCCTGGTTGGTGCCGGGTGCAACACCCAGTTTCCTGAACATGCCGCCGACGCTATCCTCAGCACCCGTGGCTTCGTTGGCGGTGGGGTTGGTCATGTAACCGTTGCCGTCATAGATCGAATAGATCCCCTGCACAGCCGGAGTGACAATCACATCCTTCGTCTTCAGCGGCGGCAAGCCGATCGAGTACTGCTCAATGGGTGCGGCCGTTTCAGCAGCCGCGGCGCCGCTCACGCCGGCCTGCCACATATACTGCAAGCCGTCTTCGCCATGGATTGTGCCGTAGAGTCCCTGGAAAACCGGGACATGACTTTCGGTTGCCGCACTGGCGAAACGAATCAGATTGTTCTGATTGACATCGATACCGGTAATGGTATTGGTACCCACAGCGTTAATCGTTCCGCTCGGATCATAGGGTTCGCCATTGATCAGGAACCAGGTGGGATGACGCTCGATCGCCGTTTCCAATGGCGGATATGCAGCGTAAGCCGGATCATGCGGCGCTACCACTGATTTATTGAACTCAGGATCGATATCGCTGTAGAAGAGCGTGGTATCGCTGTTGTAAGCGACACCGGGATAGACTTCACCTGGAGCAGCATCTCTAGATACGGCGCCGTATAGCCCCATGTAGAGTTGCTTTTGGGGGTGTGTACCGGTGTGGTAAATGAAAGTGCCCGAATTCGTTATTGGATTATTCCGATTATTATTCCATATATACGCCCTTCTACCACCATTGGGATTTGCTTCACGGCCATATGACCGCATTTTCAAACTAGTATTGCCGACTGGGCGTCCCCCGGTAATGGCAGTTCCGCCCACCGGGCCATCCCATGTAGGTCCGTTATCGGCTGCTGAATAAGGTAACTCTTGTCCCGGAATCACGATGGATGTTGGTTCAGGCAGCGTATTGGTCAGGAAAATCCGCAGTGCTGTATTATTTGATGGAATATCCAGCCTTGGGCCTGGTGCCACGGGGTCGGGCAGATTTTCGACACATGTTCGTCGATCAGCTGCTGGTGTTGTTTCATAACAATCACCTCTGCCGGAACTATCGTTATCCGGATCGATCACATACCCCCACATGGGAACAATGCTTCCATCCGGCATACTCTTACTGTATGCCTTTGCCGCGAGAGTATAGTCGACTGCGCCCGCTTGCCCGGCAGCCATAGCCAATGCACAGGCAACGACGATCGGTTTGATTCTCAGCTTCATGATATTAGACCTTTTCATGTTCATGCCCTCCCGCGCTTACTCGATGGGTGTGCCGGGAGGCACAATAACCACGGAGCCCAAGCTGCCGCCGGGGAAGATATCGAATGTGGTCAGCTCCTTTTCCGCATGGGAGTGCCACACCAGGAAGTAGCCGCCAAAGGGATTCAGACCACCTTCACCGGGAGGCAGATCACCTGTATCACCGAGGAATGGGCTGCCGCTCCACCAGCCGCCGAGGGAAAGATCGCCCACACCCGGCAGCGTGACCGGCAAAGGTTTGCCATGATCGGCACAATATTCGTGATCATAGGTGGAGCCGGACTCAACATCGCCAAATCCGTCATTGTCCGTATCGATACAGACATGGCCGGTGTCATGACCATAGATATCCCAGTTCAGTCCCTTGCCGGTCCAGGTCCAGAGTGCATCAACGGTCTGTTTCGGCGCTGAGTTGATGGTATTGTCGGAACGTCCCAGGTCGGAAACGATGCCGTCTGAACTCAACATCTTCCCATCGCGACCGATAAAGGTGAGGTTCTCGCCATGGTAGTGCATGGGGTGGGAATCGTGTCCCGCATTGATATTACGCACCAATACCATGTCACCCGGTTGAGCTAGTGCGAGTGCCTCATAGGGTTGATGCGGAAAGAGCGGGTTGTAATCCCCCTGGAACAGATCGGGAAAGACCCGACCGTTGATAAACCAGATCTTGGCATGCCGATCGGAGTGGGTGAAATGACTTCTGTGCCCACGCTCCATCTGCAGGTGGATTTCAGGATCAACCTCTGTCATAAGGTAGAGATTCTCCTGATCGTACAGTGTACCGGTATCTACTCCATAGGCCGTGCGATTGGGGCCTGCACCAAAATCGGCCGGACGGACAATCATCACCCCCAACAGCCCCATTTCCACATGCAGTCCGGGATTGCTGCCATCCAGACTGTGATAAATGTAGGTGCCTGGGGATCCTGCGGTAAAGGTGTATGTCACGGCCTCATTGATATCAGCGGATGAGGTCACGAGTCCTGCTGTACAGGCACTTGGACCACCGCCGGGAAAGGGCGCGCACGCCGCACTCGCATTATGACCTGTAACAACGATTCCGACCGGCTCGGGAACCCCGTAATTGGCGATATTGATGGTTACACTATCCCCTTCCGTAACAATCAGTGTGGGTGCCGGATATTGCGGTAGTGCATAACCATCACCCGCTGCATGGGTGGCGTTCGCACCGCCATCCATATCACCAAAGCCCCACATATGTAAACTGGTGCCTTCAGGCAGGTTCATATTGAAGGGATAGGCATACAGGTTGAAAGTGGGACCGGTTATACCGCGAATGTCGTGAGCCGCATGGGTTAACGGCGCACTGAAGACACCTGCAAGGCCCAGCATAAGGAAGCTGATGAACCGCCCAGGTTTTTTGAATATGCTCTTCATTAGTCTCATCTCCTAGTTCGGCCAGCCTCAGTTGACAACAATCTCGGTTATCATGCCGCCATCCATCTGTGTCGCATTACTCATCTGATGCACCTCGGTGGCATGGAGGAAATAGGTGCCAGGCGCCACATCGGCTGTATCGATGATGACATCGGTGGTCTCACCGCCACCGAAATTGAGTGATGCCGTTTCACGGTAGAGATTTTTGCCGTCACTTCCGCGCATCTGACGTGCACCGGTACCGACAATCTTCATCTTCAGACCCATGGCAGTGATGGTCCAGAAGCGGTCAAGACCCACATTCGACAGACGCAGCAAGAGACGCTCACCCTGATTGACCTCAATGACGGAATCCATCGTCTGGGTGGGATCGCCATTGTTCAGGATTTCACCTGGAGTGCCGGTCACTTTACCTGCAGGATGGCCCGCCACCGGCGTTAGGTTATCGGTAGGCGCCGGTAAATCGCCTGGGCTTACCGTATCCGGATAGCCTCGGCCGTTGATCTGAGGATAATTACCTTTAAGATTCGCAAACGGCAGAGGCTGAACAAAAAGACTGGCGTCATGGAAGTCGCCATCGAAGCTTGAGAACTGCAGCGCCACTTCCACATCCCAAGCCGTGGAGCCGTCGTTATCGTTGTAGACATAACCCGTCGGGCCGGTGCTGCCGGGATCTTTACGGGTTCCCGGCGCACAACCGCCGTTCGGTACGGGTTCCGGGTCATATTCCGCGGTACCAGCGTTATCGACCATGTCGAAACAGCCGATCTCGTCCTGAATCGGATGCACGTAGAGATTGGCCAACATACCCATCTCCATGTGCTCAGTGGCTTCCACGTGGCAGTGATAGATATAGGTGCCGGGCTCGACGATGTTGTAGTAGTAGGTCAGTGTCGATCCCATATTGATGGAGATCGAAACCTCGGGTACACCGTCAAAAGCCGCGGAGGCGTTGGGGAAGCCGTGGAAATGAACCGTATGCGGATCGAACAGATCGGGTCGGATCACCGTACCCACATTGGTCAGATTGAGAAAGAACTCCTGCCCTTGGTCGAGTTCGATGGTGGGTCCAGGCCACTCGGCCGCCAGTATGCCATTGCCGATCACCGTGTCGGGCGTGTTGCCATTCCCTGTCTTGTCGCCATAACCGAAGGTATACATGGGATTGCCGTCTGACATGATTGCAAAGCTGTCGCCGGCGATCAGATGCATACATTTGGCATTCTCATTGTAATCGGGATGGCCAGGTCCAACATCGACAGTTGCGTCCCCGTCCAAATCGCCTGGACACTGAACATTGACCACAGCACTGGCGGTACCAACGAACCCCAACAACGTGAGGGCAATTGCCCCTGCAAGTATGTTTTTACGATAAGTTTTCATTGGGCGTTACTCCTCGTGATCTTGTAACCGCCGTTTGTGATTACTCTGTGACCCATCACTACGATCAATCTGACGTCGGAAGCATGGGTCGTGATGCTTATATGATTCATTGTCTGTTTCATTGCCGCACTACCCTTTTACTAAGGCGCCAGTTCATCAGCGCCGATATCAGAACCCGTGGCGGGTCTTGGATCATTGTCGAAATCGACCCGGGTACGGCTGCCACCGGTGGGACCACCCTGGTTGTCAGCCTGATTACCTGCCGCCAGGTGATAGTCATAAAGCGCTCCGAGGGAATCAACCAGCGTGACAGGACCGAAGCTGACCTGCAGGAAGTTACCGCCCTCGTCGAAGGCGCCGGCTGCCTGTATCACCTTGAACTCGGGGAACAGCAGACTGTCGGTCGCTTCGTTGTAGACCGGATTGACGAATCCCACATCACCGGTGACCAGCTCGTTTGTGCCACTGACCGAGTCATACTCGGTACCATCCTGCAGCAGACAGTAACGAGGCCGCAGCAGATCCGTCGCGCTTTCGGTGACGCCCGTTACCACACCCATATCATTGGTGTAGGACTCATAATCCGTCAGCGCACAGCCAGCACAATCCGGCAGCAGACCGCCATTGAGCTGCGTCGGATCGCCGTTGTTGGACCAGTAGAACGAACGGTTGTGGTAGACGATGGTGTCACGCAACGTTGGGTTGCTGTAAGTTGCGTTCTGCATCATTACGCCCGGCGCCCGATTGTCATCCTCATCATAGGAGTCGATCGCGAGCGCCATGGCCTGCGCCATATCGTTACTATGGGTCCGCGATACGATTCCCGCCGGCAACGGTTGCGACTCATTCGGATTGGCCGGATCGGCAAACGCCTGGGAACCGGTCGAGGTCGAATCGTTTCTCGCCACCGTGTTGTTGCGAATCACAACCTTTGGGGAGTCGAGCAGCGATACACCGCCGCCTGCTACGCCGGCCACGTTGTTATTGACCATGTTGTTGAACAGGTAGACGCCGTACCAGCGGCCTCTTATCCATTCATCGCTCTCTTCGCCATCTGCAGCAAAGCGGCTTTGCGGGATATCCTGTCCATTGACGCTGGTGATGCTGATGCCGCCACCATCGCCGGCACCCGCCAGGTTACCGCGGATGATGTTGGCGTCGACAGTCACGTTACCGGTACCGGGCGACAGCATCAGCCCTGTTTCTGCCTCAGGCACCAGTGCAGGCTGACCGGCGATATAGATTCCGCCGCCATCCGGCGAGGTTCCCGGTGTCTGCTGGAAGGACTCATTGAAGATAACCATATTGTCCTCAATGATGCCGCCCCTGTTGAGGCCCAGGTGAGCGATACCGGCACCGCTTCCTTGAGCGAAGTTACCGCATACCCAGTTGTTTCTCACCCGGTAGGCGTCAGCACCTGTATTCAGCGAGATACCGGCACCGGCACCGTTCAGTACACCGTTCTTCTGTACCAGGTTGTGATGGATATTGACGCGGTCGTTTCGGCTGTCGGTATAGACCGGAGTACCTACCGCATAGTTGTCATTCTCCTCAATGAAATCCGGATCGTCTTCAGTCTCGATCTCATGGGTCAACTGAGGATGACCGACACGGATACCGCCACCGTAGAAACCGGAGTTGGCGGTGATCTTATTGTTGGAGATATTCAACCACTGGTTATAGCCGTTGGCGACAATGCCACCGCCGGTGCTGGCACCGATTACGGTGAAACCATCGATACGGGCACCACGATTCCTGGGATGGCCGAAACGGTTGCCACCGCTGTTGGTGCCGGCCACGAAGATACCCGCACCCTCTTCCGTCGGGAAGAGTTGCGCACCCAGTCCGGGGAAACCGAAAGGCGCCAGGGCCTGACCCGGCAGGAGTGAGATCGAGCCATTGGACTCCAACGCGGTGGCCAGATTACGCCAGTTGGCAACCTTTTCGGTGGGTACCTGCCTGGCATTCAGGGTAACCGCACCGGCGCCCCAACCTTGCAGCTTGACCGGTTTCCACATGATCACCATCTCCTCATAGTCACCCGGCGCAACGAGAATCAGGTCGCCAGCGGCTGCGGAAGGCCCGGTTGGATTGTTGACCGGATCGCCAATCGCCTCCTGAATGCTGGCGAAATCGCCCGGTACGCGCCAGACCGCTGACGTGGTGGCTTCCTGGTTTGCAGCACTGTAATTGGCTCTGGGGGCACGCTCACCCAGGCCGGCCACATCCACACCCACAGTCAGTGTGACGCCTACCGGTGAACTGACATCACCATTGGAGACCATGACCTGGTACTCGCCTGGACCGACTGCGGGGATAGTGCCCTCAATAAAATCCGCGTTTCGAGCGCTGTAGGAAGAGAGCTCGATCGGCACTGTTGGATCATCCAGATCGATGAGGAATGCCCGCGATTCCATACCCGGATTACCCGGATTGAAGCTGTAGTCACGCGTTATCAGCTTCTCCGCAGGAACCACGCCATCCCAATAGGGATTGGGCACATCCACCATACCCATTGAATTGATGCGAATGGTGTCGCCGGCCAGACCGAAAGGACCGGGCAGCCCGCCCGTCCGGGTAACGGACGATATCATGGGTGTATTGTCGGACTGCTCACAATCCAGCGGGAATGTTTCCCTGTCCGCATGTGCGGCAACCGGTACCACAGGCGTATCCAGATAGGTGATCACGCCGGGCATGTACTGGAAGGTGTAGCAGAACTGGCTGTACTGGGTCTTGAAATTCGGATCGACGATCTTGGCGGGGGCACCCGTGTTGTCGTCAAGTCCGTCATTATCGGCATCGACCAGGTAAGCGGGGTTATCGATCGGTCCCGCATCGTTCATACAGGAGACCAGCATGTTGGGCGACATACCCGATGGAATCCCCAGATTCGCCGTGGAGGTCGAGGGCACCATCAGGTTGTAGCGACCGTACTGATCCGCATAGACACGGTTGACCTCGTTGCCGTTCCAGTCATAGAAGGAGACCGGTACGTTACGTGGCGCGAACTTCTCGCCAAAGGCCGGAGAGTTCGGATTGAACTCGTTGGCCAGGTCGTTGAGGATCACGCCTGACACATTGCCGGCAAGCGGTACATGGGTCATGAGGAAGAACTCGGCGGCAGCGTTCTGACCGGATGAGAGCGGCACCAGCTTGCGATCGCAGCTGGGACGCGCCTCATTGGCGAACGGCGCAAACACACTCTCGTCACCCAGCAGGGCGGCATCCACCAGGTTGCTGCCGTCGCCCGGATCGGTACCGCTGCCGTCCCTGGTCACCATGGTCAGGTACTGAGGCACCGGTCGGGGGTCGCCCACACAGGCCACGGGCAACGCCTGCAGTGACGGTGTGTATTCATCACCGAAATCGACGTTCTTATGCTCCTCTTTGAGGCTCTCATAACCCGGGGGCGTAGCCATCTCGACGATGTAGTCACCGGGGAGAATCCATTGCTCGGGCAGCTCAAGCGCCTTTCCGGTTGCAGCGGCAACCGTGTTTACGGCCGCATTTCGATCCGCGAAGAAGTTGTTCATGATGGTGACGTTACCACTCTGGTTAGCCAGACCGGCCAGGTAGTCCATGTCATACTCTTCAAAAGCGAATCCACCATCGAAAACGCCGGGTCTGACCTGATTGAAGTTGCGCAAACCGTCGAAGCAGCGTTCATCAGTGATAGGCGGCTCGACAGGGATACCCGGGATATTGTTCAGACCTTGACAGCCTTCGGGCAGGCTATCGTCCCAGCTGTCGGTCCAGGTCACTTGCAGGGCGTCGCCCAGATCAAATGCGCCATTGCCGTTTCTGTCGAGATCCTCGGGACCGGGTGCTCCACCCTCGGCAAAACCGAACGGATGGTTGTCCACATCTGCATACTGAATACCGGGCACACCGTTAATATCTTCGACCACACCATCGTCGGGATCCAATGTGCCATCGTTATTCCAGTCTATGTCACAATTCACCTGGCCAGCGAGGGCGGGGCAATCGATATCACCATCGGCATAGAGGGCCAACTGAACCCTGGGCACGCCCGGTTCCCACTCCTCGGCAACGGCAAATTGAGGATTGTTTTCCGCACGGGTGGTGGCATAGAAGACCATACCGGAGATACCGCCGTTCTCGCCGACAAACTCCGGCGGATGGAATGTTCCGTCGTTGTAGGGTGGTGTAATACCGATGTAATCCACTTTACCGAACTGCATCACACTGGTCTGGCCGAGAAAACCCTGGAAGCCCTGGGTCAGTACCGCACCGGTTTCCGTGCGCGACAGGTTGTCAGTGGTGTTCGGATTGATCAGCGTATCGCCTGGAGTGCATCCAAAGTTGGGATCTTCAGCATTTGCGGCAATCGCCGGTGTGCATAACTGAGGTTGGGGATTCAATTCACCAAAACCGGGAAAATCACCGTTGGCCGTATCCACTGGACCACCCGCGTCTACCACAAAGGTGGCGCCGGTTGCCTTCTTGTTGGCAAAGCTGACCTCAGCCACCAGCCAATGGAAGAAGGGAAAGACCTCGTCGAATGGCGCAAGACCCTCATGGTCGGTGGGGAAGTTCTGATAGATGCTACCGTCGCGCCAGCGCAGGGTTACATCCTGGCTCTCGGGGCCGATACCCCGCTCACCGTTGCCAAGTCCCGGTTCGCCCTGGTCCCAGAAACCATCCAAGTCTTCGTCCAGGAAAACGCCGGTATTGAGACGGGTAAACCAATTGAAAACGGCCACTTCACCGAAGGCGCAACTATTGCCGCCATTACAAGTACCACCTGTGGAGTCCACGCTGAACGGGTTTGCGGCGAAAACCACATCCAGGTTTGCATCCCAGATCGCCAACTGATAGCTGCCGGGAGGCAGATCAAAAGAGAAACCGCTATCCCCATCACAGGGGGCTGCTTCGATACCCTGGCCCAGGGCACCGGCCGCATCCACTTGATTGATACCAACCCAGCAACCCGGGAACGGGCGACCGGAAAAGAACTCGAATGTCGGTTGGCGTGTGACGCGCGACATATGCATGTCGGTGACAGTGCCGCTCACGGTGGCTATCTGCTCACCCGGTTGCGGACCTGGCGCACCTGGCACACCGCCATCGACTGTAGCTTTTACAAAACCGACGAACACATGGGGCCCCGGCAGCCCGAACTCGACAAAGACCGGCGGTTCATTGGCCTTGACCCAGGCATCGATGACCTTGCTGCCCTCGATGGTGCTGGTCTGCTGCCAACCGATAGTATTGTTGGGATTGGTGGGCGGGATGATCACAACACCGTATTTACCCGGCGCGATATTTTTTACCGTCAAAGTGCCATCTGGGTTTGGGTGCATGGTGCCGTCACCCATTTCGAGCACGACTGGATTACCCTCAGCGTCGAAGCAGAAGTGATCGATTAAAAGTACTGGCTCACCATCAATGATCACGATATTGCCGGCGCCATCACGCAAGTACGCAGGCGATCCATCGGCAAGGCAGTGTTGATCATAGACGGTACCCAGCGGGTTCCCGAAGGCATCCTGAATCACCTGGCCGCCCGCGATGCCGTAACGACCGCCCGGCTCTTCCAGAAACAGCGAGAACTGGGTCCAGTCTACGCTGCCGTCGTTGGCCTCTTGAGGGAGGTCGGGCACACCGTTGATGGGATGATTGTCCTCAAACAGATAGATCGAGATCTGAGCTGTGGGGATCGGATGGGGCTGTACGGTCACAGTCAGTTCATTAGAACCAGGGACAACTTCTATAGGGGCGCCACTGATGCTGTGACCGCTATAAGGCAGTACTGAAACATAGTAACGCGTGTCCGGCAGACCGGTAATCGTGGCTGAATTGGTATCCTCATTGCCACTCAAATTTTCAGCCTGACCAGCCACAACTCGAGTGGCTGGTGGATGGTTACTCGCATGAAAACCCAATGACAAGAGGCCATCAGCGGACGTCGCAGGATTATTGGGGTCGACAGCATAGGTTGTGTCTTCCTGAAAGATATAGCGAAAACCCGGCACAGCTGCGCCATCAGGTCCCACTACATAAAGCGTGACATCACCCGCGTTAACATTTGCAGACAAAAACAGCAATGACAATGCAAATAGAGACATTACGCTTCTGCTTGTATAACCCTGATGCTCGTTTATCATGGTTTTTTTCTCCAGACCCCTAATGATCATTCATCTTTCCCGGGGTGATTTCCGCTTACCGGACACACCAGCCCCTTTACCAGTACTTTGTGGCAAAGCTTACATCGCCATATATATAGGGTCTTTGCGTGAAACTACGCTTTTTTTCCACTCAATCACCTACCCGCACAGGTGACGATTGAGTATTTTGTCAGGAGCAGAAACCCTACCCCGAAAGGTAGGGTCAGATTAATAGGATTTAGAGTCGTTTTATGCGATGCAATCAACCTGTTTTTTTCAGAGAATAGATTGCATTACAAAAAGAAAAACGTTCTGCTGTTCAGCGAAAAATAAAAAATGAATTGCTGCCTGTCATCCTCCATACTCGCTAACAGGGTTTATTCGAAGTCTATTTTATGTAATGGTGGATTTGTCGGAACCGCGATGTCATTTGTGTAATAAAACCCGATGAAATTTGCATCGCTATCAATCAGGCCTAAACTTAGTTGAAATCGAAAATCAAATTACAATACGCTATTGAAACTCTACCATTTAAGGGTTGAAGACAGATTTCAGATAACAATGAATACGGATAAGAAAACAATCGTCATAGCCGAGGACCATAATATTTTACGCGCCGGCCTGAAGGCACTGCTGACCTCCAACCCCCAGTTTGACGTGGTTGGAGAGGCCGATAACGGCCGTGACGCAATACGCCGTGTCATCGAGCTGAAACCCGATCTCGTGATCATGGATCTGAATATGCCGGGTCTCAATGGTATGGATGCTATACGCGAAATAAAAGAGCGCATGCCGGATATAAGGACACTGGTTCTGACAGTGCACAACGAAGAGGAGTATGTATTGGCCAGCCTGAAGGCCGGCGCCAACGGTTATGTATTGAAGGATGCCACGCAGAACGAATTGATGACGGCGGCAGAACGGGTATTAAACGGCAAAACCTACTTGAGTGCGGAAATTACTGAAAAGGTGGTCAACAGCTATCTCAATACAAACAATATCAGTCAGGAGCCGGTCACGCGCTGGGATACCGTCACCCAAAGAGAACGGCAGATATTAAAGCTCATTGCCGAGGGCCACACCAATAAAAGCATGGCGGAATATCTCTGTATCAGTGTAAAGACAGTGGAGAAGCACCGGGCAAATCTGATGAAGAAGCTCGATTTACACAGCGTTTCGGCATTAACGACTTATGCGCTCGATAAGGGTATCATCAGCCGTTGAGAATGATCTTTTTCGCAGGAAACGAACCACATACCTTAACCCCCTGGCCCACTTCTGCATTTACCTGCAGTGTACCGCATGCCGACTCCGCCCGCTCGCGCATGCTCATCAAGCCCATGCCCAGCCTATCTTTGATCTCGACAGGATCAAAACCGACGCCGTCATCTTCAACAGTAAGCTGTAGGGCGTTTTGAGTATGCCACAGACTGACCTTGACCTGCTTTGCCTGTGAGTACTTCAATGCATTGTTCAAGGATTCCTGGACAATGCGATAGAAGACTGTCTTTAGCTCTTCCGGTATCTCCGATTCGTCGATACTCAGTTCGGCCACCACATCGAAATCCGTAGTGATTTGCGATATCTGTCGACACTGCCAAGTGATGGCCGCAATCACACCCAGGTCATCCAGAATGGCGGGGCGAATCGTACTGCATATCGTCCTGACTTCATCCATCGCCTGTTTGACCATCAACGAGAGGGCATTGAGGGACTCAATGTGTTGTTCATACAACCTAATTTCAGCGCTTTGATCGTTACATCCATCCAGGCATCGCTGGATGTGCAGATTCATGCTTGTCAGCAGTTGCCCTAAGCCGTCATGCAACTCCCTCGATATTCTCTTTTTCTCCTCCTCCTCGACACTCATTCGATTTTTCGGAAATTGAACGAAATCGAGCAGCTCCGAAACGCCGGCAATGCGATGCGGGTCGATAGATGACATCTCACGTTTCGATATGGAAGTTTTGGAAGGTGGGGTTCCCGTTGTGATTGAAGTGGCAGATAGTGTCAGGAGTGATTGCCCCACTGAATGCAGATTCTTATCTTTTACCAAAGTCATCGGCTATACCTTTTTTATTGATTCCCAATCCTTTCAGCCAACATCGATTGGTAAAGTGTGATTCAAATCCCAATTATTGTTTTAGAATCAAATATGCACAGTTTGTGCCATATGTAAATATTCCCTTTTAATACATATAATTAAAACGCATAGTTAATAATTATTATTTTAACCCTACGTTCACAACTGTAAAATTATCCGACAAATGGGAGGTAAACTCCTACTTTAGCATGAGTTAAATACCCTATTTCCCTACTTCTGTCGATATTATTTACAATTTTAAACAATCTATGTTGACGAATTAACTTGACAATTTAGAGATTTCATCACAGGCACCTGGCTCGCCAATATTGATCAGCGCTGCTGCTCTGGGGTGTGGAAACTATCCTAGGCCAGAAGCTCGGAAACACGCTTCAGATCGTCGTGAGTATCGACACCATGGCCAGGTTCAAGCATAGCCTCACTCACGTGAATCCGGTCACCGTGCCATAGGACCCTTAACTGCTCCAGTGACTCCGCCCGCTCTATCGGGGCATGATCCAGGGTGACGAAACGGGTGAGATAACCGGACCGGTAGGCATATAAACCGATATGACGAGCAAACCCGATATCGGCGGACAAGGGCGTATCGCTGTTGATAAACTCATCCCGGTGCCAGGGAATCGGCGCCCGACTGAAATAGAGTGCATAGCCTTGGGCGTCGGTGACGACCTTGACCACATGAGGATCGAACAGTTTATTGCGATCGGTGATGCCTGTAGAAAGTGTTGTCACTGCGGCCGCATCATGGCTGTCCATATCCTGTGCAACCTGATGCAGCAGTTCGGCCGGCATGCAGGGTTCGTCACCCTGCAGATTGACGATGATTTCATCGTCTGCCCAGCCCCGCATCGATACCACCTCTGCGATCCGGTCCGAACCGCTGCGATGGTCGTCCGAAGTCATGCAGACATCGGCGGAAAAACTGCGGCATACATCGGCAATTCGCTGATCGTCCGTGGCGATGACGACTTCACTGGCGCCACTCTCGACCCCGCGTTGGAACACATGCTGAATCATTGGCTTGCCCGCCAACTCCAATAATGGTTTACCGGGAAGCCGGACAGAGGCATAGCGTGCCGGAATGACAACCTTGAACTGCATCAGCTGCGGCCTTCTGCAGTAATCTCCTCGTCCTCAGGCAGCTTTCTGGCCTCATCTTCCAGCATAATAGGGATGTCATCCCGAATCGGAAACGCCAGCCGGTCAACGGGACAGATCAGCTCGGCGGCTTTTTTCTGATAGGTAAGCTTTCCCTTGCACAGCGGGCAAACCAGAATATCAAGCAGTTTTCTGTCCATCTTTCAGCCTTTTCGTCAGTGTCATCAGTGCTTCCTCAAAACCATTATCCACTTCAGCCATGACCGGCACGTACCAGTGGCTTGGTTGTGCGAATAGCTCGCACTTTACCGCATCTTTCTCTGTCATGAGAACAGTCTGACTTGAAAAAGGCTGTAAATCGTCGGGGGTGAAGGCATGGTGATCAGGAAAAGGGTGGCGCTCGAGTTTCAGGCCGAGACCTTCCAGCATATTGAAGAATCTGTCGGGATGGCCGATTCCGGCGATCGCATGCATGCGATTATTTTTGAATTGAATCAACGCTCTCGATTCACCACGGCGATCCAGTGCGACCGCATCGGAAGCCTTCAGATGCATACTGTATTCACTCCCCTTCGAGGCGCCATTGACGATCACTAGATCGGCTTCTACAAGCCGTCCTCTTCTCTCGCGCAGAGGCCCTGCCGGAAGACAGAGACCATTACCGAACCGGCGATCCCCATCGACGACCACAATCTCCAGATCTCTTGCCAAAGCATAATGCTGCAGACCGTCATCGGAGATAATCAGATCGCACTGATGATCGGTCAACAACTGTCGTGCCGCTGCCGGTCGATCCGGCCCGGCGTAAACCGGGCAACCGGTTCGCCGTTGGAGTAAAACGGCCTCGTCGCCCACCTGTTTGGCGGAAGTGTTCTGTTTGACTTCACAGGGCCATTGATCCGAACCACCACCATATCCCCTGGTGACGATGCCCGGTTTGTATCCCCACTGCTGTAATTTTTCGGCCAACCAGATCACCAGCGGTGTCTTTCCTGTCCCTCCCACGGTGATGTTGCCGACCACAATGACCGGCGCCTCGAGAGAAGCGCTACTCAATAACCCGACACGAAAAAACAAGCGGCGGATAGCGCTGACCAGACAGAAAATCCCGGACAGGGGGAGCAACAGCAGGGTCAGGCCGCTCCAGCCACGCCAGGATGCTTCTATCGCGTTCAAGCGCCGGCCTTCCTCACTCGCTGACCGGACGATGGGCGGAAAAGGTCATCTTCGTCAGTCCCAACTGGCTTGCCGCATCCATTGCCGTCATCACCGATTGGTGCGGTGTTCTGGCGTCGGCATTGATGATGACCGGAAGATCGTACTGATCGCCAATCGCATTTCTGATGGCTTGTTTGAGGGTTTCAATTTCCGTATTGACGACTTCACGCTGATTGACGAAAAAGGTACCGGATATATTGATAGTGATATCCAGTTCGTCTTTCTTATGTTCGACTTCCTCTCCTGTCGCTTCGGGGAGCTCGATCATGATCTGACTTTCACGCTCGAAAGTTGTGGAAACCATGAAAAATATCAGCAGTAGAAAGACCACATCGATTAGCGGCGTCACATCCACACCGGGCGATTTACGCGGCGACGGCCGGAGATTCATCTCAGCTCCCGCTCCCCATGGATCACCTCGACCAGTTTTAGCGCCTGCTCCTCCATGCCGATCACAAACCGGTCGATCAGGCCACTGAAATAACGATGAAACATCAAACTCGGTATAGCCACTGAGAGGCCGGCGGCCGTGGTGATCAGTGCCTCGGATATACCACCCGCCAAGACCCCGGGATCTCCGACCCCCGCAGTCACGATGACGCTGAACACTTTGATCATCCCGATTACGGTACCCAACAGACCGAGCAATGGCGAGATCGAAGCTATGGTACCAAGGGTGTTGAGATAGCGTTCGAGTTCATGCACCACCTGCCGCCCGACCTCTTCGATGGCTTCCTTCATCACCTCTTTGCTGTGATCCCGGTTGATCAATCCGGCAGCCAGAATCTTCCCCAGGGGAGAGCTGTCTTTCAGTTTATCGAGATCCGCCAGATTGAGCTTGTCATCCTTATGCAGTTGCAGGATCTGCCTCATCAGGTATTCGGGCATGACCCGCTTTCGCTGCAGCGACCACAACCTCTCCAAAACGATCCCCAGCGCGACAATGGAGCACGCGATGATGGGCAGCATGAGCCATCCGCCGGACTTTACCAGTTCTAGCACCTTTTCTGCGTCCTATATTCTTGATAAGAAGTAATATTAATCCCTGTTGCTTATCATACTTGATGCGTCGTGCAATCTGAAACAAAGGGTCGCAAACTGATACCCTTTTCATACCGCAGCAAATATGGGACACCGTCTCAGGCAATCATTCACTCCAATAGCGACTGTTGTGTTTGCGATAGAGACGGGGCTCGAGCTCCTGCTGTTCCCTGCCGATACGAAACTGTATCGCCCCCGTTTCAGCTGTATTCAGTATAACTGCACCCTGTTGCCGCCAACGCTGAACCACCACATTTTTCGGAAATCCATAGCTGTTTCTATAACCACTTGAGACAAGCACCCAGTCAGGCGCCACAGCGTTCACGAACGGCAGTGTAGAAGATGTCGCCGAGCCATGATGAGGCGCAACCACAATATCTGAGGCCAGATCCCCGGCATAGTGTCTCAACAATGCCCCTTCGCCCCGCTCCTCGATATCGCCCGGCAGCAATATGCGCCGATCACCCACAGCTACCTGCACCACACAGGAGCGATCGTTTGCATGCTTGTATCTTTCACTCCGGTCCGGATGCAGGACAGTGAATGACACACCATCCCAATGCCACTTCTCACCTGCCTGACAGTCCCGTACCTGTGCTATACGTCCGGGTTCTCCCGCCAGGCTGTCAGCAACCTCCACAGCCTGTTTCAGTGCACTATAGCCTCCGGCATGGTCACGATCACCATTACTCAGCACCAGCCGGTCAACACTTGCGTACCCGCGTGATCTTAAATACGGAATAAGCACCGATTCCGCGGTATTGAATCCCGTTGCATAGGCGGGCCCCGTATCGTAGACCATAACATGATGCTCTGTTTCAATGACACAGGCCAGGCCCTGCCCAACATCCAAAAGTGTAAACCACAGTTCTCCATGGGCAGGACGAACCGGCTTAACGAGAATCAAAGGGGCGATCAACCAGATTGCCAAACCGCGTGCCGGTATTCCTGCGGGGATCAGGAACAGCAGAAAGCCGATAATTGCCACGATCCAGCACCAAACGGCAGCATCAGGTAGGGTGAACATTGCATAGGGGAGCGTTGAAAACCAGGCCAGTAACTGATAGGTATGGGCAGCCAGCCAGCCAAGCAGGCCAAACCACCAACCAGCCGTAAGCGGTACCATCAGCAGCGGCAGACCGAACAATACCATAGGTACCAGGATCAGGGTAAACCAAGGCACCATAACCAAATTCACGATCAGCGATATCAATGACGCCTGGTCGAAAAACAGCAATAGAACAGGCACCAGTCCCAAAGTAACGAACCACTGCACCCGTATCATCTGCCGCCACCCTGTCCAGCAATCGATGCGTCCGCCGACACTCATGATAATCACGGCGACTGCGATAAAGGAGAGCCAAAATCCAGCCGATAGGGTCGCCATGGGATCCAGCAACACCACCATGAACATTGCCAGTACAAGACTTCTGCCCGGCTGAATCCTCTGTCCGAGTATCACGCTGCCAAGGGTCGTGAACAGCATCAGCAGGGCACGTTGGGTGGGGAGTGAAAACCCAGCCAGTGCGGCATAGACTAATGCCCCGGCCAATGCGACGAGCGATCCTGCCTTGATGGCGGGGATTCTGAGAGTCAGGCGCTCGCTACGGCGCCACAGCCACTGGCTGACGAACAGCAACCATCCGGCAACTATGCCTATGTGGAGTCCTGATATGGCCACCAGATGGTTGGTGCCGGTGGTACTGAATACACCCCATTGTTCCGTTCCGATACCCCGCTTGTCCCCTATCGCCAAGGCCTTTAAAAGAGATACCGCGTTAGGCTGTCGAACCCGTTGATCCAGCTGCAGCGCTATGGTCTGGCGCAACCTGTCTATCCACGCATGGTGCGTCCCGCTTTCCAGGATCCGGTTGCCGTGCCACTTTCTGACATATCCCTTGGCCTGCACTCCCTGACTGAACATCCACCGTTCGAGGTCCGCCCCTGCCGGGTTTTGCATGCCTCTTGGTCGTTTCAACCTGACTTTCAAGCGCCAGGTTTCACCGATACGAAGTGTATCGCGAAGGCCATACCAACTGAGTTGCAGACGGGCCAGAGGAACCCCATTGCCATGACTGTCAAACAACTGTTTTACATCCGCTTGAAATCGTGTCAATGGGCCCTGACGGTTTGGCAGGGATGCAATAACAGCCTCCACCACCATATCCCTGCCTTCCAATTCGGCAGGAAGCCTGTGCTGCAGGTGATTGGTAGCGAACAGAAGCGTCCACCCTCCCCCGACCAGAAATGCAATCCATGGTCGCAGACGACGGACGCGCCAGAAAAAGGCCAGTGGTACGAGTGCAGCCATCCACCATCTTTCAGGCAGGATCTGAAGCTGATGAAATAGTGTTGCACCGACCACAAATGCGATCAGAACTAAATTCACGACATTCCCTGTCTTTTATCTCTATTGTGCGATTGTCTCTTCCATTAATCTAAGTTGTACTATGCTTTAACATGCTTCAGTATTGGTGTCGATTCAGGTATACCCTCATTATGAACGTCATCAGCGGCTTGTGCAGATAATTTCATTGACTCATGCCCAAGAGATTTATTAAAAGCCTGTTACCCCACCACGACACGGTACGTAACCACAAGCATTTGAGGATTTTCGGCTCGCTGATGCATGACGCAAATCTGTGGCATCTCAACAGGCACTCCGTCTCAGGTGCGTTTGCGGTAGGTCTTTTTATGGCCTTCATTCCTATCCCGTTTCAAATGGTGCTCGCGGCAGCGGCTGCCATCTTTTTTCGCGTTAATCTCCCTTTGTCGGTAGCCCTGGTCTGGATCACCAATCCGATCACCATTCCTCCAATGTTTTTCTTCGCTTATTGGGTGGGAACATTGATCACCGGCAATACAGCCACATTGGAGCCTTTCCATTTCAGTTGGGAATGGGTACAGAATGTCGGGGTCGAGATCTGGGTCCCATTGCTCATCGGCAGCTTGCTCTGTGCCACGGTCTCATCCATACTGGGTTACAGCCTGATTTTATGGATATGGCGCTGGCATGCGGCGGAGAAATGGAAGGCCCGTCGCCTGAGAAAGAAAACCCGCCGTTCACCCACCACACCCTAGAGCTGGTTCTCGACATCCGCTTCAGTCTGACTATTCATCCCCTGAAATCAATCAAACTGAATAGAGCACCTATCCGGTCAGCGGCTCAGGTCTTGACAGCTTTCCATCCACCAACTGCAATGTATGATCCATTTTTGCCGCCAGTTCATAATCGTGGGTAACCACCACAAAGCTGGTGTTGCTCTCCCGGTTCAATTGCAGCATCAATTCATAGACCTGTTCAGCACTTCTTCTGTCGAGGTTTCCTGTCGGCTCATCCGCCAATACACAGTCCGGCTGGTGGACCATTGCCCTCGCCAGTGCAGCCCTTTGTCGTTCTCCACCCGAGAGCTCATTCGGCTTGTGCTCGACCCGCGCTTCCAAACCAACCTGCTGTAACATCGCCTTGGCCGCGGCCCTTGCGTCGGTTGCCGATTCACCGCCGATCAGCAGCGGCATTGCAACATTTTCCAGTGCCGTGAATTCAGGTAACAGATGGTGAAACTGGTAGACAAAACCCATATGCCGATTTCTGAGCAGACCCTTTTCCCGTTCATTCATGATCAGCAGGTCATTGCCATGCAGCATCACCTGACCCGAATCTGGCCGGTCCAATCCACCCAGACAGTGCAGCAGTGTGCTTTTACCAGAACCCGATGCGCCGATGATCGCCACCCGTTCACCTTTTTTTATGGATAGATCGACCCCCTGCAACACCTCCACATGAAGATCACCCTGGGTGAAGGATCTCACCAGGTTGTTCGCCTGCAGGACAATCCCGGCATCACTCATAGCGCAATGCCTCGGCGGGTTGGGTGCGTGATGCCTTCCAGGCGGGATAGAGGGTTGCCGCAAGGGTGATGATGAAAGCGGTAAACCCTATCAGCAACACATCGGAGAGATGCGGTTCGGATGGCAACTTGGTGATGTAGTAGATACTGGGATCCAAAAAATCGATCTCGAATACCGACTCGATCCAACTGACAATCTCCTCCACGTTGATCGCCAGCAGCACCCCGCCGATCATGCCGAGTATGTTGCCGACGATACCGATAGTGGCGCCCTGTACCATGAAGATGCCCATTATGGATCTTGGTGATGCCCCCAAAGTACGAAGAATAGCGATATCCGACTGTTTATCGGTCACCACCATCACCATGGTGGAAACGATATTGAAGGCCGCAACGGCCACGATCAGAGAAAGAATGATGCTCATCATGCGTTTTTCCGTCTGCAACGCGGCAAAAAAATTACGGTGCTGCATGGTCCAATCACTGATGCGATAATAACCACCCATCTTCAGCGCCAGCTCTCTCGATATCTGTGGGGCCAAATAGAGGTCATCCAGCTTCAGGCGGATCCCGCTCGCACCCGACTCGAGACGCATCAATTTGGCCGCATCCTCCATATGCATGATGGCAACCCCTCTGTCGTACTCCCCCATTCCCACCTGGAATATCGCTGCCACAGTAAAGCGCTTCAGGCGCGGCATGATACCGGCAGGCGTAACATTGACCTGAGGTGTCACCAGGGTGACACGATCGCCAACCCCGACCCCTAATACCAAGGCCAGTTCTCGCCCGAGAATCAGACCGTATTCACCCGGCTGGAGGGCCTCGATAGAGCCATTCGTGATGGCAGAAATCACTTCGGATACCTTGCCTTCCTGATCCGGCAAGATGCCCCGCAACAATACACCGCTGACCTTTTGCCCGCTGATCAGCATCCCCTGCCCCTCAACATAGGGCGCCTCTCCAATCACGTGCGGAAATGTTGCAGCCTCGGCCTGCACCTCAGCCCAATTCTCCAGTTCTCCATTGACACCGGAAATCGTGGCATGTGATGTCATACCGAGAATTCGTTCACGGACTTCTTTGTGAAACCCGTTCATAACTGATAGAACGACGATTAACGCCACCACACCCAACATGATGCCCAACATCGAGATCAGCGATATGAAGGAGATAAAGTGATTACGCCGCTTGGCGCGTGTATAGCGCAGGCCGATATAAAATTCGATCGGTTTGAACATTTCTGGCGATTAAATCCTGTTTTGTTAGCACCCAAACCTACGGAATTATTTTGCACCGCTGGGGGGTTGCTCCTCGAATCGGATAGCCTAACAAAAATAGGCGGGAATAGCGGCCATATTTTTCCAATTCAGGAAAGATCATCCAACCATCCACCGCCACTATACATCAGAGCCATGAAAAGCAACTGACATGATTAAAGAAAAACTTTTTAATTTCTATACTTAGATATGAGTGCTATATTCATTCCTGAAGAGACAAATTCGGAGTTACCCAGATGACTTTGCGTATCACCACCCTATCCGCCACACTAATCTGCATGCTCGCACTGCCGGTCTCCGCCGATGTACTTTTAATCGAATCAATCCATTCGGCACCCATCAACAGTGAAGAGGGTATCCCCCGTCCGACGCGCAGCATGTCTATGGATCAGGTCAGCCAGCGATACGGCCAGCCATTGACCGCCCACCCCAGTGTCGGCGAGCCACCGATCACCCGATGGGACTACAGCAGCTATTCTGTGTTCTTTGAACACGATTTAGTCCTGACATCCGTCTTGCATCGTTGATGGGCCGGGCGACACAAACGCCTTCTATCTGGCCTGGTCAAACCTCACCATAACTGAAGGGCAAATGCGCCTCGGTAAGCAACCGGGGTGCATATATGGATATGCTGCCTGTCACACCATATCCCAAGCTGGGGCTCAGCCATACCGAGCCAGTCTGCTGCATCGCGCCCGACACTTGGTCATCAAGAATTGAATCTGCAGATTTAACATTACACTGACCGGGTAATTCTTGACAATTTTACTATGTTATTTATACTGCGCTCCATCAAGTCACTCAATCAGGTAGTATTTCATGACTGACACCATAACCTCCCAGGCGTTGATGCATTCGATCATTCAGCGCATAGCAACCGGACCGGAACTGAGCAAGGACATCTCCCTTGAGGAGGCCAGTAAAGGTATGGCGGCCATCCTGAGAGGTGAAATCGATGAGGTACAGGCGGCAATTTTCCTTATTGCGCTTCGTATGAAACGAGAGACCGACGACGAAAACAAAGGCGCACTGGATGCAATCCTTAGCACCTCACAAAGTCGTCAGGTCGAGATTGACCAGTTGATCTCCCTGGCTGACCCCTATGACGGCGTCAACCGAAATCTTCCCGTATCACCTTTTATACCCGCTGTATTGGCTGCCTGCGGCCTGCCCTGCGTAAGTCATGGCCTCGATACCGTGGGTCCTAAGTTCGGTGTCACTCACCGCCATGTACTGCAGGCTGCCGGCATCGGTGTGGATCTCGGTCTCGATAGTGCCGCCTCTCGGTTGGAGGACACGGAGCTGGGATGGGCCTATGTGGATCAGCACACTTTTTGCCCGGGTCTGCACAATTTGACCGATTTGAGACAAAAGATAATCAAACGACAGGTCCTGACCACAGTCGAGGTACTGGCTAAGCCTCTTGTAGCCCGAAGCAAGACCCACCTGGTAACCGGATATGTGCATAAACCTTATCCCGCAAAATATGCTTCACTGGCCCGTTTCGCCGGTTTTGAGGGTTGTTTGCTGGTGCGCGGTATCGAAGGAGGTGTTATCCCCTCCCTGAGACAACAGGGAATGGTCTACCGCTATGATGACCTGGGTGAGGAGCAACCTGTCGAGATCACACCGGAGAGCCTTGGAATCAACCAGGCCCTCAGAGCCGTTCCACTTCCTGAGGACGATGCCATCAAAATCGGTGGGGATGAAGTCGCCCGCATTAAGGATATCAGCGGCGCAGCTTCAGCCGCCGCCGAAACAGGCATGCGAGCTCTCCATGGCGAGCAAGGCCCGGCCTACGATTCACTGGTCTATAGCTGCGCCCTGATTCTGTGGCATGCCGGGATTTGCAGCACAATCGCATCCGCTGCTGACCAGGTTCGTCAGGTCCTCGACTCAGGCCGTGCCCATCAACGAATCAGGTAGTGGCGATGGCGAATGGTTGGGTGCAAGTAGTACGTTGTGATGAGCTGCAGCCAGACAGTATGAAGCGTGTCGATATTGACGGCCGGCACTATCTGATTGTGAACGCCAACGGCCGGATCTATGCCGTCGATGACCTCTGCAGTCACGAAGAGGTCTCTCTCTACCTGGGCTGTATCGAAGGGGATAGCATAAAATGCTCACTGCACGGCAGTCGTTTCAGCCTGAAAAACGGTAAGCCTTTGGACGAACCCGCAACAGAACCTATTAAAACCTACCCAACTAAAATCAGTTCTGATCTTATCTATCTGTATGTAAAATAGCCCTGGCAGAAGGTGTTTAGGTGATCTAGATCAAAGATCCACCCATTCCCGGACTAGCGAACCTAGGGTAATTCCTATATATTCCACCCTTTAAAAAAAACTGCTCACAAGGGCGCCACAATTTCACCACCAAGTTAATTTCCGGGGGGACATGTCCGGTGAAATATATCTTCGTATTGGTTATCGCTTTCTGTTTGACCCTGGTATGGCAAACATCCAATATTGCTGAACGCACCCCCAATCTGCAAAGTTTTGAGCAGGAACAGGTCATTATAAAAAAACCGCAGGCCACCTGACACCTGAAGACATCCCCTTTAGACTCATCAAACTCGGACACTTCCCGATTGTATTCTTAAGCAAATCTTAAGAATCTGAAGAAAACTATCTCAACCAGACGATTTCGTGACGGCGTGCTGATTACAAATGGGGATCAGTTTGCTGAATGGGTATCAATAATAGTGTCTAATGGCTACTGATGGGAATAAATTCCCATATTATATATAAGGAGATTGTTCCCGGATTCGATAGCGTTCGATTTTTGTTGAGGCTATGGAGTGAGATCGGGTAAGGTTGTCCACTTTGCCAGGGCTTTGTTCTCCACTCCATGAACAGAGTGATAACGATAAAACGACAGTAAATTTGTGACAGCATCAAGCACACCCTCCCCCATCATCTACGAAGCACGCTCACTGCTCTGCATACGAGACGACAGGGTACTGTTCGAAGACCTGAGCTTCAGTATCAACCCAGGTCAGGCGCTGGTACTGGAAGGCCGCAACGGCAGTGGAAAGACCTCACTGCTTCGCATACTCTGCGGCATACGCCTGCCGGAATCGGGTGATCTGTTGTGGCAGGGGAAAGATATTTTTCGACTGGGGCCCGAATTCCATGAGCATATCGCCTATTTGGGTCACAAGGATGGTTCCAAGCTCGATCTGACACCTTTGGAAAATCTCCGCATCGCCCGTGGACTTGGCAAGGCGCAAGCGGGAATTGATCTGGATGATGCGTTGGATCAGGTCGGATTATACGGCTTCGAGGATATACCGACGCGTAACCTCTCTGCAGGCCAACAGCGTCGTCTGGCGATAGCAAGACTATTAGTCACCGATGCGAAACTCTGGATACTGGATGAACCCTTTACCTCCCTCGATCGCAAAGGTATCGAGCATATGGAGCGCCTGTTCGAGGGACACCTACACCGAGGAGGCATGGCAGCCATGACCACCCATCACCGGATTGGCTTCAGGGATGAAATCCAACTGATACGAATAAATCTGTCTGATCGATGAGCACCCTCTCCCTCTCAAGCGCTTTCAGCCTGCTCCTTAAAAGGGATCTGCTGCTGGCCTATCGCCGTCGGGCGGAACTGGTCAATCCAATGCTCTTCTTCATTCTGGTCACAGCCATGTTTCCATTGGGGATCGGCAACGATCCCAAACTCATAGAAGCGGTCGGTCCCGGGGTGATCTGGGTGGCCGCCCTGCTCGCCGCCCTGCTCTCTCTGGACAGCATGTTCCGCTCCGACTACGATGACGGTTCATTGGAACAGTTCATGTTGAGTGCCCATCCGGTATCGATCCTCGTCCTGGCGAAGATATTGGCCCACTGGCTGGTAACCGGTCTCCCGCTTTTTATCATCGCGCCCTTGCTGGCAGTATTGCTGCACATCCCGAGTTCAGCTGTTCCCACCCTGATGCTGACCTTGCTACTGGGTACCCCGGTACTGAGCCTGATCGGGTCCGTGGGTGTGGCCCTGACGGTAGGCCTTCGCCGGGGGGGTATGATTCTTTCACTCCTGGTGCTGCCTCTGTACGTACCGGTATTGATCTTTGCCACGGATGCTGTCAAAACTGCTATTGTCGGCATACCAACGACTGCGCAACTGTCCATTTTGTCCGCCATGCTGGTGGGTTCACTGGTACTGGCCCCAATGGCTACTGCCGCATCATTGAGAATCAGTCTGAGTTGATATGATCATTCGCTTCTTTCATCAAATGGGTTCGCCACGCTACTTCTATAATGTGGCCGGAAAACTAATTCCCTGGTTCATGGTCAGCTTTCTGATCACACTGGCATGGGGTCTCTACAATGGCCTTTTCATTGCCCCCACAGATTACCAGCAGGGGGAAAGCTATCGCATCATGTACATTCATGTACCCGCTGCATGGATGTCGATGTTTATCTATGTGGTGATGGCCGTCTCCGGCCTGATCAGCCTGGTTTGGCGTATCAAGATGACGGAAATCATTGTCATCAGCAGTGCCGCGGTAGGGGCCTCGTTTACGTTTTTAGCCCTTGCCACCGGCTCCCTGTGGGGTAAACCGATGTGGGGGACCTGGTGGGTTTGGGATGCGCGACTGACGTCTGAGCTTCTGTTGCTGTTTCTATACCTCGGTATTATCGCCCTGCACAGTGCCATCGAGGATAAACGCGTCGCTGCCCGCGCAGTCTCGATTCTGGCCCTGGTCGGTGTGGTCAACATCCCCATCATTCACTATTCGGTTGAATGGTGGAACACGCTGCATCAACCTGCATCGGTGACAAAATTCGACAAACCGTCAATGGACATGAGCATGTTGATTCCGCTGCTCACCATGGCCATCTCATTTAAACTTTACTATGGCGCTGTGGTCCTAATGCGCGCGCGCGCGGAAATTGTCGAGCGTGAACGCAATTCACGCTGGGTGCAGGAAATGGTCGAGAAGGAGGCGAAATGAGTGAGTTCTTCGCCATGGGCGGGTATGCCGTCTACGTTTGGCCCTCTTTTTTGCTGGCGCTGATTGTCCTTGTCGCCAACGTGGTTGCGCCGATGCAACAACGCAAACGAGTTTTGAAAGATATTGCCCGAAAACTCCGTCGGGCCAGGAAAGAACAGAGATGAATCCCATACGCAAGAAACGACTGACCCTGATAGGTTTGATGGTTGCCGGTATTGGCGTGGCCACTTGGTTGGCCCTCAACGCCTTTGACGAAAACCTGATGTTCTTCTTTTCCCCTTCGGAAGTCGCCGAGGGTAAAGCGCCGACCGCCCATCCGTTTCGCGTTGGCGGTCTGGTCGAAGCCAATAGTGTAAAGCGTAAACCCGATGGGCTGACTACCGCATTCTCGGTCACTGATAATGCCGAGGCCGTTACCGTGGAGTACACAGGCATCCTGCCCGACCTGTTCCGCGAGGGGCAGGGAATCGTCGCCATGGGACAGCTGAACGAATCGGGCATCTTCATCGCCAGCGAGGTGCTCGCCAAGCATGACGAGAACTATATGCCGCCAGAAGTCGCGGCTTCATTGAAGACCGCTCATGACGAGGGGGTCAGCAACATGCAGTCGAAAGTCCAATGATTCCTGAACTCGGCCATTTCGCACTCATCCTCGCGCTCTGCCTGGCCATCACTCAGGCGGTGGTGCCCCTGATCGGATCCTATACCCGCATATCCTCGTGGATGGCTGCATCACGCTCTCTCGCCTGGGGTCAGTTCGTTTTTTTGGGTATTTCCCTGATCATTCTTACCAATGCGTTTTTGAGTAACGATTTCTCGGTGATCTACGTTGCCCAGCATGGCAATACCAAGCTGCCCGATATCTATAAAATATCAGCGGTTTGGGGGGCCCATGAGGGTTCTCTGCTCCTTTGGGCCTTTTTCCTCGCAAGCTGGAGTGTTGCAATTGCCGTTTTCAGCCGCAACCTACCCCTCGAGATGGTTTCCCGGGTACTCTCCGTGATGGGTATGATCAGCATCGGCTTTCTGCTCTTTATGCTATTGACGTCAAATCCGTTTGCCAGAACCTTCCCAGTCCCCGTGGAGGGCGGAGAGCTGAATCCCATGCTTCAGGATCCCGGCCTGGCAATCCATCCTCCCATGCTCTATATGGGGTACGTGGGATTTTCCGTTGCCTTCGCCTTCGCCATTGCCGCCCTCCTCGGCGGACGGCTCGATGCCTCCTGGGCACGCTGGTCCCGTCCCTGGACAACCATCGCCTGGGTCTTTCTCACGCTGGGCATCGCCCTGGGAAGCTGGTGGGCCTACTATGAACTGGGTTGGGGCGGCTGGTGGTTCTGGGATCCGGTGGAAAACGCTTCCTTCATGCCGTGGCTGGTAGGTACTGCATTGATCCACTCCCTGGCGGTTACCGAAAAGCGCGCTGCTTTCAAAAGCTGGACCGTACTGCTCGCCATTTCCGCCTTCTCCCTGAGCCTGTTGGGCACCTTTTTAGTGCGTTCCGGCGTACTGACCTCGGTACACTCCTTCGCCTCGGATCCGGCTCGCGGCATCTTTATCCTGATTTTTCTGCTGATTGTCATTGGCGGATCACTGCTGCTCTACACCTGGCGCGCACCCTACATATCGGGAGGTGGCCGTTTCGATCTGATATCCCGGGAGACATTCCTCTTGGGCAATAATCTATTGCTCTCGATATTTGCCGCCTTGGTTCTGATTGGCACGCTGGCGCCCCTGATCTATGACGCCCTCGACATGGGCAAGATCTCGGTGGGCTTTCCCTGGTTTAACAAGATGTTCCTGCTGACAACCCCATTTCTCGCCCTGCTCATGGGAATGGGAACACTGGCACGCTGGAAACATGCCGAACCGTCTCGGCTGGTCAAGCAGCTTAGAGCCGCCTTCATTGTCAGCCTGGCGTTTGGTCTGCTCAGCCTCCTGCCCATTTTTTCAGGAGGGAACTGGCTGGTAGGACTCGGCATGGGATTGGCGATGTGGATTGCGACCTCCCATGTGGTCAATCTCAGGGACCGGTTGAAGCACAAGCAGGGGCTTTCCGGCTTCTGGCTCGATCTGAAAACCGGTGGACGCAGTTATTACGGCATGATCCTAGCCCATCTGGGGGTGGCAATGTTCATCGTCGGCGTAACCATGGTCAGCAACTACGGTATCGAGTCTGATGTTCGCATGAGCCCGGGCGATGTGAGTGACATTGCCGGTTACAGCTTCAAGTTCGAAGGCGTAAAACGCACATCAGGGCCAAACTACAATGCCCATCGCGGCCGCTTCCATGTCTCAAAAGATGGTGAACACATGACCACCCTGGAACCGGAAAAGCGTACCTACTTCGTCCAGACCAAGCCGATGACCGAAGCGGCAATCGATTGGGGACTGACCCGAGACCTCTATGTATCGCTGGGTGAGCCCCTTGGCGCTGGTGACTGGAGCCTCCGCCTCTACTACAAACCCTACGTGCGTTGGATATGGCTGGGTGGACTGCTGATGGGACTGGGGGGCATTCTCGCCGTCACTGACCGGCGTTATCGTACCGCCAAAGTAAGATCCTCTCAGCAGGTCAACACTGCCGATGCCGCAGCGGCATCGTCAGGGAGTTAATTCAACCATGAATCGATATCTACGCTATTCCATACCCCTCATAGTTTTTGCAGTGATCGCTGCCTTCCTGTTCAAAGGTTTGGGTATGAATCCACGCGAGATTCCATCCCCGTTGATCGGCAAGTCGGTACCTGAGTTTGCTCTCCCTACCGTGGAAAGTCCCGACACGATCGTAAAAACGAGTGATCTGAAGGGTAAGGTCTATCTGCTCAATGTATGGGCCACCTGGTGTGTCTCATGCCGTGCCGAGCATGAGACCCTGGTGCAACTTTCCCGCTCCGGCAAAGTGGATATCGTCGGCTTAAACTGGAAAGACGAACGGGATAAGGCACAGGCATGGTTGCGCCAGCTCGGTGATCCCTACAGCATCAACATATTCGACAAGAAAGGACGCACCGCGATCGATCTTGGTGTGTATGGCGCTCCGGAGACGTTTTTGGTGGACAGTAAAGGCATTATCCACTACAAACATGCAGGGCCGATGACCATGCAACTGTTCAATGAGACATTACTGCCCCTGATTGAAGATTTAAAGCCTAAAGGATAGCGACGTGCGCCTGTTTGTATTGATTTTCACCCTGTTGTTCGCCCTGCCCGCCGTACAGGCCGCGACCCTGGCTGACTACACCTTCGATGAGCCGGGAAAGGCGGAGGACTTCCGCGATATTATCGAAGAGATGCGATGCCTGGTATGTCAGAACGAATCCCTGGCCGGATCCAACGCCGAACTCGCTATCGATCTGCGTAATGAAATCTATGAGATGATGCAGAGCGGTCAGGATAAAGAGGATATCATCAACTTCATGGTTGCCCGCTATGGGGATTTCGTGCTCTACAATCCACCCCTCAAACCCACGACCTATCCGATATGGTTTGGCCCCCTTATCGTTTTTCTTGTCGGCGGGGTGATTCTATTCCGTATTCTAAAGCGTAAAAGCGTTTCCCGGGAGACAGAGCTTTCTGCAGAAGAGGAACAACGACTCAATCGCTTGTTAAACCAGTCGAACGACCACAGAGACGCTGATCAATGACCCTATTCTGGATTATTATCGCCGGGTTCTCACTCCTGGCTATGGGATTTGTCGCATTGCCATTGATGCGTAAGCAGGTTACCAGTGGCATCACTTCCGATGAACTGAACCTGGCTGTCTTTAAACAGCAGCTTGCTGAATTGGACGGTGACCTGAAATCAGGTGCGCTGGATCAGGCACGTTATGACGCAGCGCGCAGGGATCTGGAAAAAGAACTTCTGTCTGATGTATCCGAACAATCTCGACCGGCGGAATCCGGAGGAAGCGGACGGAAAATGGCATTGTCTGCCCTGGTGATACCACTGGCAGCACTGCTTTTATACCAGTTCATAGGCTCCCCGAAGATTATATCGCGTTTGGCCAATCAACCTGCAGCTTCGCACACGGCTTCAGCGCAATCCCAAGGGACCTCAACCCAGAACCTGCCGCCGATGGAGGAACTTGTCAAACGGCTCGCCGCCAAAATGCAGGAACAGCCTGATAACCAGGAGGGCTGGATTATGCTGGGGCGCAGCTATATGGCGATGAACAATCCGTCAGCTGCCATCAACGCCTTCGATCGAGCTATGGAGATCAGTGATAAAAACGTGGGTCTGCTGCTTGCATATGCCGAGGCTATAGCCTCGAACGGCGGTAATGACTTCACCGGACGGGCGGCGCCGATGGTCGAAAAGGCATTGCAACTGGAGCCTGACAATCCCAATGTGCTCTGGATCGCCGGTATAGTCGCCTACCAGCGAACCGATTTCCAGAATGCCGTTGACCGCTGGTCCAAACTGAGGGGTCTGCTGAAACCACAGAGCGCGGAACTCGAATCCGTCAATGAGGCCCTGGATGATGCCCGCTCCAAATTGGGACTGCCTGTTGAAGAGCCTGAACTGCCCAGCATCGTTCAGGCCAAGAAGCAGGTACCTGCAAAGCCTGCTGCCGCTGTAGATAAGTCGATTCAGGTCGAGATCTCCCTATCCCCGGACATGCAGGGTAAGGCAAATCCAGATGATCTGCTGTTTATCTACGCCAAGGCGATGAGCGGCCCCCCCATGCCGCTGGCGGCAGTGCGAAAACGGGTCAGCGACCTGCCTCTGTCGATCAGCCTGGATGACAGCATGGCAATGATGCCACAATTGAAACTCTCCCAATTTCCGGAAGTGGCGGTGGGTGCGCGTATATCCCTGTCTGGCAGTCCCACCGCTCAAAGCGGTGATCTCGAGGGCGAAACAGCCGCAGTCAGTCCGGGTCAGCCGGAAATCGTGAAGGTTGTAATTAACTCTGTCCACCCTTGACAGTAGTAAAAAAACCGACCAGTGAAATGGCCACAGCTGCCTGTTTACCTTGAGCAAACACATCATGGGCTGGGACTGTTCGCGCTGATTCGATAATTACTACACTCCACCAGACATGCGTAGATGTCAATCCAATCAAGTGGACAGTTGGACATGCCAACTGATTTCTGACATTTTCCTGTTCAGGCTCAATTACTCCAGCGTTCGGATTGATATACTGGCCTAACCAGAAGAAAACTAATATCCTTTTGCTGTTATCTTCCATCAATCCTCTTGGATAGAGCCGCGTTTCCGCTGATAGGAGTCAATATGGCCAGTTATTCGACCCACGACATTCGTAATATCGCCCTCGTTGGGCATGCAGGAGCTGGCAAGACCAGTCTGATCGAATCGTTACTGCAAAAAAGCGGTATGATTCATAGTGCTGGCAGTATCGAGAGAGGTGACACCGTCTGCGATTACGACGATATGGAGAAAGAATTGCAACACTCTCTCGATATCGCGATCACCCATCTCAGCCATGAAGGCAAACAAGTAAATATCATCGACACACCCGGATACGCCGATTTCCTGGGACGGGGCATCAGCATCCTTCCAGCAGTAGAGACAGCCGCCGTTGTGGTCAATGCCGCCACCGGGATCGAACCCGTCACCATCCGCATGATGGAAGCCGCCAAGCATAGAAATCTGTGCCGATTTATCATTGTGAATAAAATCGATACTGACGGTATAGATTACGAAGCGCTGATGAATAGCCTGCAGGAGAGCTTCGGCAAAGAGTGTCTTCCTATCAATCTACCCGCGGACAACGGGCAGCGGGTCATTGACTGTTTTTTTCAGCCCGGTGGTGATGAAACGATTTTCTCCTCAGTCTCTCATGCCCACGACAATATGATCGACCAGGTGGTCGAGGTGGACGAGGAGTTGATGGAAGTCTATCTGGAGCAAGGCGAAGCACTGCAACCCGATCAGCTGCATGACCCCTTTGAAAAAGCCCTGCGAGAAGGTCATCTGATACCTGTCTGCTTTACCTCCGTGGAGAACAGTGCCGGGCTGGATGAGCTACTGACACTGTTCGCGCGCCTGATGCCTGATCCGACAGAAGGAAACCCCCCCCCCTTCATGAAGGGCGAAGGGGCGGATATGCTCCCTGTAGAGGTTTCACCCGATCCGGACAAACACGTCATCGGGCACGTTTTCAAGGTCCTCAATGACCCCTATCGGGGGAAATTGGGGATCTTTCGCATACACCAGGGAACCCTGGAAACCAATGCGCAACTCTTTATTGGCGATGCACGCAAGCCCTTCAAGGTCAATCATCTGCTCAGGCTCCATGGAAAAGAGCAGGACGAGATGAGCCAGGCCGTTCCAGGGGATATCTGTGCGGTGGCAAGGATTGAAGACATCCACTTCGATGCGGTTCTGCATGATTCCCACGATGAGGACCACCACCACTTGCGATCCATCGAATGTCCCCTGCCTCTGTTCGGCCTTGCCATCAATACCGCCAAACGGGGTGATGAACAGAAGCTGAGCGATGCACTACACAAGCTGGAGGATGAGGACCCCTGTTTCCACGTCGAGCACAACGTCAGTATGAATGAAACAGTGATGCGAGGCCTCGGGGAGTTGCATCTTGAAGTGTTGCTGCAACAAATCAAGAAAAAATATGGTGTCGAGGTGGAGACCCACCCACCCAGCATCGCCTATCACGAGACCATTACCCGTAAGGCAGAGGCAGATTACCGACACAAAAAACAGACCGGTGGTGCTGGTCAATTCGGTGAGGTGCATCTTCGCATTGAGCCCCTTGGACGGGGTGAGGGCTTTGAGTTTGTCAACCAAATCGTCGGTGGAGCGATCCCGGGTCAATTCATCCCCGCTGTTGAAAAAGGGGTGAAACAGGCCATGGAGGAAGGTGCTCTAGGCGGTTTTGCCATGCAGGATATTCGCGTGATTATCTTTGACGGAAAGTACCATTCAGTGGACTCCAAAGAGATTGCCTTTGTCACTGCGGGCAAGAAGGCTTTCCTGGAGGCGGTCGAGAAGGCGGGACCGGTCATATTGGAACCGATCGTCAATATCTCGATCACCACACCAGACACATTTATGGGTGACCTGACCGGCGACCTTGCGGGGCGCCGTGGTCAGATCAGCGGCACTGAGTCGGGACACAACAATATGTTGGTCATTAAAGGTCAAGCGCCTCTATCTGAACTCGAGGGATACGCCACACAGCTTAAAGCGATTACCGGTGGCGAAGGCAATTATACGATCGAGTTCAGCCACTACGAAGCGGTACCCCCCAATGTCCAGCAACAGCTCAAGTCAGCAAAACAAGGATAAGTCACTTGGTGTGATGATATGATCACAGGTAAGCTAATATCTACTCACAGGGCAAGCTCTGCGCCGCAGCCATCGTCGCCGCACTAAACGGTGAGCCGGCGGGCGAACCCTCCTATGTGAATACCTGTTACAGCATCATCACACCTGATTGGGCTATCTCGGTAGCCGCCGTCTATCAGCTGGTCGACGGAAAAATTGTCGGTATCAAGGGCGCAGGCGAAATCTCCCCTATGGATGCCTCGGCGGAGACGAGGGCCATCGAGGTGCAGTATGCGCGCAGCTGGTTCAAGAACATCACCTCAGATATGTTCACCTGACAACACAAAACCACTTTGCAGAAAGACTGAAAACAGGCTATTCAAGCACTACATTGTGGCGCTTTTATTATCTGCTGTTCAACCAGATCAATCCAATTATCGACAACGCACCGAGCGGTAAACACCCTCATACTGACGTTTATTCAGAACAAGTTGCCAAAGCAGGGGCAGAAATTGCGCCAGTCCTGTATCAGGAACACTGATTCCAGGGATTGCGTTATCTCCTCTCAGGTAATCGGCAAAATATCAATTTACCTATTACAAAAAGATTTTTTATGTGACAGCTCAATCAATTGCATGTTGCCGCTTCATTGTCGTTTTATACAGATATGCCACAGCACAAGAACGTAGTTTCGTCAATGCACCACTGTTTTAATTGTACAATTCCTGATGTTAGTAGATACGCTGCATATCACCTGTTGGTTTCAGACCAACTCTTCACAATTCCAGCCCAATGCTCAACTGAGCATGCACTTTCTTATGGAATTGATCCAAACTGGTAACATAACAACAGCCCCCCTTGGTACAAGGGTAAAAAACCAGAATATCGTGTGATTACATCTCACCAGATTAAAATCAAAACGTTTTTATTAATATCTGACCAATAACATTCTCTCCAATTTAGTTATAGATAAATTCATTATCTTACAGATACTCCAGTTAACCATGACTCTGCATAGGCAAGTCAGTCGGCTTTTCTTGAGTTTCTTGCTGGCTCATCATCTTCGTTTGCGCCCTTACAAGACGCGACATTGCGGAAATATCCCTATCTGAGAGGGAAAATGCCGCATCCACCCAATCATGCGCTATATCAAGCAACTCATCCTTCTCCAAGGGCAGAATCCGATTGCGCATCTTCAGTACTGAACGCCTGGTGATATTCGACTTGTTGAGACGCCTGATGAATGATCTGAGCGCTAGTTCACCCTCGCCCGGATCCGCAACGACATCAACAATCCCCATCTCGTAAAGCTGTTCTGCTGTATAACCTTCGGCATTGATGATCATTCGCTCCACCAATGCGGGTGATATCCGCCGGGATAGGAAGGAATAGGCACCCATACCAGGGAACATATTGAAAACAACCTCGGGAAATTTAAAGACACTACCGGCTTCTGCAATGATGTAGTCACTGGAAAGTGCCGCTTCGAATCCCGCTCCAAGCGCCGTTCCGGTAACCAACGATATGGTGCGTACATTGGCATTGAGATTGATGAAGTTGGCATACAGCACATCGATACTCAACTCTGCATAATTTTGCAGGGTCTGCCTATCGCCTGTTGTTATCATGTCCACAAAAAATTTCAGATCGCCACCGAGATTGAAAATTCCAGGCACATCGGAGCCAAAAATAAGGAAATCGATATCGCTCTTCGATTCAGTACTTTTTAGGTAATCACTTGTCCATGTTTGAAAACTATTGATGTCTTTCAGTAATTGGGGCGAAAAACAGGGAATTGTGCCGGGATCCATGGCAAAGGTAAGGGTCCTGTAGCTTCCATCATATCGAATGTTCAGCGTGTCAAATGTCAACTCTGATAATGATTGTGTAGGTACGGCTTTGAGCATTTTCTGTTCCTCACAGGTAGATGTTATATAGGTCTGGCTCTGTGTATGTTCAGTTCCCATCGCTAAAGAAAAATAGATGGTGAATTTATATTAGGCGTTGCCACCACAGGATAGAAACAGCATTTTATGAAATGGTTAAGGACTGAGTAATCAAGTCAGTCTGATCGTGACCCAATACCACATTCCATGGGAAGTAGAATCGCATAAGCAAATGATCCCGCTCAACATATTTTGCTATTAATCTTTTTTTATAGGAAATTAATTCTTAAAATCACTAAAATTTTGACTATTTACAGCCGCTATCATTAGATCTATACGTTCAAACGCATGACTTGACTGTTACAATACGCGGCCTAGAAAACCAAAAATCAATCACTTAGGGGTATACGCGCCATGGCCGGCAATACTTTGAAAGAGGTTTTTAAATTACCCAGACTCACTTTCATCTCCCAGGGACTGAGTGATGAGGCGCGCCTGGAATATGAGCAGGGATTGATTCGCCTCTTTTTTACCTTCATCGTATTCACATATCTGCTGATTTCCGATCTGACCAATCCACTTGGCAGTACTCATGCGACAGCCACACGGCTGGCGGCTGGATACGAACTGTTCTCAATACTGATCATGTTATCGTTTATCTACGCCAAGCACGGTTCAAAGCTGCGTAAGACCATAACCATGCTGGGTGATCACTCAATGACCTGTCTAGCCATGTATGGCGCGGGTGAAGTGGGTGCCCCCCTTTTTACTGTCCTGCTCTGGATCACCGTTGGATACGGCGCCAGATTCGGTACCAACTATCTATACCTGGGAATGTTATTGTCGACCTCAGGTTTTATGGTCGTGATAAACACCACGCCTTTCTGGCTCTCACACCCGGTTGTGGGGTATGGCTTGATCGTTACCAATATCATCATCCCTATATTCGTTTCCAAGATACTCGGACAGTTGGTGGAGGCAAAGGCCGTCGCTGAGGCGGCAAATCAGGCAAAGGGAAGGTTTCTCGCCAATATGAGTCATGAAATGCGGACACCCTTGACAGGCATCATGGGTATTTCTCAGTTATTGATGACGGAAAATCTGGATCAGCAAATAGAGAAAAAAATCAACACGATCGACTCCTCCGCAAGACATCTGCTTACACTTATCGATGATGTCCTTGATTTTTCGAAAATCGATGCCGGTGAAATCAAGATCGAACACCAGGAATTCGACCTGCATTCGCTGATTACAACCGTCAGCACATCACTTGATCCAATCGCCAAGGAAAAAAACATCAGTTTAATGACCCACATCTCTCCTGAAGTTCCATTCAATCTGCTTGGTGATCACCACCGTATACAACAAGTACTTAACAACCTTGTGGGCAATGCCATCAAGTTTACTCATCAGGGCTATGTAGACATCAGAATCAACACATTGCATACCACAGACTCAATGGTAAATTTAAGATTTGAGGTTATCGATACCGGAATAGGAATCACCCAAGAGGGTCTGAGAAATATTTTTCAACGTTTCAACCAGATCGATGATTCCATTACCAGAGAGTATGGTGGTTCAGGTCTCGGTACTACAATTTCTAAAGAGCTCGTTAACTGTATGGGTGGCGATATTTATGTGGAAAGCACGCTGGGAAAGGGGTCTCGGTTCTATTTTGATCTTCCACTTGAGATACCTGAGTCAACAAAAGAGCAGAGTTACACAGGACACACAACAATCACATTCACCAACAGCCTTCACTTCTACAATAAGATCAACCAACCGCTGAAACTGTGGGAGATAGGCAATGATGCGGTGAGTACAGTTGAAGAATTGACTGGTCTAATCACTCAAAGCACCTCTACTTCCGATCAACAGCCCCTTTTAATTCTGGATGCAGAGCATGTTGGTGATAATCTGGTACAAATGACAGAGAGATTACGTGAGGTATCAGGTGATCAAGCCCACCTGATTTTGATTGATACTGTTGGCAAATTCCGACCATTTGATGTGCCGCCTGAAATAGATTCGGTTGTCCATGATCTGGAAAACCGGCGTCAACTATATAATGCCATTCACACGGCATTTCTCGATATCAGCTTACCGGAGGGTGTAGAGGCGATCGATAGCTGGGCTCATTCCCAAAACCACGACAAACTCAAGATTCTTGTTGCTGAAGATACAGCCGTTAATCGTCTCATTCTCAGCGAGATGCTGACTAAGGCTGGGTATCACGTCGAGTTAGTTGAAGATGGGCAAAGTGCCTTGGAAAAATTCGAAGATTGCGAATACGATTTAGCCATCCTTGACATGCAAATGCCCCGAATCGGTGGACTTGACGTTATTCGCGAGTACAAATCCGGGTATGGCCTAATAAAAGATATTCCTTTTATCGTACTGACAGCAAATATCTCGAAAGATGCGGAACGGCAGTGTCGGGAAGCAGGGGCCGATGTCTATTTACAAAAGCCAATCGACATCAGCGCCCTACTCAAGGAGATCCATCGTCTAACGGATAGTGACAACAAAATTTCAGAACAGACTGCCGCTACTTATACTGTCAGTCGTAAAACAACTCCGTTTACATCAAAAATACCACAATACCTGGATAGGGAGACACTTGATGAATTAACCAGACTGAGTGCACGTGATGACTTTTTCAAGGAACTGGTCAACCATTTTCTTACTGATGTCTACAGCTGCATTGAGCGCATGGAAATTGCTTTACAGGGTACCGATATAATGCAGATCACCGATGATGCACATGCAATCAAGGGGGCTGCAAGTAATATTGGTGCAACAATCCTTTTCGAAAAGGCCAACAAACTGAATCGTTCATCGAGTGAAGAGATCAGACGCAACGGCCAATCCTATCTGAATGAGTTGGCTGATATCATAGATAAGACCAAGTCTGCCTTGGAACAGTATCTCGACGAAAATCACATCAATATCAAGCTGATCAACCGTAAAGAAAAAGCGGATTAATCTCAGCATCGGTTCCGCCAATACCCAAGCGACGGTAACATTGACCACAACAGATTCAGATCACACATCTTAATGATGTATCATAAAGATCACACATACATTAAATGCCTCACATGGGCAACCGGACCGAACGGCTAAAGGTCCTGACTGGCGGTATTATCAGCCTGATATTGATGTTGGGCATTGCACGCTTTGCCTTTACACCGCTACTCCCGATCATGCTGGAACAGGCCGGATTGGGACTTTCCCAGGGAGGCTGGTTAACCGCGGTCAACTATCTAGGTTATCTGAGCGGAGCTATCACGGCATCACTGATCAGTAATCTGGCACTCAAAGACCGTCTCTATCGTATCGGTCTTGTCGTGGCGGTGGTATCCACCCTGGGCATGGGACTTACAGAGAACATATGGCTCTGGTCCTTCTACCGCTTTGTCGCAGGTTTAAGCAGTGCTGCGGGACTGCTGTTGGGCTCCGGCCTCATTCTGAACTGGCTAATACGACACGGTCATCGCAGCGAGCTGGGCATTCATTTCAGCGGTGTCGGCCTTGGCATTGCGTTTGGCGCCGTTGCGGTGGAACTGATGAGTCACCACTTCGACTGGCGCGGTCAATGGCTGATGCTGAGCCTGATGGGCACCCTGATGGTTTTACCCGCGTGGGCATGGCTGCCTCCTCCCGATACCAGCCAGGTCACACGCAGCGGTGAAGTGATGGTCGATACACCACCCAGCCGACGCTTTTTGCAACTCTTCATGGCTGCTTACTTTTGTGCTGGAGCGGGCTATGTGGTCAGCGCCACCTTTATCGTAGCCATTATCGATCAAATACCCGGTCTCAACGGGCTGGGCGCCTGGAGCTTTTTCATCCTCGGCATGGCCGCGGCGCCCGCCTGTATCCTTTGGGACCTGGCAGCACGTCGAACAGGCGATCTCAACGCCCTGCTCATCGCCTTCCTGCTGCAGACTGTCGGCATCCTGTTACCGGTGGTAGCTCATAGCCCCATCATGGCGATGGCCGGGGCGTTGTTGTTTGGCGGAACATTCATCGGCATCGTCAGCCTGGTACTGACCATGGCCGGGCGCTACTACCCTACCCGCCCCGCCAAAATGATGGGAAAAATGACCATTACCTACGGCATTGCACAGATCGTCATTCCTGCCATTACAGGAGTGCTGGCTGAACGTAGCGGCAGCTATAGTGACGGCCTCTATCTGGCAGCTGGCATCATGATAATCGGCTCACTATTGATAGCCGGCCTGAGACTGTTCGAGACCAAACAAACCACCGCCGTTTCATAATACAGCAGCCTCGCCATCATTGTATGCCCCTGAAGATCAACTTGTCTGTGACGGTATCCTGCAGATCCAAGAAATCTTCGTTATGGTAGAGATTGTTTGCTCACCGCCCTTCGTTTACTTGTCCAATTCCATGACGGTGATACGAAACTGTTTGTCACGACCTTTTTTTACCGTAAAGTTAACCTTGTCATTTGATTTGAATCCAGACAAGTCGACCCGTCTTGTAACCGGCAAGTCCATTGTCATCCCCATCCAGTTGAGCTCGGGAATTGGTTGGTGTGTCAGATTGACGATTTTGTTTTCCATATCGATTTTATGTAGCACACCCTTCCCCATACCCTGAGTAGCGCTACTCGTCATTTCACCGTGGCCATGCATACTATGGCCGCTGTGGCTGTCACCTATAACTGGAGCAGCGATGATCACACCGGCAAACGCAATTGAGATCAATTTGATTAATTTCTTCATGTTCGAAATCCTCTTAGGGCAGTCTGGATGAGTATTCATCGGTTTTTAGTGAAGTCGGTACAGTCTCGGGCAGCCGGCGCGCCTCCCAGATTAAATAGATCACAGGAACCACAATAAGGGTCATGACGGTAGTACTGACCATACCGCCCACCATCGGCAAAGCAATTCGACGCATGACGTCAGAACCAGGTCCCTCAGTGAAAAATATTGGCAACAAGCCGGCAATGATGACTGAAACGGTCATAAGTTTTGGCCTGACGCGTAAAGCAGCACCCGCCATAATGGCGGCAAACAATTGATGCCGGTCCAACGGTGGTAGAGTACGTACCTGCTGATCGATATAGAGCAGCATTACCACAGCAGTCTCCACAGCGATGCCACCGAGCGCTATAAAACCGACCGCCACAGCCACCGAAAGATTGTAACCAGCAAGATATACCGACCACATACCACCCACCAGGCCAAACGGTAAGGCGGTCATTACCATCACCGTACGATCAGCACGGCCAAAATGAATCATCAGGAGTACAAGGATAATGGCGACAGCTCCGGGTATCGCGATTTTCAAGTTGCTTCTCGCTTCAAGCATCTGTTCGTATTGACCGGACCAGGTAACAGCGTAACCCTGCGGCAACGTAACTTGATCAGCCACCAGTTTACGTGCTTCGTCCACATATCCGCCAATATCACGCTCACCAATATCCACGAATACCCAACCGGTTAGTCTGGCGTTCTCCGACTTGATCATCGGAGGGCCTTCGGTAAATTTGATTTCGGCCAGTTCACCGAGAGGAATATGCATACCGCCAGGCGTTGGTACAAGAACCTCGGAGAGGTCCTGCACAGATTCACGGAATGGCCTGTCATAACGAAGAATGATGTTATATCGTTCCCGTCCTTGCACACTCTCCGCCACTTTCATCCCACCGAGCGCAGTTTGAATGATAGACTGAAATACACCAAGATCGATATTTCTCCGCGCCAATTCATCACGATTTGGTGTGATTTCCAGGTATTTACCGCCACTTACCCGATCGGCAAATACACTACGGGTTCCTTCCACATCCTTGACCGCCGCTTCCACATCAAGTGCGATACGCCCTATCTCGTCAAGATCCGCGCCGGAGATTTTTATGCCCACCGGTGTGCGTATTCCCGTTGAGATCATATCCATTCTGATCTTAATGGGATAACCCCAACTGTTAACCAAACCGGGCAACTTCACCTGTTGGTCCAGGATCTTGATCAATTCGTCTATATTCACCTCCGGCCGCCACTGTTCCCTTGGCTTGAGGCGAATCCAACTCTCTATCATTGATATTGGCGCGGGATCCGTAGCTGTATCGGCCCGCCCCAACTTACCGAAAACCTGCTCCACTTCAGGCACGGAATGAATCAAGCGATTGGTCTGCGCCAACACCTCCTTCGCCTTGGTGATAGATACACCCGGCAAAGTGGTCGGCATATAGAGCAATTCACCTTCGTAGAGGGCGGGCATAAACTCTGAGCCAAGCTTGGATAGCGGGTACCACAGACTGGCAATACCCAGCAACGCGATTATCAGTGTCAACCAACGAATCCGCATAGAAAACTGTAGGACAGGTTTGTACAACGCAACGAAGAGACGATTAAGCGGATTAGCCTCCTCACGACGTATTCTGCCCCGGATCAGCCAAAGCATGAGAACAGGTACTATGGTGACCGAAAGCAGGGATGCAAAGGCCATGGCATAGGTCTTCGTATACGCCAGCGGTGAAAATAAACGGAAACTTTCGCCAGTCAGTGCAAAAACCGGTAAAAAGGATACGGTAATGATCAAGAGGCTGAAAAAGAGCCCTGGTCCAACCTCCTTGGCCGATTGCAGGATAGCTGCATTACGCGCCTTTTGACCCACGGAATCGGGCATGTCACTGAGCTTTCGATGGGCGTTCTCCACCATCACGATTGAAGCATCCACCATTGCCCCGATCGCAATCGCTATGCCACCGAGCGACATGATATTGGCAGTGATACCCTGTGCTGACATCACGGTGAATGCACCCAGCACACCGAGCGGAAGGGTAATGATGGCGACAAAGGCCGAGCGTGCATGTAACAGGAAAAGGATGCAGACCAGGGCAACCACGATCCCCTCTTCGACCAGCTTGTGGTTGAGATAATCAACCGCACCGCGGATCAGGGGTGCCCGGTCATACACGGTTTGGACCTCCACGCCTTCTGGAAGACCTCGACGCAGAATATCGAGCTTTTCTTTCACTGCCTCGATTACGTTCAGCGCGTTTTCTCCGGAACGCATGACCACGATACCACCGACCACCTCTCCTTCACCATCCAGTTCCACGACCCCGCGCCTGAGTTCTGGCCCCTCCAGCACTCTGGCAACATCAGTGAGCAATACAGGCGTGCCGTTTCGCGCCCGCACCACAACCCTCTGTAAATCCTCCAAAGTTGAGACGTAGCCCCGGGAACGGATCATTAATTCGGTCTCGGCCCGTTCCAATACCCTGCCACCCACCTCCATACTGGCGGCTTTAACCGCCTCGCGTACCCTAACCAACGGGATGTCATAGGCGCGCAACCTGTTTGGATCAATCAGCACTTGGTACTCGCGTACAAATCCGCCAACGGCGGCAACCTCGGATACACCTGATACAGTTGCGAGTTCGAAGCGTAAAAACCAATCCTGCAGCGCGCGCAACTCGGCCAGATCATAGCGGCCGGTTCGGTCCAGGAGGGCATATTGGTAGATCCATCCCACACCTGTGGCATCGGGACCGAGCCGAGGGGTGGCGTTTTCCGGTAGATCATTCTGGACCGTCGCCAAAGCCTCGGCGACTCGACTACGTGCCCAATAGTCATCCACACCATCCTGAAATATGACATAGACAAAACTCGTTCCGAACATGGAAAAACCACGCACCGCTTCCGTCTTTGGCAACCCGAGCAAGGTGGTGGAGAGCGGATAAGTCACTAGATCTTCAACGATCTGTGGTGCCTGCCCCGCGAAATCAGTGCGGATAATCACTTGCGTATCGGAGAGATCAGGAATCGCATCCAGAGGCGTACGATCGATCGCAAGTATACCCGCCACAGCCAAGGCAGTGGTTAATATCAACACAATCAACTGATTGTGAACCGACCAGCTTATTACTCGGGCAATAAAGGATCGGGAGGGATCCTCTCCGACAATATCGCTTGCATCATGCATCACGATTCCCTCTTTCGAATCGATCTCTGCTCATTGCACCAACGCCCCCTTACCGCCATCCATATAGGGGCTGAATGCCTGGTCGCCCTGTTGCACCCACAAGCGCCCATCGGTTTCGTCTTTGAACAGTCGCACCCCTTTTTCGTGGTAATAGTCGGTTCTACCATCCAGCATCCAAGGCCTAAGAGCACTGACCAAACCATGCAAAGCATTCCGCAAGTCACTCTCCGTCCGCGCCTGCTGGGCATCGGCGATGGCCTGATCAGCATTTTCTAGAACCGACCCCAACCGTGTATTACCAAACTCCGGCCACAGCATGTCGCGAATCTCCCGCGCAGGCAGCAACTGCGCCGGATCGACATCGTAACCGTCAGCCAAAGCCTCGTGCAGATAGAGGCCTGCGTCGACTAGGTGATCCACCATCGCCATCTGTGCCTTACTCAAGTTTAGATCGACCAACTCCAGTTTGAGACGCTGGAGTTTTTGGAAAGACTCTCGTAGCGCACTCTCAGAATCGATGAGAAACTGGCCAGAGACTACGATTCGTTGATCTCTGCCTATTCCATCAACCACCTCGGTAAAGCCACCGCTGCTCAGTCCGGTACGTACCTTACGTGGCTGAAAACGACCGTTTCCAAGCGCCACTACCAGATAGGGGCCATCGGCACCGATTAACAGAGCACTATCCGGTACCGCCAATCGACGATCCAACCCTACCTCGAAGAGTACATCAGCATATGCACCGGGCCGAAGCAGATTATCCTTGTTATCCAGTTGCAGACGCACTGTACCGGTCCTGCTCGATTGATCCACGGTGGGGTGAATGTAATCGACGCTGGTTTCAATCACCTGGCCTGGAAGATTGGGGAGCATGATAAGAACTTGTGTCTCATTATTGATCGCCACCAAGTCCTTCTCCGCCACGGCAGCATTGATCCAAACCGTGGAGTAATCCTGAATGACTGCCAAGGTCTCCCCGGGCCGCACATAGGTTCCTTCCCTCACCCGTAATTCGCTCAAAGTACCATCGGCTGAAGCGTAAAAAGGTACCTGTTCCACAACACTTCTTTTTTTGCGCAGAGTGGCGATAAACGATTCGGAAACGCCCAGGGCACCAAGTCTGATCGCTGCAGACTGGATACGGTTTGCACTTTGTCTTTCCAGAGCACTGAGATAGTCCTGTTGAGCCGCCACCAAGTCTGGACTGAACAATCTGTACAGCAAGTTACCGCGTTTCACCTTATCGCCGACGGCGGTTACAGCGAGCGACTCTATCCAGCCTGCCACCCTACTCGATATCTCACTGCGCAATCGTTCGTTCTCCGCCACCACGCCATAGGCACGTATTCGACGACCGAACACTGTATCTTCGGGTCGTGCGTAACGTACCCCCATGTTCTGGATAGTCTCTGGTGGGATGGTTATCACGGCACGTTCACTTGCCGTATCCTCTTCCTCGAGAGTAAGCGCCAATCCAGACTCCAACTTTACCAAGTCCATACCGCATATGGGGCAGCTCCCCATCTCGTCAGCGATATAGTGTGGATGCATCGGACAGGTATATTTGGCGCCGCCCCCCTCGTCGCCAGCGCTCACCACCGAAGTGACTAGCAAGAACACAATTCCTAACAAACGGGTATTCAATAGCTGAAACGGAGTCATGAGCCGTTCTCCACCAATAGGGCATTAATTCTGGCAGCGGAAATGGTACGCGCAGCACGCTGTTTCGCCTTGTCCAATGCGATCTCGGCTCGCTGAATCGCAGGACGAATGACATCCTCAAGTGAACCGTCACCCGCTTCGTAACGTCTCCTGTTGGCAGCTTCAAGTTCACTCAGCCTTCCGCTACGCCTGGTCAGCGCTCGCAACAACTTATCCGATGTACGATAGTCCGCCATGGCGCCGTCATATTTTCCCCGAGCCTCTCTTAGTCGGTGATCCCGTTCAGCCGTTGCACTCGCTACTGCCTCTTCCGCGGCAATCAATCTGGGTTGTTGATTGGAATCTGCCCAAAGCGGGATGCTAACGGTGAACTTGAACGTAAGCCAATCCTTTCCATCGAAATTCGGTCCTGACTCTCGCTGCTGCCAGGCCATGCCAAAGGCATAGTCGGGAGATAATGCAGCCTTTTTTTCGTTTACTTGGGATCGCGCCACTTCAAGTTTCCGTTGCGCCCCCTCGACGGCAAGTAATTCCGTCGCGTTTCCCGTCCATTCTTGAGGTTCTATATCGGGTAGTACATCCTGATCCGGAACTGTATCGAGGAGTTTTCTTAATTCGGCCTGCCAGCGAAGGTCTTCGCCATTCAACGCAACCAGCCTCTCCTCGATTCGTCCGCGTTGTACATCCAGCTCATCAAAACGGGCGTAAACTGAATTCCCTCCTTCCATCTCGCCACGAAGCCAACGCTCCAGTTCGCTTATAAGATCCAGTTGTCCGTCCAGTGCTTCTTTGGACTCTGCAATCCGTCGCCTTTCAGCCAACGCGGTTATCAGGCTTTCCTTCAACCTGGCAAGAACTTTTAAACGTTCCAGTTCCGCCACTTCCGAGCGCGCAAGAAGCGTGCGACGCATCGCTTCGCGCGCGTCCCCATTGGGGATCGCCTGTTTAAATTCCAGGCTGCGGTTGCTTGGTAAATAGCGTTCGAGATTCATGGGGTCATCTGCAGGCACATTATTCAAACCGATCGTTATGCTTGGATTAGGCAGACCCAGTGCGCCGTCCGAGCTATTGCTCCACTCCCTTGCCATCGACTCATTCATACGAACCTCGGGGTGTTCATGCAAGCGTTCCACCATTGCTTCAAGTGGAGTCAATTCCCCACTCGCCGCTGTATGACCAACGGCTAGATGAAGCATCAACAGCAATACATACAAGTACCGGAGGCCACTAGACAGAGAGCCGTAACGATCTGTGATAGAATATGATTTACGCGACAGTAGCACCGCGTTAACAGAGTACATGGAATATCCCCCCACGCATGAGTTCACCTTTGTGAACAAAAGCCAACCTTAAGTCCGGAACGCAACTACACTGGGAAAATCTTTGGTGGGGGCGTTTCGACAGGGTGCTCTGAGCGTGGAGCTGCTGCAGTGACTGAGGTGAGTATCACCGCTTGTAGAGAGACGAAGACACTTATTCGAGACCTGGAGCATTGCGTCACGAAGCTGCAGAAAACACATCCTTTTTCCGAAAAGATGGTAGATGGGTCTCCGGTATCGTGACAATTAAGATGCTCGGAAGTCACCTCCATGTTTATTGTTAGTGGTGATCCATCACCATTTCCGGCGAACTGGGGCCATGACATCAACATCGTTGCATGCAATAGCAGAAACGATAGAATACAGATAACCCAAGGATGTCGATTGGTCTTCATAGGTATTAATAATGTAAGACAAGTTACTCTAGCGTCAACCCATAATCACAGAATTTCAATCAATCTTTTCACTCGATCACACATAACATATTCGTACCTCGGATTGCTAACCAAACACCGCTTTTACCGAGGACAACCAAATACTACTAATAGTTTCATCCAACTATGAAAAAGAGATTCGGCTCTATCTTGGCTGAGCCTGGCGACATCGAATCCTACTAACAGGCAGGGTTTAACGAACGCGGCTGATCATCGATTCAACTAGGCTATGAAAAGAGTTAGTATAGACCGATTTGATCTTACTGTAATTTATTGAATGATAGTACGTAGACTCTGCATCGCCCCGATGCTGGATTGGGTCAACTTTTTGGGTTTTTTCCGATATTTCAAAGAGTTATTTTTGGTACAAATATTAAGGGTAGCAAATCTGTAGCAACCGACGATTGATCCCGGATTCGCACTAGCGCAAGCTCCCAACCTCTTTAGGGGATCAATAGACACTTGGCACCGCACGAGATGCTAAAGCATGAGCTCCTTATTGCCTCCCCAAAGAGGCGACTTCATCCATTATCGATGAGTAATTTTCTCTGAGTAATGCTCGTTCTGGTTCTTCCAAAGGAACCAAGGGGCTCCTAACCGCCATAGGAAAATCCGGGACCCTATACGCCAGTGCCTCTTTAACTATCGACACTTCATATCCGTTGAATTGCGAACGCAGTTCATTCCAAACATCAAAAGCATTCTGGGCAGCGATGGCTGCACCTTCGTCACCTTGCGCCCAAGCTTCGTTAAGCCTCACTAAAAACTCGGGAAATGGATTGCCAGCTCCTGTTACGGAACCTTTCATTCCGGCACGAAGGACCTCTAGTGCCACAGAATCTCCACCTACAAAAACGTCAAAATCATCTGATATTTCATTGAATTTGCTAGACAGCTGAAAATCGCCCCCGGAGTCCTTTAGCCCAACCACATTCTCGCATGCCCTGTATATCTGTCTAACGTCATCAACGCAGAGACTTACTTTTGTGTAAAAAGGAAAATTGTATATATAAGCAGGCAAATCTACTTGATCAAGAGATTTCTTGTAGTAGCTAACCAAACCACCTCTATCCTTAATGTCGAAATAATATGGAGGCAACAGCAATAAAGCATCAGCTCCATTATCGCTAGCCGATTCAGCCATCATGTTGGAATCCACATACGAACAGCTACTTATGTGAGCAATAATTTTTCCTTGATAATTACTCCTACAGAGCGCGACCACCCTGTTCCTTTCCTCACTGGATAATGATGAAAACTCACCTGTTGTTCCATTAACAACAATTGAGCGAACCCCCGATCTCGAAAGAAAATCCAAATTCCGGATCAACGCGCCTTCATCTATTCTCCCGAATGAATCGAAAGGAGTAACAACTGCAAATACGGGACCATCTATGCTCATACAAATACCTAATCAATGGATTCTTATGACAAGTTGTGCAAGACACTTCCGCGTATCTCTAGCGGCCACCTATCCAATCCATCATCACTTGTAACATCAAACTTTCTAAAATTCTCAACAACTTCGCTACTCATCCCATACTTATCTTTACAGCCATCTTTTGCGCACATGGCGATATATAAATTAGTAGCTAGCCCCATTTCCTGAAAACCACGAATCGCCTCGTCGTAACGGGCCACAATCTCAGTACGACTTTCGCCCTCATGCTCGAGGTATCGCCCCATTAAATAGTGAGCTACCGAAAGCCCCAAACTTCCATCTATATCAACAAAGCACTCCATTGCCGCTTCTAGCCTTTCCTTGACGTCGCCTATTTGCCCTTGAAGAAGATTTACTCTCGCATCAATCAGCAAAGCATTCCCTACCCCCTGATAATCCCCAATATCTTCACTAATACTATGTGATTCTCGAATTCTCTCTTTGGCAGTAATTAGTGAGTTATTGAATATATCTATCTGCGCTAGACTCCGAAGACTGTTTGCCCTTCCAAGTAGCCCTCCAACATCATCGTAAATAGCCAGTGCTTGTTCATAGCCCTGTTCCGCTTTGCTACAATTACCCAACATTCGATCGATATCTGCGCGAGTTTCCAACGAATCTGCATAATCGAGATCCCTAGCCCCGCTCTCATTTACATGAAGAGCCATATTTGCGTAGCTCACTGCCTCTTTGAACCTTCCTTTCATACGCAAAATGTCAGCCATCCTCCTAGAACAAGTAGCAACTTTATCCGCGTTTTTCTCTTGTTCGTAACCCCGTATTGCACAATCGTAAAGAGCTTCGGCCTTTTCCAAATACGAAGTATTTCGACATATATGGCCTAATTCCTCATCCACCATTGGCAATGGCCGTAAATTTCTGATCCTCTCAAATTGGTACAAAGCCTCCTGATAAAGCCCTTTGACTCGGTAATACTCAGAAAGCGATAAAACTGTGTCTACCAATATCGCATCCTCCGAATCACACCGATCTAGGAGATATGCTATATTTGGCATCTCTACCGATAAACGCTGAATCTTTTCCAGCCCACCCCTTTTATATATCCCATTACTCATCTCGCCAACGGAAGGCAAATACACCCTCAGAGTCACGGCTGCTATTTTTCCAGCGCTTTCATCTGACAACTCACTATTTACGTACTCACGAATAGGAACTAAAACTCTATATCTTTCTTTATCTTTATAAACGAGCGATCTTGAAAGCAACGACCTCATCTCTAACAATGGCTTCATTTCAGGGGCCAGTGTCTTTGCTATTTCGCGCAAAAGAGTCGCTGTAGCTCCAGAAGGGAGCTGAGATAACAACTCCAAACAAATATATTCATTCTCTGAAAGATCACCCACTGATAAAGCTATAGAAAAATCAACACTAGTAAGTGCATCTTTTGCATCAGTTGATAATCCGGGAATTTCAAGGACTTTTGTTTTGGATTCTTCCCATTCTTGCAAGAACCCGTTGCTCCCCCACTCCACCACAGACGAAGAAGCAAGAACTATCGCTAGAGGCAGCCCATCCATCAAGCCTAATAACTTGTTCGCAACCTCATCGACATAATCTTCTTCGACTGTATGGCCGTTAAGCTCAAGCAATTTTCCAAACAGATCTTTGGATGGCTCCTCGGGAAGCGGACTTATTGCTATTGCACTTTCAACCCCCGGCACGCCAATATGCTGCCTGCTGGTCGCAAGTATTTTTGGCGCATTGGTATAGTCGTGTAGGTGCCTGATCACTGATCTTGTTTCTTGTGGTGCGACCCGCAAAGCCCACTCAACATTGTCAAGCACGATAAGAATACTTCGATTTTTTATGTTCTCTGATATCGCTTGTACATCTGTAATTCTATCCAGCCCTAACGCGTTCCCTATCAACGATACCAAAGAACCGGGGATCGTTACCCCCTGGAGGTCTATATATGCAACACCCTCTCCAACAACCCCTTTTTCAGATAGAACAGCTACAAGCTTCTTTGCGATTTCAGTTTTCCCAACACCTGGGGGACCGACTAAAGTAACCAATCTACTTATTGATAACTGATTTTCCAGCCCCTTTACGTCATCAATCCTATCAACAAAAGCGGGGCTTGGTTTCGGAAATACCTGCTGATTCGCAAATTCTGATACAACGACATCCTTGGGATTACGTCCGGAATTGATAGATGCAGCAATTCTTCTAATACCTTCTGCTATGTTACAAAACGCCTCATCAGCATCACTCCATTTCGCCACAGGAATCGCATCCCTTGGGAGCGCTTGAAGCGACATGAATTGTTCACCAGATAAATCAACATGGCGGAGGATCACGGGAACAACAACTGCGTCGCCATTGCCGTGTCGGTCCATTGCTATTTGAACTTCTACGTCATAGCAATAATCTGAAGCGAGGAAATCCGAACTAACCAAGAAAAGTATTATGTCCGCACTCCGAAGATTATCGGAAATAACACCTTCCCACTCTCTACCCGGATCGATTTTTCTATCATTCCAGGTAGTCACAACTCCCTGCCGCTTAAGCAAACTTAAGTGTTTTTCAAGCTCTATTCGATAAGACTCGTCTTCGTGCGAGTACGATATGAAGACACTTAACGCCTCATTTTTCATTATTTGCCCTAAATAACCACTAGAATACGGCAAGTGCACAATTAACCAGCATTTACCCTACAGAAATCTATTAAATATATCATCGCTGTTTTGACGCTTCCTCGATAGCGTTACTAACAGCATCATGAGACCACTTAACGACTTTGCACCCATTCTCATTTAAAGCACTCGGCAAGTTGGCCGGAGGAGCATCCCCCTTGTGAACGCCAATAACACCCTTTCCCTGGCGGATACTCTCCTGAATTTCCCAGTTAACCCACCTGCTACTGGCACTCTTTTCCGTCAAGTACACCGCAGTTACTGACGCACGTTCGATTTTTTCACGAATCTTTCGCCTGATGTAATCCGCGTTCTCGCTATCGAAGGGCTCCTTCACGGAGTGATCATCAAATTCCAAGTTGGAATTTGGGTTTTTAGCCTGCCCTCTCAGAAGGTTAACTTCGTCCATGTCTTCGTGAGAAAAACTTATAAAAACGTGGCGTTTACCATCACCAGCGGCGTCTTTTAGCTTCTGCTTCGCTGAAGCAGTCAGCTTGTCCAAATCACCCGAGGAGAAACCACCACCAAGACTTCCACCCATAACAACCTCCTTATCTATTGCTCTATTTGTGTTTCCATACAGGAAATGCACTCGCCACATGGCACCTCAGCACCCGCGTGACACGAGTAAGTCCCAATTAAGCCTTTCTCTTTGGCCAGGGCGATAACATCGGCCTTCTTGAACTCAAGCAACGGGGCAACCACGGATATTTTCTGCCCCATAGCCTCTTCAATCGCCAGCTCTGCCTTCCCCAAGAATACTCCCGTCTGATCAGGAAACAGACTCAATTCTTCCGACAGAAGACCAATTGACACCGCACTTGCTCCTTTCTGAACGGCATAGGAACTTGCTGCCAAGAGAAAAAGCAAATTACGTCCAGGGGTGAACGCTTCTTCTTTAATGTGTTTTTCAGGGGAGGTGAGACCCGAAATAATTAACTTCCCAAATCCAGACAAGTCCATGTAATCCGGCTCTGGAAACCCGAACTTTTCGTGAACGGCTAAGCAGGTTTCCCACTCTTTATTCGCTGCAAGCTGTCCATAGTCGACAAACAGAGGATAGACATCAACACCTTCCTCTAGGGAAAGCATGGTGATGAGAGATGAATCCAATCCCCCCGATGCTAGGTTTACGACGCCCATGAACTTACTCCTTGTTTTGCTGCCCGCATAGTCACCCACATCGCTAAATCCAACTGCCCTACAGGGCGGTCAAACTCCTTAGCGACATTGACAAAAATGCTTTCATACTCTTCGTAGCTATCAATCTTCGACAGCCTATAGGCAGATACGTCCAACGCCTTCGCCAAGCGCAGGTAGTCTACTATGTGAGTATCCAAAACGGCCAAATCAGCACAGTAGCCAATACGCCTAAGGTACAAACTGGCCTGCTTTGGTCCAAAACCACATACCGCTTTGACCAACAACTTTCTTGCTGAACCACCCCGTGTTTGTCGGAGGGTCTATTTCTTGAGAGGATAGACCAATGAGTAGAGCAAGTAGATATTCCCCAGAGTTCAGGGAGCG
>JBEVXH010000006.1:247616-286419 GCA_040506195.1 Candidatus Thiodiazotropha sp. | reverse complement strand
CAGATCGGTGGTCGATATGAGTTCAGCGTCCGATGCTACCGAGGATTCCCGGTCCTTGATCGGTAGATTGATTTTCATCGCGGTAGGTGCCCTTTAAAGACAAAACTAACTACAGCGCGTATCGGCCGGATAAGCTTTATCTGTAGGATTTTCTGAAACCTCGCGGTAAAAAAATAGTCACTATTTTCCTGATCTGAAAAATCGGGTCATGCGCGACTGATGCCGTTTTATTCGCATATCGGTTAAAGTGTCGACGCCTTCTGCCGCTATCTGTCGATTGAAAAGTTTAAGAAATAAAGTTAAAGAACGACCTCCATGCATGCACTGAGAATCGGATTACTCATGCTGCTGCTTGCTGACTCATCGGCTGCCGAGCAGACACTGCTGAGTGTACACACGGAACAGCCCCCTGTTATCGACGGCGTGGCCGATGACCTTGTATGGTCTGAAACAACCCCCATCAAGACCCGGGACGCGGTCGCCGGCATCGATATCGAGTTACACGCCTGCCACGATGCGGAAAATATCTATCTCCTGGCCGTTTTTCCAGATGCCACCGAGAACCGACTGCATAAACCGCTGCACTGGGACCCTCAGGCGGAACTCTACGGTATGGGGCCGGAGCGAGAGGATACCATCGTCATAAAATGGGCTATCTCACCCCGAAAGACCGATTTAAGCTTGAAAGCGGCCTCGCCCTACAAGGCCGATATCTGGTACTGGAAATCGGTGCGGACCGATCCTGTCGGCTTTGCCGACGATAAATTTCAGCTCTATTCCGAGAATAAAACCATAAAATCCCTACCGATAATCTCAAAAACCGGTTCGAGATTTTACCTGTTAAGGCGTGGAGACAGCGGTAAATCAGCCTATCGCAATAAAATACCTGTGAACTACACCGGGGATATCATCGATGCCTTTGAAATCAGCCAACCCGATGGGAGCCGGGCCGACATCCGCGCCAAAGGGCAATGGCAGGCAGGTGCCTGGCGGGTCGAATTCACTCGCAAACTGAATACCGGCAACGGCGATGATATCGCTTTTCGCCCCGGGGAGGACTACCGGTTCGGTGTCTCCCGCTACGAGATTGCCGGCCGCGCTCCCGACCCCTCGCTCGAGATACCGCTCTTCGGCAGCGGAGAGGTTGGGGAACCCCTTTTGCTACAGTTTGCCGACTGAAGATGTTGTTTTTCACTCCCAGCATCAAAGCATTGTTTCGCGTCAGCGCCGTGAGCCTGTTGAGCATTCTGACTATCGTGATCCTGCTGGGTCAAAGCCTGATCAACGAGCTTCATCTTAAAAGCCAAGTCTTGAGCGAAATGCGCAGTACGTCCCTGCAGCATATTACACGCATAGTCAACACAATCTCCCGCAGTGAACGGGACTTTCAACTCTTTACCCAACAATCGGGGGATCATGCTGTCAGCAGCGGAGAAATTATCGATCATATAGGCCACGTCTTATCTGATATTGATGAGCAACATCGCCCGTTGGTGGATGAAGCCTATCGACATTTGAGCAATGCCATCACAAAAGAGACGGAAGTTTCAGCCGACAGCGATCGCGCCAACGAATTATTTCATCAAAAAACCCAATATATCGACAGTTTAAGATCCGCCTTGCAGACACTCCCTTTGGTTTCCCATGCGAATAAACCTCGCTTTCAGCCACACTCGATTCTGAACCGACTGTTGATCGAATTGGAATCTGAATTGATCAGTGAACGAGAGGCTACAACAATTCGCCTTGAAGAGATTGCATTGCCTCTGAACAAGGCCCAAACCGACCTTAAGTCCCTGGCCAAACAATTCTCCACGCCTCCCGTGTATATGCTGCCTGCAGGTAATCAGGCGTATGATCAAATCAGCTCGACACTGAAAAACATCACCCTCAATCTGAGACGGTATCGAGCGGCGATCCACCATTACCGGAGTGAGCATGAGATGCAGGACCCATCTGCATCCTACATGTTGAGCGTTCTCGAGCAATTAAGGCCGATTCAATCCCACCTGCTGGCAGACCTGGTATCTGTAAAAACCCTGATCAGCAACCATTTTCATCAACAGCAACAGCTGGCTGAACAGGAGATTCTGGAAAAGCGGCGCTTTTTTATTGTCATCAGCATCATCGGTGTGCTGATCACGCTCGCCACGCAGATCGGAGTCTCGAGAGCGATTTCGAAACCGGTCAATCAGATCAAGCAGGGTGTAACGGCCTTCTCAAACGGCAATCTCGAGTATCGCATTCCCGATATAAATCAACTTGAATTCAAACCCCTTGCCAACGGCATCAACGACATGGCGGAGAAACTGTTACGACGTACGGCCGAAATTGAAGAACACATGCGACAGATCGACAGATCAAACAAAAAACTGGAAAAACTGAACAAGAATCTGGAAGAAAAGGTCGAAGAGCGCTCCCGGAAGTATGTCGCAGCCGCACAAAGCGCCGAGCAGGCGAGCAGGGCAAAATCCGAGTTCCTGGCCACTATGAGCCATGAAATACGTACGCCGATGAATTCAATCATCGGGATGACCCATCTCGCACTGCTTGCGGACAATATGGAACCTAAACAGCGGCGTTACATGGAGAAGGTACGCCAGTCATCTCAAACTTTGTTGAATATCATAAACGACATCCTTGATTTCTCGAGAATCGAGGCGGGTGGTGTCGCACTTGAACAAACCACGTTTTCACTGGATGCAATTTTCGACAATCTGAGTAATCTCGTTGGCCAGAAGGCAGCGGAAAAACAGTTGGAGTTTATTTACGATATCGACCAGCAAATTCCACAATTCCTTTTGGGTGATCCAGTCAAACTGCAACAAATACTGGTAAATCTCAGTGGTAATGCAGTCAAGTTCACCCAACAGGGTGAAGTGGTTGTGCAAGTCAAGCTGCTGGAGCAGGATCAAGATCAGGTGCAACTTTATTTCTCTGTCTGCGATACCGGCATTGGTATCGAGCAAGATTACATTGGACATCTGTTCGACGCCTTTACCCAGGCGGATGGCTCAACTACCCGGCGCTATGGCGGGAGTGGCTTGGGTCTGGCCATATCCCAGCGTTTCGTACAAGCCATGGGTGGTGAGATTCAGGTAGCAAGCAAGCCTGGGGACGGAAGCCGCTTTTTCTTTTCCATAACCCTGAAGAAGCAGGGATCTCCTGACATCCAGCCAAGAACAAAGCCCGCTGTCTTGACCAATAAGCCCGCATTGATCGTGGATGACAATGAAAGCGCATGCCATATCCAGCAAGAGATTCTTGAATCCATCGGCTTTACCACAATGGCCTGCGCGAGTGGTGGCGCGGCACTCATCGAGTTGTTGAAGGCACAAGCACAAGGAAATCCTATTGGCCTGGTGCTGCTCGACTGGAAAATGCCGGGCATGAATGGGGTGGAAGTGCTGGAGGCCATCCATCGGGAGAAAGCACTTACTGATCGACCCAAAGTAATCATGCTCACTGCCTATGGGACCGAGGAGCTTTTGAGCCAATGTCAAGCGGTACATCCCGACAGAATATTGGCAAAACCACTTAGCCCGTCCAGCCTGCTTGATGGCATCAATCAGCTGCAAATAACAAAACTCGTCCCGGAACAAGATAACGTTCAAGTCCGTTACGCCGGGAACCAGGAGCGTCCCAGTCGCCTGCGTGGTGCACGGGTCCTGCTGGTGGAAGACAATCCACTTAACCGGGAAGTGGCCTGGGAACTGCTAAGGAGCATCGGTATCCAGGTGCAAATCGCACAAAACGGAGCCGAGGCTGTGAAACTACTGGAATCGGAGCGTATGGACGCTGTTTTAATGGATGTGCAGATGCCGGTCATGGATGGTTATACCGCAACCCAGTTCATCCGCGCTCAGGAGGGTTTCGCAAAGGAACGGTTGCCGATCATCGCTATGACCGCCAACGCGATGTCGAGCGATCGGGAAAAATCCTTAAATGCAGGGATGAACGATCATATCGCTAAGCCGGTGAAGGTGGATGAGCTATACGCTGTACTGAGCAAATATATCCCGGATATCACCCGGAGAGGCGTCGAACCCCAACAGTATGCAGCAGCAAATGAGTCGGACTCTGTTATCGACGAACATGCCGGCATGGCGGTCTGCAACGGTAACAGGACACTCTATCAACGCATTCTCAAGCACTTCCTATCCACAGAATCTGACTTCCTGCAACGCTTCCAAACAGCAGTGAAACAGGATGACCGCAACAGCGCCACACGTCATGCGCATTCACTAAAGAGTTCAGCAGGCAGTATCGGAGCCATCACACTTCAACAGGCTGCACTGAATCTGGAGACAGCGTGCCGCGACAGCGCCACGACAGAAGACCTGCAGATCCTGATGCGTCAGCTTGAACAACCGCTGAGTGAAGTGTTGACCGTACTGCAGGATGCCAACAATGGAGCCTCTGCTACCGATGAAACCGATATTCCCGACACTCGCCTGTTGATACCGCTATTGGACCAACTGAAACAGTTACTGGAAAATGACGATACCTCAGTGGTTGATATCATGGATGAATTGGGCAAACTATTGAGCAACTCATCACTAAAGGATGCCTGGATGGGACTGTGTATGGCGGTAGATGATTACGACTTTCAACTGGCGCTCAAAGAGCTGAAGGATTTGACTTTCGCCCTGGATGTCAGTCAAGAGATGCAGGATGCCGAGGATGAAAGCAATGAGGCAGTCTAACGACAAGCCAACGATTCTGATCGTTGACGACACTGCCGGGAATATCGAAGTACTCAGCAGCACACTACGGCCCAAATACCGAGTACGGGCCGCGAAGAACGGCATCAGGGCATTGAGCATCGCCCGGGAAGCCCCCATGCCGGATTTGATCCTGCTCGATATAATGATGCCGGAGATGGATGGTTATGAGACCTGCAGACAGTTAAAGTCGGATCCGCTGACCAAACAGATTCCTGTTATTTTCATCACCGCGCTCGCGGATGAGGGCGATGAGGAGAAGGGACTGGCCCTGGGCGCCGTCGACTATATCACCAAACCCTTCAAACCGGTACTTGTCCTGGCACGCGTGGATAACCAGCTCGAATTGAAGCGCCACAGAGATAACCTGGAAGAGCTGGTGGAAGAACGCACCAGACAGCTCATGCTGACACAGGAGGCGACAATAGAGGCAATGGGTGCATTGGCGGAGTACCGGGATCCGGAAACGGGTGGCCACATAAAACGCACACAAAACTATATGAAAGTGATGGCGGAGATGCTCAAAGATAATAACCGCTTCAAGGACTATCTGGATGAAGAAACAATCCGGCTGCTCTATCTCTCCGCGCCACTTCACGATATCGGCAAGGTCGGCATCAGTGATAATATTCTGTGCAAACCCGGAAAACTCACAGATCAAGAATTCACCCGGATGAAGCAACATACCCTGATTGGACGCAACACCTTATTGGCTGCGGAAGAGAAATTGGGTAGCAACTCATTCCTCAGTCTCGCTCGCGAGATCGCAGAGTTTCACCATGAGCGATGGGATGGCAAGGGATATCCACATGGGATAAAGGGTGATGCTATTCCGATCTGCGGACGCTTGATGGCAATTGCCGATGTCTATGATGCACTGATCAGCAAACGGGTCTACAAACCACCTTTTCCTCATTCTAAAGCCGTAGGCATCATCCTACAGGGTAGAGGTACGCAGTTTGACCCGGATGTAGTGGATGCTTTTGCTTCCTGTTCGGATCAGTTCTTGAAGATCGCTCTGAAATACGCCGATCACAAGGAAGAGATAATTACTCTTAAAGAAGAGTAAATGATGGCTTGCCCTAATACCTGTTACGATGATAGACAATAGCAGAAATACAGCAATATTTTCCAAACAGCTCGACCTATTGTTCAGAAGCGGGATTCCGGCCAACCTGACCGTGGTCGTGATTGCTGCCGTAGTGGCGACAGTTCTCTGGAACACTAATCCTGCAGCGGTTGGTATTTGGCTAATCTATATGATTGCTACCGCTCTGACACGTCTGTTTCTGATTATGATGCGGAACCGCCGGAAATGGTTTGCCCAGGATCACCCCCGCTGGATGCATCTCTACACCCTGGCCACGGGAACAACCGGCATCGGATGGGCGATGCTGATGCTTCCGCTCTATCCCCAGGATCTCGCACTGCAAGCCTTTGTCCTGGTCGTCAGTGCCGGCGTGATTGCAGCCGGCAGTGGCGTGTTGGCCATTTTCATGGCGGCTGTCTATGCTTACAGTCTTCCAGCCCCGATCGCTCTCGCTATGCGTTATCTCTTTATCGACCTGGATCTGCCTGAAGGCTTGTTACTCGGTGTGCTGGCATACACCCTGATGATGATGATGATCGCCCGGTATACCCATCGATCACTCATGGAAAGCCTGGAGCTGAGGTTTGAAAATATTGATCTGATTGAACAGCTAAGAAAGGCCTCAGCGGAGATGACACGTCTCAACCTTGGTCTCAGGCAAGAGATCAGTGAGCGCTCGAGCATCCAGCACGAGCTGGAAAGACACCGCTATCATCTGGAAGAGCTGGTGGAGGAGAAGACCCGTGAACTGACCCAGGCCAAGGAGACGGCTGAGTCAGCCAACCAAGCCAAATCACGATTTCTCGCCAAGATGTCTCATGAAATCCGAACACCGATGAATGGTGTCCTGGGTATGACTGAACTAATGCTAAACAGTGATTTGAAGCCGACCCAAAAGCGTTATGCAGAGATTATCCAGAGTTCCGGCAAATCCCTGATGGAGCTGATCAATGATCTACTCGACATGTCCCGAATCGAAGCGGGAAAGACGCGGCTGCTCGTAACTGAATTCAATCTAGCCGGATTGCTGCAGGAGATACATCAACTTTTTATATCCCAAGGGGAGCAGAAGGGTTTAGCCATCGAACACTATGTGGATCAACAGATTCCTGCCGCGATCATCGGCGACAGCACCCGCCTGCGGCAGATATTGATCAACCTTATCGGCAACGCAATCAAGTTCACCGATGCCGGCAGCGTCAAATTCAGTGCGCAGGCGAAACATGAACTCGAAGAGGGCGGATATCTTATCCGGTTCGAGATCGAAGATACCGGCCGCGGTATTCCCAAGGGCGAAGACAGCATCATTTTTGATTATTTTTCTCAGGCTTCGAATGAATATGACATCGATGATAGCGGACATGGTCTGGGACTAACGATCTGCAAGGAACTAATCACTCTTATGGGTGGCGAAATAGGTGTAATACATGGGAATCACAATGGCACCCTGTTCTGGTTCGAACTCCCGTTCCGATCCGCTAAGGATGAGACGGTGTCAACAACGCGGCCGGCTGTGAAGACGGCTACAGACGATCTGCCGCAGTTGGGAGGGAAAATCCTGCTAGCCGAAGACAATCCTATCAATATAGAACTTGCGGCGAGCATGCTTGACAGTCTTGGCTGCCAATACCGTATTGCTGAAAACGGCATGGAGACCCTTGATCTATTGCAAACCGAGACATTCGACCTGCTACTAATCGACTGTGAGATGCCGGTTTTAGACGGCTATCAGACCGCAACCCGTATCCGGCAACAGGAAAAGTCGCATACACCGCCATCCCATCTGCCCATCATTGCCTGTACCGCCTATGTATCTGAAGACAATGCGGACCGCTGCAAAGCTTCGGGTATGGATGGCTTTATCGGTAAACCCTACAAAATCCGGGAAGTCGCAGCGATTTTGGAAAACTGGATCGGAAGGAAACCTGAGCATGCCTGAGACGAGTTCGAGTGTGATATTGCATGCCGACATTGCGACAGCCACTGCCGTCACCTTTTTGAAAAGGTCCGGTAAAGCAATGGGCGATCGAATCGCAAACATTTAACACTATGTTTTCACTCTACCTATCCAGTACGCCGTTCTTCTTAGAGAGTTTTATACATTGTTCAATTGCAATCAGCTTCTTATCAAAAAAGTGAATTACCATGACTTCCTCGCTGATTAACACCATATACACTATCTGGCCCCATTCCATAACCCGCTTCAAGATCCAAGCAGCACTGATCTCACTGATTCTCACCTGCTTGCCGGTATTCGCCGATGGCTCGAATGATGCTCATGAGCTGGAGAGACTGAAGAGCCTGAGTATCGATGATCTGCTGGAACTGACTGTGACATCGGCTACCCGGAAGGCACAGCCGCTTTCCAATGCGGCAAGCGCCATCTATGTCATCACCCAGGAAGACATACGACGCTCCGGTGTGTCTCAACTCCCGGAACTTCTGCGTATGGTTCCGGGTTTGCATGTCGCGAAAATCGATTCCAGCAAATGGGCCATCAGCGCACGCGGATTCAACGGCCGTTATGCCAATAAACTGCTGGTATTGATGGATGGCCGCAGTCTCTATACACCTCTTTATTCCGGTGTCTACTGGGATGTACAGGATACGGTACTGGAGGATATTGAGCGCATCGAGGTGATCCGAGGACCTGGGGCGACGCTGTGGGGCGCCAACGCCGTAAACGGTGTTATCAATATCATTACGAAGTCTTCCATGAATACAGATGGCGGACTGCTCTCCGTGAGCGGCGGGAACAAAGAACCGGGATCTGCAACGATACGCTTAAGCGGTAACACGGATAACGATAGCCGTTACAGGGTTTATCTCAAAACGTTCAGGAGGAATGGCGCCGTCTTCTTCGATGGCGGTGAAGCGGAGGATCACTGGGAGGGTGAGCGGCTTGGCTTCCGGAGCGACAGCATTATCTCCGAGGCAGACCATTTCACCATACAGGGGGATCTCTATAACGGCACAGCCGGCCAGAACAACTTTTCTCCCTTTCCGCCTCCATCGGGCAGTATCGAGAAGGATACGGCCGAAACATCCGGTGGCAATCTGATCGCACGCTGGACACGTCGACTTTCCACGGACAATAGTATGAGCCTGCAGTTCTACTATGATCGCACCAACCGCAAAAACGCTACCTTGAGAGAAGGCAGGGATACCTTCGATCTCGATTTTCAAAATGACTTTCTGTTTGGTGAAAGGCACGCCATAGTCTGGGGAGCCGGTTACCGTACCAGCCGGGATGAGATTCGATCACCCTCGACTTCGGTACTCACTCTCGGGCACACCACCAACCGGGACAATATCATCAGTGCCTTTATCCAGGATGATATCGGATTGGCCGGGGATCGCTTGAATCTTATTCTTGGAGCTAAATTTGAGCGTAACGATTATACCGGCAGCGAACTTCAGCCCAATATCAGAATGATCTGGACACCGGACGAATTCAGTACCTACTGGGCTGCCGTGTCTCGGGCGGTACGCACACCTTCGCGTATCGAGACGGACATGAATGTCCAAATCGGTCCCATCTTCGTATCCGGTAACAGAGAATTCGATGCGGAAAAATTATTGGCTTACGAATTTGGCTACCGAACACAAGCGATTCCTAACCTCTCATTTGATATTGCCTCCTTCTATGACGAATATGATGACCTGACTACATTTGAAACACTTCCTCCATCCTTTCCCGGCAGCACCCTCATCACACTCGACAACAGGATGAGCGGAAAGAGTTACGGCCTGGAACTGGTCGCCAACTGGTCCGTCACAGACCATTGGCAAATAAAGATGTCCCATGCCTGGCTCAAAGTAGACCTGCAGAACGACAGCACCAGCAACGACACCACCTCCGCCGAAACAACCGACATCACTCCCGAACATCAGACTCAACTACGCTCTCAACTCGATCTCCCGCATCAAATAGAATTTGATACCAGCCTCTATTATGTCGACAAGATCCCCAATTCGGACATAACGGGCTATACCCGCCTTGATATGAGATTGGGATGGCGACCAAGCCCCTCTCTGGAGGTTGCGCTCTCCCTACAGAATCTACTGGATGATGAACACCCTGAATTTATAGAGTTTTCCGGATTTGCCGGCCCTATCGGATTGAAGTCGACCCAGGTCGAACGCAGTGCACTGCTGCAGCTGGAGTGGAAATTCTGACACCATGTCGATACCGGCCACTTCAATCAGCGTAACAGGCAAATGGCACTCGATCATGCCATTTGCCGTGGCAATCCTGCTTTTGTGTCTGCCGCTAGGTTCCGCAAACTCAGAACAGGTGGACGAAGACCGATTGAAGGCACTTTTTCTCTATAACTTCGCAAACTATATCACTTGGCCGGACAACACTTTTCAAAGCAAGATCAGTTCCATCAACTATTGCCTACTCGGTTCCAGCCGGCTAAACGATCGCATGAAAGAGATCACAAAAGACGAGACGATCAATGGCAAGGAACTGCGGGTCGTGGAAACGGTAGACGAACAACAACTTTCTGACTGTAACATACTCTTTATCCATCAGCCGGCTGCCGGTTATCCCGCTGAACTCATTCAACAACTTGCTACTCAATCGGTACTCACCGTCAGCGACCATCCCGATTTCATTCCCGTCGGTGGCTCTATTGTTTTGTTAAAAAAAGCACGTAAGATTAAACTGGTCGTGAATCTGGATGCACTGGATCAAGGGCAATTGAAGGTCAGTTCAAAACTGCTTAGACTGGCAACCCGCGTCAGGCCGTCACAAGAGGATGCAAAGCAGTGATCGGACTCGACTTCAAACGGTGGCCGATCCGGGCAAAGGTCATCGCCATCGCATTGATCACCAGTGTTGCCGCACTGACTTTGACATCGGTCGCATTCGTCACCTCGGAAATGGTGGCCAAACGTGACTCAATGGTCGAATCAGCCTCCGCCCTGACTCGTGTGCTGGGTGTCGATACGACCGCCACCCTGATATTCAACGACCCGAAAACAGCTGAAGAGATCCTGTTAGCCCTGAGTGAGGAAAAAACCATCATCCATGCCTATATCACGGATGAGAAAGGTTCACTATTCGCCGCCTACAAAAGCAACCACCCGCAACACCAGTCACTCATTCCCGAATTGGAAAAAGATCATGACGTTCGGTCCAGCAGATCAGGGGCCATGCAGGATGAATTGACCCGTTTCCAGTTTCACCCTGATTATCTCGAAGTCAACCATGAAATAAGATTCAGCAAGAAAACACTCGGTTACATTGGCGTCAAACAGGACCTGACCCAACTCCATGCCAGTCTGCAGCGACAGATCGTCATTGCAACAGTCGTATTGGTTCTCGCTTTCTTCCTCGCCTATCTGCTGGCACTGCGCCTGCAACGCCTGATTACAAAACCGATCAACATTCTCACATCCACCATGGATAACGTCACCCGGCAGGGCGACTACAGCCTGCGTGTGAAATCGGTCAGTCCGGATGAATTGGGAATATTGACCGACGGATTCAACACCATGCTAGAGCAGATTCAGAACCGCGACCAGAAGCTGGCAGCCACACTGCTCGAGTTGCAGTCCGCGAAGGAGGGCGCGGAGACGGCTAACCAGGCGAAATCACAGTTTCTCGCCACCATGAGCCATGAGATCCGCACCCCCATGAATGGTGTACTCGGCATGACCGAACTGCTATTGAACACAGATTTGAATGAACGGCAGCGACGCTTCGCAAACACCGCGCATAGCGCAGGTCGTTCATTGCTGACGATCATCAACGATATTCTGGATTTCTCAAAAATCGAGGCCGGCAAGGCAGAGCTGGTTGAAAATATCTTCAATCTTCACAATCTTCTAGAGGAGGTCGTGCAACTACTTGGTGGACAGGCGCGTGAAAAAAGATTGGAATTGATCAGCTACTGCCCGCCCTCCATACCACACGCTTTGCTCGGTGACGAACAGCGCATCAGACAGATTTTGGTCAACCTGATTGGAAATGCGGTCAAATTTACACATGAAGGTGAAGTAATCGTTCGCGTCCTGCCATGGGCGAAGTCAACTTCCGACTTAACGATAAGGTTTGAGGTTGCTGACAGCGGCATCGGCATCTCCTCGGAGATGAAAAAGCATATATTCGATGTCTTTTCACAGGCGGATGGCTCCACTAGCCGCCGTTTTGGCGGTACCGGCCTGGGGTTGGCGATATCTAAAAAATTGGTCGAACTCATGCACGGTGAGATTGGACTCGAATCCGAACCGGACAAGGGATCAATGTTTTGGTTTACCGCTCGCCTCAGCCTGCATGAAGAGAGTAAAGCAAGGCAACCGAAGAAAGATGGCAGGATTAGTCAACGACGAATTCTTCTGGTTGGCAACAACCGTCGTATAGCTGAAGTACTTTACCAATCCTTAAAGGACCTCGACTACCGTGTCACTCTGGAGTTTAACGGTGCGGAGGCCATTCAACAGCTCAAACAAACAGCCTCAGCAGGCGGTTTTTTTCATGCCGTTATAACAGACCGGTTTCTCTCAGACATGGACGGACATGACCTGGGCAAGTCAATCAGGCTAGATCCCGCCTTCAATACACCATCAATCATAATGCTGACATCTCAGATACCGACCGCCAGCATCACACCGGTTCCTGGCGACAGCATCGACTCTTACCTGGTCAAACCGGTCCGCCTGGCAGAACTCGACAGCACAATCAGGCTATTGACGAATCAATCCAAGACTCAGCAACAGCAGGATGTACGACTTGAGACAACACCAATAATCGACCCTGCGCCAACATTCAGTCCCGAGAGGGAATCCAGGATACTGGTGGCGGAAGATAATCTGGTGAACCAAGCCGTCATCGATGAAATGCTGCAACTGTTTTGTTGCAAGGTGACACTCGCGAACAACGGCCGGGAAGCCCTGGAGCTACTCAGCAATAACCATTACGATATGATCCTTATGGACATTCAGATGCCGGAATTGGATGGCTATGAAACCACCAGGATCATTCGTAAAAAAGAGGATGAATCCGAACACATAACGATCATTGCATTAACCGCCAATGTTATGGACGGCGACCAGCAGAAGTGTCTGGCCGCGGGGATGGACGATTACATCGGCAAACCCGTGACGCACGACAAACTGCAGCATATTCTGAAAAAATGGTTATCACCGGATGATGCCACCCTGACATCCTCGAAACTTGATGAACAGAAAGGTTTGCTTGGTGAAAAACCGGCTTCCGCAGATCATCGAGAGGCACGGAACCGTGAGATTCTCGATGACATCAGCATACTGCAACATGGGCAAAACCATGATATTCCACAACGAATTATTGATATATATCTTGAAACATCCTCCGATCTGCTGGATATCGTCGCTGAAGCCATTCAACAGGCTGACACGGATAGGTTGAAACGCGCAGCGCATAGCCTGGCTTCAAGCAGCGCCGCCATCGGCGCTGATGATGTCGTTGCGCACTGTAATGCCTTGGAACACATTACAAGCGACATGGATAGCTCGAATGCAGCGGGATTGTTTTCTCAGTTGAATACATCTTATACCGCCCTTGTGGAATCTCTGTCGAATGGCCGCAAATCAACAGTAAAGACATAGCTGCTACAACACATTTCTCAGTCATGCCAATAAAAAAGCCGGCGTTAAACGCCGGCTGCAGCCTGTGCTGAATAAGCAATTCAGAACAGTGGTTCTTTTTTAGTTTTTATATCTACCGAAAACAAATTTGGGCTTCAGCCACGCAACCAACATCGGCAGGATCGTAAGGGCCGTGACCACATCGATCAACAAGGCCTGGCTGATATAGACCCCCAAGCCCCAGGTGTTGGCAAGGTCGGTATTCAGCAAAGGTATGAAACAACCGAGTAGCACGATCACGGAAATGATCACCGCCGAGCCGGTGGTATTCAAGGTATTGACCAATGACTGCTGCCAATCCCCCGCGGTTGCCGCCATCTCCTCTTTAAGCCTCGACATCATATAGATGCCGTAGTCGATACCAAGTCCCATGGCGATGCTCAGCGCCACCTGGAGATGGAATGCCAGATTGCCCGACCAGTTCTGGATACTGGTCATGTAACCGCCGAGACCGTACTGGGCAAACAAGGTGATGAACAGCAGCACCATGAGGATTATCGAGACAACAACGGAGCGGAATATCAATGCGGCGATGAGAAATACAGCCGCTGCAGTCAGCAGAGGCCCGGTGAGCCAGTTGTCCACCGCCACCTCGCGGGTGGCCTCGGTGGCGCCAAGGAAACCACCCACACCGGGCCTGACATAGTCCGCGCCATCCACAGACAGCTCGTTGCTGTCACCGGAAAGGTCTTCGACCGGACCGGAGCGCAGACCGAAGTTGACTTTGCTGAAACCGGGATCGTTCTTGTGTTCCTCGATATATTGTTGGATATCCATGGTAACCACATGGGCCTCCACCGGATCCATGGTGTTGATGAATCCCATCACTACCCCTTCATTCCAGTTCTTCATGACGAAGGAGTCCATGTCGCCCTCCTCGGTCATGGTTTCAAGCAGGCCGTTGTAGAGCTGCACGATATCGTCACCGCCCCTGTCATCGTCGGGATCGATGGAACGCAGTTTCTTGGAAGTGGGGATATAGAGATCGCCGATATCCGGTTGCTCACCCGGTTCCGCCGTCAGCAGCATATTCACCAAGCGGATATATTGCGCATAGGAGCCGGTGAAGCCGATAAACGGATGGGCGCGCATCCACTCCTCCATAGCCTCGATGTCGGCAAGCACATCAGCCTCGTTGAAGATACCCTGGGCACCACATGGGTCGGGATCCCAACAGCCCAAATCAGCCTTCGCCTTTTCACAGGCGGCAGCCTTCTCCAACGGATCCTCGATATCGTAGATATCTTCAGAAAAGTAGCTATCCACGCATAGCTCGGCAACGGGTTCCTTGCCACGCACCGGGATCGATACCGATATAACTCCGGGCATGATCGTATTCAACCGTTCGATATGCTGGATGGTGATCGATTTCTCCTTGAACGCCGCACGGGAGTAATTGATGCCCTTTTCAACCCCCGGCATGATATCGAACTCGTCCTGTATGCGAGCCACCTCCGGGTCGGCTCTGCCGGCCTCACCGGCCATCAGGCCCGAAATACCCCGGCCGATTTCGGTATAGTAGATTGACCAGGCGAATATTACGATTACAAAGAGGATCGGAATCACCTTGCCGGGACCATTCAACATACCGGTGATCACCCCGCCCACTTTGCTCTCCCACGATTGCTCATGCCCTTCGCCCATATCCGTCCGGCTGCAGGGAAAGGTCATCATCAGCAACGGGATCAGAGTGGTAGTGGTAAACAGCAGGGTCAGCATGCCGAACATGCCGAAGTAGGCGTATGCCTTGTAGAATGAGATATCCACTGTAGCGAGGGTCGCAAAGCCGACCATATCGGTTACGATCGAAAGCGTGGCCGGGACAATGGTATGGGAGATCGCAACCCTGGCGGCCGATTCACAATCACCCGAATCAGCCTGCTCCTGCATGAAGCGCCGGGTCACCTGGACCGAGTGACCGATACCGATTGCCAGCAACAGCATCGGCGTCAACACCATCATGGTGGTCAATTTGAAAGCGGAGAATCCCATCAATCCCAATGTCAGCACGATCGTTGCACTGACACCGATGATCGGAAACAGGGAACCCCGCCAGTTGCGGAACTCAAACCAGAGCGCGGCAATCACGATGGCGAATGAGATGACGAACAACCACCACTTGTTGACCAGATCCGCCAGCATCCAAGCCAGGAAGTAGGGCTCACCCGCCACCAGCAGTTCGAAACGGTCATCCTGACTATACTCATCCATCATCGCCCTGACCTCCCTTACCCAGGGCAGGTAGATCTCTTTTACCTCATCGGTATAATCGCCGATGATATAGAGCGACTTGGCAGTACAGTTTTTCTCGTCCTTCTCCTGAAATTCACATTTATTCCCTTCGGCATCCTCAAATCCGACCAACATCGGGCCGATAACGGGGTTAGCCTCGATGCCCTCTTTGAGAAACTCCAGCTGCCGTTCCTCGATACCCGGATCACTGCTGATCCCTTCCGTCGGTATCAGGCGCTTAAACACCAGGCCGTTCTCATCCGCCCCCATATACTTTATTTTCTTCGCTGCGATATCGATAAAATTCGATTCCCGCGCCTTCTCCAGGGAGACCAGCCGATTGTGTATCTCCTGGACCTTGTTGATGAACCACCCCTTGTACACATCCCCATCTTTTATGCGCAGGGTAAAGACCATCAGATTACCCATACCGAAATTGTATTCGGCATACAGGTTGGTCGCGACGTAGCGATTGCTTGGAGGCAGCAGCGTATCCGGATCGTTGCGCATATCCAGATGTTTGATCTGCAGGGCGGCCACGATGGTGACCACCAGCAAAATCAGCATCAACGGCCAGCGAAATTTGATGACAAAGTCCGCATAACCCTCAGCCCATCGATTTCCTGATCCATTGGTTGACTCAGAACCACTCATGGCTCAATCCCCGTAAAAGCGCTGTTTGATGAGGGATGCCCGGTATCTCACCGGACATCCTCGCTTAGTTAAGATGCTCGACTTTGGTCGGTGGTTTTTGGCGTTACTCGAATATCCACTTCAGACCGACCTGGAAGTTGGAGCTGTTCTCGAACTGACCGAAGGTGGTATTTTCATCACCCCAGTAGTTGTTCCACTCCACAGAGCCGAGAATGGTGTCGGTAAAGGTGTACTCGATATCGAGACGATTCCATTTGCCGCCGCCCTCTTCGTAGATAAAGATATTGTTCCAGCGGTGTTCCTGGGAATCGCCGAAGGGCTTGGAGAAAAAGAGCGAGTAGAACTCCTTGTCCTCATACCCTTTCATCAGGCCATTGCTGAGGCTCATGGTGGGGAAATCCGCGGTATAGCGGCTGCAATCCACCATCGCGCCGGTCTGGGTCATACAGGTATCTTTCTCATCCACAAAATCGAGATTGCGGAACTGGATGAACTGACCGCTGACGAGCAGGTTGGTTGCGACCGTGATATCCGCGCCCAGAACATACTTGAAGTAGTCGGCGTCCTCCATCTTCAGGGCATTGGTCAGATCACCGATTGAGAGCAGAAACTTATCGATGACCGGTTGCTTGTCACCCTCGTCATAGAGGAACTCACCCCTGAGCACCAGCGGGATATCGCCCATATCGAGGGCGTAGTCGAAGGAGGCGCCCACGCTGTTGACCCGGTGCAGTGTCTCGGTAAAGCGCAAGATCGGCGCACCTGCCCCCATCGCCGGCGGTTCATTGAAAGGACTGCCGTCAGCCAATGCCGGCAGCACGGCGCTTGGATCCAACGCGCCATAGTAGGTGGAGCCGGTACCATCGTGGACCAGAATCGTGGTGGCATTACCCATATCCCAGTTTGCCCTGGCCTGGTCCCGTGTCAAACTGTTAGCCACATCGGGGATAAAGGTATCGTTCTGCTGCGGACCGGGTGTACCGTTGGTATCGAAAAACAGGGTCGGTGCACGCTGCACGGTCAACTCATCCCCGGCTGCATTCCGCCAACTGAGATCGAGATCCGGATTGGCGCCATAGTGGTGGAAGTAGTTGAAGGACCAGTTGAGGCCGCCATCGGTAGAGTTGCGAAAGCGGAAACCGGCATTCACGTCACTGTCATCCGGATAGTCACGCACCCACTCGCTGGTTGTGCCGGTCAGGCCGGTCGGACTGAAGCTGGTGAAAGTGTTGAATGTGGCGAAGGTTGCATTCGACATGAATTCGAAGGCTGAGCTCGCCTCCCCCGGCTGCCAGGTCACATCCGCCGGCGTCGGCGGGGCGTTGAAAGCGGTAATCGGCATCAGATTTGTGGCGCCGAAGTTACCGTTAGGATCGTTGAGACCTGCGGGAAAACCGGGCTGGCCGGTGAAGCCGAACTGGGTAAAGGCATTCAACAGGAACCAACCGGGCGCAGCTACCGGGTCGGTGGGAACCGTTGGATTCAACAACCCCGGTGTGGTTACCGCATCCCAGAAGTTACCGGCAAAACCGTCTACGGTCAGGCCGGCGAACAGGTTCAAACCCACGGGCAGCATCATGCCGCCGGTAAAGCCACCGCCCATCGCGGCGCCGTTGAACGTGGCAGCCACATTACTCAGCGCCGGTGCAATGTTGAAAAAACCGTTCACCTGACCGCTGATCGTCTCGACCCCCTTCATCAGGAAGGGATGACCCGCATCGCCGTCGGGATTGAGACCGGGAATCTTGTTCTCCTCAACCTGTGAGACAATCAGCTGAACGTTACTGTTATCGCCTATGTTGCGTTCCGCATTGATCATCCAGATCGGAATCCGCGAGTCCTCCATGGCATTCTGGTTGAGTTCGCGGAAATCGGTGGGGTTGATGATATCCAGCAGTTTGATGCCGTCGGCCGTACCCCAAACGACCTGCTGTTTGCCCAAACGCAGATCCCAGCCGTACAGAGAAGTATCCACATAGAGTTCTCTTACATAGTCGTGTTGGGTATAAAGCTCATGCCCCTTGTAGGTGTCATTGACCCCTTCGGAGTCATAGATGAAGTTCAGATCGGCATGCCAGCTACTCTCTTCACCCAGGTAACCATTCATGAAAATTCGGGCGGAGTTTTCGAATTTCAGCAAATCCCCCTTGTCGTGACCTCTCTCATCGACCATCGTATCCGCCTCGCCGGTCACTTGGCCATCGCGTGTAAAGACGGATGTTTCGTTTTTCAGATAACCAGTGATCTCGACTTCAGCCATGGCGATACTGGGTAGAATCAAGGCAAGCAGGATCGATTGATGCAACTTACAGCGTTTGAACATGAATGGTTCCTCCCGGGTTCAACGATAGCCGGCAGCCCTTGCTGCTACTCTTTGCCGGATTCGATGATGTGTATGGCCGCCAATTCCAGGCAAGCCGGTTTTTGCTGGATGCGCCCGCACAGCGGGTGCATCCGTTTTATGTTTAGCGTTTTATTTTTCTCAAGGTCTTCTCTGACCAAAAATCGGGCTGCCATCCCTGGTCATACTGTACGATCTCCTTGGGGATCACTGCCCAGGTTTCATGACCTGTTGAAAAGGTCTTACCGTACCAATAACCCCAGAATTGGGCACGTGGATCATCAGTATCTAGAGATCTCCAGTCACGATCGATTACTTTAACCTTCTCATCCCCTTTGAAATATTCGGTTCGATAGTCGGCAAAAGTCTTGGTATCGACATAGCTCACACGATGGTCGTACCACCAGTTCTCGCGCTTGGTGGTACTCTTCAGCTTGTAGACCTCTTTACCCTTGTGGTCACAGGCCGCGTCGGGCGGGTTGGGCAGATACTTGTTCTTCGATTCCGCCTTATCGATGGCGCCAAGACAATCATTGAAGGTTTCAGTACCCAACAGCTCATGGGTCTCGTCCTTGGGCTTGCGCAGGGTCACGTCACCGAAAGTGAAGTCGGTGCCGCCCCAGGCATCGTCGTGGGCCGGTTCCGCAAAACGGCGTATCTTGCGAAGCGCCGGCAACCAGATGGAGTAGGACTGGCTCTTGCTGTCATCGACATAGTCAGTGATCAGCATGCCGGTGCCTTTCAGCTTACCGGAGCGAAAGATAGCGATGTCCTGCGCGTTGGTGGAGCCATCGCCGTATTCGTTATTCAGATAGCGCTCTACGGTGATGGTGGTCGGCTTGCTGCCGGCCGATTTATTGACGATGACCGTGATCTTGCCGGGAATTGCCCGGTTACTCCGCTTGGGATCCTTGTTGTTGTTGGTGATGCCAAAATTCTTCAGGGAGTAGAAATGATTGACGAAATAGACCTGATCCGCAATGGCGTTGGCGTCCGGCGTGCCACTGGGCAACGGCAGATCTTTAGCCACCCCCGCTATGGCAATGCTGGAAAATAGCAAACCGCCGGTGATTGCCGTGGACACGAACTTTTGCACCTGCATAGTGATCCTCCTGTAATGGACGGTTTTGTGGGATAGATCCGCCCTAAATATTATTGAATTAGGTATTTCTTATTCAGCGATTTTTTTATTGTAGGCACATTAATAACAGAGAACCCGGTCGTTTAGCAATCGGGGTTAACCTTAAATATCATCCTTTATTATCACTTTTACTTATTAGGACTATCGTCAATCATGGACATTAAATATTAAAATACGCTTAAAGGCAGACTGTCCGCATCCCCTTGCGCCATTGACTGCAGGTTACCCCAAAGTGGATTAAACTTGAATTCAACTCTTTGATATAACAAAATTTCCCCTCGCTTAGAAGTTACCCCCAGTATCGAATGTCGATAATTGCACTAGGACTCAATCACAAAACCGCCCCCGTGGACATCCGCGAGAAGGTGACCTTTGGTCCCGACATAATCGTCGGCGCCCTGCGCAGCCTGCAGGAAAATCCGGCGGTCGAGGAGACAGTCATACTCTCCACCTGCAATCGTACCGAGGTCTACTGCTCCATCAATCAGAAGGACCATGAGCCTTTGGCTGATTGGATCAGCCGCTTTCACGGCATCGGCGAGGATCGAGTCTCCCCTTATCTCTACAGCCATTTCGGGCTGGATGCCGTCAAACACCTGCTACGGGTATCCTGTGGCCTGGATTCACTGGTACTGGGTGAACCGCAGATCCTGGGACAGGTCAAGGCCGCTTTCCAGACCGCCACGGATGCCGGAACCACCGGGAAAATGCTGTTCAAACTCTTCCAGCACGCCTTCTCCGCCGCGAAACAGATCCGTACCGATACCGCGATCGGCAACAGCCCGGTATCGGTGGCGTTTGCAGCGGTCAGCCTGGCCAAACAGATATTCAGCGATCTGTCGCAACAGACAGCCCTGCTGATCGGCGCGGGCGAGACTATCGAACTGGCCGCCCGCCATCTCAATCAGCATGGAATCGGGCGTATCATCGTCGCCAACCGCACCGTGGAGAGGGCACACAACCTGGCGGCACAGTTCGACGGCTATGCCATTGCCCTGACCGAATTGAGCAGACACCTGGCCGAGGCGGATATCGTGATCTCCTCCACCGCCAGTCCCCTGCCGGTGCTGGGAAAGGGCAGCGTCGAAAGCGCCCTAAAGGAGCGCAGGCACAGCCCGATCTTCATGGTCGATATCGCCGTGCCGCGGGATATCGAGCCGGAAGTGGCGGATCTGAGTGATATCTATCTCTACACGGTGGATGATCTTGACGAGGTGATCCAGGAGAATATGCGTTCCAGAGAGGAAGCAGCCGAACAGGCGGAAGAGATCATCGATCACTATGTTGGGGAATATATGGGGTGGCTGCGCTCTCTGGATGCCGTGGGCTTGATACAGGATTATCGCAGCTATGCCGAACGGCTGCGGGATGAAGTGATGCAGAAGGCCCTGCAACAGCTTGCCAAGGGCAAGTCTCCCGAGGAGGCGATGCAATTCATGGCGCACACCCTCACCAACAAATTATTACACAACCCCAGCGCCCAGATGCGTCAGGCCGGATTCAATGGACAGGTGGAGTTGCTCGAAGCGGCCAATACGCTTTTTCAGCTCAATAAATCAGAAAACAAATCATGAAGCCTTCACTGCGCGGCAAGTTGGACCGGATCGCAGAGCGCTTCGAAGAGATCACCGCACTCCTCGCCGATCCGGAAATCCAGAGCGATCAGAATCAGTTTCGCGATCTGGGGCGGGAGTATGCCCAATTGGAGCCGGTGGTTGAGGCCTATAAAGGCTACGTGGATGCGGAAGGGGATGTAGCGGCCGCCCAGGAGATGATGGACGACCCTGAAATGGCGCCACTCGCCAAGGAGGAACTGGCAGCGGCACAGGAGACCAAGGAGCGCCTTGAGCCGGAACTGCAACTGCTTCTGATACCTGCCGATCCGAACGATCAGCGCAATGTTTTTCTCGAGGTCCGCGCCGGTACCGGCGGCGCCGAGGCGGCGTTGTTTGCCAGCGACCTCTACCGCATGTATCTGCGCTATGCGGAGACCCAGCAGTGGCAGACCGAAACCATCAGTGAGAGTCCGGGCGAACATGGCGGCTACAAGGAGGTGGTATGCCGTATCAGCGGCAATGCCGTCTACTCCCGCCTGAAATTCGAATCGGGGACCCATCGCGTGCAGCGGGTTCCGGAGACGGAATCCCAGGGACGCATTCACACCTCCGCCTGTACCGTAGCGATCCTGCCCGAGGCAGAGGAGGTTGACGATGTGGATATCAACAGCAGCGACCTGCGCATCGACACCTTTCGCGCCTCCGGCGCCGGCGGGCAGCATGTCAACAAGACCGACTCGGCGGTACGCCTGACCCACCTGCCCAGTGGCATCGTGGTGGAGTGTCAGGATGAACGCTCCCAGCACAAGAACAAGGCCAGGGCCATGTCACTGCTGCAGGCGAAGCTGCTCTCCCAGGCCCAGGAAAAGATCGCCAACGAGCAGGCCAGCTCGCGTAAACTACAGGTTGGCAGCGGCGACCGCTCGGAACGCATCCGTACCTACAACTTCCCTCAGAACCGACTCACAGACCACCGAATCAATCTGACCCTATACAAGCTGGATGAGGTGATGAGCGGATCCCTGGACCAGGTCATAGAACCCCTGCTGCGCGAACAGCAGGTGGAGGCCCTGGCCGCCATGGGCGAAGCCTGAAACGGCCGGGCCGGGACACGCCATGACTACCCTGCAGCAGGCCCTGCAATCGGCACAACAGGCCCTCAGCATACTTCCCGATACAAATCCCGAGCTGGAGGCAACCCTGCTGTTATGCCACATCCTCGATAAACCGCGCAGCTATCTGTATGCCTGGCCGGAATTGGAACTTTCCTCCGATCAGTATCAACAATACACGAAGCTGGTGGAACGGCGGCTGTCTCATGAACCGATCGCCTACATTACGGGAACGCGGGAGTTTTGGTCCCTGTCGCTGGAGGTCAATCGCGACACTCTCATACCCCGCCCAGAAACGGAGTTGCTGGTGGAGCGCTCACTCCATCACCTCCAGCATATATCCCGGCCAAGGATTGTTGACCTCGGCACCGGTAGCGGCGCCATTGCCCTGGCGCTGGCGCGCGAACTGCCGGATGCGGGGATGGTTGCCACCGATATTTCAGCCAAGGCGCTGGCGCAAGCCAGAGAGAACAGCCAACGGCTTGGGATTGACGGGATCACCTTCCTCCATGGCAACTGGTGCGAGGCACTGCCGACAGATGAAACCTATGACCTGATCGTGAGCAACCCCCCCTACATCGAGACCGGCGATCAGCATCTCCACCAGGGGGATCTGCCACGGGAACCGGAGCAGGCTTTGGTCTCGGGTAGTGATGGTTTGTACGCCATCAGAACCATCATTCGCCAGGTCAGCGCCGGCTATCTGAATCCAAATGGCTGGCTCCTGTTGGAGCATGGCTATCAACAGGCGGATGCGGTGCAAAACCTGCTGCAATCCGCAGGTTTCACCCACATAGCGACCCATCCAGACCTTTCCGGACACCCTCGAGTCACTGAAGCCCAGTTATTGGGTATCGAAAAGGATGGACACAACTGGTACCTGACGCTCAGCCATCTCATTGGTAAATGATAGAAATGATTAGATACACGGCGCGACGAGCCAGGCCCTATCCTCTGACCAGATGATTGGCATGAACCTGCGACGATGAGCGCTTGTATATGGATCTCTTTCGTAACTAGGCGTAGGGTGGGGGTAAGACGCTGTGAGGTATAGCGACGTCCAGTCCGCCCGCTTGATTATTTCAGCGCATTAGTTAGGATTGCCAAGTATGGGTGATAACCCTCACGACTTAGTGAAAAACCGGGACATTCACTTTGCCGAACTCCACCCGGATCCCAATCAGGCTGCAACTGCGGCTTTGCTGCTTGCGGATGTGGAGGGTATTCTGAATGCCACTCCCTACTCCGCAACCCATCTACATGTCAGCTATCAGCTAATAGAGGTCTCCCTGGAACAGATAGAGACAGGGTTGACGGCAATGGGCCTGCATATCGACAACCGCCTGCTCTATCGCCTCAAACGCGCCCTCTATCACTATACGGAAGAGACCGAACGGGTCAATCTGGGTTGCAACCGAAGCGACTCCAAATGCACCCGCATGATCTTCGCCGGCCGGTATCAACGCATGAATCACAAGCTACGGGATCAGCGCCCGGAGCATTGGCGTAAATACCTCTGACCGGTCCGGATTTGATACTTTCGGACTCGACAGATGGTCTATATCCCTGTAACTATTCAGCTGCCACATTAGAGCCTGGACCCATTCACGATGAACGATGACCAATTGCTGCGTTACAGCCGACAGATCATGCTTCCCTCAATCGGCATCGAAGGGCAGGAGAGACTCCTCAATGCCCGGGTACTCATCGTCGGCCTGGGCGGACTCGGCTCCCCGGCCGCCATGTATCTGGCCGCAGCGGGTGTGGGAACCCTGGTGCTGGTAGACTTCGACCAGGTCGATCTGACCAATCTGCAACGGCAAATCGTGCATACCACTGCCCGTATCGGTGAATTGAAGGTGGATTCGGCCCGTGAATCCCTTCTGGCCCTGAATCCGGAATGCCGGGTGGAGAGCGTACCCAAACAACTGGATGAAACCGACCTAAGGCAACAGATAGAAAAGGCCGACCTTGTACTCGACGGCACCGACAACTTCGCAACCCGTTTCGCCATCAACAAGGCCTGTTACGAGACGGGAACACCCCTGGTCTCCGGCGCCGCGATTCGCATGGAGGGCCAGATCAGTGTCTTCACCGGCGAGCCGGGAGGGCCGTGCTACCACTGCCTCTATCCGGATGAGGGAGAGATGGATGAGACCTGTTCCGCAAACGGTGTGCTCGCCCCGCTGGTCGGTGTGATCGGCAGTTTGCAGGCCATTGAAGCCATCAAGCAGCTGACCGGGGCCGGTAAGACGTTGTCTGGCAGGCTGCTGCTATTGGATGCCCTTGAGATGGAGTGGCGCACCCTGCGTCTCACCGCCGATCCCGCCTGCCCGGTTTGCGGAACGGCAGGTTGATCAGGGGTGAAGGCCGGCCCCATCCTTTTGCGATATATCTGTGCAGTGATTTTCAGCTTTGTCTGTGTGCTGATCGCCATACTGCCGGAAACCATCGTAATCAAGCTACAGTACCATCGCATCCACATCGCCGATGGTGAGTTGTGGCGTATTTTCAGCGCCCACCTGACCCATCTTGGCTGGGGGCATCTGATCATGAACCTGGCCGGTTTCTGGCTCATCCTGGCCCTGTTCCCGAAAACACAACCGCCGCAACGCTGCCTGACCCTGCTTTTTCCACTGATTCTGGGTACCAGCGCCGGGCTCTGGCTATTCTCCCCGGAAGTCGTCTGGTATAGAGGCCTTTCCGGTATGCTGCATGGACTATTGTGTTGGGGTATATTGAGCCAGCTGAAGGGGCAACCCGCAGTTTCGCTGCTGATCCTGGTCTCTGTCGTCTTAAAGCTGATATGGGAACAGTGGCAAGGCCCGTTGCCGGGCAGTGAATCGTTGGCCGCGGGAAGCGTAATCGTCGACGCCCATCTTTACGGCGCGGTCACCGGCGTCATACTATGGAGCCTGGAGCCTGTCGTGTTAAAACTCGTAGCTGAGGAGACCGGGTGAAATCAACCATATTGCTGCTACTTCTTGCACTCGTATTCACCGCTTGCCAGGAGGTGGAGGGTATCGACATGAGTCAACTCTCACCTGAAGAGAAAAAAGCGGTTGAGTCGCTGTTGTGGGTAAAGGACGCCAACCCGAACAAAAGTGCGGCTGAGGCACTGGGCAAAGGCGACAAACGCTTGATGGCCATGGCTTCCCGTACAACCATTCTGCCCGGCATAGAACCGGCATTGATCTCCAAGGCCAAGAGTATCTGTGGTATCCGCTATCTGGAGGGCTCCACCGATACCGTATTTGGCGACACCCACCTGAAACTCATTCAACGCGCATCGGAATACGCAGCGGCCTATAACCGGATCGTTATCGAGCAGTGCATGGAGAAATAGAAATAGTGTCTTGACCTATGGCCTGTTTCTCACCTGGGCGCTGCTGATCCTCCCTAGGGCAATCATTGGCCGGCAGACGGGATCTGGATGCTGCTGCAGATCATCCTGAATCTGACCCTCATCATGTACTACACACAGGTCCTGCACCCACCGGATGGCTGGTGGCAATTATCGCAACTGCTCGGCCCGCTGGTATGGCTGGGCGCTACAGTGATGGATTCCACCCTGGCCAGCTATCTTTTTGTACTGAACGCCCTCGCCCTGCTCATCTGGGAGTTCGGCTCATACCGCGGCGTCATCTGGATGCGGGGAATACTGTTCCCGCGGGTGATCGCATTCATTGCTTTCAGCACGCTCCTCCTGCCGACACTGGTCATTATCGTCGCAGCGGGTTTTGAGGAACAGACCAGATTGACGATGGAAATATCATTGTGAATCTTGACCCGACAGGGGAAGCCAGCTTCGTGAGCCTTTACCAGGGGCAGCAACTCACAGAAACCCAGCACCTGCTCCGTTTCCGAAAGCGTGGAGAATCAGTACGGCTTGCCAGCGACGCCTACTTTTTTCAGGAAGGAGAATGGGAGACTTACTCCAACGCGCATTTCGGCGAACTGCGTGTCAACGATGACGGCGTTGCGGTCCTGACCGGTTTGTATGATCAAGATAAAAATCGTCTGGGAGATAAACCGCATTGATTTTCGGAATTAAATCAAGGTTAAGCGGCTGATCCGGACACCCATCGTAAACTTTTCGACTTCCCACGGTACGGATGAAGTTACTGGCAGAGTTCTTCTCCATCGACATCTACGCTTATGCCGTACTGTCAAACCACCATCACATAATGATCAGTACATACTGATGTAGCGGTTAGCCTGTTACTGCGGGTCCTTGCTTTGTCTTCCCATGCTCCCGTGTGTGGACCAGAAAACAACCGCACCACAACCCCTGCAAGAACCATAAACCTGTCAGGCGGGCCTGAGCGGCAGTTGTCTGAGACGTTGCCCCGTCGCCGCAAATACCGCATTGGCGACGGCCGGCGCTATCACCGGCGTGGCCGGCTCGCCGACCCCGGTGGGCGCTTCGGTGGAGGGTACGATATAGACCTCAACCTCGGGCATCTGATCGATGCGCAGGGTCAGGTAGTCATGGAAGTTGGACTGTTCGACCCGTCCCTCCTTGAAGGTCAGCTCGCTGGCCAGAGTGGCCGCCAGGCCATAGCCCATACCGCCCTGCATCTGTGCCTCGATGACATCGGGGTTGACCGGAACGCCGCAATCCACCGCGATCACCACCCGGTCCACATAAATAACCCCGCGGCGCACCGTGACCTCCGCCACCTGGGCCACATAGGAGTTGAAGGATTCGTGCACCGCCACCCCCCGGCCACGGTCGCGGCCCAGTGGTTCGTCCCACCCCGCCTTCTCCACCGCCAGGTTCAGTACACCCAGATGCCGCGGATGTTCCGCCAGCAGGGTGCGTCGAAAGGCCACCGGATCCTTGCCTGCCTCCGCTGCGAGCTCGTCCAGAAAGCACTCAACCGCGAAGGCGGTATGGGTGGAACCCACCGAACGCCACCAGAGTACCGGCACCTGCAACTGCGGAGAATGGAGATCGATATGGATATGCTTCAGGGCGTACGGCAAATTTGCCGCACCCTCTACCGAAGTCTGGTCGATCCCGTCCTTGACCATCACCGACTCGAACGGGGTACCCGCCAGAATAGACTGTCCCACGATACGCTGCTGCCATACCAGAGGCCGGTTTTCGGCATCCAGTCCCGCCTTGAGCATATGGAGATAGAGTGGCCGGTAGTAACCGCCACGCATATCGTCTTCCCGGGTCCAGATCAGTTTGACCGGCGTCCCCGGCGGCATCGACTTAGCGATGTGCACCGCCTCGAGCACGTAGTCGGCCTTGGGGTTGGCCCGCCGACCAAAGGAACCGCCGGCGTAGAGCATATGAATGCGTACCTGTTCCGGCCGCAGTCCCAGCAGGCCGGCGACCGCCATCTGATCGCCGGTGTTCATCTGTTCGCCGTTCCAGATCTCGCAACCCGAGGCATCGATGCGTACCACGCAGTCCATCGGTTCCATCGGCGCATGGGCCAGGAAAGGTACGCTGTATTCGGCCTCGATGACCTTCGTCGCCCTGGCCATCGCCGCCTCGCTGTCGCCCTCATTGCGGGCGACCGCGCCGGGCTGATCTGCCAGCTCGCGGTAGCTGTCGAGTATCTCGCTGGAGCTCTGCCTGACCGCCTCGCTCTCGTCCCAATCCACATGCAATGCGTCCCGGCCCTGCTTGGCACTCCAGAAGTCGTCCCCCACAACGGCGATCCCGGAAGGGATCTGCAGCACTTGCTTGACGCCTTTGACCGCCCTTGCCGCCTTGTCGTCGAAACTGCGCACCCTGGCGCCGAAGCGCGGAGGATGCGCCACCACGGCGGTATACATTTCGAGGAGTTGCACATCGATGGTGAAGAGAGCGCTGCCATCTGTCTTTTCCGCACTGTCCTTACGAGGCAGGCGCTTGCCTATGAGGCGAAATTCATCAGGCTCCTTCAATAGCACTTCCTGGGGCACCGGCTGCTCTGCAGCGGCATCCGCCATCTCCCCAAAGCTGGCGCTGCGGCCGCTCCGGGCATGGGTTATTTGACCGGCCTCGACCCGGACCTCATCCGCTTTCACCCGCCACTGCTTGGCGGCGGCCTCCACCAGCATATGTCTAGCCGCGGCGCCCGCCTTGCGCATCTGCATCCAGGAGTTGGCGATCGCGGTGCTGCCGCCGGTACCCTGGACTTCGCCCCAGTAGAGATTGCGATAGCGTTTGGCGTCCGCCGGGGCGCCCTCCACCCTGACATGTTCCCAGGCCGCATCCAGTTCTTCCGCCACCAGGGTCGCCAGTCCCGTATAGGTTCCCTGTCCCATCTCAAGATGCTTGGAGATCACGGTGACCTGGTTGTCACTGCCGATGCGCAGAAAGGCGTTGGGCTGAAAGTCCGCTTGATCCGCAGGCGCCGAACCGGCAAAACCGGGCCCCGATCTGCGCATATCGGCACGGGTTACCGGCATGATGCCCAGCGTCAGTCCGGCTGCGGTGGCGACACCCGCCGCCAGGAAACGGCGGCGACTCAGATTGGTTATCCAGTCACTCCTCATCTCGATTCCCTCCCGGCAGGCTAGACTGACTTATTAGCGGCCGCCTTGATGGCGGCACGAATCCGCACATAGGCCGCACAACGGCAGAGATTGCCCTGCATGGCATCATCGATTTCGGCGTCGGTGGGGTTCGATTTTCGCTCGAGCAAGGCTGCGGCCGACATGATCTGGCCCGACTGGCAGTAACCGCACTGTACCACTTCGAGCTCGCGCCAGGCCGCCTGTACCGCCTTGCCGGCGGGGCTTTTCAAGCCCTCGATCGTGGTTATCTCTTTACCCATCGCTTCCGATACGGGCGTGATACAGGAACGTACCGGTTCGCCGTCAAGGTGGATGGTGCAACTCCCGCACTGGGCAATCCCGCAACCGAACTTGGTGCCCGTCAGCCCCATATGATCACGCAATGCCCACAGCAGGGGCATTCCCGGATCGATATCGAGGCTTTGTTTCGAACCATTGATAGTGAGTTGAATCATACTATTCCTCCGGATGCCGCTATCCCTACAGCTATCTGCTTAGGATAGTACGGCAGTCAAGGCTTAGCTACGATCAAACCGGATACAGATATTATGGATTAATCACCACCATGATTGGAGATCCATCAAGCGCTTTCAACCACCACCCTGTATGCCCTGAAGACCGATAAGCTACCCCTTGATCAGGATGCGTCACCGGCAATGGTCGGTTTTTATCTGCACCAGAACCTGATTAAGAAAACTGTCCTGACCGCCCACTATTCCCGATAACATAGCTAATCCCGACAAAGACGTGCGCTGAGTTGTCCATTGAGACGGGATAGCTTGCAATGTCTTTGCTAAGGGCGCTAAAGCCAAGGATGGCAAAAGAATCAGCTGTGACTGTTGATGAATATTGATTACACAACTGTAATTGAGAACGTCAAAAAAAACCGCAGGCGTATGGTTACTGTTTCAACGCTCCCTGTTCGTAGAACCGCCAGGCTACCAGCAGATTCAATAAAACCAGTGTTGGCACGATCAACACCGGCGCCATGACCATGGGGAACATGAACAGCTCGGCAAACAGGGGTTCCACCATAAACAGGTGCATCAATCCCGCTACCGGCAAGACGATTGCAAACGCACCGACAAGATGCCAAAAGAGGATAAATCGATCACTCAGCCGCCCTGAACGGGCCAACAGGGTCACGATGATGGCGGAGACGCCGAACAGAAGATCCGGACCACCCACAAACCAGGCAAACATCTGTGGAAACAGATCATTCGAAGCCTTCAACAAGGTACCCAGGGCAAGGATTCGAAGAATATGTATCCCGCTCAACCAATGGACCGGTGTTTCATCCACGAGTACTCTCAGGCCATCCCGGAGCGGCGCCAGCAACAACATCATGCTCACCGCGACAATAACCGGTACATAGGGCATCCAATACCCTGGCATCAGATTATAAAATGCTTCACTGCCAAACAGGCCAACACCCGACTGGTAACCGATAAACATACCCCACATCAAAATTACGCCAATCAGTAATGCCACCTGATTCCGTTGGTCCGAGTTAAGTATCCCAGCCTGATACAGTCTACTTACAAGAAACCAGAGAAATCCAAAAAGAACGGCAATCAGCAGAGGCAAGCTGGATAATTGCATAGTGATTTACCTGACTACTTGGAAAATGATCGAAAGGTCCATGCTCTCAGGCCACAGATAGATCATAAGGCCCTTCTGGTTTCTGTTGCCGTGGCCGATGGCGTTCGGCTGAGAATGTCAAACACCCACTGTGCAATCGATCGCGGCGGCAACTCGCCGAGCACGGCAAACACCTTGTTGAGCAGCCCCGGCACTGATGTGGTTCGCCCAGCCATGGTGGCTCGATATCCGGCGAGCGCCACCCTTGCCGGCGTAAGCCTGGGCATCCAGCGATAGATCGGCATGTTGTTCGCACCCGCCTGACCGGCAAACGACGTCGTTGTGGCTCCCGGGCATAAGGCTGTCACCTGAACCCCCGTCCCAGCAAGCTCTCTTGCCATACCGCGGGTGAACGCCAGAACATAGTGCTTCGAAGCCACATAGCTTGCCCAGTTTGATCCACCCGCATAATAGGCGGCCAGTGAGGCGACATTCAGAACCCGCCCGTTTCCACGTTCAATCATAGCGGGGAGAAACAGCCTGGTGAGCGATGTCAGTGTAACGATATTCAGCCTGAGCATATTGAGCTGCCGGTCGAGATCACTCTTGGCAAAGGGACCCACATCCCCCATCCCGGCGTTGTTGACAAGCACATCCACCTGGATACCCTTGTCAATCACTTGCCGATGTAACTCAGTTGAACTATCGTCTGTGGTCAGATCAAACGGGTATATGGTAACAACACACCCATATTCGTTTTCCAATTGTCCGGCCGCTTGCCTGAGATCGGTCTCACTGCGCGCCGCCAACACGAGATTGTAGCCGTGCATGGCGAACTGTTTCGCCAATTCAAATCCGATCCCTTTAGAACCACCGGTAATCAATACTGTTGGTCGTTTTTCACTTCTTTCATCTTTCGTAGTCATTGACTTGATCTCCATATGGCTCGTCTAATCTGCAATTTTCTTCATTAAGGCCCCCTCATGGGGTATCCATGATTTTCTGAATGACCGGATGCAGCAACTGCTGCGATATGCGATACCAGGATCATTTCACTTTCGCGCTGAACGTTACTCAAGCTCATGGAATTGCCTTATAATGTGTATATACACACATAATTAACTTGAGAAACTCCTCATGTAGTTGCAGCACTACTCACAACAGCTGTCAGATCCTCGAGCAAACGATCAAGCCGTTCGCCGCCCAGAGATGCTTTTATCCTCTGTTGCGCCTCCCGCCATAGGGGTACAGCCATTTCCAGCTGCTTCATCCCTTTCCTTGTCAGATTCACCTCGCGCGTCCGCTTGTCGTGCCGGCTGGGTTTTACCGTCACCAGCCCGTCCCGTTCAAGGGGCTTCAGGTTACGTGTCAGCGTAGTGCGATCCATTACCAATACCTCCGCCATCCTGGATATGGCAACCGGCCCCATGCCCCGCGTTACAACCAACAGGGTGAACTGGGTCGGCAATAAACCGCTGGGTTTCATGACCTCATCGTATACCTGGGTCAAAGCTCTGGAAGCCTTGCGCAGATTGAACATAACGCATGTCTGGCCGATCCCCTGGCACATTCCAATATCGCAATTTAACTTTTTCTCCGACATATATAGTGTATATACACATATTATTTCGGTGTCAAGTTTTTCTGCTCTTCTGAGTTCATCATCGACACATGTCAGGGTACTTGCAGAGCACCTCAGATAGCCTTTTGACATTTGATGTATTCTGAACCCGAACACTTTCCGCAGACCCCATTCCACTCACCTAGAGTGAATTTTTCACTACAGCCATCGCTTCCATTATCGGTATATCTCTGGTTAGATTACTCGCCTGAGAGTATTTTCATTGATGCAAACAACCATATATTTACATGGAGAATGTAATGATTTCATACACTAAACAGTCGGTAACATTTACATTGGCTGCACTATCACTGCTGTTTCATACAGCACATGCCGCACCCGGCATGAGTGAACAGCAGATGCAACAGATAATGATGCAGGCTCAAGAGGCACAAAAGTGTTTCAGTAAAATCGATCAATCGCAACTGAATGAACTCGAGGCCAAAGGCAAAAAAATGGAGGCCGATATAAAGGCCTTATGCGCTGCCGGCAAGCGTGATGAGGCAATGAGCACCGCCATGAAGTACAGCAAGCAGATGTATGACGACCCCAAAATGAAAGAGATGCGAAAATGCGGTGAAATGATGACGGACATGATGGCCGGCATGCCTCAACCCCATATGCCTCCGACAGTGGAGGAGCGGGAAAAAGCCGGGCACATTTGTGATGACATGTAATGAACATGACCAGATAAATATTTGAGCAGCATATCCATATTCGGATCAATGCGGCACATGCCTCTTCGGCTTAATACTTTCCACAAGTAAACAGCCGACTCTATTCAATGAATATAGTCGGTTGTTTCCTTACTGAATGAGGCAGGAAGAAAATGATGCGACAATCAACAAGGCAGTCGCAGCTACGCCTAAACTTCAGTGTGTATGGCGGAAGCCGCCATAAAAGCCTTTTCTCTGGCATTCTCAATATCCTTTCCGCGTGCCAGCGCAACGCCCATGCGGCGTTTGCCTTTCACCTCCGGTTTTCCAAACAGGCGTAACTGAGTATCCGGAGATTCAAGCGCCACATCGATGTTACCGAAGCGTATCTTTTCAGAGTTGCCCTCAACCAACACTACAGCTGATGCAGAAGGACCATGTTGCATGATATTAGGGATGGGTAAGCCCAGAATCGCACGTGTATGCAGTGCGAATTGCGACAGGTCCTGGGAGATCATCGTCACCATGCCGGTATCGTGCGGGCGGGGAGATACCTCGCTGAAGTAGACTTCGTCACCTTTGATGAACAGCTCGACGCCGAAGATACCGCGACCACCCAGGGCGCCTGTCACCTTCTCGGCAATCTCTTTGGCATGAGCCAGTGCGGCATCGCTCATCGGTTGCGGCTGCCACGACTCCTGATAATCTCCATCCTCCTGGCGATGACCTATAGGCTTGCAGAAACTGGTGCCGTTGATGTGACGAATGGTCAGCAGCGTGATCTCATAATCGAAATCGACAAAGCCTTCGACAATGACTCGCCCCGCACCGGTACGGCCACCCTCTTGCGCATAGGTCCAGCTTCTCTCTATATCGTCATCACTCTTGATGGTGCTCTGGCCCTTGCCTGATGAACTCATGATGGGCTTTACCACGCAGGGTATTCCGATCTCGGCAACAGCTTTGAAAAAATCCTCTTGGTTGTCGACAAACCGATAGTTGGAGGTGGCGATACCCAGCTCTTCCGCCGCAAGCCGGCGGATACCTTCGCGGTTCATGGTTAGTCGTGCGGCGTTTGCCGTGGGAATCACATTGAATCCTTCGGCCTCGAGTTCAACCAGGGTGTCGGTGGAGATCGCCTCTATTTCAGGTACGATATAATTAGGCCTCTCCAACTCAATCACCCGGCGCAACTCATCGCCATCGAGCATGGAAAAGGTGTACGACCGGTCGGCCACCTGCATTGCGGGCGCGTTGTCATAACGATCACAGGCAATCACTTCACAACCGAGCCGTTGCAATTCAATGACAACCTCTTTACCCAGCTCTCCGGAGCCGCATAGCAGGATTTTTGTTGCGGAAGATGAGAAGGGCGTACCGATTATTGTCATGATCTGATCCTGTAATAGATTGTAATCTGTTTTTTCAACGCAGGGTTATAGCACCATTATTTCACTAGCGTGGATTGATATCCAACCTTGCAATTCCACTGCTCCAACAAACAAAGGAGCAGCAAACATAGGTTGCTGGTAGATGATCAGGCCATGTTTAATCTGGTGGACAATCGTTTTAACAACATCAAAACTGTTCGAATCCGACACCCACAGCGCTATCAAGATAACCGCATATGCCATACACAAGTCATTGGCGGCATGAACCGTATTCGTGAGATCCCCCATACCAGGCGGGATTTGTTGCGAAATCGATGCTTGGCTGGTTACGGATAAGCGCAAGACGAGGCTAATGTGTCAGGCAGACCTCCATATCTGGGCCGCCTGACACCCGCCGTATTCAGACAGCCAGCTTGACCGCGATCTCCTTGCCGCGACCCGCCGACTCCACATAGTCCGACATCTTGTCGAAGTTGAGATACTTGTAGATCTCCGGCGCCATGGAATCGATCCTGGTGGCGTAAGCCATGTACTCTTCCACCGTCGGCAGCTTGCCCATGATGGCCGACACGGCAGCCAGCTCGGCAGAGCTCAGAAAGACATCCGCTCCTTTACCCAAACGATTGGGGAAGTTACGTGTCGAGGTGGAGACCGCCGTGGAACCCGCGGCGATGCGCGCCTGGTTGCCCATACAGAGGGAGCAGCCGGGCATCTCGGTGCGGGCGCCGGCGCCGGCGTAGACGTTGTAGATCCCCTCCTCCATCAGTTGCTGCTCGTCCATCTTGGTGGGTGGCGCCAGCCAGAGGCGGGTCGGAATGGTCTCGCCTGCGGCCTCCAGCAGCTTGGCGGTAGCGCGGAAGTGACCGATATTGGTCATGCAGGAACCGATGAAGACCTCGTCGATCTTGGTGCCCTGCACTTCCGAAAGCGGCTTGACATCATCCGGATCGTTGGGGCATGCCAGGAGGGGCTCCTTGATCTGCGACATGTCGATCTCGATCACCTCGGCATACTCCGCATCGGCGTCGGCGCGCATCAAGGCCGGGTTCTCCAACCACTCCTCCATGGCCCGGGCACGGCGTTCCAGGGTGCGGGCGTCCTCGTAACCATTGTCGATCATCCAGCGCAGCATGGTGATGTTGGAGCGTAGATATTCAGCCACCGATTCCTTTGAGAGTTCAATGGTGCAGCCGCCGGCGGAGCGCTCTGCAGAGGCGTCGGAGAGCTCGAAAGCCTGCTCCACGGTCAGGTCGGGCAGCCCCTGGATCTCCAGGATACGGCCATTGTAAATGTTCTTTTTGCCCTTCTTCTCCACCGTCAACAGACCGCGCTGGAGCGCGGCGTAGGGGATGGCGTTAACCAGATCGCGCAGGGTGATACCGGGCTGCATCTCACCGGTGAACTTCACCAGCACCGACTCGGGCATGTCCAGCGGAATCACCCCCAGCGCCGCGCCAAAGGCTACCAGGCCGGAACCGGCCGGAAATGAGATGCCCAGCGGGAAGCGGGTGTGGGAGTCGCCGCCGGTGCCCACCTGGTCGGGCAGCAGCATACGGTTGAGCCAGGAGTGGATAATACCGTCGCCCGGCCGCAGGGAGACACCACCCCGGTTCTGGATGAAACCGGGCAGGGTGTGCTGGGTGTTGATGTCCACCGGCTTGGGATAGGCTGCGGTGTGGCAGAAGGACTGCATCACCAGGTCCGCGCTGAAGCCGAGACAGGCCAGCTCCTTCAGCTCGTCGCGGGTCATGGGACCTGTGGTGTCCTGGGAGCCGACGGTGCTCATGCGCGGCTCGCAGTAGGTACCGGGACGGATTCCCTCCACGCCGCAGGCCTTGCCGACGATCTTCTGCGCCAGGGTAAAGCCTTTGCCCGAGTCTTGCGGATCGACCGGACGGCGGAACGCTTCGGTTGCCCCCAGGCCCAGGGCCTCGCGGGCCCGTTCTGTCAGCGAGCGACCGATGATCAGGGGAATACGGCCACCGGCCTTCGCCTCATCGAGCAGCACCTCGGTCTTGAGCGCGAACTCGGAGAGCAGCTCGCCCGATTCGTCCTCGATTCTGCCCTTATAGGGCTTGATCACGATGACGTCGCCCATCTCGAGCTTCTCCACCGGACACTCGATAGGCAAGGCGCCGGAGTCCTCGACCGTATTGAAGAAGATGGGGGCGATCTTGCCGCCCAGCACCACCCCGCCCTGACGCTTGTTGGGTACGAAGGGGATATCGTCACCCATGTGCCAAAGCACCGAGTTGGTGGCCGACTTGCGCGAGGAACCGGTACCCACCACGTCACCCACATAGGCCAGGGGCAATCCCTTGGACTTGAGTGACTCCAGGATCGAGATCGGCCCCACATTGCCCGAGTCGTCCGGGATGATGCCCTCGCGCTCGTTCTTCAGCATAGCCAGGGCGTGCAGTGGGATATCGGGACGTGACCAGGCGTCCTGAGCCGGCGACAAATCATCAGTGTTGGTCTCGCCGGTGACCTTGAAGACGGTCAGCTTGATCTCAGCAGGCACGTCGGGCTTGCGCTTGAACCACTCGGCGTCGGCCCAGGAGTCCATCACCGCCTTGGCATTGGCGTTTCCGGCATCGGCTTTCTCCTTCACATCGTGGAAGGCGTCGAACATCAGCAGGGTGAACTTAAGCTGCTCGGCGGCCAGCCCGCCAAGCTCGCTGTCGTCCATCAGGTCGACCAGGGGCTGGATGTTATAGCCGCCCAGCATGGTGCCGAGCAGTTCCACCGCCTTCCGTTTGTCCACCAGGGGACTCTCCACCTCACCCTTGGCCACTGCAGCCAGGAAGCCTGCCTTCACATAGGCGGCATCATCCACCCCCGGCGGCACCCGGTTGGTGAGGAGATCGAGCAGGGTCTCCTCATCGCCGGCGGCTGGGTTCTTCAGCAGCTCCAGTAGATCGGCTACCTGCTGCGCGTCCAACGGCAGCGGTGGGATACCCTGTTTGGCGCGTTCTTCGACGTGCCGGCGATAGGCTTCGAGCATTGATGACCTCGCTTCAGTTATGGGGAACCGCCATCGATGGCAGTCTCCCGATCAAGGGATTCCGGTATTCACCGGAGTATGGATTAGGAAGATAGCAGAGGCTGATCCATACGTATAATGGATTGTTCGCATATATAACATAATATTTTTGCATGCTATTATTCCTGATTATGGATCTTCAACGCCTGAGATCGCTCCTGGCTGTGGCCGATACCGGTTCCATCACCGAGGCGGCGGACCGTATCGGCCTCACCCAGCCCGCCCTCTCCCGCCGCCTGCAGCAGCTGGAAGCGTTTTTCGGTGCCGAGCTGCTATCCCGAGGGCGCAAAGGCGCCCAATTGACCGAGATTGGCCGTTTGGTGGAACGCGAGGCGCGGAGCCTGGTCAACCGTTTCGACCACCTGCGGGAACAGGTCAGGGCACACCAGGGCCTGGAGGGAGGCACCGTACGCATCGGCGGTGGTGCAACCGCGGTCTCCTTCGTACTGCCGACAGCGATCGCCCGCTTTCGGCAGGAACATCCCGGGGTCCGTTTTCAACTCAAAGAGGCGGGGAGTATCGAAGTGGCCGGGGATGTCATCAGCGGCCGCCTGGAATTGGGGCTGGTCACTTTGCCTGTACAGGCCAGGGAGCTGCAGATCTGGCCGCTGATCACCGACCGGATCGTGTTGGTCGCACCCAGGGAGCACCCCCTGGCGCGCCTGGGCGAGATTGACGCCAAGGCCCTCGACGGACTCGCCTTTGTCGGCTTCGAGGCTGACACGGCGGTGCGCCAGATTATAGATGCGGCCCTGCGCGACGCAGGCGTTGAGATGAACGTGGTGATGGAACTGCGCTCCATACCGGCCATCCTGCGCATGGTGGCCACCACGGGCAACCTGGCCTTTGTCAGCCGCATGGGCGTGGATACCCTGGCAGGCGTCAGCGAAATCGAAGTACGCGGACTCAACATCGCCCGCGAATTGGCGGTCATCGCCAAGCAGGGCAGTTCCCTCTCCCCCGCGGCCCAGGCCTTTTCATCATTGCTCAGAGAGGAGCAGTCTATTGCATGACGGTATGACGCCTGTCGATACCGCTTCTTCTCTCGACTCTCCGCTGTTTTCCTCCCTTGTTGATCGGTAAATGCGCATAGATCCACATGCTCGCAATGATGATTCCGCCTGCGACCAGCAGGACGAAAAAGATCGCCGTACCATGTCGCGAATACAACGGTATCGGACTATCCATATCGGGGATCGTCGCAGTGGTCAGTGTGAAATCCGCTTGATATGGCACAACGCATCTTCGGGCAGCAAACCATGAATAGAGTCTGCTGATAATCAGTGTAGACTCTGCCTGAAAACAGGATATTGATCTTTACCAATACGGCACCCACTTACATACCATTGCCAATTTGACACAACTTTGATGCCCCATATGCCGCCGAATACCGACTTGAGGCAATTCATTGTTTGAGTGGCTGTCTTATCAGATACCGATAACGCAGTGTCTTTAATTGGCGGAGAGATAAGGATATGCAGGCTCGCCCCTTCGGGGCGCC
>JBEVXH010000006.1:0-247516 GCA_040506195.1 Candidatus Thiodiazotropha sp. | reverse complement strand
TTCGCTATGCTACGGCGTCCTGCGGCGCTGCGCGCCTGGTCGAACGAAGTGTTCAAACCAAATCCTCGCTCACCACCAATTGAAAAGGGGCTGAGGGACTCCAGTACATGGATGCCAATTGACAGGAGGGATTGACTCACCTGCTGCGCAGGCTCGCCCCTTCGGGGCGCCTTCGCTATGCTACGGCGTCCTGCGGCGCTGCGCGCCTGGTCGAACGAAGTGTTCAAACCAAATCCTCGCTCACCACCAATTGAAAAGGGGCCTGGCAGGCCCCTTTTCAATTGGCGGAGAGGGAGGGATTCGAACCCTCGGATCCCCAAAGGGATCACCTGATTTCGAGTCAGGCCCGTTCGGCCACTCCGGCACCTCTCCTGATCGGGTTGTTGCTCACTGGCGGCTAGATAAAGCCTGGTGGAACTGGCCGTTGCTGTGAGTCTGCTGATTATAAATTCAGTTAATTGTCTATAATCAATGCCTCAGCAGTCAAAATAGGTTGTCGAGAGACACTCATACTTCGCTTAAACTGCCTCATTCTATATTAAATGGGCTAGAGTTAAGTACCAAATGTCCCATTCAACGGCCGATTCAGTGATAATAATTCGCCAACTATGGAGTAAAGGATCATTCCGGTAGTCATAATAATAAGTAATAACCAGCTATTGAGATAGATGCTGCCAAGACAACGAACCCCACTGGTCTCTCTATGTCTGCTTGCCCTTGTTATCTCCTTGGGCAGTTGCAGCATCCCACCCCCTCTGGTGGAGCGTATCAAGGCTTCCGGAGAGCTGATCGTCGCTACCCGCAACAGCGGCACCACTTTTTATGAGGGCCCTGAAGGTTTGACCGGTTTTGAATATGAGCTGGTACAACTCTTTTCCCGGGAGTTGGGGGTCAAGGCCCACTTCATTGTTCCCGGGCACTTCGATGATCTGCTTCCCACGGTGATCGAAGGTAACGCCCATCTGGCAGCCGCCGGGTTGACCGTCACCCCGGAGCGGGAAGCTGAAATCCGCTTTGGCCCCTCCTACCAGGATATCACCCAACAGGTGATCTACCGCACAGGCAAGAAGCGTCCGCGAAAAGTCGAAGACCTGATCGGCCAGGACCTGCATGTCCTGGCAGGCAGCAGTCACGAGGAGGAGCTGCTGCGATTGAAGAAATCATACCCGAATCTGCAATGGATCAGCCATACCGACCTGGAGAGCGCCGAACTGATGCAGATGGTGCAGGAGAACAAAATCGACTTCACCATTGCAGACTCCAACGAATTTGCCGTTACCCGGCGATTCATGCCCTATCTGAAGATCGGTTTCGATCTAACCGAGCCGCAACCCCTGGCATGGGCGATGGCCCACGCGGACGATGCCAGCCTGTTTCAAGCGATGGAGGCGTTTTTTAACCGCATCCGGGAAGACGGCACCCTGTCCCAACTGATAGAGCGCCACTACGGACACGTCGGCCGACTCAACTTCGTCGAACTGCGCACCTTCGTCAAGCATATAAAAGATCGACTGCCGAAATATCAGGTCTATTTCGAAGAGGCGGCAAAGGAAACCGCTATCGATTGGCACATGCTGGCCGCCATCGGTTATCAGGAGTCGCACTGGAATCCGAAGGCAAAATCACCCACGGGTGTCAGAGGGATCATGATGCTTACGCAGGCCACCGCCAAGCAGATGAAAATCGAGAGCCGGCTCGATCCCGAACAGAGCATCATCGGCGGAGCGAAATATCTGCGCTTTATCGAAAAACTGCTGCCGGAAAGGATTACCGAGCCCGATCGCTTATGGTTGACCCTGGCGGGTTACAACGTGGGTTTCGGTCACCTGGAGGATGCGCGGATCCTGACTGAACACTTGGGTGACGACCCCGATAAATGGGCCGATGTAAAGAAACACCTGCCGAAACTGAGTCTCAAGAAGTGGTACTCCAGTCTCAAACGGGGTTATGCCCGCGGCAAGGAACCGGTCAATTACGTGGACAATATCCGCGCCTACTATGAGTTGCTGAAATGGCAACTGCGGCAGATGGAACTGGCTAGGCAGGCGGATCAGAACCCACCACACGCCCTCTCCATCAACCCTGAGGCGCTATAACCAATCGGTCAGTTGCAAGCCGAATCCGAGACGGTGACTCTTGGCGTTATAGTCGATCAGGCTTTCACCATAGCCGTTGAAGTATTGCAGATAGCCGCGCCATCGCCCATGAATGGGGAAGCTCCAATCAAGCTGCACAGTGTCACGGTTGTCACCGTCAAACAGGTTTCGCAGCATCAGGCTGAAGGTCTGGTTCTCTCGCTTGTAGATACCCCGCAACTCATACCTGCCGAGAAAATCGTCGATATCCGGATTGTCGTCATTGTCCTCGGGTATGCGATACCATGGCTTGACGCCCACCAGGAAATTACCCCTCTCGAAGAGAAAGTTGGCATAGGCGCGATTCCAACTGCGGGACAGAAAACCGCCCTGGCCATTGGACTGATGGACCACTCCATACTGTTGCAGCACATTTCTCCAACCGAACAACGACCAATCATTGGGGATCACCAAAAACAACTCTGGCTCATGCATTGTTTCACGAAAGGGTGATGAGATATCCCTGTTGTAGGCCTGCCAGAAGGAAAGATTGGTATAGGCGGCGTAGAGATCCGCGCGACTATCGAACATAGCCTCCACAACCGGCATTTTGAAACTGAGTTGAAACTTCATCTCCACACGATCGAATTCGGAGGGAGGGGTGTTGTAAACTACATAATTCGGCTTGTCGTTATAGGATGCCAACAACACATAGTTCTGTTTATGCGGCGAGAGCACGAAGGGGTTGGAACGGGTCTTTCTCTCTGCACTGATGCGTTTCTCAACCAGCGAAATACTCTGTTCTGTGACGGGAGGCAGGGCTCCACCTTCGCTGACTGTGCGCCGCTCAAGAGGGTCCCGGCTTTTGAGACAGAGTTGCTTCAACTCGCTGATGAGCATATCGTCGTCCGCATGCTGCAGCCGCTCCCAGATACAGCGTTCATAGTCCGCCAATGGATCGGCTGTTACGCGACACGGCCCCAATATCGCAAGCAGAACCATCCATAGGCTGAGTCTTATAAGCTTGGGGTTCATACTTGTTACTCCCCTTGTTGTTTTAATCTTTTTTGTCGGAAGAAATCTTTAAGCAGGTCTGTAGCACGCTGCTGCAACACCCCCCCCTTCACTGTCACACTGTGGTTGAATCGATGATTTGTCGGCAACAGGTCAAAGACACTCCCGGCGGCCCCACCCTTGGGATCGTCTGCGGCAAACACAACCCGGCCGACACGGGCATGCACAATGGCACCGGCACACATGGGACAGGGCTCAAGAGTGACATACAGGGTGGTTCCCGGCAGTCGATAGTTACCCATCCTGGAGGCGGCATCCCGCAATGCAACGATCTCCGCGTGGGCGGTAGGGTCATGCAGCGCGATGGGCCGGTTCCAGCCTTCGCCGATGATGTCGCCTTCCAATACGACCACAGCACCTACCGGCACCTCGCCCTGGGATTGCGCCCGTTCCGCCAGCAGCAGCGCCTGCCGCATGAATTGCTGATCCTGCAGGTCCGGCTCATCAGCTGCCATCAGTCCCACCTCATGCCGGGCTGCCTGAACTACTCCCACTCGACTGCCAATATGCTTGGTAAATGGAGCAAATGCAGTTGGCCAGATGTGGCGGGCAGAGTGAAAACCATGAAAAACACCATTATCTATGATTTCTTGAACGAAGAATTCTATTTCTTTGCAGAGCGACTCAACAAGCTGATTTGAAAAAGGGTATCACAGACCGTTAAAAACCACGAAAGATATCCCAAAAAAATCAGCATCTTAACATTTCACAATTCAATCAGATCTTTCATTACCTTAGCCCTCTGGTGTTGAGGAAAGCAATGCAGGGAATGCCGGGCTGGCGGCAATCACACCGTTCGGGAAGCCCGAACCTACCCAATGGCACCGGCGCTCGATGTGGATGAGTGGATCAATGGAGATGGAGTTACCCTGGATGAGCTAACGCGAATGATTATTTTGTCCTGTTAGACGATTCGGGATCCTCGTTTATCCCATTGACCCGGGTAGATGTTGAATAAGCATTTCGTTTATATTTTATCTGACTATGCATGAATATTAGGGCCTTTCTGTTCGTGATCAGCCCGGACGGACAAATCGTTACCGGTCACACGGGAGTACCGCTGCAGGTCTGGGCTGCGGATGTGGCCAGGCCAAGCCCTGCTGACGCGATGGCTCAACCGGATAAGCATCCTGCAATTCGGGCCGGTACCTGATAAGTCACTCATCCCGGTCAATGACAACACTTCCTCTTACCTGCATTCTCTTTTGAGAAGCAGGCTTCAGGTACCTCAGGTTTGAAACCGAAGTCGCGAGTGGAAACGTCCAAGGCACACTGGTCCTCCAGCATCTTCAACAAACCGCTGCCGGATGCTGCCTGCTGAGTGGCATCACAAGCCGCAATACATTGCATGCATTGCGTACAGGTAAACATTCGACGCTTAATACTGCGCGGTTTCAGGCGCATGGGACAGGCATGTTCACAGGAGGCGTCACAATCCACGCAGACCTTTGCCCGTTTGCGATCATAGGCGACAACCATCGCTTTCTTATTCCCCATCCAGATCAGACTCTGAAAGAGGCCCAGTGCACAGCCAAAACGACAGAAAAGATGTCGTGCAAAGGTGAATTCAATCGTCAGCAGTATGGTCCCCACACCGATAAAAACGAATTGGTTTCTTGTCAGGCTGGCCGTGATCAGATTGCTGTATATCTCCTTAGGCGGCAGCAGGTATGTGAGCAGGGCAACCGCCCAAAGAAAAGAAAAAAACAACACCGCCACGACAGTAACAATCCACCAACGCTTGTCAGGCTGGATCTGAGTACCGTCACGTTGTATGTCGGGCAGCGGATTTTTCTCCCAGATTGACAGCTTGCCATTGGCTCGACGCATCAGGGAATTGATCATCTCAACCACAGAAAAGTGCGGGCACAGCCACCCACAGTAGAGACGCCCCCACTTCCAAGCGATGTAGACCCCAAGAGTCAGTAAAAAAGCGAGCGGTAGAAACAGTCGGAGCAGCATCTGCAACCCCATCTCCATAGCCCCAATGGTTCCTTCCTGGAACGCCGACATACCGAGTGTCCAGGGAAAACCAAACAGGATGAGGTGATTCTGAGTGAGATCGAAACGCAGTATATCCAGAGGCGGTGCTGATATGAAAAGCAGAAAGAATGCGCTTCTCCAGGCCAGGCGTCGCCTCTGGTCGTTATTTTTCATCATGGTTGGATAAGTCCGCTATGAAATCGCTGGATTGCTATCCTAAAGATAGACATCACACAAATAATCTAGTCACTTAGGCATGATATAGATCAAAAAAAAACCGCAGAGTATTTGGTGTTTTCATGAAGGTGAGGCAACCCGCAAACCCCCGGACTCAAAGCTTTTACCTTGAAGGCAGCTACTTTTAAACAGGTCAAAACCTATGATTAATCACTCTCTTGAATTAAATGATCAAGCCATAACACCTTCAATAAATCAGGTGGGTAACAGGCTCACTATGGTTTATGGGTTTATGTGAGAAAGTGCTGCGATTGAGCATGACTGGCCCGCCTTAAGGGGGCCAGTCATGCTGCAAAAATAAGTATCCCGAATTGTTGCAATCACTATGTATACTTATACATTTCTCCAACACTTCCTACGATTTTGGGATCGGGAGGTATGGCTATTTTCTTATTCTTGTCCGTATAGGGCAGGCTGTTGAGTACATAACGCATACAATTCAGGCGGGCTCGCTTTTTGCCATCAGACCGAATAATGGTCCATGGCGCCCAAGGAACATCCGTTTTTTCGAACATGATATTCTTCGCATCGGTAAACTCGTCCCAACGCTTTAAGCCATCCTGGTCAACAGGGCTTAACTTCCACTGTTTGAGGCGATCGGTTTCACGTGATTTAAAGCGCCGGAACTGCTCTTCTCTACTGACGGAAAACCAGAATTTGTATAATCGAATACCGTCATCGACAAGCATGTGTTCAAAGATCGGAGCCTGCTTCAGGAACAACTTGTGCTGTTCCGGGGTACAAAATCCCATTACCGGTTCGACAACACCGCGATTGTACCAGGAGCGATCGTAGAGAATGATTTCTCCCTTAGTAGGCAGCGTACTGATATAACGCTGGAAGTACCACTGTCCGAGCTCCCTTTCACTGGGTATGGTCAGGGCGATAACATGAGCCTGCCGAGGGTTCATATGCTCCATGAAACGTTTGATCGTGCCTCCTTTCCCACCGGCATCCCTGCCCTCAAAGATCATTACAATGCGCTCTCCGGTATCCCTCACCCACTTTTGCAGCTTCAGCAGCTCCACTTGAAGCTCTGCTTTTTCCTTTTCATACTCTTTACGACCCATTTTTTTTTCATAGGGATACTGGGGGCCTATAAGGCGTTTGCGTTTTGAAGTATTGACCTTTTCAACAATATGTTTGGGGACACCTTTGTCTAAGTTGGAAGGTTTAAATCGTATGGTCGCCATGAGTTCCCCCTTTTTGGGTTATGAGATATTCGTGTTGTTTTAATAGAATCCAACTATGCGCAATTCAGGTTTCCGGTATACTTATCCAGTCATTGACTACCTGACCAGTTAGCGTATTGAAAGAGCTATATCAGTACCGGTTCAATTCCATCCTGCGGCACCTGATCTATAAAGCGTTGTCGCCTCTGCTTACCTTGCAGATGGTAAATGGCTTCAAGCACAATATATTCAGATTTTAATTCCGTCTCATCAGAGTGGCGGTATCGCCAAAGTCGAGATTCACCGGACATGGATTTTTTCATTTGTGGCAGACGGTACAATAATCGGATATATGAGTACAGGAAGAATAAACGCCCTTTTCACGCAGGTCCAGTGGTAGCTTGCAGTTTCTGACTCGCCCGACAGCCAATCGATATCCCAGAAAGGGCTTGAAACCCACTCACACAGGTGCGCTATGAAAATACTCAATGCCAGTGGCGCCAAACGTGAATTCGATGTGGTGCTTATCAACGCACAACATGGTCCTTTTGTGTTGGCATCAACCGCAACGGTAAACCCATTACCGAGGTAATCTCAGCGTCTGAATAACGCAGCTTGAATCACAGAAAAAGATGCATGAGTACGCCATCAGTAATTGGGCGCACAGAAGTTTCTCCGGCGGTATCGATTCACGTCCGGTATCGGCGTACAAGACCGCAATATCAGCATCCAGTTCGCGCAGTGCCCCATCGACCATATGGCGAATCGGGCGCAGGGGATGATTCTTCGGAACGCGGGACTGATGGTGCTGAATAGGGTCTCTTGTTGAATATCGGGACCACCCATCGTGCCAGTTGCCGTCTTCGCTTCCTTGGCGGTATGGTCCCTGTTATACGGGGTATTTCAACAGCCTGCCAAAGAGTATCGTGTATCACTTACCGCTTCTGCCGTTGGGGCGGCCCTAGTGGCCGCTAATCGCCGGTGGTCTTAAACAGAATACCCACGAGAATCGGTCGGTGAGGAAAATGGCGTTCAAGAACTTTTTTTGGCGGTCGATTACCTAAATTAGAACCGTGGCGTTGGTGTTTTTCCCGTGCATGACTGTATTGACACTTTTGAACAGGCACTATTGTCTCTGGACAAGGTCAAAGCAGACGCCTTGTTTGATTCCGAGCTGCAACACTCCTCCCCCATGGAGTTAGTCGAGAATCTTGTGGTGCCTGCCCTCGCCAACATCGGTCGATCATGGCAGGAGGGAGGAGTGGCCCTGTCGCAGATTTACATGAGTGGCCGGTTCTGTGAGGAGATCGTGGATAGGGCGTTGCCTCCCAGTGATCCCGATCGGAAGCATCAGCCTCGCTCAGCCATCGTGGTACTCAATGACTTCCATCTGTTGGGTAAACGTATTGTCTATTCTGTCATGCGTGCCAGCGGTTTCGATATTTTCGACTATGGCCGCATGGAAATCGACGGTTTGGTGTCCCGAGTCAAGGCTGATGATCTACGCGTATTGTTGGTGTCGGTTTTGATGCTTCCCTCTGCTTTGAGAATTCGCGACTTTCGCACTGCCCTCGATGCCGAGGGCCTGGATGTGAAAATCCTGGTTGGCGGTGCACCATTCCTGTTCGACTCGCAACTTTGGGAGGATGTCGGTGCCGATGCTATGGGGGCAACAGCATCTGATGCCGTGCGTATCGTCGGGCAGTGGATGGAGGAGATGTCGTGAACGATTCTCATATGAACTCGATGCAGAGAACCCTGGCCAGTCTGGGCCATCAGGAACCGGATCGTGTGCCCATGTTTCTCCTGACCACCATGCACGGCGCGAAGGAACTTGGTCTGACCATCGAGGAGTACTTTTCCCGCTCCAGCCATGTCATAGAGGGCCAGATGCGATTATTGACAAAATATCGCTCTGATTGCCTCTACCCGTTTTTTTATGCCTCCCTGGAAACCGAGGCCTGGGGAGGGGAGACACTTTTTTCCCTGGATGGCCCTCCCAATGCGGGTGAGCCGATTATCAAGAAGGCTACTGATATCCGCTTGTTGGAATCTCCCAGGGTTGCGGATTCTGTGGTTTTGCAGAGGGTTCTGGAAACCATCCATGAGCTGAAGCAACGTGTGGCTGACACCGTGCCCATCATCGGGGTGGCGATTTCGCCTTTCTCTCTGCCAGCCATGCAGATGGGGTTTGAAAGCTATATCCGCCTGATCTACGAATCTCCACACGAGTTCCGGCGTCTCATGCAGCTCAACGAGGCATTCAGTATCGAGTGGGCCAATGCGCAACTACAGGCGGGAGCAACTGCGATCTGTTACTTCGATCCTGTTTCTTCCACCACTACTATTCCCCGTGAGATCTATCTGGAGACCGGCAAGCAGGTGGCCACTCGTACCATTGCCGCCATCAATGGGCCTGTGGCAACCCACCTGGCCTCGGGCCGGGTCCTGCCGATAATGGAGGATCTGCTGGAAACGGGTACCGCGGTGATCAGTGCCAGTGCCCTGGAAGATCTGGAGCAGGTCAAGCAAGCGGCGCGTGGCAAGGCTTCGGTTCTCGGTAATCTCAACGGTGTTGAGATGCGCCGCTGGACAGCTAGTGATGCTGAATTGGCCGTCAAGCAGGCCATTGCGAAAGGTGCCCGGAGCGGCGGCTTCATACTTGCGGACAATCACGGTGAAATACCGTGGCAGGTGCCTGAAGACGTGCTACTTGCAATCACCGAAGCCTTAGATAAATGGGGGTGCTATCCGCTTGATTGGGTGGATGACTGGGATGAAGGCAGAACCGGCCGATGAGCGACAAGCTGCATATATGCGTGTGCAATAACTTTCGCCCCGAAGTCGAGGCCTGTATTAAATCTGAAAATTGGTCGGACGTCATTCTTTGTTCCTTCCCAAGTCATTGTGGGCGACCGGAAGTGGATTGGAACGAACTGGAAAACCAGGCTGGTACCCCATCAGAGTCGATTCGGGTATTTGGGCGCTCCTGCATAAAGACACTGTCTGCCAGGCCTCCTTCTGCTTGCGAAAGCGAAGTCATCCGGCTGGAGCAATGTTTTCATCTGATTGCAGCGAGGGACCTTGTTGACGAGGCAATCAGGTCTGGAGCCTACCTGGTCAGCCCGGGTTGGTTGCAGAATTGGCGCACTCACCTCGAAGCGATGGGTTTCGCTGAAGAACAAGTCAGTGGGTTCTTTCAGGAAATTGCCCGGGAAATCGTTCTGCTCGATACCGGTATTAATCCTCAGGCAGAGACGCAGCTCGCTGAATTGCAGTCCGTGACAGGTCTTGCCGTCAGACGAATCAGCGTCGGACTGGATCAGGTTCGGTTACTTCTGCAAAAACAGGTGCTTAGCTGGCGTCTGCAGTTAGCGCAAAGCAAACTCGCACTGGCCGATCAGAAAGCCAATGCGGAGCGGGCCGACAACCTATTAGCCATGGATATGCTGGCACGCCTGGCACGAGCCAGGGACGAAAACGAGGCAATAGACGGCATCAAGGAGCTTTTCCAGATATTGTTTGCGCCGGGGGCCATACACTATCTGAAAATCATTAACAAGTCGGCCCTGCCTATAGGTGAGATGCCCGATACTGTCGAGAAGGCACTGCTGGACCTTGAGGAGAATTACGCCTGGACACGCGAGCAAAGAGGTTTTCTGTTGGGTATTCCCTCTGGGTCACAGCTGGTGGGCAAAATCCTTGTCGATAATCTGGCCTTCCCTAAATACGCAAAGGGCTATCTTAATCTGGCCCTGGTAATATCCCATGTATGCGGGCTCGTCATTGAAAACACCCGCAATCGGAACAAATTGCTGGAAGTGGAGAAGATGGCCTCCCTGAGCATCGTGGTTGCAGGAGTGGCCCACGAAATCAATACGCCATTGGGCGTCAGCATTGCCACCGCCTCGTCCCTCAAGAACCAGCTCGACAGCCTGGCCGGAAGATTTCATGAACGCACCATGACCCAAGCGGATCTCCAGGGTTATCTGAATAATGCCTTGGAGGGGATGAAACTACTCGGATCCAACCTTGGGCGGATCTCGCTGCTGGTCGATCGTTTCAAACAGGTCGCCGTTGATGGTGAACTGGAGCAATTTGAATCCTGCGATATTGTCCAGTGCCTGTCTGACGTGGTCAGCAGTTTCGGGAACAGCTTCGAACAGAATAATGTTAAATTACACATTACGCCCGATACGCCCTTGGAGATAGACAGCCCGGTTCCTGACTGGGTGAGTATCTTCAGGAACCTTTTTGAAAACTCCCTTAAGCACGGCTTAGAAGGGCAGTCAGAGGGGAATATCTTTATCACGATGACACGGCAGCAAGACGCGCTGCTGGTTGACTACCGGGACGACGGCAAGGGCATGGACCAGGAAGCGCTGAGCAAGTTGTTCGATCCATTCTTCAGCACTAATCTGCAAAATGGCATGGGATTGGGCATGCACTTGGTTTACAACTTGGTGACCCACAGGCTCAACGGTTCGATTCAGTGTGAGAGCCATCCCGGCAAGGGTGTCGCATGCCATATCGAGGTTCCCCTATGACACGGGAAGACACCTTTGACGGCCTGTTTGCGCCCGAGCCTGAAGATCAGCAAGTTTCGGAGGACAGGCTTTCCTGGAAAATTCTGCTGGTTGACGATGAACCGGACATCCATGCCGCGCTAAAGCTGGCCATTCAATCCATTGTCGCCAATGGTCAACCGGTCGAGATACTTGAGGCGGAGTCGGCTGCCGAAGCTGAAGCGGTGTTGTTGCGGCATGAGGATATCGCCCTGGTCCTGTTGGATGTCGTCATGGAGAGCAACCACGCCGGCCTGGAACTGGTGCAGCGGATTCGGGGGGAGCTCAACAATCAGAGCATTCAGATCATTCTGGTCACCGGGCAACCGGGTTACGCCCCGCAAAACGAGGTTATCTCCCGTTATGCGATTAACGGCTACATGCTCAAGTCAGAGCTGACCAACGAGAAAATATACGCTGCTATTCATACATCGGTGCGAACCTATCAGTTGGCCCGGCAGCTGGAGAGATCGGAAAGCCGCTATCGCGATCTGTATGACAACTCCCCGGACATGTATGTCTCGGTGGATGCGGAAACCGCCCTGATCAGGGAATGCAACCAGACCGTTGCCCGCAAACTGGGCTATACCAAGTCCGAAATAATCGGGTGTCCCATTTTCGAGCTATATTGCCCGGACAGCCTCGAAGGTGCAAAGCAGGCCTTCGATTCCTTTGTTACCACCGGGAGCGTCAATAATGCTGAACTGCAACTCCAGTGCCGCGACGGAAGCTTCCTGGATGTGAACCTCAATGTGAGCGCTGTGCGGGACGCCAGCGGCAAGGTACTTCATAGTCGTTCCTGTTGGATAGATGTCAGCGCGCGCAAGAAAATGGAAAATGAGCTGCGCTTGGCGGCGAAGGTTTTCACGCACGCCAGCGAAGGCATCACTCTGACCGATGCGGATGGCACCATCCTGGATACCAATGAGGCATTCAGTCGTATCACCGGCTACGCTCGTAACGAGGTTTTGGGCAAGAATCCCCGCATCCTAAAGTCCGGACGCCACGATAAAGAGTTCTATCAGAACATGTGGACAAGTTTGCTGAGTGAGGGGCAGTGGAGCGGGGAAATCTGGAATCGGCGTAAGAATGGCGAAATCTACGTCGAAATGCTGACCATCAATGCAGTGAAGAATCCCGATGGCAGGATACAGAGCTATATTGCGCTGTTTTCAGATATTACCACCCAGAAGGAGCATCAGAAACGACTGGAACACATTGCACACTACGATGCATTGACCGATCTGCCCAACCGGGTATTGCTGGCAGACCGGCTTGAACAGGCAATGGTGCAGCAGAAGCGTCGCAAAGAGTTTCTCGCCGTTATCTATCTCGACCTGGATGGATTCAAAGAAGTCAACGATACCCATGGTCACAATGTCGGGGACCTGCTGCTGGTGGAGGTCTCGAAGCATCTCCATCAAGCATTGAGAAATTGTGACACCATCGCCAGGATTGGTGGCGACGAGTTTGTCGTGGTGTTGAATGATCTTGCCGAGAAAAAAGATTGCTTTCCCATTCTCGACAGAATCGTTCATGCCGCCGCGTCCAGCGTACTCATCGAGTCACATCAATTGCAGGTCTCGGCCAGTCTCGGGGTGACCTTTTACCCTCAACCGGAAAGCATCGATGCTGATCAACTGTTGAGACAGGCAGATCAGGCCATGTACCAGGCCAAGCTGACCGGTAAGAATCGCTATCAGTTCTTCGATACAAATCAGTATCGTTCCATGCAGGACCATCATGACAGCCTGCAGCGCATTGCTCAGGGCCTGGCTAATCGTGAGTTCGTGTTGCATTACCAGCCGAAGGTCAATATGCTCAGCGGGACGATGGTTGGGGTGGAGGCGCTGTTACGCTGGCAGCACCCTGAACGAGGCCTTCTGCCGCCGCTGGAATTCCTACCGGTTATCGCCGATCACCGTTTGGCCGCCGAGCTTGATCAGTGGGTAATCCAGACGGCCGTATCCCAAATGGCCGAATGGCAGGACATGGGTTTGAACTTGCCGGTTAGCGTCAATGTCGGTCCGCTACAGCTGCAGCAAGAAGATTTCGTGCAACAATTGGAAGAGGTATTCGCCGATTACCCGAATCTGGATCGGGCCGGCTTGGAACTGGAAATCCTCGAAACCAGTGCATTGAAAGATGTGGATCTGGTTTCCAGGATCATCCGGGATTGCAATAAACATGGATTTGCTTTTGCATTAGATGATTTTGGCACAGGCTATTCACCCCTGACATACCTGAAAAGCCTGCCGGTATCAACGCTGAAAATCGACCAGTTGTTCGTCAAGAGCATGCTGACTAATCCCGATGACCAGGCGATCGTGGAAGGCGTTATCGGCTTGGCTCGGGCATTTGATCGGGACCTCGTTGCGGAAGGTGTGGAAACCATGGAGCACGCCAGGATACTGGTTAATATGGGGTGCGACAAAGCACAAGGTTATGCATTTTCTCGTCCAGTACCGGCTGCTGAGATCCTCCGCTTGCAGTTCGAGAAGCAGGCCTTTCCCGAAATCACTCTCTGAGGAATTTCCGGATATCAGCAAGATTAAGGGCATCTCCAATAGTTCTGGGGAAGCGATGACGTGGTGGAATTCTCTGTGTGCCTTGGCTAGCCAGGATATATCACCTGTAGTTCGCTTTGGTCCACTGATGAGGTCGAAGCAGATTTTTCCGGTGATGACATCACCTTGGACGGGGGCGTGCTACTGCTTCACCAGATCAACAGAAGGCTCGGTTTGCTCAAGTCTGTTGATGGCCTCATCCCCGATCTGAGAGAACGCCGATGTATCGAACACAGCCAGCTGAGCCTGTTGCGCCAACGGGTCTATGGGATCTGTCTGGGTTATGAAGATCTCAACGATCATCAGTCCCTACGTATCGATCCGCCCCTACAGAGCTCGATTGAACGCAAGGAGGCACACGCTAGGGCCTGTTAACACTAATCCAATCGGCCCTGTTGAGGTGCAGTCCTCAGCCCATGCAGTGGGTCCAGGCACTGGCTGAGCTGATCGGCGAGAAGCAGCGGGAGTTCTATCAGTTCTACTATGGCGCCGGCAGTTGGACGAGATGCCGTAAGGTGATTGCCAAACTGGAGGTTACCGAAAAAGGGGAGAATCAGCGCTATATCGTTTGCCATCCCGTGGGCGATAAACAGCACCTTTACGGCGAAGTCTATTGCGCCAAGGGGTGATATGGAGAACCGCATCAAGGAGCAACAGCTGAGGCTGTTTGCTGATCGCACCAGCACGCATCGCTGGAGGCCAATCAGTTTCGTCTGTTGCTCTCCAGCGCCTATCCCTATCAGGTGCTCTTTTCGAAGTGGCTGCCTGAGTGGCTAAATTGAAAAACGGGTGAAATATGCTGGGGTTCATTCATTTATGCTTTGTGTGATGGAAACTTAAGTTGTATTGTGTGGATGCCTTGTTTTATTAAATCTATGCTTCAGATCTTTACTGATTATTGCCAGATGTAGACCGAGCCCGCATTTGATGCAGAATTATCTGCCTCACCACCGGTAGCACTGCTGTCTTCATGCGGAGAACCCATCACCAGGGTGTCGCCAGATATCGCCAAGGTGGAAGCAAATTTATCGTCGTTTTCGGTATTACTCCCCTTGAAGATGGCTTGCTGGCTCCAGATCCCGTCATTTCGAGTGTAGACGTACGCTTGATCAGATTTGGATTCACCCACCGCCAGGGTGTCGCCTGAGAGCGCCAGGCCGCTTCCAAAACCATTACCAAAATGAGAAACCATATTATTGTTTGACGTGAGATGAGCCTGCTGTGTCCACACTTCGCCACTACGTTTGAAGATAAAAGCTTCACCCTTCAAAGAGTCGCCCGATGGGTAACTGGCCGCTATGGTGTCTCCGGAGATTGCCACACGTGCACCGAATCCAAAACCAAACACGTTTACATGGCCATTGCTGGCAGTGCTTGGCTTAAGGTATGCCTGTTGGTTCCACTCCCCACCAAGGCGTTTAAAAACGTAGGCCGCTCCGACATTAGTTGCTGAATTATCATCCTCTCCACCACTCCCGTTGCCATCTTCATAAGGTGCGCCCACCACAACCGTATCGTCCGAGATCGCTACACTGGCGCCAAACCCATCACCCTTTTCCGCATTAATTGCGCTGATGGAGGTCTGCAGGTCCCAGTTTCCGTAGTTGCGGGTGAAGATAAAGGCAGCACCGGAAGATTGAGCTGGAAACAACTCGTTGAGCTCCCCATGGTCATCGCTGCTGTCTGCGTTCGGGGAGCCTACTATCAGGGTATCGCCTGAGATGGCAACGCTATAACCAAATTCATTACCAATAACGCCATTACTGGTCGACCCAAGTAGGTAACTCGCTTTGAGGAGAGTCTGTTGCTTCCAGACACTGTCGCTACGGGTGAATACATAGACAGCTCCAGCGTCGAATGCTGAATTGTTTTCTTCCCCGCCGTTTATACTGCTGTCCTCACCAATAGCACCAACCACCAGAGTGTCTCCCGAGATCGCTACACTGGTACCGAAAAGATCATCCGTTTCGGCATTACTCGCCTCAAGGCGAGCCTGCTGGCTCCAGATCCCGTCAATGCGGGTAAAGACGTAGACCACACCATAATTGATTATTGAATCGCCCCACTCAATGCCGATTAATCTGATCGATCTTCCCGGAGCGCCAACCACCAGGGTGTCCCCCGAGATCGCAACACTGCTACCGAATTGATCTCCATAGTAGCCATGCCATCGGCTATAGCCTCCATCGGCATCGCTCGCCTTGAGATAGGCCTGCTGAGCAAAAAAGCTGGCGTCTTCCCGCACGATATCGATGGAGTAGGAGCGTGTAGTCTCCCGATCCTCCGCCGTTACGACCAGATTGATTGTGTTTTGCCCCTCTGAGAGGGCAATCGTTGATGATGCGCCTGAGGAAACCTCAGTGCCGTTGACATGGATTCCGGCGTCCGTGTTGACGGAGACCGGTGACAGGGTAACGCTGGCCTGAAGAAATCCCACCCTGGCGCTATAGGCAGTCTGGTCAGGCTGAAAAAGCTGGTCCAACACCGCGCCACCAAGATGAAGGTCGTATAGGTTCGCATCTGAACTGGCACTGGAACGAAACATGGAAAGCATGTAGGTCTGACTGGTCAAACCATCATCTGAGGTGACCAGGATCTCGATTAGGTTTTGACCCACTGCCAGGTTAACCGCCGCCGAAGGACTGTCTGAGGCTACCTCGTCGCCGTTGACCAGGATAGAGGCTCCGCTGTCGCTGGCGACCGGAAAGAGGGTGATCCTGTCCTGACTGAAATCCACACTGGCGCTGTAGTTCAACTGGTCGGATCGAAAGGTATGATCCAGTGCAATACCGTCGAGAGTGAGCTCTGAGAGGCTGGCGTCTGAACTGCCATTGGTATCATCTTTACTACCGTTGCCGCTACTACCGCCACAGCCAGGAAGGAGAAATATCACAACAACTAATTGGGAAACGGCCCAACGCCACTTTTGATTGAAACGAATATTCAAACGTATGTCCCTTTTTACCGTATAAGACGGATTTCACGTCCCTGGGTGTATTGTTCAGTTGATAGTTGGGCGTCTTAAGGCTAGGGAGAATAACCGCACCTTCCCAACATCACAAGCGTTAAATCGAGATCAATATTCTGGCCATTGGATCGGGTCATCCTGACAGCCTTCCATTCACCTCGTAGCGGATATTGCCCGAAGGCGTCAGTGAAAGGCGTTCGAGCTTTAATCTTTCCCAGGCCTGTACTGCGACACCGGCTTGCAGGCTGAAACCGGATTCTTTCGCTACTTGGGCAAAACGATCATCATCTTCCCAGGATGGAACGGTAGCTTACCGAGCAACCCAAAACCCGTTAACGCATGAACCAACCAATGCCATATGGGCGTAATCGTCACTGCTCGATAACTTGCTGATCCGTAGTACCTTTGGCCTTATCCTCATCCATATGCAGGACCACATGATAGTGGTTGGTCATGATGGCGAATGCAGATACGTCTATGGAAAAGATATCCACGAGTTCCCGCAGGCGATCTAGCACCCAATGTCGCCGATGTTCGATGTTCTGGCCGGTATGGGGGTCTTTGCTGCATAACCAGGCACGGCGTACACAACGGGAGATACAGTGGTAGTAGGGGGTGGCGTGCGACCTGGGGCACATGGTTATTAATGGGGGGATTACCCGCGCCGCAGACATGGCTTTTCCTAGCTGGGATTAGCTTTTTTTCTTTCAATAACATATATTTATCCAAAAAACAGGGGAGGTATATGAGGAACCAGTCATTGACCTGAAGCAATTCTCCCCGATAACAAACAGCAGCTTCTGATATTTCTGATAGTCTTAACTACATAAGCCCTGGTTTTATTTTTTTCAAAGCCGTTGCTGGAGGGAGATAGGGTATGGCTGATCAAAACCCGCCAAAACCTGAGGTGCCGAACGAAACCATCTACCGCTGGCATAAAATAGTCGGTCTCGCATTGGCAAAATTGCATACGCCTGTCGCCGTCATTACCCGAAGACAGGATGATGCCTTCACCATCTTCTATACACATGTAACTGATGAAAATCCGTTTAAAACAGGTGATCGGATCGCGCTTGAGGGCAGTTTCACCGACTGGGTGATCAAAAATGATTCTGTATTGCATGTAAAAGACGCCTCTCAGGATGATAAATGGAAGTATCACCGCTTGATTGACACGGGGCTGGTTTATTACCTGGGTTATCCGCTGCACTGGCCGGATGGTGAAATCTTCGGAACCATCGCCGTTTATGACCACAAGGCCAATGAACAAGCGGATAAACACCAGGATCTGCTGGCCGAATTCTGCCACGAAATAGAGCAGGACCTACTGATTCTGACACAACAGCAGGCACTGCGGGCCGAAATCGAAAACAGGAGACAGGCAGAAAACAGACTATCCAATTTAACACCCAAGGAATTTCATTCGCTCTGGCACGCTGCCCAGTCCGTGCTCGCCAATCGGAAATTTGAGGTTTCGGCGCGCATTATCTTTGATGAGGCCTGCAATATGACAGGGGCGGTTTCCGGTTATGTGGCCCTGTTGACCGATGACGGAAGAGAAAACGAGGTGCTGTTTCTGGATTCGGGCGGTCTCTCCTGCGCGGTAGACCCGAGCCTGCCGATGCCGATTCGCGGCCTGAGGGCCGAAGCCTATAAATCAGGCAAGGCGGTTTATGACAATGATTTCATGAATACCGACTGGGTCAAGTTCATGCCAGAGGGACATGTGGTGTTGAAAAACGTACTGTTTGCACCTCTCAATATCAAAGACAAGACAGTCGGCATAATCGGTCTTGCTAACAAGGATGGTGATTTTACCGATTTTGATGCCTCCGTTGCAGAAGCATTTGGGGAAATAGCCGCGATTGCCTTGAGTAATTCAAGGACCCTGGATCAACTGGATGAAAACAACAGGAAACTGGAGAGTTTCAATGAAACCCTGGTTGACAGGGAGTACAGGATCATCGAAGTCAAGCAGGAAGTCAATGAACTGTGCAGGGAACTGGGACGCGAACCCGCATACAGAGACATAGCCAAACATGCTCAGTAACCAGATCATCTGTCAATGAGGGACTTAAAACAAAGCTGGGTATACCGCGCTGTAAACAGTATGATCCTGTTCACTGCTTTTACACTATTGCTTGCTGCCTGCGACGGCAAACCAGAACAAGCCGGGGAAAGGGAAAAACAGTCTTTGCGGCTTGCCCTGGCGATGCAGCCGGGCAGTGCCCTGGTTATGGTTGCCGAGAGCCAGGGCTTCTTCAAACAAAACGGACTCATGCTGGACGTGTCGGAATATCCCAGCGGTAAACGGGCGCTACATGATAGTTTTTTTGCGGACAGGAGCGACATTGTTATTTCATCAGACGTGCCTGTGGCCTTGGCATCTTTTACTGAAAATCCATTTATTGTCCTAGGCTCCATATTTTCCGCCAATAACATCAACCGCCTGATTGCAAGGACTGATGCCGGAATTGGCAGGCCTGCCGACCTCAAAGGAAAAAAACTCGCGACCCAGAAAGCCTCGGCCGTACATTTTTTCCTGCATTTGTTTCTGGTGGAACATGGGATATATGAAAAAGATGTGGAGCTGTATTATTTCAAGGCGGAGCAGTTGCCTGACAAGATCGCTTCAGGTGCGATCGATGCCTTTTCGATGCGCGAGCCCTATATCAGCCTGGCCAGGGAAAAACTGCCGGAAAAGTATATAGTATTTGAGGAACCGGGACTCTACCAGCAACGGGATATGGTTGTATCAAGCCGTGACTTCGTTAAAAACAACCCTTTAGTATTAAGGCGTTTTTTTGAGAGTCTTTTGCAGGCCGAGGCATATGTACAAAACAATCCGAAAGCCGCAATAAAAATCATCTCGAAACGCTTGGGAGTAGCTCCTTCATCACTTGAAAAAAACTGGCCGGAAACCAGTATGGAGGTCTCGCTAGATCAGTCTATGTTGCTGGTGCTTGAAGATATTTCGCGTTGGGCGATTCATGGGGGACTTGTAGAAGACCGCTCCCTGCCCGACTTTCTCGAAAGAATGCATGGGCAGGTGTTAAAGGAGATATCACCAGACGCAGTGACGATTATCCAGTAGTCGGCACATGAAGATCAGGCACAAATTACTGGCGACCATTGGTCTTTTTGCATTGCTGGGCCTGATATTTCTATCCGTACTATTCAGGACAAACGAACTTTCCCGTTCCAATACCTTAATTGATGAGCTGCTTTATCAAATCCAGGTTGGTTCTTACGAGCTGTCGGTATTGACATATGAAACCATCCTGCACCCGCATGAGGCACGGCCCAGGCACCAATGGCTGTACAAGCATCGCACTTTGGCAAGCCAGATAAAGGGGATCGAATCCGGGCGGTTTCTCGAACACAGAAACATCAAGAAACTCAACAGTAAGCTGTTGACCATGAGCGAATTGTTCGAACGCCTTTCGCCGGCTGCTGAACATTCCCGGAATCAATTATCGCCGGAGGGTATTACTTTACTGCAGCAAAGAAAACAACGTATAGCCGCGAGTATACAGTCTGTTGCCTTGGAGGTCGCCGCTTCTGCGTCGGAATTGCGGGCCTCAGTAAATAATGAACACATTGATTCCACGCAAAGGATGTTCAATACCGCTTTTGCCGTGACTCTTATCGCGACACTGCTGCTGGTATCACTGTCATTCGGGATTTTCAGGAATATTTTCGCCGCGGTAAATAATTTACTCGAAGGCGTTACCCGGGTGACAAAGGGCGATCTGAGCTATCGCTCATCACTTCACACTGATGATGAAATTGAAGAGTATGCCAGTGCATTTAATGAGATGGTTTCACGCCTTGACGAAACCATGGCTTCGAGGGACTTGCTCAACCAGGAAATCATCAAGCACAAAAAGACAGAGAAAAAGTTAAGAGAATATAAAGACGAACTGGAGAACAAGGTAAGGGAACGGACGGAAGCACTTGAAAAATCCAGACTGGCTGCAATCAGCATTATGGAGGATGTGAATATCCAGCGTAAAAAAGCTGAGACTTCCAGGAAACATGCCGAGAAGATCAATAAAAACCTGGAGCAGGAAATCATTCAAAGATTAGAAGTTGAAAACCGCTTGCGTGAAAACGAGTCCAGTCTCAAGCATGCCATTATCGCAGCTGATTCCGCTAACCGCGCCAAAAGCATATTCTTGGCCAATATGAGTCATGAGTTGAGAACACCTTTAAACGCGATCCTCGGGTTTTCAGAAATCCTGGTACGTGACAATATGCTGAGTGCGGAGCAACGGGACAGCATCAATGTCATTAATCGCAGTGGCGAGCATTTGCTTGATATGATCAATGATGTGCTTGATCTGTCGAAGATCGAGTCGGGAAGAATAGAGATTGAAGAGATCCCCTTCGATCTGAAGAAAATGCTTTACGACCTTGAAAGCATGATCAATGTCCGGGTGGAACACAAGGGACTGAAATTCACACTGGAGTTCGCCCGGGACCTGAGTCACTACATTGTTGCCGATATCGGAAAGCTGAGGCAGATCCTGATCAACCTTTTAGGCAATGCAGTAAAATATACCGAACATGGAGGTATATCACTGCGCGCAAGAAGCGAGTCCTTAAACGGAAAACATGACAGTGCCATGCTATATTTCGAGGTCGAGGATAGCGGTGCGGGCATTCCGGAAGACAAGTTTGAAGCCATTTTCATACCTTTTGTTCAGACCGGAAAATCAGATCAGCCGGGCAAAGGAACTGGGCTCGGCCTGGCGATTTCAAAATCGCTTGTAGAACTGCTTGGCGGCCAAATATCGGTCCAAAGCGTGGTCGATAAGGGATCTGTCTTCTCATTTCACATCCCCGTTTCCCTGACGCATGAAAGCGAAGTGTCCAAAGACATCACAACAGTCAAACCTGCAGTCCTGTACCTTGCTCCGGATCAACCCAAATGGCGGATTTTGATTGCCGATGACAATAAGGAAAACCTTCAGTTGCTTAAAAAGCTTTTGACTCAGGTCGGCTTCCTGGTGAAAGAAGCTGATGACGGCCAGCAGGCGATTGACCTTTACAAGGAATGGCAGCCGGACTTTATCTGGATGGACATGCGCATGCCCCACGTGGATGGCTATGAGGCAACCCGTACAATCAGGAATTTACCCAATGGTGATGAGGTAAAAATTGTTGCTATAACAGCCAGTGCGTTCAAGGAACAGAAAAGCAAGATTCTGGATGCCGGTTGTGACGAAGTGGTACGAAAACCCTATCGTTCACATGAAATATTCGATGTAATGTCGGAAGTGCTCGGTGCAACCTTCGTATATAATACAAACAATGAGGAGCAGCAACCCAAATACAAGCTTGTTTCATCTGACAGGGTCGAGTCATTATCTCGGGAGGTTGTAGATCAATTACTTTTGAGTGCGACACAACTGGATACAGAATCCATACTTTCAATAGTGGAGGCTAATGACATTATTCCAGCGGATGTCAGCGAAGTATTGGTGACTCTGGCGAAGGAGTTCCGTTTCGACACAATGATAGACCTACTGTCACAGCGTGACAAGAAGACGGATGGTTAACCCCTATAAACAATGAGCGAAAAACAAATCAAGCAAGCTGCGAAAATACTGATCGTCGATGACGTTGCGAATAACCTTTCAATCTTATCCTCTTTACTGCAGGGAGAAGGATTCAAAGTTTTCGCCGCAATCAGCGGCAAACTCGCATTGCGGGCCTTGGATACCCTGGTGCCGGACCTGATTCTACTGGATATCGTCATGCCGGGTATGAATGGCTTTGAGATCTGTGCCCATATAAAAGAACGGGAATCATTAAGAAATATACCGGTCATTTTTATCAGTGCCCTTGACGACCCTCAGGACAAGGTCAAAGCTTTTTCCTGCGGCGGTGTGGACTACATCGGCAAACCTTTCCAAAAGGAAGAAGTACTGGCCAGAGTAAAAACCCATATTGAACTCGCACATGCCCGTGGCAAGCTTGAGACGCTGATTGAAAACCGCACCCATGACCTGGTCGAAAACCAGAAAAGACTGAAGAAAACACAACAACTGGCGCACCTGGGAAGCTGGGAGCTGGATTTGATGAATGATACTTTGTACTGGTCAGATGAAGTGTTTAATATTTTCGGTTTAAAATCTTCCGAATTTGAGCCGGGTTTTGAGGCGTTTCTTGAGCAAGTCCACCCAGAAGACCGTGAAATGGTAGAAGAGACCTTTCTCAAAGCCGTGAAGAACAAGCAGGCATATGACCTTGTACACAGGATTGTCCGAAAGGACAACGGTGAAATTCAATATGTTCATGAACTTTCCAACCACGCAACAAATGAAGATGGTGAAGTCATCCGTTCCATTGGCACCGTCCAGGACATTACAAATCTCATAACCATAGAAAAAGAACGCCAGCTTTACCTGGAGAAATTCAGGAGTGCGCTGGAAAAAACCGTTATCGTGGTGTCTGCCACCCTTGAAAAACGTGATCCATATACCGCCGGCCATCAGCGAAATGTCTCGGCACTGGCGGTTGCCATAGCCAAAGAATTGAAGCTGTCGGACGAACAGATATCGGGAATCCGTCTGGGCAGCATTATTCATGATATCGGTAAAATCAATATTCCTGCGGAAATCCTCAATCGGCCGGGAAAGCTCAGTGACTTAGAATTTGAAATCATCAAAACCCACCCCCTTCATGGGTGCGAAATTCTCAAAGACGTGGAATTTCCATGGCCGATAGCAGAGATGATCCTACAACATCACGAACGCCTGGATGGTAGCGGTTATCCAAACAGGCTCAAAGGAGATCAAATCCTGCTGGAGGCAAAAATTATTGCCGTAGCCGATGTTGTCGAGGCGATGTCAGCCCACCGCCCCTATCGTCCGTCACTCGGTATCGATGTTGCTTTAAAGGAGGTTGAATCCGGCAGTGGCCGACTTTTTGATGAGAAAGCCGTTTCAGCCTGTATTACCCTTTTTCGTGAAAAGGATTTCAAGCCATTCTCTTCGGTCTGATTTGATGCGCATTCTTGCCCCGTGCCCGATTAATCCTGTTCCTAAAGCGACAACTAAAAAATAAAAAAAGAATACATATTTAGGTAGTTGGACTTAAAATATCTTCAAGGTTTACCAGCCTCAGGCCAGTAAGCCTCTGTATCTGAGATTCCTTACTCATGGCTATCTTTAACTTGCCGCTGGTCAAACTGTTTATGACCGACTGGCCGAGGCCGAGTTACATTTTTCCCGATCTGTTGGCTGGCTAACGACCAGGGCTTCCCATCCACGATGCCAGTGCCCGATAAGACGGTATTGTTAGGGCCTGTTAACACTAATCCAATGCGCCCTGCTGGGGCTGTTTTCGTGCCCAGCAAGGCAGAATAAGCGTGGTGTAGTCATTCTACATGAGCGAATGATAACGCGGCTGGGGGCGAAAACAGGCCCAGCCCTTTGGGTTGTGCCTGAAAAAGCGCCACTCGGCGTTGCTCGTCGTTCATTTGGAATAACCAAACTTCTCTCCTCGCGCCCCGAAGGAAGTGCCCTTGGGGTACGCCTTGATTGGCGCTTTTTCAGACACAACAGGACGTATTGGATTAGTGTTAACAGGCCCTAAGAGCTTTAGCTGCAATTCTGCCATTGAGGCACTAAGCATAGAATTACTACCACTCGATTGAATACGGGACTTTATTCTATTTATTTTCCATGACTTTACTTGTTGTTGTAGGCAGTAATATCATGAAAATATTCCATGTTCCAACCGCTAGCATTAGAGATCGTCCACAAACTTCTGCTGCACATAATCCGTTACTGGCCGACCTTGCCAGGCAAGGTACCCTATGAATATAGAGTAATTTTGTTCTACATCAGAAAATGGTTTCAGCCACTTTGGTTACGGTGCTCTTTTCTCCTTTCCCCAGGCAGCGCCATTGTTGATCTATCACCTGCCAGCTAAACAGATTTATGGGAATATTTTGAATGGGAGCCTGAGCAAGGGTAGTGAATTACTGTAAGCCTCTTGTGTCGACATGCAGCTAACGTCACCAGTCGGTCATCTGCCGCATGCCACTGACCAATCTACTCATTGAGACAAACAGAAGCCGGTGAAACATCCAGAGGGCTATTGCCAGAATAGCTAATGTGATCAGAATAAGTCCTTCTGTGGTTGTCACTTGCGTAAAATCCATCTCACGCAGCAGCACGTTGACATCCTAATATCCGATAACCCTGTATACCGGCCTTCCACGGAAGTATTGAGCGTGTATGGCACCTGTTGAAGTTTTTCGTCACCGACACCGATCGATCGTCTGTATCGCCATCGATGATATCCATTATCTGCACAGGCGTTTTGGTGATATGGCTGACTTCTGGAAGATTAAACGCCGGATCGACAACAACCTCTAGATAGTCTATGGCACGCATCCCTCCCACCGGCAAAAGGGCCGAAAAGAGTAGACCTACAGGTGACTGCCAAAGTACATCGGTGGTTTTTATAAAAGAGAAGTTTAATTCGCAGGTTATACAATTCATGCGTAAATGTGAACGAAAAGATTGAAGTAGCTCACAATTTGTGCCGATACATTGGTTGAGAGGACCGGGTGTTTTATTACCGGGTCAAGTTGTAAAAACTCCATTTTTATTTGTTAGGCACGAAAATGAAGAAACTTCCTAAAAGGCTGCAAAATGCCATATTTCTTGCGATTTTTAGTATGTTATCGGGGACTGGATATGCAGCAGGGAAAGTTGATATATGCCATATCCCCCCGGGCAACCCAAGTAATGCACACACGATAAATGTCAGTAAGAAAGCCGTTCCTGCTCATTTAGCTCATGGTGACAAAATCGGGGCTTGTTCAACTAGTGGCAGTAGCGGTAGAGGTAACACATTCACTATTTGCGACGGCCGCAGCGGAGAGAACGGCAGCAAGATAACTGTGAACTTGGCTGGCAGGGTGCAATTTCAACGGATCGTGTGTGATTGACCTTGTCGGGCCGTGGGCTTAGTTTGAAAACACAGGAGTATTCTCGTGTTATTTAGATTCTCACGAATTAAAAATCAGGGCCTTACACTGCTGGAATTACTAGCAGCGATAGTGATTGCCGCCATCCTCTTTGGCATTGGTATCCCGAGCTTTTTCAACCTGATTGCGAACAATAGATTAACTGTAGCGACTAATGAACTTGTTACTAGCATGCACTATGCTAGAAGCGAAGCGGTGAGCAGAGAGACACCTGTCACAGCCTGTGCTAGCGAGGACGGCCAGTCTTGTTCAGGTAGTTCTGACTGGGGTAGCGGATGGATCGTATTCACTGACACAAATGGGACCAACGGCATGTTAGATGCTGGTGATGAGTTGTTATACAGCAACTTAACCGATAGCGACAGCATCAAGATAGCAGCTGAATACAAATATGTTCGTTATTCGCCAAGAGCACGGGCAATACGATAGTTAAGCACGTTATTATGCACTGCAAATGGCAGGAACACAGCTAGTCTACCCACACCAGTCAACTTTGCCACACTTGTTTTGACGTTTGAAAATACGTATTTGATCTTCAGGCGGCATCAATTATTTCGCAGGGAAATGGGTTTTCACCATACTGACGTGCAGCATGTCAAACAATGTCTGTATCTCGTTGATAAAGTTGTGCAGTCTCTGGTTGTCCATTTTCTCGGCACCATAGTACCGAGATCCAGATCACCGAGATGGTCAAGGACAACCTGCGCATCGCATCCGACTTACCGAACACGCAGAACAGAATCTCATCGACATTCTCCGCTGTATCGCACTTCATGACATTCCGGAGAATGTGGGTTACATACTGAATCAGCTTGAATCCTTCCGCACGCGACTTGCTGATCTACCAGAATGAGAACATGTTCCACCAGAACTCGATCGAATCGGCGTTACACAATACCTGAAAATCTACTTCAAACCATACTCTGTCATCTACTGAGCAATCCGTCAGGACACTTTCATTCACTGCATTCTTGATAGCCGTAGGAATATGCCAGCGTTACTTCAGCGAGGACTGGTTCGTTAGCACTATTTCTAGCAAATTCGATTGAGCAGTTGATTCGCTGCAAATATTGCTTTAGTTGGTATTACTTGTCGTTGCCAGACATCACCTGCCAGTGCCTGTCACTCCCACTCTATTATAAATATGCCATTATTATCTTTTATATTCAATGGCTTATCTTCCTGGTAAACGGTAACACCATGAAAAATACCATGCTCGGAAAATCCTTCAAAATGCTCGAAAAAAAGCCGATTGAGTACTGCTACACAGCACCCTAGACAACCTTCCGGGCTCTGACTTCCAAATGGATGCCCCTCCCTGCTTCTGCAGGTAATGGAGCACTTTAAACAGATACACGCATGCGTCCCTGCACGGCCTCCCGAACAAACCGCACCGACGCATTGTCACTCGCCTCAACGAGTTGCCGAATCCGTTTGGTCACATCGCCAACCCGATTCAACCTTGCCGCAGCATCCATCGCGCGGTCATAAGCCTCCGCCACATCAACGCTTGTCACCTCGTAGCCCCACCCCTCACTCAACCAGCGAAGGGCGGCTATTGCGGATCCGAGAGCGAATGCCGGTTCCGGGTCAAGATAATCCCTGGCCGCCCTAGTCAGCGTTTTTGGATCACAGGGACTCCGATTGGCCAGTTCCAATGCCAGATCATAAAGTTCGAGTTCCTTGGCCGTCGCAAACCACTTCCCGTCTTCACCTGGCGTTGTAGCGATGAGATCTGACAGGATCTGCGACTTGTCCTTCATTGGATAGCGTTTTGCAACTGAGCGAAACCGGGCGATATAGGAATTAGCCACCGCAGCACTCAATCCATAGCGGCGGTAGGCCTCCTCATACAGGCCGGATGAAATCAGGATCTGCTCGCAGGTCTGGTCGATCACGGAATCAGGCTCGTTCAGTCCCCGCGAGGCTTCCGCATACTGGACCGCCTCCGCCTTCCTGCCCATGGACAGGAGTGCTTCTACGCCATAGCGACGGTAATGCCAAGACGGATATCGCGGCAGTTCCAACAAATCGAGCAACACTTCGTAGCGACCTGTTGTCAGTAGGCATGATAGACACGCCGTTGCGCCGTGGAAGTAATTACCTGGATTCTGATCCGTCCAACAGGACCGCAACGTAGAAACCAGATCATCACCCCATCGCCCGGCGACTTCTATCGAGCCACAGATCTCACCCCATCGGTCACCTACCGGACTGAGGAAGTCAACACCATCATCCGCCATGGCCTGCCAGAGGCGATCTAGCCAAGCATTACGGGTCTTCTCATCTGCAGGTGCGTTGACGAGGATCGGTATCAAATCATCCAGGGTCTTATTGACCGCCGACCCCAGCGCACCACTGGAGCTGTCCACGTGTTCCAGCGCCGGCCAGATCTTTTCCATCAGACGGACAGCACCCTCTGCGCCAACTAGGGGATCTTTCTTTGCGACCTTCTTGATTTCGGAGACAGCTTCGCGAAGGCGCTGGCACGCCAACTTTGATGCCTTCCAGCTATAAGCACCAGCCCGGAATCGTGAGAGGAAGGCCCACTTGTGCTTACTAACGGCCACTACCCTCAAACTCAGGCGGCAATCGGCTTAGCCTTCTCGATCCGTGCCCGCCGCTTTGGGGTGTTGAGCGCTTTCCACAGCTCGTTGCGCTGCTGCAGATTCAACCAAAATTCAGCAGTATTCCCGAATACGGTGGCCAGCATCAGTGCTGTGTCGGCGGTGATTGCACGGCGATTGGTACACAACTCATTGACGGTTTTTCGACTGACGCCCATCGCTTCAGCCAATTGTCCCTGGGTCAGCGCCATGGGCACGAGAAACTCCTCGGTAATCATCTCACCGACACTGACGGGATGTCGTTTTGTGATATTCATAGCCTGCCTCACCGATAATCGTGGTTATCCAGATAGATGCCCTGGGCCTCACCACCTTCACCTGACCAGGTAAACACCAATCGCCATTGCTTGTTAACGCGGATCGAATGCTTCCCGACCAAGCTCCCTCCCAACTTTTCAAAATGATTGCTCGGAGGCGACCGCAAGTCGAGATCACAGGTCGCGTCATCGATTAACTGCAGCTTTCGGAACAGTCGGTCTTGGACTTCAGCGGGTATCTTCTTGCTGGTTTTATCTTCCAGATAAAAATCCCTGAGCCAGCGGTCCCGGAAACTCTGAATCAATAGCAATCTCCCTCTTTATGGGAAACTGTAACGTACCCGGTTACTTTCTGCAAGTAACAGAAGTGGAAAGTATAGACACAGGCTTAGCGGGGAAGTCCGACTTTCTCCACGAGGAGAATTACGAAAATAAGTGCTTTTTCATCAAGTTATGTAGTCATTACCCTGCCAATAGTTTTAGGAAAACAGTTCTATTTTCCTAAAAACACTGTGCTGGAATTGCCGGTTTCGGATTGCTCCAGGGCACCTATAAATCAAGCTCCCCGATACCATGCCAAGCTCAATTTTTATCTCATGGTATCGATGCCTGCTGCCTTGCTACACGCAACAAATACCATAAAAAACCATTGATGATGTAGATTATATTATTAACTGAATTGTTTTTATCATTATAATTCAATATTTTACAAATTCCTGTCACTCCCACTCAATTGTAAATAAGACTTTTTTATCTTTTATATTCAATTGGTTATATTCCTGCTAAATCGCAATACCATGAAAAAATACCATGCTCAGAAAACCCTTCAAAATGGTCGAAAAAAATTGCCGATTGAACTCTGCCAGCCAACACTACCCGTCATTCCGATCGACATCGATTATGCGCCCTCGTCTCCTGGTTATTTCGTGTGTTCGCCAAAGAGCGTATCCAATGGCAACCAGCAGCCCCGTGGACAAAATCGCGAACAGCACCAGGGAGAAAAGAAAAACAAAGCCGAGTACAAGGAGAAGAATCAAGGACGCCAGCACGCGTCCGACCAATGTTTGGGGCTGGATGTGATATACGATGATTCTTTCCGTCCGTTTTGCCACGAGCTTCCGCGCTATGCCTTGTTGTCTCATGGAAATGATTATCAATCCGTCAGCTGTCGGATACAAACCTTTGCAAGGCACGCCGGAGCACGGTCCGGGTCGGTTCGACGCGATCGAACGCAAGACCACTGTGCCCCTCACCCCGTCCGGTCTGCTTGTGCACGCCGATCCAGTTGAACACGCGCCCGCCGGTCCATCGGGTACGCTGGTAGGACTGGGTCACCGCTACGCCCGCCCTGGGAACCTCTTCCTCGAACAGGAAGTACGAGAGCGGCGGGTCCACGTCCAGACCGCTGCGAAGCAGGTTCGTGCGCGGTTTGATTTTTTCCGGCGGATACGGGTCGCCCTGGATGATCCTGGGCATCGATGCCCTCTGCAACTGTATTTCACGGTTGTCGTTCTCCCTGTGCACGGGCACGAAGGGAATCCAGTTTTCCGGCACCGTACGCATCAAGCGGTAACGGATGGAAGCCTGCGGTTCAGGCAGGGACGGGGCCAGCGCGTCCGCATCGATCTTCGCGTCCAGGAGCTGCTCGTACCGCCTGGCCAGTTCCGCGGCCGCTTCCTGTCCGACCTTGCTTCGCCCCGTAGACAAGGGTACGCGCTTTTCTACCGCCCAGACCATGTTGGAGACTTCATCACGCACCAGCCGCACGTCATCGAAAGGCTGGCCCTCCTGGATTTTCGGCACGGCGGGCAGCATCACCAGCGAACGATCGGCAGGGACTTCTTCCTGTCCGTGGGTCGAAAGATTGTACATGGCCCAGCGTTGCCATGCGTCATCGACACCTTTACCAGAGGCTTCTATCCAGACGCGCTCACCGAACACGTCGGTCACCGCCAGCCCCCGGACATCGGCCAGCGTGCCGACGGGTAGTTCGAACGGCAGCAGGAACCAGTCGTTGGCATAGATCAGGCCGAACTCCATCAACAACAACTTGCTCAGGTCCGTGGTATCCGGACGGATGTCGCCGAAACTGGTTTTGCTGTCTTCGAATTGCCACCAACGCGTGTTCGGCATGCCCTCGAATTCGATGTTGGTGGGCAGGAATGCCCGGGTCCATAGCTCGATTCCGTCCCCGGCGCCCTCCTCGCCTTCGACCGATAGCGAATCGTGCGCGGGGTCGACGTCCAGGCTGTACCAGTCGAGATGACCGTGATAGTACTCGCGGGCACTGAGGACTTTCTCGTTATCGTCCTTCGTGGCCGAAACCGCGAAGCGGTATTCCAGCTGGCTGTCCTGCCAGGCGTCGTTACCCTCTCCGGGTTGAACGAACAGCCCGTCGAACCACGCGAGGAACCTGTCCGCGAGCATATCCAGCGTGTCCATCTCGCCGCTGTCGGTGGTGATACCCGTATGCGCCCGGTTACCCGGATCGGCGCGAAGATACAGGTAGAGTTCCCCGCCATCCATCGCGCGACCGGCCACGGCGCCCAGGGTCTGCCACACGCCGGGATGCGCCGTCAGCGTCGCATCGTCATCGGCATCGGGAAGCGGGTCATTGAACCGGTACCTGGGGTCCGTCACGTAAGCGGAAAACAGGTGCCCGAGCGAATTCGCGAACAGCAGCTTGCGCCATTGACGCCCCATCAGCAGGCGGATGTCCAGCGACATTTTCTGCTGCTGGCTGAACATCGGGATCGCACGCTGTTCCACCACCGTTTCAATCGGCGTTTCGGTGGTGAACACCTTCGGCGTCCCGTCACCCGGCTGATACCTGTCGATACGGGACGTCTCGATATGCGCAACGGCGCTGACCGGCGAAGCGGCATCGTCTCCCTGGAATTCGCCCACCTGCCATTGTTTGCAGAGCATCCACAGCGGGTCCCTTACCTCGGCGCGTAGCGCACGACGAAAATCATTTCGACGGGGCCTGCCTTCCAGCCGGTTCCACCTGACCACGGTCGGCCAGAACAGCTTGCCTGTCAGTACTGCGCCGATCTCGGCGATGGCGACACGATCATTCATGGGTTCAGCTCCGCCTGCAGGTGAATACCGTTGTTATGCGCCAAGTCCATCATCGCCATCACCGGCGAGTGCATGCTTCTGGAAATGATGGCGGGCAGGAAACGACCGATCTGGCTGCTGTCCAGGTGCTGCGGCTCGACGCCTCGCAACACCGCGAAATCGAGCGTCTGGTGCAAGGTATCCACCAGTTCCTGCCAGTCCCACGCGCCGTCGAAATCGCTGGGCAGCGCCAGCAACAGCGTTTGCGGCGGCTCGTTGCCGGGTCGATCGAAGTGGAATGTCAGCCCGGTCGTTTCTTCCCGCTTCGGCACGACCTCGGTCCATTCGTCCACGAGCAGGCCGCACTGGGACGACGCGGCATCGAAACCGGACGGATAGCGTGCGGTGTACAGCAGCTTGTCTTCGTCGACGACGAAAGGTTCCCCGGTGTCCGGATCCACGTCGGGATACTCCAGGGCCAGCCAGTAGTCGCCTAGTCGATACGGGAACTGACACGGCGCCAGGTCGAGAGAACCGCTCGACAGGCCTTCCAGCTGCACTGCTGTCGCCTCGACCTGCATCATCTTCTCGCGTACGCGCGCAACCCCGTAGAGCCACTCGTCGACGGGGAAGTCCTTGCCGAGACCATCCAGGTAGCGTCGAATCGCCACGCTGTCACCGAGCGCGCTGTTCCATTCCGCGGCCTGCTCGGCCGGGACCCGGAACTCGGTGAGCACCACGAAGTCCTCGCTGGTGAGGCCGCGCAGGGCCGCGCGAAGCGCTTCGTTCCGCTTCTCGTGCGACGTCGCTTCCGAACTGCCGAGTACCGAATCGGCGTCATCGATGCGTCGGGTGATATCGGCGCCCAATGCGGCCAGTTGCACCTGCAGCGAATCGGCGAAGGTGCGCAGCGCGAGCGCGTATGCCGAGAGATCAAGCCCCTCCCGGTATTGCGCATTGATCGCATCGGCCTGCGCCACCAGTCCCTGGTGGAACTGGCCAAGCGTGGCGGCATTGTCGCGAAGGTTGCCGAGTGCCGTTTCGACGCTTTTGAAATCGCCCAGCAGCACATTCAGCGGCGCGAGGAGATCATCGGGGTTCGTGCCGGGCGGCACCAGCCGTTCCGTATTCAGCAACAGCCCGGTCTCGAGCAGGTATTGGATACGCTGCTGGTCCGTCAAGCCTGCGTCTAGCGCGGGGTAGTCGGCCAGGCGCTGGTTGAACTCGGCTTTTTGCGCCACCCAGGCGTCCAGCACCCTGTCGACCGACGCGATCAGCGCGGCGAACTCCCGTCGGCGCCAGTCCCACACGTAGCCGTTGCCCGTGTTGGGCAGGCCGAACAGGTTGAGGTTACGCAGTACATCACCCGCGTTCACCACCAGGTCGTCGATGTTGGCGGCGAGGTTCGTCACCAGAATGTCTTCGTCTTCCTCCGCGAGGATCGCGTCCAGCCCGGTCAGGAAGGTATCGAGCCCGGCGAGCTGCGCCGCGAGCAGATCGCGAACCGTGGTGACCTTGGTTTCGCGGATCTCCGCGTTCGCGTCCTCGGCGGTACGCGCCTCGTTCTGCAAACGCGCGTCCGTGCCCTTCAGCGGCCTGGACCTCAGCAGCAGGCTGTTGAGGTCGCCGAGCAGCGGCGTGAGTTCGAAGAACGAGAATTTGCCGGCCTGCTTCACCAGGTAGGTGATCCTGATCTGGCCGTCCTGCCGTGTATCGGGCAGGCCGGCCACGTGCCAGACGACCAGGTCCTCCAGCGCGGCCATGTGTTGCTCCGCGTCGCGATTGAGCATGTACACCAGGTCCACCGCACTCAGCCCGAGTTGCGCGGCTGTCACCTGCACGGTCGTGGCGGCTCCGGTCGACCGGGCGATGCAGGTCGCCTCGCAAATGATGTCCGTCATCGGAGGCAATATACCGCGCAACCAGTCTTCCACGGCCGGCTCGCCGCTGGCGCGAGGCGTGGTGTAGGTGGCGTCCCCGGGATCGAGCCCGGCGCGCAGGTGGATGCCGACGCGATGAGTCAGCGCCAGGCCGCTGCGCGGCGTCTGCACCACCTCCGGCGTCGGCGGGAAGTTGCCTTTGGTGTAAGCATCCACGGTGCTGGCCGCCCGGTCATAATTTCCCTGCACGACCTGGTAGACACTCTCGGCCATGGCAAGGTCCGCCACGGCATCGCTGATGTTCCGGATGTGGTTGACGGCGGCGTTGATCGCGTCGAGCTTGTCCTGCTCGGGAATCGACGGAAGATCGTCGAAACCAAACGGATAGTCCTTGTCCGCGGACTGCTGGACGTGCTCGACCAGCGCGTAGCCGTCCACCACGTTGCGCGCCTCCACCGCCTCGATCGGCTCATCGACGGCCGTCGAGTCCAGGTGATTGCCCACCAGCGGGAATTTTCCACGCAGCTCATAAATCACACTGTCGAGATAGAGATCTTCAGCATCGTGCAGGTCACGTTCCAGCTGGTAACCCAGCAGCGCGCCCAGGCTCTGGCCGTTGCGCATGCCTTCGATGACATCCATCGCGATGCGCACCCGGCTCGATGTGAGATTGATCCCCAGGAGATCCGGCAGGTCGGGCGTCGCGTTGGCCAGGTAGCCATTGCGCAGGACCGCGGCCGTGACCGCATGGTTCAGCGAAGGCGCATGGATATAACCGAAGTTTCTGTCGTCGACCACCAGCGGTTCGAGTTCCGGCGGATTGAACAGCTCCTGCAGATCATCAGGCACCGACGCCTTTGTCAGTGTCTGGTCGTCCGCCTGCAGGTTCTCGACCCAGCCGAAAGCGCCGATATAGCTGCCCGCGATATCGCTCCCCGCCGTCTCATCATCGTTATCGCTGGAAATGCGCTCCGCAAGGTCAATTTCCGGTCTTGCACCGTCACCGGAACTGGGCGCCCGCATGCTCTCCAGCTGCACGGAAAGCAGGCCCAGCCACCAGGCGTCCAGCCGGTAGCTGCAACAATCGATATGTTCGGCGAATGCGCGCTCCAGCCGGGCGGTCGGCAGGTCCTTCAGGTGCTCGAGGGCCGCCAGCTGGGTTTGCAGATAGGAGTCCCGCGTGGTGATCGTGCGCGAGATGTATTCGCCCAGCGTCATTACCGGATCGCTGGTCACATCGGGCGCCGCCTTGTACAGCAGCTCCCAGGTATTCAGGTTACGCACGGGCGCAACGGGCGAGTTGTCCTTGATGTGATAAAACTTCGGTTCCCTGCCGTATACCTTCAGCTCGGCGTCGCTGAGAAGCGAAAACTCGCGGTGGAGCCGTATCGTGGTCTGTATGAAGCCCAGGTCCAGCGCATGTCGCAGCATCAGGTACAACAGGGCCCGCGGCGGCCGGTTCCCGGCGAAGCCCTGCTGCCGCCGAAGCCTGTCGTGGGATGTTTGCGTCGCATCGATCAGCCACTGCAGGTAGTTCACGCCGCTGTCGTGCGTGGCGCGCACGCCGTCGAATTCCGACAGCGGCGCGTCATCGATCAGCGGCCCCTTCAGCAAGTTTGGCGTCTGGAAGAAGAACTTGCTCAACAGCTCGGGTGAATCCTCGTCGAAGTCGTGCTCGTGCCCGAACGACTCCAGAAACTGCATCCCGGAAAAGAAGAAGGCCAGGGAGGCCTGGTTGGCGTCGACGTGGTTGAAAAATCCCCCCAGCCTCATGCGATTGAAGAACTCGTCGAAGCTCTCGGCGATGCGCTGGTAGTGTTCGACCGAGGTCGGATGAAGCCCCAGCACGTCGAGCAGGACCTGGTGCGCATCCTCGCTGTCGGGGCGCACCGAAGCGACCTTCCCGCTCAGCGGCTCCCAGATATCGTGGGCGCGCCTGATCACGCGGTGCAGTTTTTCCAGCAAGCGATTTGGCCGGCGTCGTGGGAAACGGTCGTCAGGTTCGAACCAGGATATGTTCCTGAACCTAGTCGTGGGCAGTACGCCGTAAGGTTGATCGTCGACGCGAAAGGCGGGAATCGACCCGCGCCCCACGACAAAGCGGTTGAAAAAGCCGCGCACCTGGTCGACCGTTTCTTCCTCGAACACGCCGTTCAGCATCTGTTCCATGTAATAGCCCAGGGTCGTCGGCCACAGCGCCTCGTTCATTGCCCGGGCTTCGAGCTGGTCGGTGGCGAAGTAGTTGGGAATCGACTTGAGCGCATCGGGGTCCAGGCCCAGCGCCTCGGCAAAACGCCTGCCATCCGTTTTCGTCCGCCAGTCGAGCGGATCCTCCCGCGGCCCCTCGGCGAAATAGTGGTCGTAGCTTGCGTCCGCGTCCTCGATCCACGAGTAGCCGGACTCGCCCTCGTCGACATTGTTCGTGGGTGTACCCTGGCGCAGGAAACTCATGCCGGCGCTGGAGCGTTCATGGTTGGTGAACAGCTCCTGCATCGCCTCGCGCGCCTGCTCCGGGTTGGAGCGCAGGCGCACGCCCAGCACGAACAGGCGCTCAAAACCCTGGTCGTACTGCTCGGTGCTCAGGTCGATCCTGAAACCCATGCCCTGGCTGACGGCCTGATCGAAGTCCGTCAGCCAGAGCAGATTGTCCGGCACCTCTAGCTTGCCGTCCTCTTCGCTGAGCTGGTCCTCCGGCAATGCACCGGGGTCCGGGCCCACCAGGATTTCGTCCGGAATCACATTGCCCACACGGAGCAGCGTCTGCTTGCCGCCGTTGAAGCCCATCACGACGAAACGCTCCGGCAGCAGCCTGACGCGGGCCGGCTGCGCCCAGGGCTGCAACTGCGTTTCCATGCTGTCCAGGTCAGGCAGTTGCAACCAGACGACCCTCAGCATGTCGACGCCGGGCGGTAGCGGCTCTTCAACGTTTTCCGGCACGTATGCCTCGAGTAGCTCGCCGGCGCGCGCTTCGCCGACCTCGGCAACCAGCGCCGCACCCGCATCGCTGTCCCCCGACAGCATGTCGACCCAGTACGTCTCCAGCGCCTGCGCTTCGTTCAGCGCCGGCAGCGTATCCGTCGCGATCACCAGCAGGTGCTCACCGGCCTGTTTTTCGGGCTCCTGGTTTTGCGGAGTATCGGTGACCGGAACGATGCGCTCGATCAGCCAGTTGGCCCGGCCGCTGCCGTGACTGCTGACCAGGGTTTTCCAGGCGGCCCGCAGCTCGTTTTCGGACTGTCCGGCGCGCCACCTGTTGAGCCAGTACTGGCGAGTGTTCGCGACTTCCACCTCGGCGGGCAGTTCCTCGAAAGTATCGACCAGCACATCGTCCGGGAAAATGCGAAGCCACAGCTGTGTTTGCAGAGCACCGTTCGGATCCCTGAGCTTTTTGAACCGGGTTTCGATACGGACGGGAAACAGCACGATGGGAAAGCTGTCGTCGAATTCACCGATCTGCTTCGTCGGATCGGAGTACCTCTCGAACAGCGACAGGCTGTCGTGAAGCGAACTCCGGGCATTCTCGAACAAGCGGTCTTTTTCGTTCAGTTGATCTTCCAGGCGAAGACGCTCGGCTTCCAGGATTTCCAGTTCGGAGGTCCCGGCCTGTCCCTGCCGCCGCGCCGCCTGGATTTTTCGCTGCTGTTTGGCCAGTTTTTCGGATGCGGCGTGCCGTGCCCTGCCCGCCTGCCGCCAGTCGCTCGATGCGTCATTGATCTGGTCCTGTAAATCAGTGAAGTCCGACATGGCGATTCCTAGGTTTTCGGTAACATTTCAGCCGCGTGCACGCCCACGAGCACCGGCGCCTGGAACATGATATAGGCCAGCTCCGCGGACGTGATGTTGTTCGTCCAGCTCAGCAGGTGGTCTTCCTGCCACTGCTCGATCTTCTCCTGCGCGGTGCCGCCGGGCTGGGTGTTGGGCAAGGAACGGGTCGGCGCTTCGCTGATGTTGATGAAGACGCCGTCCTGGACACCGGGCACGACATCCCCCCACGCCAGGTCGTTCCAGACCTGGATCGTCCCTTCGCGCTCGATGTCGAAGCCGAACCGCGGCTCGCCCGGGCGCTCCCTGATCACGAAGAACCAGCCCGGTTCGTCGTCGACCTCGGGATTCCCGCGGGCCACATCCTCGGTCAGGTCGAAGCCGAAGAAATAGATGTCCGGTTCGACCTGAGCCTCGTACAGAGGGGTCTTGATCGGTACCGAGGTGTCGAATTCGCGCTCGGCGTTCTTGTTGGGCGTGGGGTCGGTCTCGCTGGTGGGCGGCCATCTGGCTTTTTGCGCGTAGATCACCGCGTTGGGGTACTTCTTCAGCAACTCCCCGCGTATCACCAGCACCAGTTCCTCTTCGTTTTCCCTGCCCTGTTCACGGTTGTCGTGATCTCCCAGCTTGCTGAATTTCGACCAGAGGTGATACTCAGGCATGTCTTTCAGTTCTTCCCGACGCTCCTCGTCGTCCTCGGTTTCGCTCAGGAAAGCGCTGACATCCCAGAACTGCCGGAAATAGCTGCCCCGTTGATCGGTGACGTACTCGCGCCACAACAGTTCCCGCGCGAATTCATGGTTGAGCCCCACCATGTAGGCTTCGATGAACTTCTGATTGGTGTTCAACAGCGTGATGGTGTTCTGCTTGATGTAGTTCAGATTGGGGACGAACAGGTCCGTGGACCTGTCCGCCAGCGGTTTGTACATCGGGATGTCGAATTCCGGGTAGGCCATCACCTCGACAAACTCTTCGCGAAGCTGTTCGAGCAGATACGGCGGAATCATGATCTGTCCCAGCACATAGCGCGGCAGCGTCAGTTGCGGATCGAGCTGGGCCACCGTCGAGACGGCTACGCCGGCAAGATCGACCGGGACGACAGGCGCCGGTCGTCCCGCGTCCCTTGCCTGGGTTTGCGCCAGGTAGGCATCGCGCAGCGCGTCCTTGAAGCGAGCCGCCTCCGCGCTGTCGGCCATGTCGCCGCTGCCCGTCTCGCCGGGCGGCGCCGCCTCCGTGGGGCTGTCCGCGGCAATATCCTCCTGCAGTTCGAAACCCGGGTTGGGCGGAAGCCGGTCGATGCTCTCCGGCGTGTTGTTCTCCGGCTCGACGTCCGTCGCCGCTTTCAGGCGATCGAGCAAACGGCGAATGTAGAATCCTAGCGCCACGAGACCGGCGGCCACGATGCCACCGGCCAGGAAACCCGCACCGATCAACAGCACGAGCACAATGACCAGCAGCGCCAGCAACCACGGCAGATTGCGCAGGAAGCCCGATTCCGCCAGCCGGTCGAGGATATCGCCCAGCGCGCCACCGGGTTTCATCTCGTCGACCAGATCTTCTACCGTGACCACCTCCGACGGCACCGTGTTGGGGGGCGCCGCGGTGACGATCCCCCGGTTCAAGCGTTCCAGAAAGTTGTTCTTACCGATTTCGTCATTGAACCCGGCCAGCGTGGCCAGGCGTCCTCGCGGACGCAACATACGCCGCATCGCGCCGGAGGTCATGGCCGGCGTCACCGGACTGTGCCGTACCTGGTGCGCCACCGTGACCCCGTTGTGCAGCACGCGGCGCGCCACGGGAGCGCTGAACATGACCAGCCGCTCGGTCGACTGCCCGGCGATGGATTGCAGCTGGGTGTCGTACCAGAATTGCGATGCCCGCCTGGCCAGCTGCGCGAGCCTGATTCGTTTGTTGGCCTCGATCACGTCACCGATCTGGTCCCAGGCCGCGTCCATGTACTCTTCCTGGTTGTCGATGATGACATCCGTACCGAAACCGGCAGCGGACCGCCAGCGCGGGTCGAGATTGAGCTGGTGGACCCAGTTTTGCTGGTTGGGGCCATCCAGCAAGCGATTGACGAGCGCATGCCAGCGGCCGTATATCGGCGGCGTGATCATCGGATCGGGGTCGTCGCGAATCGCCTCGTCCAGATCGGGATCCTGGTGCGCTTCACCAGGCGTCGTGCTGGAGTAGGTATCCGCCAGGTTGACGAACGCCGCCAGCGTAGACTGGAACGGATGCGGATAATCCATTTGATCCCACTCTTCCCACTTGGCGAGTTCGAGTTCCGCCTCGTCGCTCAGCGGGGCAAGCAGCGCCCCGCCCAGTTTCAGCACGCCTTCCAGTTCCGGATCGGTGATGCCGGGGATGTTCGACCCGGGATCCTGTACGTCCATGTCGCGGCGTCCGACCCGGATGTCGGCCAGCCGCGGTTCGAGCAGACGCACCAGGTATTCGAAATCACCGCGTAAGCCCGTACGGAAATACCAGCGGTGGTAATACGGGAACAGCTCGGGTTCATCGCGACCTTCGCCCCAGGCCGAAAAGGTCGCATGCGGGGCGGTCGCGGGATCCTTGCCCAGCCCGGCCAGCCTTCCCGTCTCGAAGGTCGGGACCAGGAAGGCTTCGTACTGACAGTTGGGTTCTAGCTTTCTCGGGCAGGTGATCCTGGCATAGGCGAGATCCGGTTCGTCTGCGATCACCCCCTGCAACTGGCTCAGCGCGCTGTCGATGTTCGTGGCCTGCGGCGCCGCGCCGTCGCCGGTGAGGTTCCTGTTCACGTGCACATGGGCCCAGGCCCAGAGTTCGTCGGCCGGCGGAAAAACGGTGTCCAAGTCTGCTTCGAGAATCTCGATGGCGGGCAGCTTGTGGTCCTGCAGGTTGTTGACCGGCCTGTACTCCACGCCCTTCTTCAGCACGATCAGGCAGAGCCACGGACGTAGCCTTCCCCCTGCCGGTGCCGCCGGTGTGTAGCGCCACGGAAAATCCTCGTCGTAGAACTCGATGTACGGCAGGTAATTGGGCTCGAAGTTGGTGATCCAGTTCAGCGGCTCGGTTTTGATGATGGCCCGCGACTCGACGCCGATGATGTCTCCCGGCCCGTAGAGTTCCACCTCCCTGGGTATGGTTGCGTTGACATCGCCGTTTTCACCGCCGGTGCCGTGCACACCGAGGTTGACGGTGATCGCGGCACGCTCGAGTACCGCGACATCGTGATCGGCGGTGACGATACGATTCGAGATACCGTGACGCAGCCACGGTAAAAATGTATAGGTCCCTGTTTCACCGTTCATATATCACCGTTCATGCCGCGTTTTTCAATTCCACCTGTGGTATCACGTGCAGATCGTCCAGCGAGGAGCCGTTGGCCAGCTGCGTCTGCAGGTAGTCTTCCGCCGCGGCCTGGCTGCCGAAGGTCGCGTCGTCCGCGAAAAGCGTGTTGTCCATCGTGTTGGCGACCGCATACTGCGCCCCGATGACCACAACCTTGATGTCGACCGGCGACTTGTATTGCCTGTTCTTCGCCGACAGCGGTGAACGGCTGGCGGCATTGCCGAACACCCAGTGAGCGAACAGCGAGCCGACGATGCCGACAAACCGGCGAATCGGCGGCAGGAAACGGTTGTCGATGATGATCTCTTCATACCTCACCACACGCTTCACGGCGGAGTGGGTACGACTCTGGTTGCCTGTTACCGAAAGCTCGATGCCGGCATCCTGCTTCTCGTAGGCCGGGCTGCTCAAACGTTTCGCGTCGTTCAGGTTCCTGAACTGCGCGGTGGCGAACGACTCCCGGGTATCCGCCACCTTGTCGATGTCGCCGTCCACGACCTCGACCGTGAAACGCTTCGCGTCGGAGGGCTGCTGGTTCCCGATCTTGTCCAGGTTCAGATTCAGCGGCATCACGCGTTGGTGAACGCGCAGCTTGCCGACGGGGTGCAGGACCAGGTCCGCGTCGCTGTCGATTTCCCGTAGCGATACCAGCAACGAGGAGGCGCCGGGCGATTCGGCCGTCCAGTTGTCGAACTTTTCCAGTTCCGCCACCAGCAGGGGCAAGGCCTCGATCGTGGGCAGCGTGGTGACCTTCTTCTCGCCCCAGGTGTGGCTGAACGGAATCTTGATCGAGAAGAACAGCACCTTGATCTTGCCCTTGCCTTCGATGTGCCAGGGCGAGGTCCCCTCCAGCTGGCCTTTTATATGCACGCTGAACAGTCCCGCACCGAACACCTTCACGCTGAGCGAGGCCGAGATCGAAATGATGAAATAGAACGGCGAGAATTGGAAAAGAGCGTCGAAACCGATATGCCCATCGAGATTGAACGCGCTGACGCCAAAGAAAACCTCCACTCGCGCGCCGAACTGCGCGGTGTTCGATGTCACCGCGAAGTAGCCGGTGACCCGGATCTTCGCCCAGGACTCGTTGAGAATGCTTATCGCGATACGTTTGGGGTTGGGGAACGGCAGCGGCGGCGGGTTGAAGGACGGATGGAAACCGCCGATGGAGAGCACGAAGTTCGCGTCGTCGCCCCAGGCGATGAGCAGCCCCATGTCGCCCTCGAGGGTGATGAACAGCACACGGGACTCGTAGAGGCTGGCGTAAAACCAGAGCCGCTTCTTGTCGACCTCCAGCGCGCCGATGAAATTGACCTGCACGACAATCAGCGCGAAATCCTCGTCAGGCAAGGCCACCTTCAGAATGCCCAGGATCGCGATGTTGCCGGGCGGAATCTCGATTATGATGCCCAGGGAAGCCGTGACCAGCGTCGGCGTGCCCCAGCCGAGTTTCGCCATCGGACCAATAAGAAAGGTGCCGCTCTGGGGCGGGAAAAACTCGCGCAGGTCGCTGATGATCCGCGGCGCATTGGCGACCAGGTCCTGCGGGAACATCACGCTGTTGATGGCGCCCGTCCTGACCCCGACCGCGATGCGTTCGAGTTCCATGGTGCGGTTCAGGCCGAGCAGGCCGCCCACCGCGTTCAGCGTAAAGCCGAATCCCAACTGGAAGGGCGTGCCGAATTCCACGCTCAGGATGATCAGCAGGGAGAACCCCTTGGAGCCGTCGGGCATGCGCGTGGTCAGCAGGCCCACCGCCTTGACGGTCACGATTTCGCTGAAAACGAACTCGAGCGCGCCAGCGTATTCTTCCTTGTCGAAGTTGAAATAGAGATAGCCTCCGCCCTTGACGACGCCAACGTCCAGAGACAGGCCGATGCCGTTCGGCGGCTTGAATCCCAGGCCGAGATTCAGCGGCCCCAGGTTTCCGCCGCCGGACGGGAAGGTGAATTCCGCTTCCACGCCCATGTTCTCCACGATCGCCTGCAGCGGGCCGAGGCTGGCGCTCAGGTCCGCACCCAGCGACGTCGAGATCGCCCCGTCGCCGAATCCGGCGCCGATGGTCAGCGCGTCGAAGCCGATGGGACCGAGATCGGCATGCAAGGGCAGCTTGATCTCGATCGCGGAACTTCCCTGGATGAAGAAGCCCGTGTCCGTGGCGTAGCCCAGCGCCAGATCGAAGTCACCCTGTATACCGCCACCGGGAATGATGCTGTTGAGGAATCCGTCGCCCTTGCTCGCATCGATGACGACCTTGCCTTCTTCTAGCCGTCCGCCGATCTCGAAGTCGCCGCTGGCCTTGCCGCTGCTCCCGTTCCATTGCAGGCGCACGCCGGTGTCCAGACCGATGCCCTTGATCTCCAGCCGGCTGCCGTCCGCCTCGCCGAGCAGGACATAGGGGCCCCTCGTGGTGAGAAAGCCCAGCCTGACCTCCCCGCTCAACTGCGCGCTGGTGTCCGGTGGAATCAGCTCCACCCTGCCGTCGGGCTGCAGCGTGATCGCGAGCCCCGTCGGCGCGTTCAGCCCCAGCTCGACGCTGACCTCGAAGTCGCCGTTGGGCAGCGTCAACTGGCCGGAATTGAACTGGTTCGCCAGCGCAATCTTCAGACCTCGTGGATTTAGCGTATCCGGCGCGGTGACTTCGAGCAACACCAGGTCGAGGCGGTTGGCGGTGCTGTCATAGATGACCGGCATCCCGGTCGTCGCGACCAGGTTTTCCAGTCGTGGGAACAGCGCCGATCCGTCGAAACCGGCCGTTCCCCAGCCGTACAGGGTTTCGAACTGGTGCCCAGGGTCTTCGAGCCAGTCGAGGATCCTGCCGAAGTGAAAGCTGGAAACAGTGTATTCGGGTGCGTCCGGGTCCACCGAGTCCACGTTGTGCTCGACGCGCTCGAGCACATTCAGAAACTCGAGAATTTCGTTGAACGGCCCGATCGATTCGAAGTTTTTTACCAGCAGGTAGGACAGCAGCCGTTCGGGTAATTCGCTGATCTCACCCGACGAAACCCCCAAGCCCAGGCCGTCGATGGCGTCACGGATTTCGATGAACGCGTCGAGCGCCTCGATGAGCCGCGCGCTGGCCTGCAGGCCTTTTTCCAGCACGTCGTCCGCGTCCGACTCCGCGGCGGCGACCAGTTCGGCGACCGCCGTCAGCAAGCCGCCCAGGGTCGCGCTGACACCGGTGGTGCCGCCGCTGAGCGAATCCGCCTGGGCGTCGTTCAACGGATAGCCCAGTTCGCCAAAGAACGCCTGCACATTATCGCGGTCGAGACCTGTCGCCAGCGGCTCGATCAGCCTTCCCAGCGCGGTGACGATGGTCTCCAGGGTACCGTTATTTGCCATCCGTTCTTCCCTTCAGTAGCTCAAACCGCTTCAATAAAACCGGCTATCCCGCCGCGAGCTCTCGCTCGATGTCTGGCTGGGCGCGCATGCGCTCCACCAGCAACCAGAGGTTTTGACAGCCGTCCACCCATTCGCAGACGATGTCCTCGTACCGTTCGATGTCCTCACGCAATTCCCGCGAGCCGTATTTGCGCAACACGCCAGCCATTCGGCGCAGGAGATCCGTGGCGCTGACACCATCCACCTGCAACGGAATTTCGTATTGATGGTCCTGCAGGTTGTACATGCAGTGCGCGGCGAATGCCGGGCCCTTGTTACGATGCCAGGTCACGGTAACGCGTCGCTGCCTGTCGACCAGGCGCAGCACTTCGCCACGGTGCCGCCGCAGCGCGTCCAGCGCTTCCCGTCCCAGCACCTTGGCGTGAAGCTCCCGCTCCAGGTCCCGCAACACCTTCTGCATCAGGTTGTGCTCGGCGTGATTCCTGCGCACGCCATTGACGTCGATCACCGCGGACGCGGTCGCGGTGTCGCTCATGTTGTCGACGATTTCCAGTTCGAAGTCTTCCAGCACGGGGCCGATGGGTGATACCACGCCGATCCCCATCGCGTGGGGCGGTAACGGCGGGGCGGGCAGATACTCGTTCAACAAGGTGTTCGCCACGTCGGGAACACCCCAGACCTGGCTGAGTATGCCGATCACTTCTCCCTGGGCATTCACCACCGCCGAACCCGAGTCGCCGTGCTGTCCGAAGCTCATCCGGATGGTACCGTCGTCGGGATTGGCATCCGGCAGGATCAGCAGCTGCAGGATGTTCATTACCGGCCCGCTCCTGAACTGCTCCATCTCGTCCCCCTGCAGGCGTTTCGGGAAGAGCAACTGCGAAACCGGCTGGCCGTCGTTGGTGGCGGTGTGCTGCAGGCCTATCACGGTTCCTGTCACGCGCCCGCTGGTGGAACCCACCATCTCGACGGCGTCGCCCGCCTGCACACCGAGACCGCTGGACGGCGCCCCGCTGATCATCCCGTACAGCGATTCGTTGGTATACGCACGCTCACCGTTCAGTTCGGCCATCGCCGCGTCGTACCGGTAACCGGTTTCGGTTGCGTTCTCGGGCGAGGTAACGGTGACCGAGGTCCAGTTATTCCGGTTTCGCGTATTCGTCGCAACCACCCTGCAGGCACAGCACAAACAGCAGGACACGCTGGGCTGGCCAACCTTGGACCCGTTGCCGGCGGTGATGCCGCCGAATTCCTGGGCGGAGCCATAGAGTACGTGACTGGCACTCAGGATGACCGTCCTGCCGGCGTCGTTCCTGAACCGCGCGAAACAGCCGACCGATCCCGCCTCGCCGATTTTCGACTCGATGAGCATTCCGGGCGTCATCGTTTCGTTCCATTCCTGAAGGTTCGTCGGCATCAGTGCACACCCTTGTCGTTACAAGCCTTGCGCATGTCCAGCCCCAGCGCGTCGATCGCGGGGAGGATCGGACATGCGATACCCTCCTCCCGCGCATTGCTGCCCCAGAGCAGCGCCACCAGTTCATCGCGTTCGTTAAAAACCGCGGCGCCGGAATCACCCTGTTCGGCGAAGCTGCCGTCGTCGCCCTCGATGCGAACCTGGCGAGGCGCGCTCTCGGCGCGATACTCGAAATACCAGCGGTCGGGATAATCGACGTCCACCACAACGCCTTCGGTGAATCCCGTTCCGGCGCCGAACTTGGTCACTCGCTCGCCGACGCCGGGTGCCGCCGCGACGCGTACGGGTTGGCCTGCACGCGCCTGCATGCTTTGCCCGATGCGCAGGAGCGCCACGTCGAGGAAATATTCACGACTGCAATAACGATAGGCGCCGATGCGCCCGAGTGCGACCTCGCCGATACACGGCGCGCCCGGCAAGCCCACCGCGAACACCGGGTGCCCCGCCCGGTTCGATTTGGCGTAAAGCACGTGATGGGCGGACAGCAGGAACAGATCGCCGCTGCGGCGCTGCCGCACCAGGCAACCCAGTGAACCCTGCCGGGCGAATCCGCCATCCTCGTTGACGCGATCGAGTACCGCTATCGCGACACCCTGGGTCAGCCGGGACTCGAGTATGGCGTTCATTTCAGCCTGCTCACGAGTTCATTGACGGTCCGGCTTTCGCTCAGGAGTTCGAAGATGAATCTCTCGTGCGTGCGTATCGCCTCGCGCAACGCGATGCTTCCCTCGACTGCCAGCACGTCGCGCATGCGTCGCAACAGTGTGTCGCACTGTACACCGTTCACGAGCCTCGGGATCGGCATGTCCTCCTCCACGAGCGCGTCGAGCAACAGGGCGGCGAACGCGGGCCCCTTGTTGCGATGCCACTGCACCAGCACCTGGCGCCTGTGATGCACCAGGTTCATCAGCTCATCAGCGTGCCGCCGAACGAGATCGTTGAGCAGGCGGCCTTTTTCCGAGGTCTCCAGCACGCTTTCCAGCGTGGCGAGGCGCGCGTTGATCAGCTCCAGTTTGCCCGGTTCGGGGGGATCCGCGTCAATCGCGTCGCCGGGCGACAGTCTTGCCGTCGACATGCTGCTGGGCTCGGTGGAAGGATCGATGCGTATATCCAGTTCGCCCAGCACCGGCTGTATGTGACACGCCCAGCCGTCGCCGGCGGGCATGCCGCCGGTTCCCAGCCGGCCTTCTTCATTGTACGAGCGAAACATGAAGACGTCGCCGGAGACGATCATGCCGACAATCTCGCGGCTGGAATCGTTGACCAGCACGGCACCGGAATCCCCCGGTACGGTGAACGCGGGCAGGCTGAAGCGGACCCTGTTGTCCCCGACCTGCGTCGCCGTACCGCCCCGGGACTGCAGCGGATACTGTGTCAGGCAGTACTCCATGGTGCCATCGTCAGGCACGTTGAAGTCTTTCTCGAAAGGCGTGGTATGACCCGCCAGCGGCCGCACACGTATCAGGCGCATGTCTCCCGCGGGCCCGCTGGGATCGAAGTCGACATCGGTGACCGTGCCCTTGGTAACACCGGTGATGGCGCCGCGTTTCACCACGGTTATCGGTGTCGGGTCATCGGAGATATCACCCGATCCCGACACGCTGCCAGCGCCGGGAATATGCTTGCGTCCGTTCACCTCGCTGTCGATGCTTGCGATCGCGCAGTCGACCATGTACATCTGCGTGCCCTGGCTATTGGTGTGCGCGGCCGGCCCCGTGAAGCCCCGGGTTGCGACGCCAACCGCATTCTTCAGCTTGCCGCAGCAACGGGAAACGTCCGGGTGAAATATCCGGTTGTCGCTGCGTCTGCGAGGAATCATCACGTGATCACAGCTCAACATCACGTTTTCGCTACCCGTCGTCGTGGTGCCGATGTACCCCAGGGTGCCCGGCTTCGGACGATCGCGTTCATCCGGGACCGCGCGTATTGCATCGCCGCCATCCAGGTTGCTGGCGCCGAACTCGTCGCTCCACTCGGTGAAGCGTTGCACGTCCGTCTTCACGCCGAGTATCGCATCCGGGATCATCTCGTCGTCCCGCAGCTCGCCGGCGGGCTTTTTTTCCTCGACATAGAACAGCAGGGCCACTTCGTCCGTGACCGCGTCGTCCCGCTCCTTGGCCCCCAGGCCGACATGCACCACACCTGCGCGGCCGATCCAGTTTTCACTCGCCCTGGCATGCGCCGCCCACCAGCTTTCCAGTTGCGCATCGGATGGCCTGGAACTCATGACACCCGCTCCGTCAGGCCATCCATGCGCTCCAGCAAACCATCCACCGTCCGCGCGCTCATCATCCAGTCCAGAATCCAGTCGCGCCAATGCTCAAGCACCTGTACGAGTTCCCGGCTTCCTTGCGCGGCCAGCGCATCCGCCATGCGAATGAGCAGCGTGTCGAGTTCGGTTTCCTTCACCCGTGGAGGCAGAGTCTGCTGCGTGTCGGACACGCACTGAACCAGCAGGGCGGCGAACTGCGGCCCCTGGTTACGGTGCCATGCCACCATGACCGGTCGTCTGTGATGCACCAGGTCCACCACTTCCTGGCCGACTTCCCTGACCGCGTTCACGAGTTCGCGACCCACCGATGAATCTCGCAAACGGGCTTCCAGGCGAGCAACGGCCTGCTCGATGGAACGATCCGGCCTGTCCGAGGCGATCGCTGACCCCGGCCCGAAGTGACGGTCCGCATCCGCGGTGGATACCGCCGCGGCGGGGTCGATGCGTATGCCCATCTGGTGCATCACCGGACCGATGTGGCAGATGTGGGCATTTCCTACCGGCACCTTGACCGGTATGCCGACATCCGGAATGACCATCTGGTAGTCCCCGCCATACAGGATGCCAACGATATTGCCCGAATCATCCACGACGGCCGAACCCGAGTCGCCTCTCTGGCTGAATGTATTGACCTGAAAATGCAGGGTATTGTCGCCGACATCCGTGACTGTGCCGTTGGGGTTCTTGCAGTTGTACGCGTCGATCGTGTCCTGCACCAGGTGCGCGGGCACCCTGATCCGCGTTTCGTAGGGTTTTCCCTTGCCGGTATCGGCGCGAATGATAATGATCCTGTTGGTGGGCTCGAGGTCCGAGGTCGCCGGGAAGTCGGTCGAAACGGAGACGACTGTGCCCTCGGTAAAATCCGTCGTGGCGCCAGTTTTCCTGACCTTTATGGGTGTGCCGGTCGGGACGTACTGCGTGATGTCCCGGGATCCCGCGATAGCCCCCACCTTCGAGATACCGGGCTTGTAGTCATCGGTCTCGAGTTCCCCCAGCGCACAATCCACATAGTACGTCGGGTCACTGTCGTTCGGAGGGGTATGGACGGACGGGTCGACCCAGTGAATGTTGTCTCTATGGCCGACCGTGGCGTAGCCCACCCCGTTGCAGACGCTCCCCATGCAACGGGAAAGATCCGGCTGGAAGATATCCCGCTGCTCGGCGGGGTGGCCTTCGTTGGCCAGGAATACGTGTTCGCAGGACAGCATCACCGGCCTGGAATCAGCGACTCTCGTGGCGATGCACCCCAGCGTACCCGAGCCGGGCGACATGGCGTTCCACACGATACGCTTGATTTGATCGCCACCGGTCATGTCGTGGCCATACAGTTCACGCTCAGTCAGCGCGATGACGTCGGTGGGAAGACCGCCGATCACGTCGGGGATCATGTGCTCCTCGGGAACCGAGGATGCCGGCATCTTGTCCCGGACCAGGACACGGATGGCGGGGATGCTGGAAAGATCGGCCCCTGTGATCTTGTATCCAAGCTCGACGGAAACGACAGTCGGGTTGTCGGCCAGCAGTGCGCGCGCCTGTTCCAGCGCAGCCAGGGCCTTTTGTTGCAGGTGAGCATGAGTGGATTCGGTATCCGTACCGATGACATTTTGATCGCTGAGGGACTCTTTTCGCCCGTCCGAAAGTCCTCCTATCTTTGTATCCTTTCCCCCCGACATTAAATCTGCTCCCTGACTTAAAAAGGCTTAAAAAATGCTATACCCAATTTTTTTTCTCGTCAATGATAAGCTTTGCGTAAGGCACTGTCCCTCTGCTCAGTGATTGTATATTAGAAGTACAAACACCTTTTTCCCGAAGTCCAACAACAGCTTGCTGTCAGCAGCCCGTCCATACGCCGCGACACCGCTTTGAAAGCAACCTGAAATTCACCCATATCCTATATCTCCAAGTGGCGAATGAATCTCGCTTGCCGCGTAATTAAATATGCGAGTTGTTGCCTGTAGGTACCAGCCAGTGCCAGACATTGCCTGCCAGTGCTGGTCACTCCCACTCGATTGTAAATAAGACATTATTATCTTTTATATTCAATGGCTTATATTCCTACCAAATGGTAATACCATGAAAAGCACCATGCTCAGAAAATCCTGCAAATCGTAAAAAACATCACCGACCCACACAGTAACTTATTTCTTCGTCAGACCAGGCTGAGCCGGTTCAACAATCGTCAAATCATAGCGCGTTGTTCTACCACCACCTGGTAACGGAATGATTATACCTTTGGCAACCAGGTCTGAAAGATCACGACTGGCTGTTCGATTGGGGCACTTTGTGATCGCTTCATATTTCCTGGTCGTTATTCCGCCTTCAAAGCCTTTTCGTCCTTCAGCGAACACCCGAGATACCATCCTGGCCTGCCGTTCATTCAGCTGATCGCCATACGCTTCGTAGAAACGTGTCTTGGCCAGTACAAAATCCACTTCTTCCCTGGCAATTTCCTGGGCTTTGATGACCCTGTCGGCAAAATAATCAAGCCATGTATTAACGTCAACGCCTCCACGACTCGCTTTCTCCAACTGCAGGTAATAGGATTTTTTGCCCCCCTCTATTGCCGTGGCAAGACAAGCCGTGGTTGGATAGCCGAGAGACTGCGAAAGTGCATGATCAGCGATCGCCCTACCAACTCGCCCGTTGCCATCATCGAAGGGGTGAATCACTTCGAACCAGAGATGAGCAATACCTGCTCGGGCAATACCGGGTATAGTCTTAACCCCGCGTAAGGGACTGGTTTGGTTGTACCATTCGATAAGCTTCACCATTTCATCAGGCACTCGAGCCGCTGGTGGGGCCTCATAGTGAACCTTTTCGCGTCCGTAAGGCCCACTCACTATTTGCATTGATGAAGGATCGTTGCGGTATGCGCCTCGCAGAATAGGCGTGTAGCGTTGTTCCGGGATGGCCATGGACTGCCACTTACCCAGCAGGTCATGCGTCAGGGATGCTTTCCAGTTCTTGCGAATATCCACCAGCAGCAAAGCTGCCCCGGCAGCTTTCTGATCTGGGTTGTCCGGTAGCGTATCCGATGTAATCAACGAGAGCAGAGACGACCTGACCGACTCTCTGTCCAGGTCTTCGCCCTCAATGGCGCTGGTTTTGATGGCCTCGGAAAGCATCAAGTCAATCGTGGCATCCTCTTGGGACGCCATCGGTAGTGCGTCAAAGCTGCCGGCTAGGCGCTCTGAGTTCAGGCGAAACTCAAGCTCCCGATGTTCGAGCGCATGCTTGTCGTAGCGGAAATCGGGCCAATCGGATTGTTGCCATATCCATCTCATGGCGTGATTCTAGCATTTATTCGCGCCATATTACATGAATATATGGCGTGATTATAGCCTGTAATAACGCCATCCTGGATCAAAGACTGGCATCTGAACGGCGCCTGGGAAATACCATAACTGCATCAGTTCGCTTCTCATGGTATCGCTGTTTTTAGCCCTGCTAGCCGCAGTAAATACCACGAAAAATACCATTGATGATGCAGATTATATTATTAATTTGGTTGTTTTTATTATTAATAATCAATAGGTTGCAAATTCCAGTCACTCCCACTCTATTATAAATAAGCCTTTTTTATCTTTTATATTCAATGACTTATTTACCTGCTAATTGAGAATACCATGAAATATACCATGCTCAGAAAATCCTTCAGAATATTCAAAAAAATTGCTGATTGAGCGCCGCCACATAGAGGTGTACCCCTTTACTCCTGCATGTAATGGATCACCGTAAACAGGCGCTATCTGGCTAATTGATAATAATATTGACAATTAGCCATTTTCCCACATAATGCAGGCATCTAAAGCAACCAGAAACCACCGTGGCCTACATCCCCCGAAACGCGGAATCCAGACTTAAACACTTCGCCAACGGCTATCCAGTGCTTGTCGTCACGGGTCCACGCCAATCCGGCAAGTCCACCCTGGTGCGGCATGCCTTTCCCGAACATCGCTATGTTTCGCTTGAGGATCTCGACCAGAGGGAATTTGCCGAAACAGACCCTCGGGGTTTTTTAAACCAGTTTACCGAGGGAGCCATCTTGGATGAGGCGCAACGCTGCCCTGCCCTGTTTTCCTATCTTCAGACACGCGTCGATGAAAGACAGCAACCCGGCGCATTTATCCTAACGGGTTCCCAGCAATTTGGCCTGTTGTCAGGCATCACACAAAGCCTGGCAGGCAGGGCCGCATTGCTGACGCTGTTACCCATGAGCTACGACGAGCTACAGCGCGCAGAAAAAGTTGGCCGGAATCTCGATAAGATACTCTTTGATGGTGCTTTCCCACCCATCTTCGACCGCAGCCTTGAACCACATCCCTGGCATGGAAACTACGTGCGCACTTACCTGGAACGAGACGTCCGGCAATTGATCAAAGTACAGGATTTAGAAACTTTTCAACGCTTCCTGAAATTGTGCGCGGGCCGAACCGGACAACTCCTGAATCTTTCCTCGCTGGCCAATGACTGTGGTATTACGCATAACACAGCCAAAGCCTGGATATCCGTATTGGAAGCCAGTTATATCGTGCATTTGTTGCCACCGCACCACCAGAATTTCAACAAGCGCCTGGTCAAAACGCCCAAACTCTATTTCCTGGATACTGGTCTTGCCAACTGGCTGCTTGGCATCCAAAACAGCAAGCAACTGACTACCCACGTTCAACGAGGCGCCCTATTCGAAACCTGGGTCATCAGTGAATTGCTTAAGGCCCGTTATAACGCGGGCGAAACCTCGAACCTATACTTCTGGCGTGATCGTTCGGGACACGAGGTGGATCTGCTGATTGACCATGGAACCCATCTGTCACCGCTGGAAATCAAATCCGGACAAACCATCAATAGGGATTACTTCAAGGGGCTGGAGTTCTGGCAAAAGCTGGCAGGTGATACCGCCGGAAAAGCATGGCTGGTTTACGGCGGTGACAGCCGGCAGATACGTTCCGATGTCACTGTATTACCGTGGCATGAAATCAACTCTGAGCAGATCGTGATATGAAAACACCGGCCATAGGTCGCAATGCCCCCTGCCCCTGTGGCAGCGGAAAGAAATTCAAGCACTGCTGCCTGGGCAAGGAGGGCAGCACAGCATCCGGCCATGGCGCGGCAGGCATATCCGAAACCTTACGCCCAGCACTCGAAGGTCGGCAATTCAACTCACTGGAAGAGGCGCAGGCATTTCTGGACCAGATGACCCAACAGCAAAACCGTCGGCCGCTGGACGAGTTTCACGGTTTATCACCTGAACAGATGCACTGGATGCTCAACCTCCCGTTTACATCCCCGGAACTGGTCAGCTTCCCCGAAGTGCTTGATACCACCCCGACAGCGCCGATACTGACCCTGTTCCAGCTATTGACCGACGCCATCGGTGAGCAGGGCCTCAAACCGACCGCCAAGGGCAACCTGCCGCGCAACTTCTGCCGCGAGGCCGCGCTGACCTACTTGGGCAAACAGAAATATCAGGAGAAAACCCGGTTTGGTAGCATCAATCGTGAGGAGGATTTTGACGATCTGCATATCACCCGCCTTGTGGCCGAACTGGCGGGGTTGATTCGCAAATACAAGGGCCGGTTCATCCTCAGCCGCGATTGTCGCCGGTTGCTGGCCGGGGATGGCATGAGCGCCATCTATCCCAGACTGTTCAGGGCCTATGTCGAACAGTTCAACTGGGCATACCGGGACGGCTATCCTGAATTGCGATTCATGCAGAGCGCCTTCCTGTTCACACTTTACCTGCTTACACACTACGGTGACACCTGGCGGCCGCAGATATTTTATGAAGATGCCTTCCTGGGCGCCTTTCCGCAACTGTTGGATGAAATTCCAGCGAGCCAGGTAATTTCCCCCGATGAGACAGTGCGCCGCGGTTACACCTGGCGCTCGCTGGTACACTTCGCAGGCTTTCTGGGCCTGGCTACGGTGGAGCCGGTTTCCGACGAACTCCTGTGTCACGAGTACCGGGTAAAGTCCTTGCCGTTACTGGGTCAGATCGTTCAATTTCAGCTTCGCAAGTAAAAGTTCGTGGTAAAAAGACACAAACAGGATGATCTTCTGGCAACCTTGCTCAAAACAGTATCGAAAGCGAAGCTGGTTGATCTGCTCGTCCGCGTGGCAAGCACACGCCCGGCTGTCCGGCGTGAATGCCTCGACTACCTGAACAGGCACACTGCCCTGTCACCCAGCAGGAAGAAACAGTCCGAGGGTGAAAAACTGCTGGCCTTGTGGGCCGAACTCGCGCCGAATCTGGATGAGCTGGATGCTTACGGTGGCGGCGATTATGATATCGACATCCATGTTTCGAGCCTGTTGCAGGAGATCGCACAGGCGCTTTCACGGAAAAAGGTCGATGCAGACTACCGGCAAAAGCTTCTCGACAACGCCCTGCCCTATATCGAAAGTGGTAATGCCGGACTTGACGACGATCTCTACGACTTGGCCTATGCGGCCTGTTACACCGACGACGATTGGCGTGTACTCGCAGAAGCCTTCGAGACCATGGGCGGGGACTGGAAAATCGACCATGCCCGCCGCATCTATCGCCAACTCGGCGACCGGGGAAAATATCTCGAGCTGCGCCAGCGTAAACTGGCCACTGGTACCGACTATTTCGACTTGGCGGACTTCCACTGGAGGGCCGGTGAAAAGCAGAAGGCCATGGAGGTCGCGGAGACAGGACTGCTCCGCGGAAAGGGCCGCATGGATGAATTGCGCCAGTTCGTTGCCAAGCGGGTCAAATCCGCTGGCAACCGCGAACGCTACCTGACGTTACAGTTCGATCAGGCGACCGATCCTCTGACCTGTGACAAGTACAAGGCATTTCGAAAACTGTGCACGGCTACCGAATGGAAGCGTTACGAAGCGAAAATTCTCGCACAGCTGGAAAACGCCTGGGACACGGAGCAACTCCGCATCCGCATGCACCGCAAAGAGCATGAGGAAGCGGTGGCCGTGCTGACCCGAAGCCGCTATCCCCTCTACGCCTGGGACAGCTCCTATGAACTGCAGACCGCCAAGCGTCTTGAAGGCAGGTATCCCGACGCGATTCTCAAATACTATTTATCGGGTCTCGGCAACCTCAAGACTAGCGCCCCGCGCAAGGAATACATCCGCAAGGCACAGGTAATGAAAAAGATCCAGCATGTGTTGGTTGATGTGTTGCGTGATCCGTCTCGCTGGCGTGACTTCGCACTCAAAGTCAAAAAGGACAACATCAAACGTCCGGCATTTCAAGAAGAGTTCGCCAAAGCCGTATCTGGTTGGCAGGCACTGAAATAACGCAAGGACACGCTTTTCGGAAATGGGGTAGGCACCGTGATCAACAGTGTCCACCAGCATAATCACGCCACGCTCGTTCAAAAGGCGATATCTCAGTGCCGACCGCTGATACCATGATTACGCCAATCTACCACTCATGGTATTGCTGCTTTTTACGTTACAGCGCGCGGAATATACCATGAAAAACACCATTGATGATGTAGGTTATATTATCGATTGGATTGTTTTTATTATTATATTTCAATGCGTTACAAATTCCGGTCACTCCCACTCAATGGTAGCAGGCGGTTTGCTGGAGATGTCATAGGCTACCCGGGATATACCCTGGACCTCATTGATGATTCTGCGCGACACCTCTTCGAGAAACTCGAACGGCAGATGGGCGAACTTGGCCGTCATGAAATCCACCGTCTTCACCGCCCTGAGCGTAACGACATACTCATATGCCCTGGCATCCCCCACCACACCGACAGACTTGACCGGCAGGAAGACGGCAAAGGCCTGGCTGACTTCGTCGTAGAGATTGTGTTTATAGAGTTCTTCGATGTAGATGTGATCGGCCTGCCGCAGCAAATCGGCATACTCCTTGTTCACTTCGCCGAGGATGCGCACTCCGAGACCCGGTCCGGGAAAGGGATGGCGGTAGATCATTTCGTAAGGCAGACCCAGTTCGACACCGATCTTGCGGACCTCGTCCTTGAACAACTCACGCAGTGGTTCAACCAGTTCCAGCTTCATATAGTCGGGCAATCCCCCCACATTGTGATGGGACTTGATGACATGGGCCTTGCCCGACTTTGCGCCCGCCGACTCGATCACATCGGGATAGATGGTACCTTGGGCAAGAAAAGAGACATCTTCCAGCTTACCTGCCTCCTCCTCGAAGATATCAATGAAAAGATTACCGATAATCTTGCGCTTCTGCTCAGGTTCGGCAATCCCGCTCAACGTCTTGAGAAAACGATCCTCCGCATCAACCCGGATCACCTTGACACCCATATGTTCGGCGAAGGTGGCCATCACCTGATCGCCCTCATTGAGGCGCAACAGGCCATTATCGACAAACACGCAGGTCAACTGATCGCCGATGGCACGATGCAGCATCGCCGCCACGACGGAAGAGTCGACACCGCCGGAGAGGCCCAGCACGACCTGCTTGTCACCGACCTGTTCACGCACATGGTGGAGGGTGTCCTCGATGATCTTGCCCGGCGTCCACAACACCTCGCAACCGCAGATCCCGAACAGAAAACGCTCGATGATGCGTTGGCCCTGGCGGGTATGGGTGACTTCGGGATGGAACTGCAGGCCATAGTAATCGCGCGATTCATCGGCAATACCGGCGATAGGCGCATTCTCCGTCTCGCAGATCACCCTGAATCCCTCGGGAAGGGACTCCACACGATCGCCATGACTCATCCAGACATCCAGTAAACCATATCCCTCCTTGCTGGTATGGTCCTCGATATCCTTGAGCAGCCGGGAGTGGCCCCTGGCGCGTACCTGAGCATAGCCATACTCATGCCTGTCCGACGAGGCCACCTCGCCACCAAGCTGAGCCGCCATGGTCTGCATGCCATAGCAGATTCCCAATATCGGTACGCCAAGCCCGAATACCTCGCTTGGCGCCGCCGGCGCCTCATCGGAGGTTACCGTTTCCGGTCCGCCCGAGAGGATGACGCCGGCCGGCTTCACCCCGGCAAGTCCCTGACCGGGATTGTCGTAGGGGAATATCTCGCAATAGACACCCGCTTCGCGCACGCGGCGGGCGATCAACTGGGTATATTGGGAGCCGAAATCGAGGATCAGGATCCGATGGGCATGGATATCAGTCGTCATGTCAATCGCGCCGATAGTTGGGGGCTTCTTTGGTAATGGTGACGTCGTGCACATGGGACTCGGTGACGCCCGCATTGGTGACCCGCACGAACACCGGCTTGGTGCGCATCTCGTCGATGTTGGCACAACCGGTATAACCCATGCTGGAACGGATTCCTCCAATCACCTGGTAGATGACGCCGACCACAGGCCCTTTGTAGGGAACCCGGCCCTCGATACCCTCCGGCACCAGTTTCTCCTTTTCATTGGTCTCCTGGAAATATCGGTCGCTTGAGCCATCCTTGCCGGACATGGCGCCCAGTGAGCCCATACCCCGATAGGACTTGTAGGAGCGGCCCTGGTAGATCTCTACCTCGCCGGGGGCCTCGTCGGTGCCGGCAAACATTCCGCCGATCATCACAGAATAGGCGCCTGCAGCCAGGACCTTGGCGATATCCCCTGAGTAGCGCAGGCCGCCATCGGCAATCAGCGGCACGCCGGTACCTTCCAGGGCCTTGGCAACATTCGTTACCGCAGTCACCTGGGGCACACCCACGCCGGCAACGATGCGAGTGGTACAGATGGAACCGGGACCTATTCCCACCTTGACCGCATCCGCGCCCGCTTTGACCAGGTCGCTGGCGGCTTCCCCGGTGGCGATATTACCGCCGATCACCTGCACGTCGGGATACTCCTTCTTGACCCAGGCAACCCGGTCGAGCACGCCCTGGGAGTGGCCATGGGCGGTATCCACCACCACCACATCGACACCGGCCTTGACCAGTGCATCCACCCGCTCCTCGGTACCCGCGCCGACACCCACCGCAGCGCCCACTCTGAGACGTTCATGTTCATCGCGACAGGCGCCTGGATAGTCCTTGGCCTTCTGAATATCCTTTGCCGTAATCATGCCGCGCAGCGAGAAATCGTCATCCACCACAAGCACCTTCTCGATACGGTGTTTATGCAGTAGTTGCAGTACCTCGTCGCGATTTGCACCTTCCTTGACCGTAACTAAATTCTCCTTTTTAGTCATAATGTTACGCACTGGATCATCCATCTTTCGCTCGAATCGCAGATCCCGGCCTGTCACGATGCCGACCAACTCTTCACCATCCACAACCGGTACCCCGGAGATATTTCTCGCCCGGGTCAGCTCGACAACCTCGCCGATACTGACATAGGGTCCAACCGTTATGGGTTCACGAATGACGCCGCTCTCATATTTCTTGACCTTGGCGACCTCGGCGGCCTGCTGCTGCGGGGTCATATTCTTGTGCACGATCCCTATACCCCCTTCCAGGGCGAGTGCAATAGCGAAACGGGCCTCGGTCACTGTATCCATGGCTGCGGAAACCAGGGGGATACTGAGCGCAATCCCACGGGTCAGCTTGGTCCGTAGGTCTACATCTTTAGGGAGCACCTGAGAGTGGGCCGGTACCAGAAGTACATCGTCGAATGTGAGGGCTTCCTCGATTACACGCATAGCATTTATTCCGGCAGGTGGGGTGAAATAAACCGGGCATTATAGGAGGTGCCGGTTGGCCGGTAAACCGTTAACCATAAATACCCTATAAATCAAAAATATAGAGTCTCGACAAAACGCTATCGCGAGCCTGGCGATCCACCCCTCGCTACACATTGTCTGACTGACTACATCCGGCGCAAGGCCAGGCAGGAACCGATCAAGGTAATGAAGCCCCTGCAACATGAAATATTACCCAACATTCGGTTTTCAAAGCGCTATGCTTCTGGTTAGGACTGTATTTCACCGGAACTGCGACTATGCGGAGACGAGCTGTCAATACTATTGGAAGGTATTTCCTGCTCTTTTCAATCCTATTAGTAGAAGTCATTCAAGCCGATCAGTCGGCTACTTTGTTAAAAGTCGGCATCTATAACAATCCACCCCTCGTCACTGTCAATCAGACAGGGAGTCCCGGTGGCCTGTTCATAGAGACTCTCAATGACATCGCTTCCAAGGAGGGCTGGAAACTGCACTACGTAGCCGGCACCTGGAGCGAAAACCTGCAGCGCCTTGCCACCGGCAAGATAGACCTGCTGCCGGCCATAGCAATCAACACAGCCAGACAACAGCAGTTTTTGTTCATCGAGCAAGGCCTGATCAGCAATTGGGCGCAGATTTTCATTTCTGAAACGTCACCGATCAAGTCTTTTCCGGACCTGGACGGGAAACGTATCGCCGTATTGCGGGATGATGTGTATATCACTGGTGCGGGCGGTCTTGAATCTCTGTGCGAATCGTTTCTCATCACCTGTGATCTCATCGAATACGACACCTATGACAGAGTCCTGCGCGCCGTCTCCCTAGGAAACGCGGACGCCGGCCTGGTCAACCGCCTGTTTGGCGCTGCACGGGGTCATATCTACCCCGCCATCGCCAGTCCCATTGTACTGATGCCTCAGGATATACGTCTTGCCATATCGCGAAAATCACCCAGTGCCGATTATGTAAAGAAACGGCTGGAATACCATTTGGCGATCATGAAAATTGATGACCTTTCAGCCTACCAACAAAACCTGAGGACCTTATTCGAGCCGGAAACACCCATAGAAGAGAAGATACCGACCTGGATATTGCAGGTGCTCCTGATGAGCAGTCTTGTGATCATCGCACTGTTTATCCTGGCGCAGATCCTCAACCTGAAACACAGCCGCAAGAGTCAAAAACTGATTACCCAGGAGGCACAATATCGACAATTCTTCAACGGCGTTGCCATTGCGCTCTGCGAGGGTGACAGCTCCAGGGCCCTGATCAAACTGCAGGAACTCACCGACTCAGGCGTGAAGGATATCCGCAGTTATCTAGACAACCATCCACAGGAGCTTGCTGAATATATTCAGCTGATCCGCATCGTGAACGCAAACCCGGCCACCCTGCGCCTTTTCGCCGTTGACACTTTGTATGAACTGCAACATTGGCTGCCGGAGAGCTACACGCCTGATGTGTTCACCGCATTCAAGGAGTTTCTCATCGCAAGCAGCGAAAAAAAGCGGGTATTCACTGCGGAGATCTCCATGCTTGCAGCCGATGGCAGACCGATACAGCTGCAGATCTCTTTTCCTCTCTCACACACCATTGACGAGGCTCGCCGCATTCCTGTCTCGATCATGGACATCAGTCTGCAACGGGATACGGAAAGACAACTCTCCCTGGTCATCAAAGGCGCCACGCTGGGCTTCTGGGATTGGAACCTGACCACAAACGAATTGACGGTGAACAGCAGATGGATGGATATGCTGGGATTGGTGCCGGATGACCTGAAAGGCAATATCGAGGATTGGCGCAGCCGCCTACACCCAGTGGATAGAGAGCGGGTGATGCCGATCATTATGCAGCATATCGAGGATGGCGTTCCCTACAACGTAGAGTTCCGAATGCGCCACAACGATGGCCGCTGGACATGGATCGAGGGTTCCGGCGGCGCCGTGGAACATGAACCGAGCAGCAACCGCCCCACTCGCGTCTGCGGCACCCATCAGGAAATCTCTGATCGAAAGCGGGCAGCCGACACCATGCATACGTTAATGCGCAGTATGGTGGGCATCACCGATGGTGATTTCTTCACGCATGTCGCACAGGAACTTTGCCGCTGGTTCGATGCCGATGGGGCCAATATCGGCGAGCTGATCGGTAACGGCCGTATCAAGGCTCTGGCAACCATTGTCAACAACAAATCCATTGATGATTTTGAATACACACTGGCTGGGACGCCCTGCGATGTCGTGATCAAAGACGGCGCCCGGCTCTACACACAGGGAGTGCAGGACCTGTTTCCCGGCAACGAGAATCTGGTCTTACTGAAGGCCCAGGGATATGCCGGCACACCTATCAAGGATCGTACAGGCAGGGTAACAGGTATCGTCTGGGTTACATCGAGCAAACCCTTGTTCATGGAACATGAATGGGTGGACGTGATGGATATTATCGCTGCCCGCGTCAGTGCCGAGATCGAACGCATACACGCAATGGAGCGACTGGAACACCAGGCCACATTCGATGCCCTTACCGAACTGCCGAATAGACGCTTATTGCTGGATCGCCTCAGTCAGGCACGGGCTCGCTGCCTGCGACACAACCACCGTGGTGCGATCATGTTTATGGACCTGGACCATTTCAAGACCATTAACGACTCCTTGGGACACAATATCGGGGATCTGCTGCTGCGGGAGGTGGCCATCAGATTGACTGAGCAGATCCGCGATGAAGATACTGCCTCCCGGCTCGGTGGCGACGAATTCGTGGTGCTGTTTTCTGAATTGAGCGGGGACCCTCAGCTGGCGGCGCAGCAAGCCCAACAAGGCGCGAATAAGATTCTCAGGACCATATCGGAGCCTTATACGATCAACGGTAACGAACTTCACATCACACCCAGTATCGGTATCGTGATTTTCCCGATGAACAACGAAACCGCTGACGATATCCTCAAATTTGCCGATACCGCGATGTACCGGGCCAAAGATGCCGGTCGCAATACCATCCGCTTCTTTCTTCCCAGGATGCAACAGGCGGCAGAGGAGCATCTGCGTCTACAGCACGACCTCAGGCTGGCACTGGCAAACGACCAGTTAGTTCTCCATTTCCAGCCCCAGTACAACAGCGAGGAAGAGTTGGTGAGCGCTGAAGCGCTGTTGCGCTGGAATCATCCACAACAGGGTGAGATCAAACCCGATATCATTCTTCCCGCAGCCGAGGAGTCGGGACAGATCCTGCCGATCAGCGAGTGGGTGCTGAGACATGCCCTGATGCTGAGCAAACCATGGGTGCAGGAACCGAACAATCTCAGACGTATCGCAGTCAACATCAACGCTATACATTTTCACCAGGTAAGTTTTACCGATCAGGTCAAGACTATTTTGAGGGAGACCTCATTCAACCCGAACAGGCTGACCCTGGAAATCCATGAAAACACCCTTGCGGAAAACCTCAACGAGGCGAAACAGAAGATTCTCGCATTGAAGCAGCTTGGGGTAAGATTTTGTATCGACAGTTTTGGGATAGGCTATGCCTCTATCGCCTACTTGAGACAGTTGTCACTGGACGAACTGAAGATCGACCGTAGTTTCATCAGGGATATCACCAGCGATCCCAAAGACGCCAAACTGGTACAGACAATCATTACCATCGCTCATCAGATGGAGATCGAAGCTGTTGCAGTCGGCATCGAAACAGAGCAACAACTGCATTTTTTACGTGACAACGGCTGCAGGATATTTCAAGGTTACTACTTTGACCGTCCGTTGCAACCGGAAGCGTTTGAATCCAGCCTGAAGAAACAGCCAGCTTGAATACGACAATCAGCGACATTCCCCGGAGAGATATCTATACGGTTTCCCGCCTGGTACGTGAAACTCGTTCGGTGCTCGAGAACAGCTTTCCGCTGATCTGGATCAGTGGCGAGATCTCCAACCTGGCTCAACCGGCCTCCGGGCATATCTATTTCAGCCTCAAGGATGAGATTGCCCAGGTTCGCTGCGCCATGTTCCGCATGAAACGCCAGCGACTGCGTTTTCAACCAGAGAACGGGCAGCAGGTTATGCTGCGCGCCAAGGTAAGCCTGTATGAAGCACGCGGCGAGTTCCAGCTGATCGCGGAACATATGGAGCCTGCAGGCGAAGGGGCCTTGCGACTTGCCTTTGAGCAGCTCAAGCAGAAACTTGCAGCGGAAGGCCTGTTCGATGCTGCTCGCAAACAAGCAATCCCCGGCATGCCAAGACAGGTCGGTATTATCACTTCACCCAGCGGCGCTGCGATTCGGGATCTGCTCACCGTTTTGAAGAGACGCTTTCCCGCATTGCCTGTGGTCATCTACCCGGTCCAGGTCCAGGGTGAAGAGGCGGCACAACAGATGGTGCATATGCTGCGACTGGCCAATCAGCGTAATGAATGCGATGTATTGATCCTGAGTCGCGGCGGCGGATCGCTGGAGGACCTGCAGGCATTCAACGACGAAAGTCTTGCCCGCGCCATTCATGCATCCAGGATTCCACTGGTCAGCGGTATCGGCCATGAAACAGACTTCACCATCGCCGATTTTGTCGCCGACCAAAGGGCACCCACGCCATCGGCGGCGGCTGAACTGGTATCTCCCGACCAGGCAGCCTGGTTGAAGCAGCTGAACCAGCTGGGTCAACGTCTTGACCTGATTCAGACGAGACGTTTACGACATCACCAGGAGCAGCTCTCCACACTGCGGAACCGTCTCTTCAGGCAACACCCGAGCCAACGCCTGCAACAGCGTGCTCAACGGCTTGACGAACTGAACCAGCGCCTCAGACAAACGCAGCGGCTCTACATCGTTAACTTGCAACACAGATTGGAAAAGCTGTGGTCCGGCCTCACGCGCCTATCCCCGCAACAACGCATCGAGAATCAGCGTCATCACTATCAGTTATTCGCGGAAAGGCTGCAACGCGCCATGGAGCGCAGCCTTCTGGATAGCCGGACAAAATTGAACCAACTGGCAAGGGACCTGCACACCCTCAGCCCGCTGAATACCCTGAGCCGGGGCTATGCCATCGTCAGCCGTGAAGAGGATGGCCATATCCTTCACGCCAGCAGTGAAGTCGAGAGAGGTGACCGGGTAAGCGCCAGACTCAGCCAGGGCAGCCTTGTTTGCCGGGTCGAAGATATCAACCCGGCAGCGAAAAAAGAGTCATAACTCGTCAGAGCGGATCACCATCATCTTCTCAATCTGCATATCACGCATGGTATGGGGTATGCCGCCGACGCCCATACCTGACTGGCGCAAGCCCGCAAAGGGCATCCAGTCGACACGAAAGGCGGTGAAATCATTGATCATCACCGCCGATGCGTGCAAGCGTTTATAACCTCGCAGCGATCGCTGCAGGTTATTGCTGAAGACCGCCGCCTGGAAGGCGAAGGGCAAGGCATTGGCCTGATCGATGGCCAGATCCATATCATCATAGGCATAGACACAAACCACCGGTCCGAAGACCTCCTGGGTACTCACCTTTGCATCCGCCGGTGGATTGTAGAGCACTGTCGGCTGATAACAGGTTTCCGACAAGGGTTGACCGCCACAGATCAGTTCAGCGCCCTGTTCAATCGCCTCGCTGACCCAGGCATGGATCCGCTCAACTTCACGGGGCCGGATCAGCGGACCTATGGCTGTCTCCTCGAGTGTCGGGTCGCCCACTCGCATACTGTTTCCTTCGGTTGCCAGGCCATCCGCGATACGACGCGCAATCGCCCGATCGGCGAACACCCTCTGCACGGACACGCACACCTGTCCGGCATGGTAGAAGGCGCCCTTGGCAAGCAGCGGCAGGGCATCGTCGAGATCGGCATCGGCTTCAACAATCACCGGTGCAAGGCCACCATGTTCGAGAGCGCATCTCGTGCCTGGCGCCAAATGGGATCGCAAATGCCAACCCACCCTCGCACTGCCGATGAAACTGAAGAAATCGACCCGGGGATCGGTCACCAACTTTCCAGCGACCTCCAGATCCGCGGTGACCAGCGCCTGCGCCCACACAGCAGGCAGGCCCGCTTCTCTGAGTATCTCGATAAAACGCATACAGGAGAGCGGGGTATCCTCGGCCGGCTTGATGATCACGGGGCAGCCGGTGGCAACCGCCGGAGCGACTTGATGCACAATCAGGTTGAGGGGATGGTTGAAGGCGCTGACGGCCACCACCACTCCAATCGGCTCCCGGTGGGTGAATGCGATCCGTCCGCTGGATGCAGGATTCCCCCCCATGGGGATCTCTTCACCGGCTTCGGTGCGCAGAGTCTCGATGCAGATTGCAATACCATCGATAGCACGCGCCACTTCGATACGTGAATCGATGAGAGGCTTGCCGCCCTCTCTTGCCGCTTCCAGTGCCAGTGACTCAGCCCTTTCGGTCATCAGCTCAGCGGTTCGCCTCAGGATTGCAATCCGATCCGACAACGCCAACCAACCGTCACGTTCATCAAACTGATTACGCGCAACAGTCAAGGCCTGCTCCACACCATTCTCATCCACAGTGTCGATGGTTGCGATCGGAGCCAGATCGAATGGCGCGGTCACCTGCATTCGGCCTGCGGATTCGATCCCGGCAGCGATCATATGGGGGTAGTGGCTCAATGGAGACATCGAGACCTCCTTGACAGCAGGTATTGCCGCTCCAAACTAAAAGCCTACTTGGCTATCATCTCTTTCGCCTGTTCGACCCAGCGCTCCCGCTCGATTCTCCCCTTGAAGTTCAGCCTTTGTGAAAAATCCTCAATTTCCGCGCTACTCCAGGCTGCAATTTGGGCATAACTTTTAACCCCGTATTCCTGCAGTTTCTTCTCGATGACAGCGCCGATGCCTTTAATCATCTGGAGATTGTTCGTGTTTTTGGCCGCTGACCGGCTGGCCGCAGGCTTCTTCGCCGCAGGTTTATTGACGGTACGTCGCTTGGTTACCGGCGAAGCCTTTCTGGCACCTTCGTCCAGCATCTTTCGCAATGCCTTGAACTCCTTCTCCAACACATCCACCCTGGCCTTCAGGGCTTTGTGATGGTCAGAGGTGGTGAATCTTTTTTTCAGTTTTTTCTGGATTTTATCTTGCAGTACATTACTTGATTTACTCTTCTTGGGCATCAATCTTCCCCTTTTTCATGTGGTTATTTTTCCAATCTAAGTATTTATTATGGAACAAAAATACTGTTTTTTCAGGAATGATGGAGAGGTTATTTACCAACCGGACATTTCTCAGCCGAAAAATCATGGCCATTCGGCAGGCACCCGTCTGGCCTTTTTCATATTCATCCATCAGCCGGGATTCACTCATGGGCCTTTTAGACTTTACCAGCCTGTTAGCGGATAGGCGCAGACAGGTGTTTTATCGTCTAAAGTTCAGATATACGATTCACCATCACATCTTGGATGGCTATAACACCAATACATCAGAGGAGATACCGATGCTGGTAAGCGACTATATGAGTTCCACACCCATCACCGTTCAGCAAGAGGATAATTATGATCTGGCTTTCGAGATCATGGAAAAGAGAAACATGCACCACCTGCCGGTTGTAGACAATGAAAACCAAGTGGTCGGCATCGTAACACGACGGGATCTTCAGCTCGCTGCCCGCTATTTCAAAGAGGCTCCGGTGGAGATCGCCGAAGTCATGCATACCCCGGTATTCACCACCTTAGCAAGCGCTCCCCTTGCCTCGGCGGCCAAGCAGATGAACGACAACCGGATCGGCTGTCTGCCGGTTATCGGCGATGACAAACATGTCGCCGGCATGCTCACCGAAACCGATCTCTTCCGTGCACTGACCGATTTACTGGACAGTTAGCAGACGAGCAAAGCTCATTCAATTTTAAAGTCACTGACTATTGCCCCGGCCGTCACGCCCAGGACGGCCGGTTAGCCTTTTTCGGAACAATAACTGCCTCAGCCACAATAGACTCACGAGCATTAACTCAAAAGTCTTTTGATCTTCATGCGAATACTCAGGTGAGCCATTTTCCATTTCCGTGCACTACACCACCCGATGAGGTTGCGTGCCTGTTGCATCAAGATGTCTGGATAGCGAATCGAATTCCATCCAAAGCTGAAAATCACCACAACGACCGGTTAACAGGCTCTGCGCCGCTCAATCATCACTGTGCAGAAAAAGGTTCATCACCTTCTTGAAAAATCCGCCCGGCGCAATGGTGATCTGGGCATTCTCGTGGTTGATCTCTTCCATTGCATAGCTGGTGACTTCCACACCTGCTTCGCGGTACATTTCGCTGGAGAGTTTCAGGTCGTCGGCCCATCGGGAGAGAAAATCCCCACTGGGTGCGATGTAGACGATACGCCCCACCTCCTCCTGGATCAGTTTCGATGCACAGCGCGGGCAGGGCGGATGAGTGACATAGACAGTACAGCCGGAGAGATCGCGCTTGGCGAAGATCATCGCATTCTCTTCAGCATGAATGGTCAGGTTAAGCTTGCAGTCGCGGTCGCCCAACCGCTCCTGTTTATCCTCCACACCGGTTGCGAATCCGTTGTAGCCAAGTGAGATGATGCGGTTCCCATCGGTGATAACGGCGCCGACCTGGGATGAGGGATCCTTGCTCCAAGCTGAGATATAGGCTGCCAGCCCGAGAAAGCGGGTATCCCATTTGGTCATTAGTGTTGATCGTCGTCTGTCGGCGCAACTTTGGCTGCCGCCTGTTCCATCATTTTCTTCAATTCACCACTCTGGTGCATCTCCAGGGTAATGTCGCAACCACCGATCAGATCGCCATCGATGTAGATCTGTGGAAAGGTCGGCCAATCGGCATAGCGCGGCAGGTTCTCGAAGATCTCCTGATCGGCGAGCACATTGACGTAGGCGAATGGCACCCCGCAATCCTGCAGGGCAGCGGCAGCACGGGATGAGAAGCCGCACATAGGGAACTGGGGTGTACCCTTCATGTAGATAACTACCGGATTGTGCTCGACCTGCTCTTTGATTCTGTCCAAGACATCCATCGTGTATACCTCACATTATGGGTTATCGTGTCTATATGGGGTGCTTACTGTAAGATTCAAACACGATTTTATCAGGGAATTCTATCTATTTGTGACGGGATAAAAAACCCGCAATAATCCAAGCGTACACCTTTTGACCCGACATGGCTTGAGAAGTTGTCGACACAGATCCAACTATACCGCTCCGGCATGTCTGATTCGAACTGCAGGCAGCTGACAAGATCCACTTACCGGCGAATCGATGAATGCCGATTATTCTTGGTACAGGCAAAACCACAATGAACACAACGGCAACAAGGGAATTAAACGACTGAATTAGATCCCAAGTAACGTAAAATCATGTAGTAATCCTAAGCTTAACCGGAATACAGGTTGCATAATCGGCAGAGAATTGTGGTACAAACGGAAGATATCGACAATTTACATAAAAGCGTTTCACTGCTTGAAGATCATATCGGTTTTAAACTGGAACCGATTCTCCACTATGCCCTGCAAGCAAGGGACAACTACACCCTGGAACACAGCAACAGGGTTGTCTCACTATCGGAGCGAATTGGTAAGCATCTCAATCTGCAAACGCATGAGATGAATATACTCTCGCTGGCCGCGGGTTTTCATGATATCGGTAAGATCGGCATACCCGATAACATCCTGTTCAAGCCCGGTAAGCTCAATGGAGATGAGTACGAAGGCATCAAGGCACATGCCAGTATCGGTGCGAATATGCTGCGTACCCTGGCACACCCGCTACTCAATGAGGTCGCAGAGTGTGTTCTGCATCATCACGAACATTGGGATGGCAGTGGTTACCCGGATGGCCTGAAAGGTCATGAGATACCGGTCATCTCGCGTATTATTACCGTAGTGGACGCCTATGACGCCATGACCTCGACTCGCAATTACCGGCAGGAGATCAGCAAACAAGATGCATTGAAGATGATCGAATCTGAGAGTGGAAAGCAATTTTGCCCGGATGCGGTAAAAGCATTACTGGCTGTCTCCAAGGCGGATATCCCTCCCTTGAAGAAAAAGACATGACGCAGAGATTTCCCTACTTTTCCATCTGCTCTTCACAGTAGGCCTTAGCTTTCATGTTGGCGGCGACCGGATCACTCCCCTGGTCGATAAACTCCAGTGTCATCTGCTTGCGACAACCCTGGTAGTTGAAGAGTTCGACATCGACCGGATCTGAACACCCACTGACAGATACCGCCATAGCCAGTAACAAAAAACGCTTCACCCCAAACTCCTTGCCTGATGAAGATTGCGTTGCAGCCAGAATTCGAACAATGCGATATGCCACAGCTTGCTGCCGCGTATTCGGGTGTGGTGCATCTCCGGCGCGGCCATCAGCATATCGATATATGACTGTCGGAAGACCCCCCGTTGCCTCGCCTCCCGGGTATCGAGTATGCCGCGCATGAACTCGAGAAACTCACCCCGTACATATTTTAAGGCAGGCATCGGGAAGTAGCCTTTGGGACGATCGATTACCGTATCAGGGAGTATACCCCTGGCCATTGCCTTGAGGGGATATTTGCCTCCCTCGCGCAATTTCAGCTCAGGCGGGCAGCGTGCCGCCAGCTCAACCAGATGGTGGTCGAGAAAGGGTACTCTCGCCTCCAATCCCCAGGCCATGGTCATATTGTCCACTCGCTTCACCGGATCATCGACAATCAGCATGGTCTGATCCAAATGCAATACGGCATCGATCAATGTCTCTGCATCGGACATGCTGAGCCGCTCGGCAATCAGCTCCCGCGTATAGTCGGCACCGCTATACTCCGCACTGACCATGCGCAGGTACTCATCATGATCGCGGTCGAAATAGTGTTTGGCGAATCTCTCCACCGCTTCGCCATTGCGCTCCTGCATGATGCGCGAATACCAGAAGTAGCCGCCGAAGACTTCATCGGCCCCCTGCCCGGACTGCACCACCTTGATCTGCCGGGAGACCTGTTCTCCGAGCAGATAGAAGGCCACCGCATCCTGGCCGAACATCGGTTCGGCCATATTGTCCACCGCTTCAGGCAACCGTTTCAACACCTCGCTATTGGGTACCAGGAACTTATGGTGCTGGGTATCGTATCGCTTGACCACCGGATCGGAGTATTCGAACTCACTCCCCTTCTCTTCCGGCTGATCTTCGAAACCCACTGAAAAGGTCCTCAAATCCCTGGCGCCGGACTCTGCCAGCAATGCCACCAGCAGGCTGGAATCGAGACCGCCGGAGAGCAACACCCCGACAGGCACATCGGCAATCTCATTACGTTTACGCACCGCTTCGCGAAGCGTGCCGTGTATCGCCTCCAGCCACTCCCCGTCCGATAACGGCACTTCGGGACGGGTGGCGGGATAGCGCCAATAAGTGCGAATGCGCTCCGTACCATTCGCTTCGATCACCATACAGTGACCCGGCGCCAGCTTGCGTACGCCCCGAAAGATGGTCAGCGGTGCCGGCACCACGCCGTGCAGGGTAAACTGGTGATGCAGGGCAACGGGATCGATGGCGGTATCCACGCCGCCCGCAGCCAACAGCGCCTGGGTGTTGGAAGCGAATCTGAAACGCCTCCCGTCCTGGGTGTAGTAGAGAGGTTTGATCCCGAAACGGTCTCTGGCCAGAAAAAGACGCTGCCGCTGACAATCCCATACCGCAAAAGCAAACATGCCGTGCAGACGATCGACACAATCCTCACCCCAGGCATGATAGGCCTTGAGAATCACTTCGGTATCGCCACTGGAGAAAAAGTGATAACCAAGCCCTTGCAGGGTCGTCCTGAGTTCCTTGTAGTTATAGATGGCGCCGTTGTATACCAGTGCCAGACTCAGCTCCTGATCCAGCATTGGCTGATGCGCATGTTCGGACAGGTCGATGATAGATAGCCGCCGGTGGCCGAATCCCAATGCGCCGTCGCTGTAACTCCCGCCATGGTCGGGACCGCGCTGGCGCAATCTTTCGTTCATTCTCTCGATAGCCGCCAGATCGGCAGGCCCACCATCGAAACGCAGTTCACCGCAGAGTCCACACATAACAAACTGAATCCGGATAACAATCCCATGTCCGAGCCTACACCAAGCCCTTTTATGTGTCATGCCATAACATTGCAATCGTAGTGACATTAAAACAAGTCTGGTACACAATCGTACTGCTACAGGATTAACCGGAACAAAGGCTGATGCACCACCCTCTCGATGCAGGCTGTGCAGCTTCAGGCAATAGTTGCCGTCCCATAAGGCGCAGTTCGATCCGCACTGAACTGCCTTGATTGGTCAGTGTGAAAAAACCCTGACACACAAGAAAAAGGAAAGGATAATGTCACGGATGACTGAGACTCTGCCGACAAACCCTGGCTTGGCGCATGCACGTGAAGTGCTGCGGCATACCTTTGGGTACTCCGACTTCCGTCCGCCACAGGATCGAATCATCAGCCACTTGATCGATGGCGGCGACGCCATTGTGTTGATGCCCACCGGTGGCGGCAAGTCCCTCTGTTACCAGATACCTGCAATCGTGAGAGCGGGCACCGGCATTATCATCTCGCCCCTGATTGCATTGATGCAGGATCAGGTCAACAGCCTGCGTCAATACGGGGTTAGCGCCGCTTTTCTCAACTCGGCATTGACTCCAGAAGAGGCCCATCAGGTGGAACGGCAACTCCTCCGGGAAGAACTCGACCTCCTCTATGTCGCACCGGAACGACTGCTGACACCCCGCATGCTCGATCTGCTCATGCAGTCACGGATTGCCCTGTTCGCCATTGATGAAGCCCATTGCGTCTCCCACTGGGGACACGACTTTCGTCCTGAATACATACAGCTTTCACAGCTGCACGAACGTTTCCCCGAAATCCCCAGAATCGCCCTCACAGCCACTGCGGACAAACCGACACGCAAAGAGATCATACAACGCCTGTCCCTGCAGCAGGCCGGTGAGTTCTTCGCTGGTTTCGATCGGCCCAACATCCGATATCAGATCAGCGAAAATGACGGCAATTCCAAGCAACGCCTGCTAAGATTCATCCGCCAGGAACACCCGGATGAATCCGGCATCGTCTACTGTCTTTCTCGCAAACGGGTAAATGCGATAGCCGCCTGGCTGCAAGAAAACGGGATCGATGCCCTCCCATACCATGCCGGTTTGGACAATCCGAGCCGTCAGCATCACCAGACCAGATTCCTGCGCGACGAAGGGGTGGTGATCGTCGCCACCATCGCCTTCGGCATGGGCATAGATAAACCCGATGTCCGTTTTGTCGCCCATCTCAACCTGCCGAAGAGCATCGAGGCCTACTACCAGGAGACGGGGCGCGCCGGTCGCGACGGGCAGGCCGCAGATGCCTGGATGATCTATGGACTTCAGGACGTCATCACCCTACGCCAGATACAAGCCTCTTCCGATGCTGACGAAAAGCACAAGTGTGTAGAACGCCACAAACTCGATGCGATGTTGGCATTCTGCGAAATCACCACCTGCCGCCGCCAGACACTCCTCGCCTATTTCGATGATCATCTCGAACGCCCCTGTGGTAACTGTGATACTTGCCTGCAGCCTCCCGAGACATGGAATGCCACCATCGCCTCACAGATGGCCCTCTCCTGCGTGCATCGGACCGGCCAGCGCTTCGGCGTCAATCACCTGATCGACGTCCTGCTGGGCAAGGAGAGTGACCGCATATCGCAATTCGGCCACCATCGGGTCAGTACTTTCGGTATCGGTAAAGATCTCACTGCCACCGAATGGCGTACTGTATATCGTCAATTGATTGCCCGTGGCCTGTTGGCTGTCGACCTGGAGGGTTATGGCGGACTCCGCCTGACCCAGGCAAGCAGACCGGTGTTGCGGGGCGAGACCCGCCTGATGTTGCGCAAGGCACGAAAAATGGGAGCTAAACAACAACGCAAACAATCCCGCATTGCTGAAATCCACGACGGCAATCAAGCCATATGGCAGGCATTGAGAAATCTTCGCCTCGAACTCGCAAAGGCACAAGGGGTGCCGGCCTATGTGATCTTCCATGACGCAACCCTGATAGAGATGGCGGAAAAGAGACCAAGGGACAAACAGCAGCTGGCACTGATCTCGGGGGTAGGCGATCACAAGCTAGAGCGCTATGGAGATGCATTTTTGTCTCTATTGAACAGCAACCCTGAGGATGCACTGAACCACTCCACGGATGCGGTCGATTTGCCGACCAATCCAGCCTGATCCCGCCAGAGGTCGCCTATAATGTCTAACCAGTTCTCATTTCCAGAGTCCGCCATTGATAAAAACCATAAATTCTTTGCAAGTATTGCCGGTACATAGAAGATAAAGAAGAATTTTCTCCAACCATCAAACTGAGGTACACGCATGATGGATCCTAAAACGCTCGTTAAAGATCTAGATCATCTGGTCTCCCTGCCCGATATCTGTATTCGTGTGAATCAGCTGATGGGGTCCGGCAATTACTCATCAACACAAGTTGCCGATATCATAAGCCAGGATGCCGATATCTCCGCCCGGCTGTTACGCGTTGTCAACAGTTCGTTTTACGGTCTGCCGGCGAAGATCGAAACCCTCTCCCGCGCCATCACCATCGTCGGCGCAGACGAGTTACGGAATCTTGTCATGGCGGCCACCGCCATGCGCACCTTCACCGGCATTCCCAAGCAGCTGGTTGACATGACAGAGTATTGGCAACATTCAGTCACCACCGGGGTGATGGCCCAATCCCTGGCCAAACACTGCAGTATTCTGCACAGCGAAAGACTATTCGTAATGGGTCTGCTGCACGATGTGGGGCGGCTGGTGATCTATCTGACATTGCCTGAAAAAGCCACCGATATTCTCTATATAACGGGTGGCGATAACTGGGTATTGCCGCAAACCGAAACCGAGATTCTAGGTTTCACACACCTGGATGTGGGTGCCGAACTGCTGCGCACGTGGGGCCTGCCCGAGAGTTTCGCAGCGGTGGCCGGATACCATGATCATCCTCAGCAGGCGGGTGACTATCAACTGGAGACATCCCTAGTGCATATCGCCAAAGCTATCGCAAACGGGGATATGGTCGGTCTGAACATCGAAGAGATGCTATGGGCTATCAACCCGTTCGCCTGGAAGATGACGGGTCTGAGCGCGGACACCGTATCGCCCATGATTGAAGAGATGGTGACGAAAAGCCATGAGGCTTTGAGCTTGATCACACCCCAATACAAACAAGCTCTCGCTTAACCTCAGGCAAGTCGGGTAGGGCCTGTTAACACACATCCAATCGGCCCTGTCGCCCCTGAAAAAGCGCCAATCAAGGCGCACCCCAACCACCTCCACCGGGTGTCTCAATGGTGACAACATCGCCTGCTTCGACCATCAATGCGATCTTGGCCGGCAGGGGTGTTCCGTTATGGCTGTTGACCCCTGCCACACCGGGTTGACCACCGGCGCACCCCCAGGGTGGATGAACACGTCTTTCGGTCAGCAGCGTTACCTGAGTCGGTGCGAGAAATCTGAAACACCTGACCAGACCATCGCCCCCCCTTCTGATACCCTGACCGCCCGTGCCCCGGCGTAACCCATAGCTGACGACCCTGACAGGAAAACGCGCCTCGATCACCTCTATTGGCGTGTTCAGCGTATTGGTCATGTGGGTCTGCACACCGTGCAGTCCACCGCCCTGCTTTCCCGCCCCCATGCCGCCGCCTATGGTTTCGTAATAGTCCCAGCGAAACTCCCCACTGACACTCCCCATCGCCAGATTATTCATACTGCCGTGACTGGCGGCGGGTATCTCATCAGGCAAAACCTGGGCGAGGGCGCCCAATACGACATCCACGACCCGGGTACTGGTCTCAACATTACCCGCGGCAACTGCAGCCGGACGTTTAGCGTTCAGCAGACAGCCCGGGGGGACATACAATTCGATGCCCCTGAAACTGCCTGCACAGGCCGGTGTCTGCGGCGGCATCAGACAACGAAACACATAGTAGACCGCGGCGGCGGCCACCGACAAGGGTGAATTGATGTTTCCCGGAACCTGGTCGGCGGTACCGCTGAAATCCACCAGAACCCGTTCCGGCTTCACGTCCAGTCTGACCTGAATTGGAATATCTCCATTACCCTGACCGTCATCATCCATCAGATCCTTGAAACGGTACTCGCCTGCCGGTATCCGTTTAAGCGCCTCCCTCGCCAGGCGCTCCGCATAGGCATTGAGCGCCTCCAGACCAAGCAGGAAGGCACTCCTGCCCCATTCGTCGATCAACTGTGCGAGCCGTTTCAAACCACTCCTGTTGGCGCTGATCTGGGCCGCGAAGTCGCCTTCAGACTCTCCAGGATTGCGATTGGCGCGAGTGATCATGGAGAGAAAACGGTTATCGAGAGTCCCTCCCCTGATAAGCTTGCCCGGCGGTATCACACGCCCCTCCTGATCGAGGGAGCGGGAGACCGGCATCGAACCCGGCGAACTGGCGCCGATATCGGCATGGTGCGCACGGTTGACCAGAAATGCGGTTAAGCGGCCTGCGTGGAAAAGGGGTGCGATAAGGGTGACATCGGGCAGATGGGTGCCGCCCATGAAGGGATCGTTGAGTACGACCATATCGCCCTCGTGCCACTCCACCCTAGCGACAATGTCCGCCATGGCGTAGGCCATGCTGCCGAGATGGACAGGTATGTGCGCCGCCTGGGCGCAAAGTTCGCCCCTGGCGTCGAACACCGCACAGGAGAAATCGAGCCTATCGCGAATATTGGGCGAGAAGGCGGCATTGCGCAGCACCGCACCCATCTCGTCACAAACCGCCTCCAGGCGTGAGGAGAAGATACTCAGTTCGACCGCGTCCATAAACCTCCAGCTATCTCTTTCATCCAAAACCTGAGGCCAGATTGCATGTTATCTAATTTGCAAAGCCAGCATGATCCATCCATCTAGGGCCTGTTAACACTAATCCAATTGGCCCTGTTGTGCCTGAAAAAGCGCCAATCAAGGCGCACCCCAAGGGCACTTCCTTCGGGGCGCAACCCAAGGGCACTTCCTTCGGGGCGCACCCCAAGGGCACTTCCTTCGGGGCGCAACCCGAAGGGCTGGGGCTATTTTTCGCAGTAGCGGCAGGGATGCCGCGCAAGCCCCGGCAGCACAGGGAAGTGCTGTCGGGGCGCCGGAGAAATATAGCCGTCAGGCACCGGGGTTCGACAGCTCACAAACTGATCCTTACAGCATAATGTTACTTTGCATGTATGCACACAATAAAATTTTATATGTCAGCCATATTAAAGTGCCGATAAAATCGTTATGCCACGCCAAACCCGGCTACTCAAATCCAATAAGAGTGGTATTATTTCCCCCCACAATACCCCCTGTTGCATCCCGGGATCAGCACCGCTAGAATAGCTGACCATTCTACTGGGTTATAGACCGGATCTCTCGATTACGAGGATCACAACAAGAATTCATATCTAACGAAGGAGCACCATTCCATGGCACATGAACTACCCGCCCTGCCCTACGCAATCGACGCACTGGAACCCGTCATTTCCAAAGAGACTCTGGAGTTTCATCACGGCAAGCACCACAACACCTATGTGACCAATCTCAACAACCTGATTCCAGGCACTGAATTTGAGAACGCCTCCCTGGAAGATATCATCATGAAATCATCCGGTGGCGTATTCAACAACGCGGCACAGATCTGGAATCATACTTTCTATTGGAACTGCCTGCGAAGCCCGAACGATGACAATACGCCCGGCGGTGCCCTGGCGGACGCCATCAATGCGGCCTTCGGCTCCTTTGATGAGTTCAAGAAACAGTTCGCCACCTCCGGCGCGACCAACTTCGGTTCCGGCTGGACCTGGCTGGTGCAGAATGAAGACGACAGCCTGGAAATCTTCAACACATCGAATGCGGGCACACCCATGACCTCAGGCAAGAAGGCATTGCTGACCGCCGATGTCTGGGAACACGCCTACTACATCGACTATCGGAATGCTCGCCCCGCCTATCTGGAGGCGTTCTGGAAGGTGGTCAACTGGGACTTTGTCGCAAACAACATGAGCTGAGCGCCCTGTCACCCGCCGGTATGGATAGATACTGGCGGGGTTTGATCAACGACATCCTCGCCCCACTCCATCATCCAGTATCGTCGCAACGTTCTAAACCAAACTCTCATTGATAAAATATATGCGGCTTTAAGTAAGCATGCTTCTCTAAAATCACGCTCATCACAGCGTGTATCTTTCATATCGTTCCCACGTTTCAGCGTGGGGACTAGGGGATGATTTCGTAAAAAAACAACCTGTTTATTGATGCCATATCTATATTACGATATAGGATCAATAAAGTTTCTTTCAACACCGACTGCGCGGCTTATCAAACACTTGCCCCAAATCATCAGGGAGGCACTCTATGGCTGAGACGATATCAAAAAAAGAGATTGAGCACCTCCAGGTACAACCCTACAGTGAAATGCGAGATGACTTGCAGACAGGCGACCTGGTCTTCTGCTCAGGATCATATTTTTTTTCACAGGCAGTACAGAAATTCACCAAATCCGTCTGGAGTCATGTCGGCATGATCTATAAGGATCCGACCCTGGAGCGGATCTTTGTGTTAGAGAGCGAGACGATGATAGGTGTGCGTCTGGCTCCGCTGTCCAAGTATCTGCAAGACTACCACGGCAGAAACCGTCCCTATAAAGGCAACATCGTGATTGCAAGGGTGGATCCACCGGTTGACAAACAAAAGCTCAACCAGGCTATCAGCTATGGGATGGACGAACTCACCAAGCCCTATGACAATTTTGAGATCATTCGCATTGGAATTCGCATCCTGTTCAAGATCAGCCGCCGCACCCGAGACCGGAAATATATCTGTTCAGAGCTTGTATACGACTGTTTCGACAGTGTAGGGGTACCTTTCAATCTGCGTGACGAATACGTGAGTCCTGACGACATCTGGCAGGATGATCAGGTACAGCCGCAATACAGAATCTATTAAAGCCAGCACCGGAATAAAAGTCATGGGTAAGTCCGCGCTTCCTGGTTGATGAACCCGTAACCAGGCCATTTGCGGCCTGTCTTTTATCCAGCTATTCAGGCCCGTCGACAGTCATCACCTGGATCAGATTCGTACCACCGGTGGTTTGACTGTAGCCGCTGGTGGCAATGGCGATATCACCGCTGTTCAGCAGGCCACGCTGTCTGGCCTGCTCGATGCAAAAGGCAATCTTCACCTCATCCGCGCTCTCCTCCTGAAAAAGAATGGGTACTACACCCCAGTTCATGCACAGCCGCCGGGTCACTCTCGGTGATTGGGTGACTGCCAGTATGGGACACTCGGGACGATGCTTGGAGATCAGCCGCGAGGTGAAACCCGTCTCGGTCAGACTGATGATGGCAGCCGCCTTCAATCGATCAGCCATATTGACCGCCGAATGACTGACCGCTTCGGTCACCACATTGGAATGGTGGGGAATGATATGCTGCAGATAGCCATACTCACGCAGCGACGCCTCGGTACGGATCGCCAACATCTCCATGGTCCTGACCGACTCCACCGGATAGTCGCCCATAGCCGATTCACCGGACAACATCACTGCGGAGGAACCATCCAGAATGGCGTTCGCCACATCACTCGCCTCGGCGCGGGTCGGCTTAGGATTGTGCTCCATCGAAGCCAGCATCTGGGTGGCGGTGATCACCGGCTTGCCGTTACTCACCGTGATGCGGATGATCTTCTTCTGCATACTCGGCACGTCGGCCATCGGCAGTTCCACCCCCATATCGCCCCGCGCCACCATAATCCCGTCCGACGCCGCCACGATAGCCTCGAGATTGTTTATACCGGCACGGTTTTCGATCTTGGCGATGATCGGGATATCCACCCCTTTCTCGATCAGGATTTTCCGCATCCGGTTGACTTCATCGGCATCCTGGATAAAGGAGGCGGCGATATAGTCGACGTCGTTCTCCGCCGCGAAGGATAGCTCCTGAAGAATATCGTCACGATGTTCCGGCTCCACAGCCGTCATGGAAAGCTGGGTATTGGGCAGATTGACTCCCTTGTTCTCTTTCAGCACACCCCCCAATACCACCTTGCAGCGAATCTCCCGATCGAGGATCGATTGCACAGTGAGTTCCATCGCTCCGTCATCGAGCAGAATCACATCGCCAGGATTCACCTCCTGATGCAAACGCTGGTAGGTGACTGAAACCCCTTGCTGATCACCGGCTCGGCCGTCGGTGAAGATGGAAAAGGCATCACCCGAAGTCAATTCAACACTTCCCCGGCCAATCTTTCCGGTACGGATCTCAACGCCCCGGGTATCGATCATGATTGCTACCGGTATCCGCAGATTGTCCGATGCCTGACGGATACGCCCGATACGCTGGCTGTGTTCGGCATAACTGCCGTGGGAGAGATTGAGCCGGGCGACACTCATGCCGGCCACGATCATCTCTTCGAGGATCTTAACCGAATCGGAGGCAGGGCCGATTGTGGCAACGATTTTGGTTTTTCGTATTGGTATTGTCTTCATCCAGTCTGCTCTTTACTTGCCAAGCGTATAAAATCATCCCAGTGATCCCGATATCGATCAAGATTCTGCATGAAACCGTAATTGTGGTCACCGCTCAGTTCAAGAAAACGTCTCGGCTGATGGGCGCGTTCAAACAGCAGGCGGCCGTGCTCGAAAGGTATGATCTCATCATGGCGGCTATGAATAATCATCACCGGGCTGTCAATGGCCGCCATTCGCTCCAGGGTATTGTAGTGATAACGCGCCAGCCAGCGGGCAGGCAGCCAGGGATAGAGTTCAGCGGCCATGTCCGGGACGGAAGTGAAGGTCGATTCCAGGACTACGCCCATCGGATCATGATGAGTCGCAAGATAGGCGGCAACCGCGCCGCCAAGCGAGCGACCAAAGAGCAGGATCTTCTTCTCGGGCAGCGCTCTTTTCTCCGTCAGATAACGCCATGCAGCCTCCGCATCCCGATAGAGCCCTTTTTCCGACGGCCTCCCTTCACTGTTGCCATAACCGCGATAATCGATGATCAATATCGCCAGCCCCAATGCGTTGAAGAGTGCCAGGGACTCCATGCGATGGGAGATATTGCCGGCATTGCCGTGAAAAAACAGCAGTGTTGCGCGAGGTCTCTCATGGGGAATAAACCAACCGTGCAGCTTCACGTTATCCACGGTCATCAGGTCTACCGACTCAAAATCCAACCCCACCTGGTGCGGTGTGGTGGCCACACGTCTCGACGGAAGATCGGGCAGATGAATCAGGTTGGTCTGGTTAAGATAGAGATAGAGTGCGATAGCCAGAAACAACAGCAGTACCAGGGATGCCAGCAGCAACATCTCCCTCAAAAAGGTCGGCAAAGTCATACCCTGTTTCTCGCCTCGATCAGTGCCTGATACTCCTCCGGGGCCAGAATCTGCCTGAGATCGATATAACTGCCGCTTTCAAATTCCTTCAGGCGTGACAAGGCTGCCAGGATCCGTTCAGCGCCCTGAACCGGTGAAAGCACTGCGCCATCTCTTCTAGCCTGCTGAAGTCGCTGCAATGCGGGATACTCCTCGCTGTCCGCCTGGTTACAAAGATAATCCATCATATCCGATTCGATCAGGCCCGGCGCGATGGAAGCAATGTGGGTCGCCGGGAATTCATGCGCGTACAGGCGTCCCAGCATATTCAGCGCGCATTTCGATAACGCATACCCGCCCCATCCCTTATTGCCCAATATGGCCGCACCGGATGATAGGAGCAGGATTTGATCGACTTCGATATGCGATTGCAACAACCAATCCAGCACTATCTTATTCGGCCAAAGATTGATGTCCATGATCTGTTGCAACTCAGCCAGTGAAGTCTTGCTGATATACTTGATCTCACCCAATATACCGGCATTGAGCACCACCAGCTCCAGCGTCTCAATCCCTTGCAACAGTTGCTCAAGCTTCTGTGCAATGGCGTCAAATTCGGTAAGGTCACAATGAACATCGACGATCTTACCCGGCAGATCGCAACCCCGCCGGCTGCAGCCGAAAACCCTGTAACCACGGGCCAGCAACACTTTGCTGAGCCCCAATCCGAGACCACTGCTGTTACCTGTAATCAAAGCATTTTTCTTACCCATACCGAATCCGCACTATTCACATCATCCTTGCACCAATCACGGCTGGAGTGGCACTTAACATCGATCCTGCGGATTTATGGAGAGGGTTTTCAACACTGACTCCAGAATCGTTCTTGCATAGTCATATGCCGAGGCTTCTCCACTTGCCCGCGGTCCGGCAACATTTAAGACAGCAATTCCTTTGTCAGCAATGAATTGCTGGATCCGTTGCGCCGCACGCCACCTGTCCAGCTCCCCGGCATCGATCAACAGATAGGGTTTCCTCTGCGCAATGCAGAAGGCGAGCGTTTGCTCCGTACCGCCCGAGAGATAACCGAAATAGATAATCAGCGTAGCATCGCTATCGATGACATTTTGCAGGGTGCGTTCCGTATATCCTGCATTGGCCAGTGCCGTAACCGGATAGTATTCGGGTATGACGCCATCTTCAGCCAGGCGGCCGTGGGGGCACCATCCGCCAGCCTCGACGCCATACGCTATGGCGGCATCCAATGCCGCTCTATCCACTCCCGTCTGCGCTCCTGATACGATCTTCAACACAATATGTTTGCCGGGTTTTCATGCATTGCGATACTAGATGATCAAAAGGAGTCTCGATCCTCATCCTCGCCCAGATTGAGGACCTCGGCAGCCTCCCTGGCAAAGATCCGGTGAGTGGCACGGGTTGGATGGATCCCATCCCAAAACAGATAACGCTTCGGTTTTTTACAGGTGAAAGGGGGTAGATTAGGCATCACGCACGCATCACTTACATTGTTCAAACCAAACGCATCTGGATCGCCCACGATCTCGTGCAGCGTCTGAAAAACATTCAGTTGCGCAATCTCCAATGCAGGAAAAACCAAGCTGAGTTCTTCGAGTAACGCGGCCAGATTCAGGTTGAATTGCAGCGATGCCACGGCCGCCCCCAGGGCGGTACCCGGGAACAGACTATCAAGGCGTTTTATCGCCGGTGTCAGAGAGAGATCGGGGGAGTTGGCAATCAACAGCTTTGTCGCGCCAGCCCCATGCAGTGCGATGATCGAATCGGAAAGCGCGATCAGTGCATCCTGCAGAATATCATTACTGGCCTGGCCTGTGGGATCGACGGAAAGGGCGGCAACGGCGTCCCTTACATCGTTACCGCCCAGGGCGATAACATAGAGCGCATCCATCGATGCCACTCCCCGGGAATCACCGAGAAAGGCGCTCAATTGTGTATTTAGGTTGATATCGATACCGTTATCCCGAGCGCGGGCACCACCGACGGCATAGTTGGTCATTTTCAGTTTTTTGCCATTCTTGCCCTTGAAGGCAGGTTTCGCGCTGCCACCCACATTGAGTTTTTTTGCCAGCCGCTCAATCCATGTGGGGCCGTTACTGAAGTGATTGCCGCCTCGTGCATAGGGCGCATTCGGTATCAATAGTTCATCCAGGGTCGAATAGGGTGGTTTGAGGTTGATCCCGGAGAGAAAAAAAGCATTCCCGGGATCGGAAAGACTGTCGCCGAATACGACTACACGCTCATAGGGTTTATCCCCTGCAAGGACCAGGCAGGGGATCAGCAACAGGACAATAAAGATGCCCGATATTCCGTAGCGTTGTTGTTCTCTTTTCATGTTATATCCTCCTTAGTTAGCAGAACTTTTATTGTCGAAACAGATTCTAATCCAGTTCAACCTCCTCCTCTCCTGAAACAAAGATCAAAACGCGTCCAAAACCGTGATAATTCATCAACGGCCGAATCTTCAAACCTGAAAACAACTTTCAGTGATGGCATGGTGAGCGAACCCAGCTTGACCACCTCCATTTCATGCAATTGTAGAACAGCTCTTAGCCCCCGGCAGGAGATCTCAACCTCTTTTCGGGCTTCATCGATCTCAATCTGGTAGTGTTGCTTGAGTGGCGACAGGCTGCGCAGAAACTCTGCGTGGGCAATTGTCATCGTCCGGCTGCTGGTGTGGCTTACCATGGATTCTGCACCAGTCAGCGGGACTGGCCGGGATTATCCACCTGCGACCGGCGGCCAGAGAGCGATGACATCTCCATCCTGTAACCGATAGGTCTCACGTTGCGAGGGTGGCACGAACAGGCCGTTACATACAACCAAGTGAGCCTGTTCGCGGGGAACCTGGTAGCGCTCCATCAAATCAAAGATGGTTGCGCCTTCCGATAGCGTGACATTGACAGCATGATCGGTCGCACCAGACGGCAGGTACGCCATTAAGCTTGCATAGAGTTTGAATTCGACATTCACCTCGGACATACAATCAACTTACACCCTGTACAGAACCGAGATAGGCCTCCATCAAGCGGGTTGGATCCTTCATCAGGCGATCCTTCCATTCCCCCAACGGGACACGACTCCGAATCAATCCCCTGAGCACACCGATGTGCTGGGTATGCCCAAGGCTGCTGGCGCCGATAAGGTAGTCTCCGTCGAACTGCAGCTGCAGATAACGGAACTCACCCTCATCCAACAGGGTTGCCTGATCACCACCTTCGACCCCCATCCATTGACCGAAAGAGCTGGAGATCAGGCCCAGGGTATCCAGGACATTCATGTTCAGGCTGCCCTGATGCGTGATCGCCTGCTCCTTGACCATGTTGATCGCCGCGATACGACCGTGTTCAACCGAGGTGGGCTGAATCGCCTGGACGCTATCAGCTCCGGTGGAAAAATCACGGCCCTGGGCAACATCCCCGGCAGCGAAAACATCCTCCCAACTGGTCTGCAGATGATCATTCACCAGGATACCCTGGTCGGTTTCTATACCCGATCCGGCCAGGAAGTCGATATTTGCGCGTACACCCATTGCCGTTATCACCAGGTCCGCAGCCAGACTCTCGCCACTGTCCAGGTCGACACTCAAACCACTGCCTGATTCAGAGAAACCGACAACTCCGCTGCTGGTCAGGATACGCACCCCTTTATTCTCGCACCAGTTTTTCAACAGATTCCCGGCCACGTTATCCATCATGCGGGGAACCATCCGGTCGCCTTTCTCCACCACCGTAAGCTTCACGTCGCGTTCAACCAGGGCTTCGAGAATAATGCAGCCAATGAAACCCGCGCCTATCAGCACCACAGGCGATCCCCGCTTGGCGCGTGCCACGATGGCGCGGGCGTCCTCCAGGGTCCAGCAGTTATGAATGCCATCCAGATCGATACCGGGGATCGGCGGTTTCAATGGAGTGGCGCCGGTGGCGATCAGCAGGCGATCGTATTCCAGGCTGCTCCCATCGGCCAGGGTGACACGATGCTGTTCAGGATGCACCTGAGTCACCGCCATCCTGATATGTTCAATCCGATTTCGGCTATAGTGATCCCCGGTCTTTCGCAGGTAAGTACCCCGTTCATCAATCTGTTCCACCAGCAGGTAGGGTATGGCCATGCGTGAATAGGGTGGTTCCGGCTCCCCGCCGATCAAAGTGATTTGACCGGCGGGGTCCTGGCTCCTCAGGGTTTCACAGGCCGTAACACCGGCCGGGCCGGCACCGATTACGATATATCGCATCTGACATCTCCCGCCATGTCAGGTCAGGCCGAGCCGCTGACGGGTGGCATCGGTGGGCACACCATCCGCCGACCAGCCGCGCAATTCATAATACTCGGGCAGCATCTTATCGAGATCGTTGACACGACCTGCTGCCGGTCCTGTTTTAGCGGCCTCTTTGAGCAGCCGCTGCGGCAGGGTATCATCCGCCGCAGTCAGGCCAGCCCGCAGATTGAAATCCCTTTCCATGTTCCAAACCCTTTCACCCAGCTCCGCCAGACGCTCTGCACTCCAGTCGCCTTCACAGGCGCCATCGACCTGAGGTGCGATATCCTCCAGCGACCAGGCAAAAGTGGTAAACAGACAAAGGCCACTGGAATCCACCGCGGCGGTAGCATCCTGAAAGGCCTTCACCAATCCGGCTTTGCCGTCGGTCTCCAGCGGATCGGTCTTCTCTGGAATACCGAGGACCTCGGAGGCTACCGTGTAACCCCTGAGATGGCATGCGCCTCGGTTGGAGGTGGCATATGCGAGCCCCATGCCCTGTATACCTCGAGGATCGTAGGCGGGGAACTCCATTCCCTTAACCGTCATGGATAGTTCGGGGTGCCCATACTTTTCACACAGGCGCTTGGATCCCAGCCCCAGGTCCCTGCCGAAGCCCTCGCCCTTGACCAGCGTCTCCGCACCCCAAACCAGGTTCTCGGCAGAACCGAAAGAGAGCTCCCGCCCGCCCGTGTGCTCGGTGGTGATTGCGCCGATCTTGAAGAGTTCGATCGCCGCCGCGAGGGTGCCGCCGAATGTGATCGGATCGAACCCGTCCTCATTGCAGATGAAGTTGACATAGGTCAACGCATCCAGATCATCGACGCCGGTATCCGGCCCCATAGCCCAGGCCGCCTCATATTCCAGGCCACCGGAACTGCCCCAATATTCGGGTTTGTTTTCAATCGAGAAGTGACCCTTGTCGATGGTGGAGATACGCCCACAGGCAATGGTGCAACCGAAACAGCCGGCATTGGTTGTCAGGTTTGGTTTGCCGTCAGAGGCGCGTTTTTCGTGCATCGCCTCGCCTGAAACCTTGTTCGCCCCTTCGAACTGCACTTCACTCATATTGCGTGTTGGGAGGGCGCCCATCTCGTTGATCACGTTCATCAGCACCTGGGTGCCGTAGGTGGGTAATCCCTGTCCGGTAACCGCGTTGTCGGCAAGCACCTTTTTCCCATCGTTGACAGCCTGCATGAACTTGGACGGGTCCTTAATGTTAGCAACCCCTTTAGTCCCGCGGATGGCAACCGCCTTGAGATTCTTGGAGGCCATGACGGTACCGACACCGGATCTGCCGGCCGCCCGGTGCAGGTCGTTGACGATCGCCGCATAAAGACAACCCGCCTCGGCTGAACGTCCGACAGCGGCGATACGCAGCATCGGGTCCTGGTGCTTTGCATGCAGCCACTCATCGGTGTGCCAGACACTGGTCCCCCATATCTCCTCGGCGGAGAGCAGTTCAGCCTTGTCGTTGACCACATAGAGGTAGACCGGTTTCGGCGACTTCCCCTCAAAAATGATCATGTCCCAACCGGCGAAGTGCATCTCGGCGCCGATAAACCCCCCGGAATTGGAACAGGCGATGCAATTGGTGAGCGGTCCCTTGGTAACCACCGAATAGCGGCCGCTGGTCGCAGCCATGGTCCCGGTTAGGGGTCCGGTGGTCATGATCATCTTGTTTTCGGGACTCAGGGGATCGACTTGCGGGTCGATCTCTTCAACCAGATATTTGGATGCCAGGCCGCGTTGGCCGAGATACTCCTGTGCCCATTGACGATTGAGCGCCTCGGTGGTGCAGGTACCTTGAGTCAGGTTGACGCGAAGAATTTTTCCAGCCCATGACATAGCTATTTACCTCCAGATTATGCACTTGCAGCACTGCCGGCGTCGGTTTTACCCGCCCAGGCACGCATTTTTTCAAATCCTGTCTGATCCGCGTCCACATAGGTGATCGCAGCCGTCGGACAGGCCTTGGCACACGCGGGATCCCCGCCACAGAGATCACACTTGACCACCTTTCCAGTGCCACTGCTGTAGTTGACAGTGCCAAAGGGGCAGGCGATGGTGCAGACCTTGCAGCCGACACAGACGGATGCATTGACAACCTTCGCACCGCTGTCGGCATCCAGCGTAATGGCGTCAACAGGACAGGCCTGCATACACCAGGCTTCAGCGCATTGTGTGCATGTATAGGGAACAAAACGCCCTTCATGGTGGAATGTAAAAACCCTGATTCGTGATTTGGCAGGATTGAACTCACCTTCATTTTCATAGGAACACGCCAATTCACATTGCACGCATCCCGTACACTTTTCCGCATCTATCAAAAGGGACCTGAGCATATTGTTCTCCTTCCCAACTTACATTAAGTATTAGAAATATTTTTTGCTTAACTTGGATCTGACCACTAACCCGGCAACACAGACGCTGTAATTATTCTTGGTACGAACGGTCACCTCCTCGGTAAACGGATACCAAGGCTGTCTGGGCGAGTCGAATTGGCGTAGAAGATGTTTGATCACCCACTTAGGGTTCCGCTATTTGAGCGAAAAACAGTGGGCGTACAATGCAAGGTTAGTTGGGAAATTTTTATAGATCAAATTATTCGGTTAAAAAAATCGGTAACTTAAAAATGTGGGAAAATATGGAGAAATAATGACAAATAGTCATAGCTAAATGACAGAATGTCACAGCATCCATCGACTTATCTTATACCTGTCCGGTAGTGGTTATCCTCTTCCGGTTGCTACTGTTGAGGTAAGACGATATCCCGGGGCATCCAACTGCCGGAACTGCAATATAAGATTGACGCAGCCTGGTTATATTGTTAGGATTACTAACTATGAACTTTGACGAGATCACAGAACCACTTGCCCGCCGAATCGCCGACGGGCTCACAAGACTGGCATCAGTGGCGCGCCAATTAGACTGGCAAGCAGCCGAGGCGGCTGGCTTATCTCCGACCCAGGCCGACCTACTTCGCTTTGTCGTCAGCCGGCCGCAGGGTACGCGACTCACTGCAGCGGCAGCTCATTCCGGGATTCGTAAGGCGACTGCCAGTGATGCCGTCAGTGCCCTGGAAAGAAAGGCGCTGGTACAGAAACATGCAGATACTGCGGATGGCAGGGCTATCGCGCTTAAGGTCACATCCAAAGGCAGAAAGGTTGCACAGAAATGGCCGGCAAGCTTCGAGCCCGTCATTCTGGGTCTTACCCAGAACGAGCAGCAAGTACTGTTGGGACTGGTCATCAAAATGATCAGCCAGCTTCAGCAGCGCGAGCTGATCGCGCCACAACGGACCTGTACAAGCTGTCGCCACTTCCGTAAGAACGTTGCCCCCGGGACCAAGACCCCGCACTTCTGTGCCTTCGTCGATGCTCCCATGGCTGACCGGCATCTGCGTGTAGATTGCCCGGAGCATGAAGCCGCCGCATGACGACGGCTTAAATGCGCGCTAAACACAGACAGGTTTACATTAACCTTTTTAGTTAGGAGTGCTTACAATATAAAATACCGTATTTTCGACATATCTGCTGTTCCGTTTGCGTTAACCACCAACTCCATAAGGAGGATAGATTGATGAAAGCACGTTTATTTACTGCATTATGGGTAACGGCGTCCGTTGCATTGGCGACAGAATCCAAAGTCCCCTACCCGACAGATTATCGTAACTGGCATCACGTCAAGAGCATGGTGATTGAAGAAGGCCATCCGCTGTTCAATGCATTTGGCGGCATTCATCACATCTATGCCAACGATAAGGCGCTTGAGGGCTACCGGAAAGGACTCTTCCCTGATGGGGCCGTCATCATTTTCGACCTTCTTGATACGGTACGCACCGACAATACCGTTACCGAGAGCAGACGCAAGGTGTTGGGCGTGATGCATAAAAATTCCGCTAAATTCACAGCAACCGGTGGATGGGGCTTCGAGGGGTTTGGCGGTGGCGATCCAACAAATCGCGTTGTCGGCGATAAAGCCGCATCGGCCTGCTTTGCCTGCCATCAACCGCAGAAAGGGCAGGACTACACATTCAGTCAACTTAGAGATTGAGGCATCGCTCTGAAACAACCGGTGCTATTGCAGATTTTGCGTAATACTGAGTAGTCGAGCATCGAAATAGAGATCGGCCTGGAGGCGTAGTAAGCTCATGCCATAGTCACCTACGCCTTCCAGGGCCGGCATAACCAAACGCCGCTCTATCCGTTCCATGATTTCTTACGCAGCAACTGGATAAACGCTTCAGCCACGGCATTATTGAGATTCGAACGGGTTCTGGCGATCCACAGGGTACGGTTGATGCGAAGTCCCTGTATCTTTATGTGGTAGAGGATGCCGGCATTCAAGGCACCGTCGACCGCAAAACGGGGCAGGAAACTGACATGCCCACCATGCTGCAGCATCTCCACAATGGTGTCCGTCGACCCCACTTCCATGGCAATGGGCAACTGATCGATGCCAATATCCTTGAGCGCCTTATCCAGGGTGATCCGCATGGACGACTGGGACTCGCTCAGCACATAGGGTAAATCTGCCAACTCTGTTACCGGCAACAGTCCACTCTCCCAAAGCGGGCGCCCCAGACCGCAAACCGGTACAAGTTCATCGTCCAGCCATTTCTGCACCAGGGTCTCGGGATGGTCCGGCGCCTGCTCAAGTAACGCCAAATCGGAGAGCCCTGTCGCGAGCCGACGCTGAATATGCCGACTGTATCCCATGCGGCTCTCTATCCTGTATTGAGGAAAGTTATCGGAGAAGTTCAACAGCAGGCTCGGCAGTAGAGACCACCGGCACGGCAAAATGGATTGCAGATCAGGTGCTTTGGGTGGTGGGAGACATGCCGATCTGGATTATCCAGCTGTCGCTTGCGGTACTCGTCACCTTTTTTACCCTGGTCATGTCCAATGTGGGCGCAACGGTTCTGCTGGTTCCGCTGGCAGTGAATATCGCTGTTGGCGACGGCGGCAATCCTGCCGTTTTCGCGCTCACCGTCGCCATCGCCACATCCAACTCCTTCCTGATCCCCACTCACCAGGTGAATGCACTGATCATGGGGCCTGCAGGGTATCGCGCATCTGATTTTATGCGGGCGGGCGGTATCATGACGCTACTGTTTCTGAGCGTCTTGATGCTGGTGATGAATCTGGTGTTTTTAGATGACATACGGCATGCAACCATGGCAAATACACTCTTTGAAGATTGTATGCAGAGAGCGTTTTAAGTAGTATGAGGATCGATCCATTGCATAATGAGGAGCTGGCCAGATTGCTCCACCTATAAAGGCCAGCCGAAGATTACTTATAGTTTTTATATTTTTTTACTTCCCAGCCCACCTGGTAATGCAAGGCATGGTAACAACACCCTGATCATACAATGAATGAATCACGGATCGTCAAACGATACAACGCCTACTACAGGGGCTGGTGCCTCGCCTTTGGCGAACATAGTGCCGACTACAATGAAGAGAGGGATATCAGCTGGCTATTCGGAGAGGACCGGGCCGGGTTGATCCTCTCCTCCCGCCTGCGCAAACAGGCCCAACACGAGCTGTTGGGACATCACGATGAGATCCCGCAACTGGCGCTGTCAGATGACAGCTTGGTATTGAACCAATACAAACACCCACTGCAGGATGATGTGGATATGAGGAACATCCTTCGCCTTAAGGAGTTTCTACTGCGTGGAGAGGAGATGCACATGTTCCTGTGCAGTCATCTGTTTTATCCATCGCGCACCCGCATTCTCACCTTTGCCAGCAGGAAGCCTCTCGTTGTCATGTATAAAGAGATGCAACCACTCAAGCTGCTTATCGAATAAACCACCCATTGACAGCACACTCCGGCAGCCCATCACAATCAGCAGCTTTTCTGTTCAATTGCCGCCCTTACGGTGTAGCTCACGCATGCTGTCGCTCCAATACTTGCCCAGCAGCGAAAGCGACCGCAGACCCTCTTGCGTGCCAGGCTCCATCGCCAGTTTGACAACCCCCCCGAGACCACCCTTGGCAGGCGGTGAGATTGCGATTTCCCGACTCATTTGTGAGAGCGCAGTGGAGAGCCCATGCAGCAGATGCTGAGTCTCCGGCTTATCGAGCACCTGCAATAAGCGCATAAGACCCTCATTGCGGGTAAGGCGGTCAAGTAGTGTGATACCTTCACTCAATGCCGAAGCGACACGAGAAACTATATCGTCCGACAGGGCATCCCGCGCCGACAAAACCAGTGTCGCAAGCTCTGATAGCTGCTCCAGTTCCTGGGCAAGCTCCTCACGATCAACGGTGTTTGCGGGTTGAGGTGATTCAGTCTGAGCAGTCATAACCACGCCTCCTCAAAGTAGACCGCGGACGCTGGTCCAATACATTTTGTTATAGCTCATTTTAAACCAGTGCATCGATTTATTGGGCGCCTTCAGGTCGGGTGGATTCTCATAGTTGAACATGGCATAGGTCGCCTTATCATGACCAGCCTCTATAAAGCAGTAGACCTTACCGTCATAATCACGTACAGGTGTACCTATCTTGATAATCGAAGCGATGTTCTCGGCCACCACTTCGGCTTCGAAATGTGCCGCAGAACCGGTCTTGCTGACCGGCAGGTTGGTGGTATCCCCCAATACATAGACATTGTCATGTCCCTCCATGGTGAGTTTGTACCGATCAGTGGGTATCCAGCCGCCATCGCCCAGCTGATCCCGTTCGATCACCGGCATTCCTCTATGCGGTGGTATGGAGATAAGCAGATCATACGCGGTCTCCGTACCCTCTTCGCTCTTTACCACCTGATTCTCCACATCCACTTCCTTGACGTTGAACAGGGTTTCATATTCAACGCCAATGCGGTCGAATTCCGGCTTTGCCCATTTGGCGACATTTTCAATGGTATGGATACGACCGATCGGATAGTGGTACTTGATGTGCACCTTGTCGCGGATACCGCGCGTCTTGAAATAGTCGTGCAGGGAGAAAGTCACCTCCACCGGGGCGATCGGACATTTATGCGGGACACCGACGACGATCGCAACCTTGCCGCCCTCAAACTCGCGGAGACGTTTGAACATCTTCACGGCGGCCTCCTCGGAATAGAAGGTTTCAGAACCCTCGGCCAGACCCGGCACTTCTTCAGGCACGATTCGTGAACCGGTTGCGATAACCATCACGTCATACTCATGTGTCTTGCCGCTTTTTGTTTTGACCTTGTTCTGATCAAGATGGAACGCCTCGACCGGATCCACATAAAACTCAATCGAGGGCTCAAGCAGACTCTCCTGGTCGCGATACAGTTCGTCAGGCATCATCTGTCCAAACGCCACATACAGCAGGCCCGGCTGATACATGTGTTTATCCGAGGCCGAAAGCAGTGTGAGTCTGACCTTCCGACTGCGGATCTCGCTGGCCAGCCGCCGCGCAAGGTTGTTGGCCAATATGGTACCTCCGCAGCCACCACCGACGACTAAGATTCTCATTGCACTCTCCTAATCCACTATTACAGGAGATCTCTGACGCTGGGTCAGACAAATCTCATTTGTTAAACCAGCTGAGCCATTGATTAACAAGCAATCAATCCACTCCTCTTCACTACCGCTATTTGAGCTTGCGAACCTTCAGGTGCCAGACCTCGCCGACCTTGTCACTACTGATCATTTCGTGTCCGACCTTGTCGATCCATTCGGGAACATCGGATGCCGTTCCATTATCGGTCGATAACAGTTCGAGGGTATCGCCTACTGCCGCCTGCTTCATGTAGGTAATAAGCTCCATTAGCGGCCCTGGGCAAAAAGTGTCTCGAGCATCGATGGTTTTAAATTCACTCATTCACAATATCCTCTTGCTGAAATAGCTTGAGCCGCTATCGAATTAAAATGTGAGCAGTTGCCCGCCTTCCGCATCGTTGAGAAAACGGGTCAGCCCTGTCGGCGGACCAAACCCGGGATCAAGGGCATCTTCGGTTAACTTCAGAAGATCTAGCGCCATGGAGCAGGGCAATAGCTTTGCTTCGCCCAGTTCCGCTGCACTCTTAAACAGTTGTTTAAACGGTGGAACACCCACTTCGTTATCCATCAATTCACCAAACCGGCCTTCTACCGGTGGCTCCTGTACCGAATTCTTGATAAAGAAGGGCAATGCATTCATTGAAAAAAATACTGTAACCTGATCACCTGTGGCAGCCGCCACCGATGCGAACATTGCCGCCATCTGTAACTTTTCACGTGTTCCAGTCAAGCAAACGATGTGATAATTCTGTGACATCTAGTTATCGCCTCTCTGTCTGTTGCATTACCACTGCAAACCTAAACAATACACTTACCACGATCATATCTTTTTCTTTGTTGATAATGGCGCCACTGTGCACGGCAATGGCAATCAATAGTATTCACCACTTCTTCGATACCACGCGCTTTAATGCCTGATTACGTAAAGCGAGATCGGCAACAAGCGCTCGAAGCCGCTTATTCTCCTCCTCGAGTTGCTTCAAGCGCCTTGAGTCGTTGACTGACTGGTCTCCATACTTCGACCGCCACTTGTAAAATGTGGCATCGGAGATACCATGCTTGCTGCATATTTCAGTGATCTTCTCATCCGACTCCTCTGCTTCCTTCAATACAGCCAAGATCTGTTCTTCGCTGAATCTCGATCTGCTCATCACATTCACCTCGCATCCGTCAGCACACAACATATGCCTGATCCCAAGCCTTTCAGGTTGCCGTTATCGCTTCGTAGACTACGAGATGTCACTGATCTCCACGATGCCAACTGAAACGCTTGATTAGCATCACACAGGAACTATCGAGGATGTAACCGATAGCACCTATGATAAGTACCCATGCCATGAGATGGTCGTACGAGAGACCCTCTCGGGCATCTTGAATCGAGTAGCCAAGACCGGAAGATACACCGAGGAATTCTGCAGGAACCAGAACGATCCATGCTACACCGAGTGCAAGACGGACGCCTGTAAGTACATCGAATGTGATCGCCGGTATGATAATCTGTGTCACGATATGCCAGGGTTTGGCGCCAAGATTTCGTGCCACCTTAAACCAGGCCGGATCGACCTTGGCCAGACCGGCTGCGGTTGCAAACGCAATAGGCCAAACCGATGCAATGGCTATCAGGAATATGATCGCCTGATTCCATGTGGTGAAAACAATAACCGCGATGGGTTCCCACGAGAGAGGACTGATCATGCGCAGCAACTGAAAGGGTGAGTTGCTCAATTCACGGAACCGTTTACTGCGTCCCATCATAATACCGATGGGCACACCGATGCATATGGCAATCAACAGTCCACTACCCAAACGGTAGCCGCTGGATGTAATCGCACTCTGTATCGTACCCTCTTCCCATAAAACGGGGATCGCCTGAATTGCAGGTATCGGCCCAAAGTCACCAAAATGTTCAGTAGATGGATTTGAAGATATCAGGTAGATGCCAAACCACCAGACCACAAACAGGATCGCGAGCCCGCCAATAAAATTCAACAATCCCCGCCAGGACGATTTCAATAGGTGTTGCGGTGAGTTTGCACCCATCATGCTGCTGATAATATTCAACCCGGCAGGTGCGGTATCATTACTCATTGCTCAAAAACCTCTCCAACGGGTGAACACGCTTTTTTTATCTCCTCGCTTTGATGGCTCACGATTCATCTCCACGATGCCAACTGAAATGTTTGATCAGTAACACGCAGGTACTGTCGAGGATGTAACCGAGAGCACCTATCACCAGCACGATGGCTGTAAGGTGGTGGTATGACAACGTTTCCCTGGCGTCTTCTATTGAGTATCCGAGACCGGAGGTGACACCCAGATATTCCGCCGGTACCAACACAATCCACGCCACACCCAGCGCCAGCCGGATACCGGTAAAGACATCGAAACTGATGGCCGGCAAAATGATTTTGGTCATCATGTGTATGCGTGTAGCGCCCAGATTGCGCGCCACCTTGAACCAGGCCGGATCGATTTTCGCCAGACCTGCGGCGGTGGCGAAGGCCACTGGCCAGACCGATGCAATTGCAATCAGAAAGATGATCGATTGATTCCAGGTGGCGAAAACAATCACCGCAAGCGGCATCCACGCCAATGGACTGATCATGCGCAACAGCTGAAACGGTGAATTGCTTATCTCCTGGAAGCGCTTGCTTCGCCCCATGAGAATACCGATCGGCACACCGATCACTATTGCAATCAGCAAACCCAAACCCAACCGATAGCCACTTGCGGCTATCGCACTCGTAATCGTCCCGGAGGACCATAACTCTGGAAATGCCTTAAACGTGGGAATGGGCCCGAATGCCGCGAAGTGTTCGGTGGATGGATTGATGGATATGAAATAACCACCAATCCACCAGAAGACGAACAGGATCGCCAACCCACCGAAGAAGTTGTATAAGCCGCGCCCTGATGATTTCAGGACGCGGTACGGTCGGGATTCGCCCACCTTGAAAGATGCGGCATCTTCACTCACAGTTTAACCACCTCTACTCTGGTGTAGGGGTCGCCCGTTTTGGGCACGCTCGGGTCATTCTTCCATTTCGGATTGGCTTCGAGGGCGTTCTTCACATATTCGTAGTTGACCAGATCATCAGCCACATGCTCCGGTGTGAGCCTGTCAAGGAAACTGGCATCGCCGGTGAGTACAGTACTCTTCAGATCCGAAACGACGAGTTCAGTGGCGGAACGGTAGGGCCAACTCTGAAAATTGATTCGGTTCATACCCCATTCCGGATGTTTGATCGCCACCGGGTTGCTGTAGTAGGCGGGATCGTAGAACAGCATTGCCCGCTCGATGACTTTCTTCGGGAACGGCAGATATTTCTTGCCGTTACGGGAGAGCATATGCGCCATCTCCTCCCTGTTTTCTCCCAGATGGATTTGCGCAGCGATAATCGCATTGTGTACGCCCTGAGCCCAGGCCGCACGATCAGGATCCATCGCATCGGCCTCATGCATGACCACGACACAGCATGGATGCCCTTTCCAGACATCGCCCGTGAAACGCAACACCTTACCACCTGCCTTGATCTCGCCAAGGGCATTGAAGGGTTCGGCCACGCAGTAGCCATCAATCGACTTGGCCGCAAGGGCCGGCGGCATCTCAGGTGGATTGAGCACCAGGAAATTACACTCGTCAGGGGCCAGTTTCGCGGTTTGCGGCCGTATAACAGGTTTGATGCCGGCCTCCTTCATGATCTTTTGCGAAACGATATTGTGAATTGAATACCAATAGGGCACGGCAAACTGCTTACCGCCGAAATCCTTTGGCGTATTGATACCGCTATCCTTGTGCACGATGATTGCGGAGCCGTTGGTATGATCCCAGGCAGTGATCTTCAACGGATACTTGTTGTTGTAACGCATCCAGATCGGGATCGGAATCAACATATGGGTGAGGTTGAATCGGTGCGAGGCAAACGCCTCCACCAGGGGTGACCAACCACGTATCAGGGTCGGGCGAACGGAGTCGATACCCTCTTTTTTGAAAAAACCCAACTCATGGGCCACCAGGAGCGCCGCAGCATCGGTGATCGGGATATAACCTATACGGACCACCGGATCCCATTTCTTCTCCTGGGCAAAGGTCGCTGCCGAAGGAATCAGGCTGCTCATCGCCGCAAGACTGCCCATTTTCAGGAAATCACGCCTATCAACGCCACTACCTAACACGTTCTTGAATAGGGGATCGTATTCCAGGACGAGATCAGGATCGTTGATTCCGTCACCGTACTTATCTATAAGCTTCTTCTGCTCATTCATCTTCGGTATCCTCCGTTAGGTAATCGGATATTCCGACTTATGCAGGGTCAGGCATGCTGCGTGACGCTGTGTGGACTTGATTCATCACCAGCATCCTTGCCGGAAGCTGGGTGCTCATTAGCGGCTTGCTTGAAGGCCTCCATCAAGCGGGTGCGCATTGCCTGTACATTCGGGTCGTGCCGCTCACGTGGATCGGGGAGATTGACTTCGAGCTCATCGTAGATCTTACCGGGAGAACCTGCCATGATCAGCGCCCGGTCCGCCATCAGGACCGCCTCGTCGATATCGTGGGTCACGATCACCACATTGAAGCCGAGGCGTTTTGCGATCGATCTAACATCATGTTGCAGAGATGCACGGGTAAAGGCGTCTAGCGCCGAGAAGGGTTCATCCAGAAGCAGCAGTTCGGGCTCCATAACCAGTGAGCGCGCCAGCGCCACACGTTGCTGCTGACCACCCGACAGGTCCTGCACGTTGTTATCGGCATAGTCCTGAAGGTCAACAAGGTTGAGTGCATCGCCAACCCTGTCATGCATCCTGGACTCATCCCAACCTGCAAAGTGCAGACCGATGCCCACATTTTGCGACACCTTCATCCAGGGAAAGAGATGGGGCGCCTGGAACATCATGACCCATTGCGGCGATGGCGATGTCACCAAGGTATCGTCAAGACGAACTGAGCCATCCGTAGGTTTCAACAACCCTGCAAGGATGTGCAACAAGGTCGATTTACCACAACCGGAACGCCCGATAATGGCAATAATCTCACCATGCTTCGCTTCCAGGTTGACCTTGTCGAATGTAATAGGACTTTTCGAAGTATAGCGATGGCTAAGGTCTTCAATCTTGATGCGGACTCCGCGTATGGACATTAAATCTACCCTCTGTGTCAAGTGTCGATTGATGCTGCATATGCAGCGGGGCCAGGCACTCTCCAAACAGCAAGCGGATCTGCACCGATCTCTCCTCGCCACCCCGATGGTTTTAATTGACTGTTGCGTTTGGATGCTGTCTCCAGCCCACCGTTTCGCCTCTGTGCCGAACGTGTGGACTATAATCGAGCGATTCAGTCGCTCGACAGTAAAGCGGCATTTCCTCGATCAGGCACTGTTCAAACGCCGATCGATCTCTTCCATGCGGCGGGCCAATTCTTCCTCATCAAACAGTCCGCGCCGGATCAACGTATGCGCCAGCGCCAGCAACTGCCTTTCCGGGAAAGGCACTTCGTCATAGTATTTGTTGACCAGTTGATCCTCTTCCCAACGTCTTTCCACGGCATCGAGATGCTTCTGCTCCTCTTCAGGATCACGCTCCTCCTTAGGCTTGCAGACATTGAAGGTTTCCCAATAACCACCGGCGAGCATATCGCAGGTGGCTTCCAGGGTGATCCGCCATGGAGGGTCGGGATTGTCCACACCATACTGCTCACACAGATCGTCCCAGACCCGCCCCTTGCCTTTGACATCTTCCAGCAGTGAAACCGGCGTCGACTCATCCAGATCGCGGTCGCGCATCTCTTTGTCGAGTTCGAAATATTTTGGGTTGATCTCTGCCATGGGACTTCTCTAGTGGTGGTATGGATTGACGGCCGGACGCACAGGTCGCGGATCATTGGCTGTCTTGCCGGGCTTCGGCACAGCCACACCGATCAGGCAGTCCCGTGTCACGATCTCCGCCAACTGGTCCTCGCTCCATCCTTCTGTTCCCTCGGGACGCACGGGCAACACGATGAATCGTGATTTCTGATTCGAGTCCTCTACCCTAACCTCTACGTCTTCAGGCACTTGAAGCCCGAACTCCGCAAGCACCTGTCGCGGCCAGCGTACCAGGCGCCGGCGATAGTTCGGTGTCCGGTACCACTCCGGCGATTGCCCGAGGATGGGACGCGGGTAGCATGAACATAGCGTGCATACGACCACATGTTTTAACTTTGGCGTATCTTCGAGTACACGCAGATTGCAGTAGTCACTGGGTGTGCCGAAATGGGTCGGCATACTGTTGACCCAGTCAATTCCGACTTCAAGGCTGGCCTTGACTCCATCCTCGACGGCCAGCTTCTTGAATTCAGGATCCAACCAAGCCTTGGCAACCAGACGTGCCGCCGGAAGCGGCCCGAGGGTATGCATATACTCAGTCCAACGCTGATGATCCTCAGCGCTAAAGAGGCCTTTTTCGATAGCAAGTTCGCGAACGGCGATTTCGAGCACCTCAAATTCACTGACCTCATCAACCATTGGTGCAGGTTTATGTTTCTCCGCCATTTGTCTATCCTCTCTGATTCTTTATCCAAACAAACGTCTTGTGCTCAATCGGCAGGCACGGCTAGAACGGTTCAAGCCAGCGTTCAGGTAATTCGGTCTCTACCGTGTCATTTGCAAATGCATCCGGATAGTCCGGCCACAGATCTTTTTGCTTGAACACCAGACTGTAAAACCAAACCACCTTGTCAGTGTTGTCCCACGCTTCATCCTCCGGAGCGGGGCTTTCATACACCAGTTCGGCGACAGTTGCAGGCACACCGCGGGTATAAACCTGGGTACGGGTATAAAAGATATCGGGCAGATCCCGAATCCTTACCTTGTCGCCGACCTTGAACTTTGGCGCTCCGGCCTCGCCCTTGAAACATTGGGGATCACCGATACCCGTGGCCTTCTTGACGTGATGCTCTCGATCGTAGTGTGGTTTACTCATAGCGTTTTTTGACCTCATCAATCTTGTCGGACAATTCGGTGAGCGTTATGTATTGCTTGTCGACGAGTATCCTTGCAGCAGTCAACAACCACCGGCCGTAATATGGCAAACCAAGATACATTGTTTGCCCCACATCCACGTTCTGTCTGCGGCGTCTCTCCTCGGCATTCCAAATACCCCGCCAAGCCAACACCTCGCATGTTACGAAGGTATTATGCTCCCATACCTCTTCCTCTTTCTCTTCCCATGTGATCGGTACGTCCGGCTCACCACCGACATCATGCGACATACGTGTATAGGCCCGGTAGTGTTCGTTATCGACCTGGTCAGGAGAGGGCGCATGAGTCTCCTGGTGTAGAGACGGCTGGAGCTGCTTGACGATCTCCAGATGTTTCATCACTTTCTGTCTGATGGCTGATGACATGGTCGCGTGACCTCCTTATGATTAGGTTTTAAAAAGTTTGTATTTTTTACCTAATGTTTATTTACATATTGCGCATATACTGTCTGATACCTAAGCAATCGATGAATGATGTAGTTCACAAGGAAAGATCACCCTGCTTAAGCCTTCCTTAATATTCACTAACTGCGCGATTCTCTAATCGTGTTAAGTCAAACTATTTACCAGGTCACAATATTTGTCCAAGACCTAATTCTGATTAGCTCTATAGGCGATGGCTATGGTCCTCATGAATTGGCCCGTTGATTTATATGGTTAATGTAATTTAATTACTCCCGGAAGAGTTTTTTCACCGATATTGATTACAGCTGCAAAAATTGGTCTACACTAGGTTTCATCATGGAGTAATTAGTAAAATCCGCTTTTTTTATAACTTCCATAGGGGTTGGCTATGGACAGAAATATCATGTGTCCTCGTTCGTTACGCTATCTATTGGCGGTTGCCGAACATCACAGTTTTACCCGTGCGGCAGAAACGCTGTTCGTTTCACAACCCACGCTGTCGCAACAAATCAAGCAACTGGAGGAGTCTCTAGAAACACAGCTGTTGGATCGTTCAGGTCGTACCGTTCACCTTACTGATGCGGGTGAGGTCTATATCGGTTATGCCCGTCGAGCGCTAGGAGAGCTGGATGCGGGGAAGCGGGCCATTCAGGAGCTGCAGGACCTGAGCCGCGGATCTCTGAGCCTTGGCATGACCCCGATCACGGATTATCTGGCGGCGCCACTGATAGATCGATTCAACAAACGTTATCCCGGTATTTCCGTAGGCACCTATGAGATGCCGCAAGATGATATTGAGAGCGGCGTTCTGGCTGGTAATATCGATATTGGCATAGCATTCACTAATACACTTACCGTAGCCGCCAATTATGAATACATTGAGACTCAACACCTGTTCATAGAACCACTCAACTTGGCGGTTGGATCGACCCACCAATACGCCGGCCAAGAAACACCCTTGGATCAACACACCCTTGAACAGGAACCGCTGGCACTCCTCAATAGCGATTTTGCACTACGCAGGCACATCGACCTATATTGCCTGGAACACGATATCAAACCTTCGATTGCAATTGAGACCAACTCGCTAAGTACGATTATCGAGGTTCTGCGATTGGGCCGGCTCTCGACCATACTCCCCAACACGATCGCCTGCCAACAAAATGAGATATATCCGGTTATGCTGATTCCTGAACTCCCGCACCACACAATCACGCTTATCAGCCGCAAGGACTCGTACAAGAGTCCTGCTTCTCTGGCGTTCAAGGGACTGGCTACGGAATGGGGCGTGGAAGGATGTCACGATACGCCAGTAAAACGGACCGGCCCTTGCCCGATGTCAGAAGTTTGCACACCTAACAGCCACAATTAACGGGCATCTCATATACACACACCATGCAAACTGATTGCCAATCCTCGTTGCCCGGAAAAGCTTCCCGATTGATAAACCGAAGCAGCTGCTTAACCTGCTTCGCTACAGACATCATTCAAAGATCGGGGCACTGGCCCTCCTGTCACCCAGTCGAGCAGTTCCACCGTATGTACAACAGGAATCCCTGTACCTGATGCCAGGTGCATCATACAGCCGATATTACCAGCTACGATCGCTGCAGGAGATCCTGTTTCCAACTCCTTTAGCTTGTTCTCTTTCAACTGCCCGGAAATCTCCGGTTGCAACAAACTGTAGGTACCGGCCGCACCGCAGCAGGTATGTGAGTCCCTTGGCTCAAGTACAGTGAAACCTGCCGATTTCAATAGCTTTCTTGGTGTGAATCTTATTCTTTGACCAAATTGCAGAGAGCACGTCGCATGATAGGAAATGCGCAGACCAGGTTTAATTAGATAGCTTAATTCGATCTCTGAAAGCACTTCAGTCACATCCTTTGCCAAACCGGCGACAGCTGCCGCCTGCATCGCCAAAGGGTGGTTTCTAAACATGAAACCATAATCCTTGATAACTGTACCGCAACCACTTGTGTTAATGACTATTGCATCCAGCCCGTCACCTTCCAGCTCTTTCATCCATGCCTGTATGTTTTTTGCGGCTGCCGCAAGACTCTCATTCATCCTGCCCATATGGTGTGTCAAAGCCCCGCAGCAGCCGGCGCCACGTGGTATCACAACTTCGCAACCGTGCCTGCGAAGAATACGAATAGTCGCGTCATTTATATCCGTATTCAAAGCCTGTTGCGCACAACCGCTCAACAATGCTACACGTCGAATGCACTCACCATGCGCCGGAAAAACTTGCGGTTGATCATTCGGACTCGGTAGCGGAAGCCGGTCTGGGGTGTAATCAACCATGCCACGAATCGGTTCGGGCAGTATCGAGGCTATCGGCTTGATCGTTTTTGCCGCCCGCATCGCCAGACGAAAGCGTTTAGGATAGGGTAGTATCTTTGCCAATAACCAGCGTGAAAGCCGGTCCACAGGTTTGCGTTGATATTTTCGCTCGATCACCTCCCTTGCGTGATCCAAAAGATGCTGATAATGTACGCTTGATGGGCATGTGGACATACAGGCAAGACAGGAAAGGCAACGATCAATATAGTCAACCGCCCTCTGGTCAGGCTTATCCTCACTCTCCAATAACTCCTTTATCAGATAAACACGCCCACGCGAACTGTCGTATTCATCACCCAGCAACTTGAATGTTGGGCAATTTGGTATACAGTAGTCACACTGCAGGCAGGCCCGCAATTCCACATCCGAGCTGGCTATTGCAGGTACTGATAACTGCTGGTCTGTAAATTTAGTTTGCATAGGACAATTCAAAATACTCGTTCGAGTTCTTTATCAATGCGAGAAAACTTTAATCCAGCATGCAATGCTGATTACTGAAAACCTCTGTTTGTAAACCGCTAAAAATAGCAATTGCCCATCAGGCGCACGAAATGACCCTCTTCATGCAGATCCGTATAGATCAATTCAAACACAAGATCTTCACCCGGCTCATAGATGGCATAATAATCCGTTTCATTTGACCCACTATCGAAATCCGCATGTAACAAACCCAGGATTAATCCTTTTATCCCGGCATATTCAAATCCCAAGGTTACCGCTTGCTGATCTTCAACCTCACCAATGCTATGATCATCCGCGGATGTAAAATAGGGACCGCCGCCGAAACCGTCGATCACAGTGCCTGAGACATCGTTATAGGCAGCTGACAAAACAATGTCATCTACAGTGTAACTTGCCATAACGCCATAGACTTCACCGTCCGGCCCGCTATCATCCACCGTATCATCCGCTTGCAAGCCAAACTGAAAGCCGATGGAAACCTGCTCTGTTTCATATATCCCTTCCACATAGACTAGATTTGCAAGTTCCCTACCTTTATAAAGCCATGCCTGCAATGCGGCATCATCGATTCCATAGTACTCAACACCTAAGGCAAACACACCGTCGTCACCGTTAATGTCTTCAAACATTTCCGGTCTATCCGCATCGACCCCCGCCCACTCATCCAGAAATATGAATGAAACTACTGCATCAATAATATCCTCATTGCCGATGACCACCCCTTGAAATGTATTCGGCACCATTCTTATATCGTCAGTATCCGCATGCGGCGTATCGATCTCGAATCGGCCCAACTTGAATGCCGTATTGTGCAAGGCGCCCTTTACATAGGCTTCGCCGATCAGTGTGTACCCCTTATTATCGATGGCAAAGAAATCTCTATTTTCATTATCCACCAGTTCCTGCGTAGTGTATACGGATAGACCGGCACTCAGGCCTTGCCAATCTGACGTTATGTAGCCCAGCTTGCCACCTAGCGCCGAACCTTTCGAACTTTCACCGAATTGATCCTCTGTTTCGATAACACCGACCCTCACATAACCATTCACACCCGGCACTTCGCCAGCAAAAACAGAAATTGTTATGAAATCCGATACCAGACATAAAGCGGACAGGAGAGATTTGACCTTCATATAACTGGTTTTCCAGACTCCTCTGAATTGTTCAGCATGTTTCATGCTGCCTTGTGTGTCTTTCCTGTTACAAATAAACACAAAACATGCTTATTTACTTATGAGAACTGGACCCTGACAAGCTTTGATTGCCAGAGTAACGGATAGCCTGTATCAATAATTCTTGTCTGTTACTTCTATTTGTCAAAGAACAAATCTATATAGAATCTATAGTTTTTTCCTATAGTGTATTTTCTCCATCGACATATACTTTTTGAGGCATTGAACCATTTTCGGCCTATTGCAGACAACTCAATATATCAATCGTTTTTTATATATTTCTTGCACAGCTGACCATCAGGCAATAAGGATTAATACACTGCCTATAACCTGTCAGGCAGCAATACCGAATTGATTAATGATGATCAGCAGCAGAAAGAAATTGATTCCGGTAACTTATATGCGGCGTAAAAGATATGTGTAGTAGTTACATGACGCAAAGAATGTCCCTGACTCCATGGCTTCACGCTGTAGAGACAACCAGTTATTGACTTCGTCTTCGGCCATCAAGCCTGAAACCGTAACATAGGGCGCATAGGTTTCAGCAAACGATTTGAAATAACTCCCCTCTCCAATCTCAACCACCGCATCGCCACAAGCACTAACAAGCTGAAGACCACATGTATCCAGCATTTTCGGCAAGTCACGCATGACTCTTGGGTTGTTGAAGGAAGCTGTTGCCAGTGCACTATCCATTTGCCGGCCGAAATCGTGGTCAGGAAATGCATAGGTTAGCGAAGCGTAGTCACCATCAAAAACAGCGATTAGGCCGCCAGGCCATACCACTCTCGCCATCTCTTCCAACACACGTGCAGGATCGGTAACATGGCTTATCAGTGTATTGGCAATAACGGTGTCGAAGCTTGCGGATGGAAAATCAAGATTATGCGCATCGCCAATCTGAAACTGCAGCCTATTCTCAAGATGCTCATGACGGGCAAATGATTTCGCCGCATTAATAAAACTACCGCTTTGATCAAGGCCGACAGCATGACCGTTGAAGTCTTTACTGCGCACGAAAGACCGAATCATCGCCCCCGTACCACAGCCAACCTCCAACACCTTTGCAGGGTCAGTAAGCATCAACTGCGATGAGTATTTATCAATAAGACTCGTAAAAACACTATCCTTTGCCCGACTTTCCAAACGGCTTATAAGGCCTTCGACCGCCTCGTCACCAAGATCATTGACAAACCTGTGGGGATCTCGCGCAGCCATCATGTTTCTCATTCCGATACGGCTGACTTGACATTACAACTCAAGGTTGATTCACGGCATACAAAAAATATGAGGCCTCCAGCCAGGAGGCCTCATACTGCTACAGATTATACAGCTGCACGATAGAGACGTGAGTGAAACAGCTTGCTGTCCTTGAGTTGATGCAATGATTTTACCGTTGCGAGAATCGCAAGATCCAGCAGCGGTTCTATTACAATGACTGTCAAATATGCAACACTGAATGACCCTACCTGGATCAGGTTCTCTGCACCGAAACCGTTACCGTAGAATGCCCAGAATGCCACCCAAGCGATAACACCACCCTGATAAGCGGTTGAGAGAGCCAGTGCTTGCCCATACTTGACATCTTTATAGGCGGTTCTTGCCGGGATCAGACGACGCGCCAAGGCATCAACCAACAACAGCGGTACAAGTAGAGAGGTTACATTCATACCGTATTGAGGCAAGTCAGCCGGTGCCAGGAAAAGCCCTTGAATGAGCAGTCCCGTTGCCAACCCTATCGCTGCAGGCCCTGCACCAAAGATCAAAAACAGTGTTGCGCCAAGGATGAAGTGAACTTCAGACACCCCAACCGGATAATGCGGTAATACCTCAAAAAAGCAAAACACGAGCAGAGTCGTGATAACACTGCGAACAGCAATCGTTGCAATACCATCCTGCTTAACGGTACTCAACGCAAGTTTGGCCGCATATCCGATCGCGCCTGCGGCTGTTACAACGCTAAGTGCTAATTTTGCGCCTTCGACAACGCCTGGTTCAATATGCATCTGTACCCCCTCTCCTCATGCTTAGTGGATCAACTGGTCAAACGATTATTAGCAACATCCATACCCGTTGCCATACGCATTTAAAAAAATCAGATCATCGCCGCTTGGTCATTCTTACAGTTCCCATGCGGCCGAAATGGTTTGATACCATCTTTCATAATGTCTAGACAGCTACCATTAAATGAAACTATTTACCACGCATCACTATTTGTCCAAGACCTAAATCTGATTAACGCTATAGGAGTTGGCTATAGAAAGCCCCATAATCACGCAAGTCATTGTCATTATTGGCATCAGACGGAAAAGTGCCATCACGAAAACCTGTTACAAAAATACACCAGCTATGCTTAAGCGATAAAAATAGATATGCCTTCGCAGTCGAATATCAATCAGCTATTTCCGACAAAAATCGCATTTCCATACTTTAAATGGCGGATTAATCAGGGGGCGGTCAGCTTCACTAACATTAAGCCCTGATTAACCATGATGTTCAGCCACCGAATCAGTGAGCCGACCATAGGGAGATGTATAAGGTGTAACATAAACCCTAACCTAACGTCTTCATATATGGCTGTCACAAACGCTAAACTTGCCTTCCTTTGCGGACTTGTCAGATTTGCGTCTATTTACGGTTTTCCTTTACAGCACCCAGAGTGAGGAAGAAGTCGGATGAGCGCGGGTAGCTGATAATGGCGGATAACCAGGAGATTATTCGCATTTACCATGCCAAAGACTGTGAAACTGTCGGAGGTGGCGCGCTAAACCGTCGATAGATAACTATCGTAAGAAATGGTTGCGTCACCAACTGCATCCAGCAGTTGGTGATGACAACGCTTTTGTCTATTTCATGCGGTATTGCCCCATCAACCAAATCTTATCGGTGTCAAAACTGAAACCATCTCCGCCATCCTCAAAACTGGCAAACTTGATAAGGCCCAGCCACTTTTTGTCAAAGGGTTTGGCGAACAACACTCCCCATTCATCGCCATAATCGTCAACTCCGCCTATAGCATTATCAGCCTCAAATTTGTGGTATTGAACAACCAGCTTTGATGGACCAATCACGCTTGACATCAAACCTTTCAGAACCAAGGTGACACTGGTATCCACCAGCCCCCCTGCCGGCGTCGCCGACCCTCCGGGCGCGCCAACAAATTTATCTGTCCAACCATTGAAGGCGTGTACTGTTGCAAGGGGTGTCTGCAAGGCATTGACTCCATTTCCTTCCAGAACCTCTTGTCCAACCTTTAACACCACCGGCTTACCCGCCACATCGAAAACGCCTCCTATTTCGATATTGGTATAATCGTTATCATCGAGATTAGAGGCGGCATCTCCACTCGGGTCCTGATTTGCCCACTCAAGTTCAGTCAACAGGGTAAAATTGTCATGTAGCCTATGTTTTCCGGTAAATCGCAAACCCCAGGTATCCGAGTCGAAATTGGCTATTCCGGGTCCTGCACCGACACCTTCAGGAAAAGGAGTTCGCGTATTATCATCGAAATCCAGTAGATAACCGTATCCACTCAACTTTCCGAATGGCAACTTGTACGCCGCATTTATGAGATGTGAGTTATTCATCTCATACTCCCTGAACGGGGAGTCATCGCCAAACAGCCTGTTGACGCGATTGATATAGGCATACGAAAAGCTGAGGTTGCTGATTGAACTGTTGTCAAAACGAAATGCATCGAATGATTGCAGGTTCTGCCGCCAAATGATATTACCCACCCACCGATGATTATCATAGATAATGGACTGCCGCCCCAGTTTGAATGAAGTGTGGCCATTGCAGGCGCCCGGCGCATTCGGGCAACCACCGGTTGCGCTACGCCAACCGATGAAGGCCTCATTGATCTCTTCGTAATTATTATCCGCTATCAGAGCATGACCTTCGGCGATTCTAGAACCCGCCGGGCCAGGGGGAAAGGTTAGGTCATCGTCAACGTTTAATGCGCTATCGCTGCCCAGTCGCCTATTGAGCTCCAACTCCAGTCGTGCCCAGAAGCCGTGGAAACGGGCTGAGGTATAGCCAAGCGCGGCCCGCAGGCTCAACAGGTCGGCATCTTCCGTACCGGCAAGTGGAGAGCCGGTGGGAATATCGTCCTCGACCTCTTCGTAACGCAAACGCAACCATACATCAGGTTTACCGGTCGTAATGGCACTGGACAGTTCACCGGTTTCAGGCAATATCTTTCCTTGATGAACATTTGAAACAGCCGGCAATCCTACTGCACCAATGACCTGTGAAAAGATGAATATGGAGACTGCGAATAGACCTGACGCAGGCTTGATAATAGACATGCAATTCCTCCTCTGACTATGATTGGATGTGGCTGGCCACCACAAGCAACATCGACCTGTGTGCCACCGTTAAGGAGGGAGCTACTTGCAGGCTCCCATGGAGCATCGGAAGAGAAAACACATTTCCTTTTGACTTTCTGCCGGCAACCCCAGACATCGCATGCGCTTAACTATTCACCAAGCAAACTGTCTTGTCCAAGACCAAATTCTGATCGAAACCATAGGCGACAACTATACAAAGTGCAGAGTTGAAATGAGGAGTGCTCGGCAGTCGATCTGGCAAAGCAGGCAAGACTTAACTGAATCTATAGTTAATGCTTATGGGGAAGATGAAAACAGCCGCAAACTTCAATCGATTCCACTAAGACCGGCCTGGCTTGTTCGTTAAGTGAGTGGAATGATAGACAGCGATAAAGGCCAGAACAAAAAGTATCCAGAACAGTTGACCGCCACCACCAGGGCTATCAAACTTTTCCGCCCCGTCAGCATCGTTGAAGATCGCACCATGTTCCAGATCTTCTCCGTCCAACGGCCGACAGTCATTACCAAGGGCCGCCTCTGCACTTGCAATGCTTAGCGTGGCATCGGAGAGTGCGAAGAATATGTTATTTGAGCAACTGAGCATGACGCGGGCATACTCAACAGAGACATTCGGCAGTACGATGTTGGCGAAACCGCTATTGGAGAACTCGCCCAGGTACAACTGGTCGAATCCGCTGTCGTGCATATTGCAGAATGTTGCCGGTGGATTGCCTGAACTCAGACTAAGGAGCGAGACATGTATGGTTGGGCAGCTTGCTTCGGTACCCGCGGTTGACCATTCAAGGGTATGCGAGCCACCACCCATATAGGTAGATGAACGATTCAAATCCCCACCGGTTATCCTGAAGGGTCCTTGATCGCCATCCACCTGAATAGTGATATCATCGTTAGCGACACCACTTTCACCATCCCTCACAGTCAGCCTGAAATTGAGTGTTCGACCGGATTGAGGCAGAGTCTCGCCGATATCCTCCTGTCGCGTCAGTAATTGACTCAATCTCGGGAAATAGCGCACCGCAGTTTGTTTAGGCAGAAATGATCTGAACAACGGATTGCTGCCATCGGGTAGATCGGTGCCAACGGTTGACGCGTCCGTCGCGCCAGTAATGCCCCCCGCATCCATCCCGTCCCATTGATAGGAGAGGTTGTCCCCGTCCATGTCACTTGCCGTGCCATTCAGCATGAAAGGTGTTGCGGCAGGTATGCTGAGACTGCCGTCATCCCCTTCCAGACCCGCATCGACACTGGGGGCGCTGTTTCCCGTGACTGTCAACTGACCGCACCGACTGCCTTCGCCATGGGTGATAAACTCGTTCATCTGCTGAATGCTGACGGCATGAAAGGTGGCGTCGGAATTGGCCTGCAGGTTCTCCTCGGCACAAATGCCGGCATAACTCATGATGGTTGAACCGCTACCCGGTTCCACAGCGGCACTTGCAACTCTGTTGACACCACCGCAACTCGCCGTCGTGCCATTGAATGAGTGCGTTGCATTCAATTGATGGCCAAGCTCATGAGCGACAAAGTCGATATAGAAGCCGTCACTATCCGGCGTAGGCGTACCGGTATAGGCCTGAGCTTTGTAGATTGTGCATAGGGAACCCACGCTGGCCAATCCGCCACCGACCGTGCCGAACAGAATGCCGATGTCATAGCCGTCCGCACCCAGCATGAAATCGAGTTGCTGCTGATTCTCGATCAGCATCAAACCGATACCGGCAGCAGTCTGGGTATAGGGATCCGAATTTGGATCGGTAAAGATGATGCGGTCGTTATTCCCCACCAGTTGAAACTGCACGGCCAGGTCACGGCCATAGATCTGGTTCACCCGATTGATCGTGGTGACGATTTGCGCCAGGACGGCGCTGACAGTGCCGCCAAAAAAAGCGCTGTATTCACCTGTTGCCGCCACGGCGAGGCGATAGACCCGGCGATGTGCGCCACTGACAGTTCTGTTTGCCAGGGTTTGCGAAAACGCTGCAGCCAAATGATCACTCTCCGGTTGACCATCGCGATGCATACAGACCAAGGGAGATAATCGATCACCCTGTACAGCCGCATAATCCCGCTTGTAATAACTCCGATAGCCAGCTTCCCCGTCCGGATCGATATACACAGTCCCTGCCGGCGTTGTAAGCATGGCATGAAAGCCATGCGGTGTCAGATCCAGGCGCCCGCTACTGGCGGGATCGTCCACTCCCCTCACCCTGTAAGTGCGGATTTCCGGATAGCGGTGAGCCAGCGATTCGGCCATCACCGGTGACTCCTCAACGGCGTAACGCTGCATCGATCCATAGGGCAGCGGCAGCTCAAGCACAATGCCGGAAGAGCTTGTATCCTGCAACGGCGCCTGCAGCAGCCGTTGCCTCAACGCAGAGCTGTCCGCCCCCAGCCGGCGATAGTAAACGGATGACAGGTCGAGACCTTTTGCCGCCGGTTCAGATCTATCCACGTCCCGCCAGATTGCAGCGGCTGTGATTACGGGAGAAAGCAAAATAAGTGTTGCCAGAATCCATCTCATACGTCTTGCCACAGATCCCTGCATCACGGATACCTTTTCACCTTAAATCATCACAATGTTTAATCGATGACAGGCAGCCCCATCGCCGATCAGTCTTTTAACTTCGCCATCAAGATCTTGTTGACCTGCCCCGGATTGGCCTTGCCCTGGGTCTGTTTCATCACCTGCCCGACGAAGAAACCGAGCAGTTTGTCCTTACCCGCCTTGAACTGTTCCACCTGCTTGGGATTGGCGGCGATCACCTCATCGATGATCCTCTCAATCTGACCACTATCCGTAATCTGCTTAAGACCCTTTGCCTCGATCACGGTATCTGCATCCCCTTCACCGCTCCAGATGGCCTCGAATACCTGTTTCGCGATCTTCCCCGAAATAGTGTTATCCGCAATGCGTTGCAGCAAACCACCCAGCTGTTTTGGGCTGACCGGCGATTGCGCCAGATCAAGTCCGGTCTTGTTCAACGCCCCCGCCAGTTCAGCGGTAACCCAATTGGCTGCTGTCTTGGCATCTCCACCGCTTGCAACCACCTCTTCATAGTAATCGGCCATTGTCCGACTCAGGGTCAGCGTCAGTGCATCCGTTGCACTCAGCTTGTATTCGGATTCAAAGCGCTGCCGCTTCTGATCCGGCAATTCAGGCATACCTTGCCTGGCCCGTTGCAGTCGCTCCTTGCCGATCTCGACCGGCAGCAGATCGGGATCAGGGAAATAACGGTAGTCGTTGGCCTCCTCCTTGCTGCGCATGGAGCGGGTTTCGTCCCGGTCGGCATCGTACAGCCGGGTCTCCTGGACAACCTCGCCACCACCCTCGATCAGATCGACCTGGCGCTCCAGTTCGTAATTCAAGGCGCGCTCCATGAAGCGAAACGAGTTGATGTTCTTAAGCTCGGTACGCGTGCCGAAGGCCTCCTGGCCGAAGGGCCGAATCGAGATATTGGCATCGACCCTGAATGAGCCCTCCTGCATGTTGCCGTCACAGATCCCGAGATAGACCACCAGCTGATGGATCTTGCGGGCATAGGCCGCCGCCTCCCTGATGGAGCGCATGTCAGGCTCTGACACGATCTCCAGCAGCGGCGTACCGGTGCGGTTGAGATCGATCCCGCTCATGCCATGGAAATCCTCGTGCAATGACTTTCCCGCATCCTCTTCAAGGTGTGCACGGGTTATCCCGATCACTTTATGCGTGCCATCCTCCAGATCGATGCCGATGGAGCCTTTGCCGACAATCGGCAGCTCAAACTGGCTGATCTGATAACCCTTGGGAAGATCGGGATAGAAATAATTCTTGCGCGCGAATATGGATCGAGGCGCAATCTCGGCATTCACCGCAATGCCGAACTTGAGCGCCATATCCACCGCCGACTCATTCAGCACCGGCAGTACACCGGGAAAACCCAGATCGATGATACAGGCCTGGGTGTTAGGATCCGCACCATAGGCGGTCGAGGCGCCGGAGAAGATCTTTGACCTGGTCGCCAGTTGAGTATGAATCTCAAGCCCGATAACGGTTTCCCACTGCATATCTTTTCTCTAAAACTGTTTGATGTGACGCCTTTGACCAGTCAGGGGCCGACAACACTCATCCGATCGACCCAAACTCATGCAAAGCCTACAGCCGTCTTAAGGTGCCAATTCGTCTCTGCCTGAAGCCGGTGAGCCACATTCAGTAATTTTCCTTCGGTGAAATAGTTGCCGATCACCTGCAACCCGACAGGCAATCCGCCGACCGGCCGCACCGGAATGGATATCCCCGGCAGCCCGGCCAGATTGGTGGCGATGGTGTAGATATCGTTCAGGTACATGGTCACCGGGTCATCGGTCTTTTCGCCCAGGGCAAAGGCGGTCGTCGGCGTGGTCGGACCCATGATTACGTCGACCGTTTCAAAGGCCCGCTTGAAATCGTCCGATATGAGATGCCTGGTTTTCTGCGCTTTCAGATAGTAGGCATCGTAGTAACCGGCGGAAAGGGCGTAGGTGCCGATCAGGATACGGCGCTTGACCTCTGCGCCGAAGCCCTCTCCCCGGGAACGCTTATAGAGATCTTCCAGATCCTTTGGGTCTTCACAGCGATAACCGAAACGTACCCCGTCGAAACGGGATAGATTGGATGAGCACTCTGCCGGCGCAACCACGTAGTAGGTCGGCACCGCCAGGGCCGTATTTGGCAGGCTGATGTCGACCACTTCGGCGCCAAGCCGTTTGTAAAGATCGATCGCACCATCGATGGACGCCGCAACGGCGCTGTCCAGTCCTGCGTCGAAATACTCCCGGGGAAGACCGATTTTCAGTCCCCGCAAAGAGTCGTTCAGCGTAGCCGAATAGTCAGGCACGGGTTGATCGGCACAGGTTGAATCCCTGGAATCGAATCCCGCCATCGCCTGCAGCACTATAGCGGCATCCTCGGCGCTGCGGGTCATCGGGCCCGCCTGATCGAGACTTGAGGCAAAAGCGATCATGCCAAAGCGGGAAACCCGCCCATAGGTCGGTTTGAGGCCCGTAATACCGCACAGTGCCGCCGGCTGGCGAATAGAACCACCGGTATCGGTACCGGTACCGGCTACCGCAAGCCTCGCGGCTACTGCCGCAGCAGATCCCCCTGACGAGCCTCCCGGAACCCTGTCCCGGTCCCATGGATTGCGTACTGGCCCATAGTAACTGGTTTCATTGGAAGACCCCATGGCGAACTCATCCATGTTGGCCTTGCCCAGGGTGACCGTGCCGGCCTGTTTCAGCCTCTCCACCACCGTCGCATCATAGGGTGAGACGAAACTATCCAGCATTCTGGAACCACAGCTGGTCTTCACGCCCTTGGTACAGAAGATGTCTTTCTGCACAAGGGGAATCCCGGTCAGGGGACCGGCCTGCCCGGATCTTATAACCCTGTCAGCGGCTTCGGCCTCCACCAGCGCCTGATCCGGGGTAGGGGTGATCAGGGCATTGAGATCTCCGTTCAACCGCTCGATGCGCTCGATAAAATGGTGCGTCAGTTCAACGCTGGAGAACTCTCCGGCTTGCATTGCGGCGCCCAGTTCAGCAATGGTTTTACTATGCATAGTATGATTTGTGTCCAATGAATATCTGAGAGATTACGGTCAGACCGGTCATTTTCTCGGGGCCCGTTATTCGATGACCTTTGGTACCAGATAGAGGCCGTTTTCAGTCTTCGGCGCTACAGCCTGGTTGGCCTCACGGCAATCGCCTTCGGTCACCTCATCCGAGCGCATGCGTTGGGCCATGTGGAGCGGATGGGACATCGGCTCGATGGCATCGGTATTCGCCGCTTCCAACTGCTCCACCAGATCGAGGATATTGCTGAGATCCTCGACATAGGCATCGATCTGCGACTCATCCAGGGCCATCCGTGCCAGATGGGCAATTTTTTCGACATCGGACTTATCTAGAGACATCCGCCTGCTACCTGCTCTGAAAAATGGGCAAATCTACCATATTCTCCGCAGCGATACATGATACTTGAACAGTAAATAGCCCAATATAAGGAAACAGTTGGGTCTCCGGATCGGGCATATACCCGTTGAGAATCAGATGATCGCTCCCTGGCGGTCAACTGAGATCCACTGGGGCCTGGAAGGACATTAATTTCGGTGAAAATCTTTTTAAAGTTAAAAAATCAGGAAGTTAATGCCTCATATTAAAGTGTGATCCAAATTCAACTTCTGAAAAGTGACAACTAGGTCTACAATTCAATTAAGGGAGGCATTGGGATATAATTCCCAACACTAGGCACTAACAGCCCTGTCTGCGATAATACAGCATGGTGTTCAGCTGAACGGTTCAGATGGAAACAGCATTAATAAAAAAACCAGCCTGACAGGCGATAAATATCAACGACATCCAGATATAGCTGGGATATAGATAGTCAGATAAATTGATGAACAGAATCACCCGGTAGTCAATGCCCATGGACGAGATTCGCAAGACACTTACTGCATCCATTCTCAAGCTGCTCAGACCGCTGGTCAGGCTGATGCTGCGAAATGGCTTCACTTATGGAGATTTTGCCGATCTGAGCAAATGGACCTTTATGGACGTGGCATCCAAGGAGTTTGGTATCCCCGGCCGAAAACAGACGGTTTCCAGAGTATCTGTCATTACAGGGCTGACCCGTAAAGAGGTAAGCCGATTACAAAAAATCGACACCCCCGACGATAGCGCCATTGCGCATCAATATAACCGTGCCGCCAGGGTCATTTCCGGTTGGCTTCGTGATCCCCGTTTCCAATCCAAGAAAGGCACCCCGGCGCCGCTCTACTTCGATAAAGGGAAGGCGAGCTTCAGTAAACTGGTCAAGGAACACAGCGGTGACGTGCCGCCCCGTGCAATCTACGACGAACTGATCAGGGTGGGCACTATCGCCAAGGATGAGAGCGGCAAAATCACGCTCCTCAGCGATGGCTATGTTCCGCGTACCGGTGAGACGGGAAAACTGCATATTCTGGGAACGGATGTGCAACTATTGATTGACACCATCGATCACAATCTACAGCAAGGTTCGCAAACTCCCTACTTTCAGCGCAAGGTCGCTTACGATAACCTCCCCGTAGAGGCGCTTATCGAATTTCGCAATATGAGTGCAGAAATGTCACAGACCCTGTTGGTGGAGTGCGACAAGTATCTGTCTCAACACGATCGAGATCTCAACCCGGATGTCGATGGCACCGGCCGTAAACAGGCCGGAATCGGCATCTACTATTTCGAACAGGATGTAATAAAAGATGAGTAGTCTTATTCATAAGATCCTGATTTCGGCGGCAATGGGTGCTGCGGTAGCAGGACTCACCAGTTGCGGTGGCGGCGGCGGTCCACAGGTCGCCGATGGCGGCATCGGCGGCACCGGCATCACCCAGGGCAGAGTGACCAGTTTCGGCTCCATTTTTGTCAACGGTATCGAATTCAATACCGACGACGCCAGCTTTACCGTCAACAATATGGCTGCGACCCAGGACGACCTGGCGATCGGCATGGTGGTCAGCATCAGCGGCAGCAGTGATGCTTCAAACGCATCCGGTATTGCTGACTCGGTATCCTACGACAGCCTGATAGAGGGTGTAGTCAGCAGCAACGATATCACCAATAACAACACCCTCGAGGTGATGGATCAAACCATTAGCGTGGACGGGGATACGGTTTATGACAATCAGATCGATGCCACAACGCTGGAGAACCTGCCGGTCAATAGCGAAGTGGAGGTTAGCGGTTTCACCGATGGTACCGGTACCGTGTTGGCGACCCGCATAGAGGTCAAGTCGCTTGCCTGGGCAGGTGGCGAACTGGAGGTCTCGGGAGTAATCAGTGCGATTTCCGGGAATCAATTCCAGATCGGCAGTCTGGTCATCGATGCCTCGAGCATCCCCACGATTCCGCCAGCAGGCACATTTGTCGAGGTTGAGGGTAACAGCTTTATCGGCGGCCTGTTCGTTGCCGATTCCATCGAAATCGAAGGTGACGGCAGTCGTGTGGTTGCGGAAGACGGTGAAGAGGTTGAGATTGAAGGCCAGATCACCCAGGCGCTCGATGCAAATAATCTCTTTTCCCTCAACGGACAGGTCGTGGACGCATCCGCCACCTCTCTGAGTGGGGCCACCAGCCAACTTACGCTAGGACGTGTCGCAGAGGTTGAAGGCGTTATGAACGGCGATATTCTACTCGCCGAAGAGATTGAGTTGAAGGCCGCATCATCAGAGCGCGGAGAAATCGCTGGTCTCCTCGGGATCGGCAACGTCGATACCGCCGCCGGCACAGTGACCCTGCTGGGCCAGACTATCAAGGTCGATAGCTCCACCATCATGGAGAGCGACGTCGATGAGAGCTCCTCCTTCACCCTGGAACAACTGATCTCCTCCGACTACCTGGAGGCAAAGGTATATATCGACAACGACATGCTTGTAGCGAGTAAACTGGAATTGGAAAACGCGCCGTCCAGCCACAACGCCGAGGTAAAAGGCATACCCAAATCCGTGGGGTCATCGACAATCGAGATCTTCGGTATCATCATTGATATCTCCGGCGTGGATGACACCAGCTTCGCCAGTCAACAAATTGAGGTGAAAGGGATCTTTGACAACGGTGTGCTGATCGCTACCAGCATTAAGGAGGAGGATTGACCGGGACCTGCGGCAGGGTAAGGCTATTCAGGTCCCACCCCTGCTGCGATTCGGTCTGCAAGGGAGCGCGAGCCTGATCGAGATAGAGACCTTATTAGCAGTCACCGTTTATTTGGCCAATTGTGCTCAATTGACCATCCCCATTCTTGCCCAACTCCTGTACCATTGATAGATTAACCGACTTTCGGTTTGGCCGGAGCAGGGTTTTCAGCTAACTTCCAGATCGCTAACTGCCCGCGTTTCGACCAAGCCTTTACCAATAGAGAAAAAGACAAGAGATCCATGCTGTTCCGACGCATACGTGGCATATTTTCCAATGACCTATCCATTGACCTGGGTACCGCCAATACCCTGATCTATGCCCGTGGCCAGGGCATCGTGCTTAATGAACCCTCAGTAGTCGCGATCCGCCAGGACCGCGGCCCCGGTGGTGCGAAATCGGTTGTTGCCGTGGGTGAGGACGCCAAAAAGATGCTTGGGCGAACACCCACCAACATCACCGCCATCCGACCTATGAAAGAGGGGGTTATCGCCGACTTCACCGTCACCGAGAAGATGCTGCAGTACTTTATCCATAAGGTGCATGAGAGCCGCATTATCCGCCCCAGTCCCCGCGTGCTGGTATGCGTACCCTGCGGCTCCACCCAGGTGGAGAGGCGCGCGATCAAGGAGTCGGCGGCCGGCGCAGGGGCGAGAGAGGTCTACCTGATTGAAGAGCCGATGTCAGCGGCAATAGGCGCTGGCCTGCCGGTGGACGAAGCCCGGGGCTCCATGGTGCTGGATATCGGCGGCGGCACATCCGAAGTGGCTATCATCTCCCTGAACGGAATCGTCTATGCCAATTCCGTGCGCGTGGGCGGCGACCGCTTCGACGAAGCGATCGTCAACTATGTGCGCCGCAACTACGGCACACTGATCGGCGAAGCCACCGCAGAGCGAGTCAAGCATGAAATAGGCTCCGCCTATCCCGGTAATGAGGTCAAGGAGATCGATGTAAAGGGCCGAAATCTGGCCGAAGGTATTCCGCGCAGTTTCACCCTCAACAGTAATGAAATCCTTGAGGCGCTGCAGGAACCGCTCTCAGGAATCGTGGGCGCGGTAAAGACCGCCCTCGAACAGACCCCCCCCGAACTGGGCGCCGACGTGGCGGAACGCGGCATCGTCCTGACCGGCGGTGGCGCACTGCTCAAGGATATCGACCGGCTGCTCCAGGAAGAGACCGGTCTGCCCGTCATCGTTGCAGAGGATCCGCTCACCTGCGTGGCGCGTGGTGGCGGCCGGGCATTGGAGCTCATCGATGAGCGGGGTGGCGAGTTCTTTATGGTTGACTAAAGCCTTAGCGTCTGCCCCCCTGTAACTGGATGGAGACCGAATCCCATAACGACACCATTAGCTCGATGCAGGGAGCCAGTGAATTGAAAGTGGAGTCATTCAGCCATTAAACTCATTTTTACACAGGGCCCCTCGATCACCACCAGGCTGGTGGCTGCCGTGCTGCTGTCCATAGCTATCATGGTCCTGGATCATCGCTACAACCATCTGGAGTCACTACGCTCCGGACTCTCGGTACTGCTCTTCCCGGTGCAATATCTCGCCTCCTTGCCCCTACTCTTAAGCGAGTCCGCCAGTGACGCCATCAATAGTCGCAGTGAACTCGAGGCGGAGCGCGACAGGCTGCATGCGGAAAACCTGCTGCTGCATGCGAGACAGCTGAAATTCGAAGCCTTGGAAGCGGAAAACATGCGCCTGAGAGGCCTTCTGGACTCTTCGTTCAAGGTTGGAGACCGGGTGTTGATCGCAGAGCTGGTCGCCGTGGAACAGGACCCGTTTCGGCAACAAGTATTGATAAACAAAGGTAAAACCTCAGGGTTGTTCGTAGGCCAGCCGGTGGTTGATGCGAATGCGGTAGTCGGTCAGGTAACCCATATCAACCCGTTCAGCGCCAGTGTGCTGCTGATCACCGATGCCGCCCATGCCCTGCCGGTTCAGGTCAGCCGCAACGGTCTGCGAACCATCGCCCTGGGTACCGGCCTGATCAACCGTCTCGAACTGCCCCATCTTCCTAACAATGCAGATATCAAGGTAGGCGACCTGTTGACCACCTCAGGCATGGGGGGCAGCTTTCCACCCGGCTATCCCGTGGCCGAAGTGATTGATGTGAGGCGTGAGCCTGGACAACCCTTTGCCTCCGTTATCGCACAAACGACCGCCCATCTGGATCGCATACGCGAAGTATTACTGGTATGGACCCTGGATCCCGACATCATTGCGGATTCCATGCCAACAGAGGAGGACGAAACACTACCGGCGCCGACTGCACCGACCGGGGAGGCGGGCGAGTGATCAGTCAACCGCAATCCCGCAACTATATCATCACCTTAACCCTGCTGATCGGGTTTATCCTGACCATCATTCCGTTGCCGGAGTGGGCCACCGCCTACCGTCCGCAATGGGTCGCCCTGATCCTCATCTACTGGTGCATGGCCGTGCCTGAACGCATTGGGGTCGGCATCAGCTGGGCAACAGGCCTGCTGCTGGATGTACTCACCGGTACGCTGCTTGGCCAGCACGCCCTGGGATTCTCGGTAATCGCCTATATTATGTTGAAATTGCATCTACGAGTCCGTGTCATGCCGTTGCGTCAGCAAGTCTTCACGATTTTTATCCTGCTACTCGTGGAACGTCTGCTGGCTCTGTGGTCGACGGGAGCGGCAGGCTATCCGACACCCTCGCTCTGGTACTGGATAACACCTTTGATCAGCACCCTGCTATGGCCCTGGGTCTTTATTATTCTGCGGGACATGCGACGCCGTTTTCACATCAGCTAGGTTTTTAAACTGATCCAATCGGCTATGTTGTGCCTAGAGCCTGTTAACACTAATCGGATGTGGTCTGTTTTTGCACCCAGCCGCGTTATCATTCGCTCATGTAGAATAACTACACAGCGCCCATACCGTCCTGCTGGAGGTAAAAACAACCCCGGCAGAACCGATTGAATCAACACTAACAGACCATGGGAGATTCGATTGCCCCAATCCTCGATCAAGGACTATCTACATGAGAGCCAGTTGTTTCTGGGGCGCGCCATCGCTTCAGGCACGCTTGTCCTTCTGGTTCTGCTGATACTGGTTGGGCGTCTCTTCTACCTGCAGGTGGAAAACCACGATCACTACACCACCCTGTCCCAGGATAACCGGGTAAAACTTGAACCCCTTCCTCCGACACGCGGCCTGATCTATGATCGAAATGGTGCCATTCTGGCGCAAAACCTCCCCGCCTACAGTCTGGAGATCACCCCGGAGAGGACTGAAAACCTTGATCACACGATTCAAAAGCTGAGTGAAATCATTAATATAAACGAAGATGATATCAACAGGTTCCATCAGTTGCGCAAACAGCGCAGGCGGTTCGACAGTATTCCGATTCGGGTGCGCCTGAAGGATGAGGAGGTTGCCCGTATCGCCGTCAATCGTCACCATTTTCCAGGTGTCGATGTCAAGGCAAGCCTGTTGCGCGACTACCCGCAAGGCCTGAAGACCGCCCATCTGCTGGGATATGTCGGTCGCATCAACGAGCAAGAACTCCAGATCATCGACACTTCCAACTACAGGGGCACCAATTTCATCGGCAAGAATGGTGTCGAAAAAAGTTATGAGAGCATGTTGCACGGCAATGTCGGTCTGCAACAGGTAGAGGTCAACGCCAAGGGCAGGGTATTGCGGGTACTGGAGAATCAACCTCCACGACCCGGGGATAATCTGCGGCTCTTCCTGGATATGGATATGCAGGCTACGGCCCTGGAGGCGCTGGGCGACTACAACGGCGCCGTCGCCGCCATCGATATCAAAACCGGCGGTGTACTGACCCTGGTCAGTAAACCGGGATTCGATCCCAACCTGTTTGTCGAGGGTATCAGCGCAAAGGCCTACCGGGAGCTGGAGCAATCCCTCGATAATCCCCTTTTCAACCGCGCCATCCGTGGCCAATACCCACCGGGTTCCACCGTTAAACCCTTCATCGGTCTCGCCGGCCTGGAGCACGACGTGGTGGGTTATCATCAGGAGAACTACTGCCCCGGGTACTACCAGCTTCCGGGAAAAGACCACAAGTATCGTGACTGGAAAAAATGGGGACATGGCAAGGTCGACCTGGAGCGGGCGATCGTGGAGTCCTGCGATGTCTACTATTATGAGCTGGCTCGCACGCTCGGCATTGACAGACTCTATGAATTCCTGACCGGTTTCGGCTTCGGCCAACCCACCAATATCGACCTGGACGGTGAATTGTCAGGCCTGATGCCGAGCCGTGAATGGAAACAGCAGAAACAACGTGAACCCTGGTATCCCGGGGAGACCCTGATCGTCGGTATCGGTCAGGGCTATTTTCTGACGACCCCGCTGCAGCTCGCCTCCGCCACTGCAACCCTGGCGAATCGTGGTCATCATATCCGCCCCAGAGTCGTTGACAGCATTGAAAAGCCCGACGGCACACTGATAGAGAGTCCGAAGATTGTGGACGACCTACAACAGCTCGACCCGATGCACTGGGATCAGGTCATTCATGCCATGTCGCAGGTCGTCGAAGGCGTCCGGGGTACTGCCCGCTCAATCCATACCGACCAGTATCGAATTGCCGGCAAAACCGGAACGGCCCAGGTATTCAGCGTAAAACAGGATGAGGAGTATGACGAAGAAACGATTGCAAAACGCAAACGCGATCATGCCCTGTTCATCGCCTTCGCACCCGTTGAAGATCCCAGTATCGCCATCGCCGTGGTTGTCGAGAATGGCGGCCATGGCGGCTCAGTTGCCGCGCCCATAGCACGCAAAGTGATGGATCGTTATCTCATCGGAGCACCTGATGCGGGGTAGGAACTACACCACCTTCTACGAATCACAGCCGGCGCAGGCCAGCGGGCTGCTGGCTTGGTTACATATCGATCTTCCGCTATTGACCGGCTTACTGATCCTGTCAGGTGTTGGTTTGAGCATCCTCTACAGCGCCGGCGACAAAGAGATGATACTGCTGCAAAAGCAGCTGATACGCCTGGGATTCGGTTTTACCGCCATGATCGCACTTGCCCAGATCCATCCCGCCAATTTACGTCGCTGGTCTCCCTTTCTGTATGCTGCAGGGGTCGTCATGTTGATTCTGGTAATCCTGTTCGGTGAACTGGGAAAGGGTGCCCAACGATGGCTGGATCTCGGGTTTCTCCGCTTTCAACCCTCGGAAATGTTCAAACTCACCCTGCCGATGCTGATCGCCTGGTATCTGGCCGAACATCGCCTGCCGCCCAATCCTTCCCGATTGATAATTGCGGGCCTGTTCACCCTGATTCCTGTTTTGCTGATCGCAAAACAGCCCGACCTGGGCACCGCGCTCCTGGTGGCGACCGCTGGTACGTTCGCCCTTTTTCTGGCCGGCATCAGCTGGCGAGTGATTAGCGCCATCGGCCTGCTGATGGCTGCGCTCGGACCAGTCGCCTGGTACTTCATGCACGATTACCAGCGCCAACGGGTATTGACCTTCCTCAACCCGGAGAGCGACCCGTTGGGTACCGGATACCATATCATCCAGTCGAAAATCGCCATCGGCTCCGGCGGCATCAGCGGCAAGGGCTGGCTGAACGGCACCCAGTCGCACCTGGAGTTTCTACCTGAACGGCATACCGATTTCATCTTCGCGGTCATCTCCGAGGAGTTTGGACTGGTGGGCGTGCTGGCGCTACTCTCTCTCTACCTCTTTATCATTATGCGCGGGCTCTATATCGCCACTCAGGCCCAGGACACCTTCGGCAGAATCCTTGCCGGATCACTGTCACTGGTTTTTTTCGTCTATCTTTTCGTCAATGCCGGAATGGTCACAGGATTACTGCCGGTAGTAGGTGTACCCTTACCACTGATCAGTTACGGAGGCACATCACTGGTGACCATTCTCGCCAGCTTCGGTATGCTGATGTCTATTCATACCCATAAGAAACTACTACCGACTTAAACGATCATGCAACTTATTACCCGACTCCTTCTTCTGCCCCTGTTCATGCTCATCCTGACCACACAGGCATGCGCCCACACCCAGAGGCAGACGACAGAATTCAAAAAATTTGCCCAAGAAATGGCAAGCAGGCACAACTTCGATGCTGATCAAGTGGAGCGGTTGCTGAACAGCACAACCTTTCGGGATGACATAATCGCGGCAATCACCCGGCCCGCTGAATCAAAGGCATGGCACGAATACCGCCCCATCTTTCTCAAGCCGGACCGGATTGCAGGCGGGGTCAGATTCTGGCAGGAGAATGAGGCCCTGCTGACCTCCGTCAGCGAACGCTATGGCGTACCGGCCGAGATTATCGTCGCCATCATCGGTGTGGAGACCCGTTACGGCAAACACACTGGCCGTTATCGGGTCATCGACGCCCTGACCACACTCGCCTTCGGCTATCCGAAACGGGCGAAATTCTTTCGCCGCGAACTGGAAGAGTTCCTGCTGCTGACCAGGGAAGAGCGAGTCGACCTCGAAAGCGCCATGGGATCCTATGCCGGCGCCATGGGCAAGCCCCAATTCATCTCCAGCAGCTATCGCGAATACGCGGTAGACTACGACGCCGACGGCCGGCGTGACCTGTGGAACAGCAATGCCGATATCATCGCCAGCGTTGCCAGTTATTTCAAAACCCATGGCTGGAAACCCAACCAACCCGTTACCCTGCTCACCGATGGCGGAGAGGATCTGCAATCCTTTGTCGATGCCGGGATGAAGCCCAGCATCCAGGCAGGCAAACTGCTGGCCAAAGGCGTCCGCCCGGTGAACGGCAAATCACCCGCACCCGGGACACTGACCAGCCTGATAAAGCTGGATGCCGGTGACAAACCTGAGTTTTGGCTGGGGCTGCACAACTTCTATGTCATAACACGCTACAATCACAGCAACCTCTACGCCATGGCCGTCTATCAACTGAGTCAGGAGATCCATGCCGCCAAACAGGCGGCCGATGCAGCCAAGTAGACAATGACAAGCTTGAGCATACAACTGCCTGCCGGGGTTTTGATGAAGACCATTGTGCTCGCATTCTGCGGGACGATCTTGATCAGCGCATGCAGCACCAGCAAGATCGGGCGCAGCCCGGCCCGGGATGGCATCAGTCACCGCCACCCCCCTCCCGCCGATATGGCAACCATTCCCGATGCGGTACCCAAGGATGAACCCAAAAGCCGCTATGGCAATCCCGAAAGCTATGAGGTATTCGGCAAGCGCTACTACACAATGGCCCACAGCCGGGGATACAATGCCCGCGGAATCGCTTCCTGGTACGGCAGTAAATTCCATGGCCGGCGCACCAGCAGCGGCGAAACCTACGATATGTATGCCATGACGGCAGCCCACAAGACCTTGCCCCTGCCAAGCTATGTCCGCGTCACCAATCTGAAAAACAATCGCAGCGTGGTGGTCAAAGTCAACGACCGCGGCCCATTTCACGACAACCGCCTGATCGACCTCTCCTATACCGCAGCCTGGAAGCTGGGCATTACCGGTGAGGGAACAGGCCTGGTCGAGGTGGTCAGTCTCGATCCCGGCAGAAAGATAGAGCCGGTCAGGGCTAAACCGGTGAAACTGAGAAAAGGCAACATGCTGCCTGAGCTTTTCCTGCAGGTCGGCGCCTTCGGCAGTTCCGAGAACGCTCAGCGCCTGAAAAAGAGGCTGGAGGAACATTTACAGGCGAGTGTACTCATAGAAGGCAACGCGCATCCGGAACGCCCGGTCTATCGGGTGCAGGTGGGGCCGATCGCCAGTGTGGAGCTTGCTGACCATCTGAGTCAAAAACTCGGCAGACTCGGAATTGCCAACCCGCATGTTGTCATTCGCTGACGGATAAATAGAATAGCGCATCACTATGCCAACGATACTACCCCTACCCATGCACCAATTGTCACCGAACAGGTACATAAAAACCGTTCTGTTGTGGCTCTCCTGCCTGACAGCGTTTACAGCCTATGCCGCCGTCCCGACACCGCCCCCCCCGGACGTTGCCGCTTCAGGTTATCTATTGGTCGATTTTCACAGCGGCAAGGTGCTTGCCGAAAAAGGTGCCGGCAATCGGCTTGAGCCTGCGAGCCTGACCAAGATCATGACGGCATACGCGGTCTTTCGCGAATTGAAACAGGGCAATATCAACCTGGAAGACAGTGTACTGATCAGCGAGAAGGCCTGGCGCACACCGGGTTCGCGAATGTTTATCGAGGTAGGCAAAAAGGTCAAAGTCATCGATCTGGTCAAGGGAATGATTATTCAATCCGGCAACGATGCCTGCGTTGCACTGGCCGAGCATATCGCTGGCAGCGAAGCCACCTTTGCGGAACTGATGAACAACATCGCCCGGGAACTGGGCATGACGAACACCCATTTCATCAACAGTACCGGACTGCCCGACGATGACCACTACACCACGCCTGCGGATATCGCCAAGGTGGCGGCGGCCACCATCCGCGACTTCCCTGAATACTACCCCTGGTATAGTGACAGGTCTTTTGTATTCAATGATATAACCCAACACAATCGCAACAAGCTTCTGTGGCGGGACAATAGTGTCGACGGTATCAAGACAGGCCACACCGAGGCGGCGGGTTACTGCCTGGTGGCATCCGCCCAGCGGGAAAGCATGCGCCTCATCTCGGTGGTGATGGGCACCAAGGGTGAAGAGGCCAGAGCCCAGGCAAGCCAAAGCCTGCTCAATTACGGATTTCGTTTCTATGAAACCCACCAGCTCTACACAGCAGGAGAGGTGCTCAACCGGGCGCGCATCTGGAAGGGGGATAAAGAGAAACTGCCTCTCGGCCTCGATCAGGACCTGAATGTGACCATTCCGCGTCACCAGTATCAAAACCTCGATGCCCGCATGGAGATCGAACCGAAAATCATGGCCCCTGTCAAACAGGGAGAGGTGCTCGGTCATGTCAGTATCACCCTGAATGGAGAACCGGTTACCGAAGCCCCCCTGGTGGCGCTGAAGAGTATTGCTGACGGCAATATCTGGCAACTGATCAAAGACAGCTTGCTGTTGTGGCTGGAGTGAAGACCAAATCATCATGAGCCAGGATGAAGAGACACTGCTGGAGTTCCCCTGCGACTTCCCGATCAAGGTGATGGGCAAGGCGGAGCCGGGATTTGAGGCAACGATTGTGGAACTTGTGAGCCGTCATACGGAAGCGCTCCTGGAAACCTCGGTCAACAGCCGGCTCAGTAAAGGGGGGAAATGGGTCTCTGTCACCATCACCCTGCGCGCGGAAAGCAAGGCCCAGCTCGATGCCATCTACCTCGATCTCAGCGCCCACGAAAAAGTGGTTATGGCGTTGTAGTGCCCACCGTACCAATCAATAATCCGTCGCCACACTCGGAAGCGCTTGAAGTGTCCTCTCATCTCCTGGTTCGGCAACTCGGGCTGCAGCCCTACCAAACCACCTGGCAGGCCATGCATGACTACACCAATGCACGCGGTGCCTCAAGCCCGGATCAACTCTGGTTAGTCGAACATCCACCTGTGTTCACCCTGGGACAGGCCGGCAAAACAGAACACCTCCTCGATCCAGGCGATATCCCTGTGATCAGGACAGACCGGGGCGGCCAGGTCACCTATCACGGTCCCGGACAGCTTATCGCCTATCTTTTAATGGATCTGCGGCGCGCCCGCATTGGCGTTCGCACCCTGGTCGGCCACCTGGAAGGGGCGGTGATATCACTCCTGGCCGAGTATGGCATCGAAGCGTCCGCACGCCGCGACGCCCCCGGTGTCTATATCGCTGAGAGCAAGGTCGCCTCGCTGGGTCTGCGGGTAAGACGGGGTTGCAGCTTTCACGGACTCAGCCTGAATGTGGACATGGATCTCGCCCCATTCACGCGCATCAATCCCTGCGGTTACCCCGGGCTCAAGGTAACCCGGCTGGCCGACCAACAGATAGATGCGGACCTGGCCGCACTCGGCCGGAAACTGCCTCACCACCTGGCGCAGACTTTGGGCTACACTCTGACCTTCATCGATACAGAAGTAGACCCATGAGCCTCGACAAAGATATCCTGCCGCCATCCCGCACCACACCGGAAAGCCACCAACGAGGCAAGTCCAAACTGGCGCGCATCCCGGTCAAGGTAGAACCGCAGGAGACCCTCCCGCGCAAACCCAAGTGGATCCGCGCCAAGGCGCCGCTCGGCAAGGAGGTCAACCGCATTCGCCGCATCCTGCGTGAACGAGGATTGAGCTCAGTCTGTGAAGAGGCCGCCTGCCCGAACCTCGGCGAATGCTTCCACCACGGCACGGCAACATTCATGATCATGGGGGACATATGTACCCGCCGCTGCCCCTTCTGCGACGTCGCCCACGGCAAACCCAAACCCCTCGATCCGCATGAACCGGTACAACTTGCCGAGGCGATTGCCGCGATGGAACTCAACTATGTGGTCATTACCTCGGTCGACCGTGACGACCTGCGCGATGGTGGCGGGGATCATTTTGCGCAATGCATATCGGCAGTGCGCCAGCGACGACCCAAGACCAGGATCGAGATCCTGGTGCCTGACTTTCGTGGTCGCATCGAACCGGCGCTTGAGGCATTGTCAGCTCATCCGCCCGACGTCTTCAACCATAATCTGGAGACGGTTCCACGACTCTATAAACAGGCCCGTCCCGGAGCGGACTATCCGGGTTCACTCAATCTGTTGCAGCGTTTCAGGCAGACTCAGCCGGATCTACCCACCAAGTCAGGGCTGATGCTGGGTTTGGGGGAAACGCGGGATGAAGTACTCGAAGTCATGCAGGCACTACGCCGGCACGGTTGTGAGATGCTCACCCTGGGTCAATACCTGCAACCAAGCAAGGACCATCTGCCCGTCGACCGGTTTGTCACCCCGGAAGAGTTTGAGGAACTGGGCGGGATTGCGCAGGAGATGGGCTTTACCAGTGTTGCCAGCGGCCCCTTGGTGCGCTCCTCCTATCATGCGGACCTGCAGGCGGATCCCTTACTCCAGGGGTAGCTGCCAGGTTCGACAATCAACCGGAGTCTGACGCATTGGAAACCGGTTGCGCCAGGTGGGAATCATAACGCTCCATCAGATAGCAGAGACAATCCTGTCGAATGACGTTGAGATCCTTGGTCAACATGGAGGGCATCACTGAGCGATGCAGACAGAGCTGCCCCTCCTCAATGGTGAAATAGTCGTCAGCCACCGCCTCGCCCTGCTCATCCCTGACATCCAGGGCATCCAGACCTACCCCATTTATCCAGCCGAACAGCGTTCCCGCAGGCAGTTCACGAAAATTGAGATGATCGATATCGGGAGCCAGAACGATATCACTCTTCCCCGGTGAAAAACCAAAGCTGGTTAGCGACGATATCTTGACCTGAGCCACGGTATGAAACAGATCGATATCGAGGTGACTCACGGCATGCTGAGGATGTTCCGCCAGATGCAGGCAGGCTTCGAGGTAATCCCTTGCGTGCTCGACACCGTGGGCACTGCCGACCTTGCCGCACTCCAGCGTCACGGAGGGGCAGAGATCGGCAAAGGCCATCGACTGCACCCCCTTTGGTCGTAAAAAGTAGACCACAGTACGGGAAAACAGCAGTGCCAAATGAAAAAAACGGGTATCCAATCGATTGATACAGGCGTAATGGGGATTCAGACCAGTGTTGTTGTGCACATCAACACTGGCAAACGGCTTGCGTTCACGCATGCGTTCGACAACCTGCTCCATAACCCTGTGTTCAGGCGTCTCAGCCACTTCACTGCCGCACCAGATTCTGTTGTAGTCGGGTTGCCCGGGGAGCAGGCGCAACCCCTGGGCCGCCGCATTGACATTGCCGATGAACAGGCTCAGGGCCCGTGGCAGGTCCCGCCCTCCCTGATAGCGGGCCAGCAGGGTCCGCATAGCCTCCCAGCCGACTGTTTCGTTGCCGTGCATCAGCACAGAGACGAATAACGGTTGTGCTCTTCTACCAGGCAGATGAATCAGGGTTGGACCGCTAAGGTGAGCGGCGAGCTGATTTGCCTCCAGGGCCAACAGATTTTCTGGTAGATAATCGAATTCCTGCAGCATACTCATAGTTTACCTGAATCGATGAGACTGGCCCGGGTTTCTCATATCGAGGCCGCTACTCGACCTGAGAAGACTAATCCAGCGACCACTCATGTACCGGTTTGCCGCTCTCCTGCTGTTCGAGATAGGCCTCCATCAAGGCTTGAAAATCCATACCATGACGCGACACCCATTGACGCTGCCAAGCGGCGCCATTGATGCCACGGACGACCCGTTGCTGAATAATGCCCAACCAGTGATCAACAGAGGCCGTTTCAATGCCGAGGCTCGTCAATCCCTCTCTCGCCACCCCCAGCAATTGTTCCCTGATCAACTCTTCGGCGCGACATGTTTTCCAGTTGAACCAGAAGAGCTCCGCCTGCAGACCTTCCCGCGCCGCATTGTAGAAGTTGCTTCTCGCACGGATGAATCCCATATCGCTTTCCGGCGATTCGTAGCGATTCGCGAGGCCGCTCACAAGACCGAAATAGAAGGCGGCGTTGGCAATGCAGTCACTAACACTCGGCCCCGCGGGTACCACGCGATGCTCAATCCGCAAATGGGGCCTGCCACTGTCATCAAAACCGATCAACGGGCGATTCCATCGCCAGATGGTACCGTTATGCAGCCGCAGGTGGGCAAGCTTCTCGGCCGGTTCATCCATCAACAACGGCAGCAGTACGGGATAGCGTTGCAGATTGGCCAGAAAATTCTCCATCACCGACTCATAAACATAGCGGATGCCGAAACTAACTCTTTTGGTCAAATCGGATGCCCCCACTGCGATGGATTGTTCAAACAATGGAATCCGGGTTTCGTCCCACAGATCGTAGCCGAACAGATAGGGGGAGTTGGCGCTCATGGCCACCATCGGCGCCGAGGCTATTTTCGAAAGGTTGTAGAGTTTCGCCGCACTCTTTTCATCCACCTGAAAATGGATCTGAAACGACGTTGCCGCCGACTCAAGCATCACATCATCATGTTGCAGATCCAGGCTCTCTCTACCCTCGATATGTATCAACAAGGGTCTGTCGTGCCGCAGCTTGAATACCTGCTCATTGAGGGCCTGGTAGCGATTCAGGGGGGACATGTTATGCAGCGTGAGTGCCTGTTGCTGAAGACTGGGCATAATACCGATCATGCCCATCCTGGCGCCCAGGGGATACGCCAAACGATTGCACTTGTCCCAAACCCGCTGCAACTCTTCGGCCATCCTTTCAAACACATCTCCCTGCAGCAGCCTGGCCGTGCTGTTTATTTCAACGTTGAAGGTCGCCAGTTCAGGGACCACCAATGGTTCATCCAGCTTTTCCAACAAGGGCTGATTGAGTGGAGCCGGTCCCGCGCTCCGGTCGAGCAGACAGGCCTCGAGCTCAAATCCCCCGACGGCCTCTTCCGAGGTGAACACACCCGCGTCGAACCACTCGGCCAGCAGTTCGGTCTCTCGCTTGAGACGGCGCTGAAACTCGGCGAAATCGTGTGCAGAGAATTCACTCGATTCTATTTCCTGTCCCATGGTTTCTCCATTGACCCAAAACGCCAGTGTTGAACAACGGTCGTTTGCATGCCATCGATGGAGTTGAGACTAATGCGTTCGGATCCGGTTGTCATCGACATCACGATTCACTGATGGCGTCAGGCCTGTCCTGCATGATAAATTGCTCCAACCGAGTTAGCCTTTGAGGTGTACCAATGTCCATCCACAGGCCGCTGAAGCACTCACCCGATACCCGTCCCCTGTCCATGGCGACTCTCAGTAGCGGCCCCAGCGGGAATGCTTCAGGCCTGCAGGATGCAAACAGTCGCGGATGGTAGACGCCAATCCCACTGAAGGTCAGGCGCCTCTCACTGCCTTGACATACCCGACCTTGTTTCAGCTGGAAATCCCCCTGCCGGTGGTGGTCGGGATTGGGCACCAACACCAGATGCGCCATATCTTTCTGTTTCAGGTTCAAGCCTGAAAAATCGAAATCACACCAGATATCGCCGTTCAACGCTAAAAAAGGTCCCTCTCCCAACAGGGGAAGCGCATGATAGATCCCCCCTCCAGTCTCCAATGCCGCGGATTCAGGAGAATAGCGTATCTCTACACCCCAGGCGGCGCCATCCCCGAGTTCAGCTTCTATCATCTCCCCCAAGTGGGCATGATTGATGACCAGCTCGTTAAAACCCGCCTCGGCAAGCCTTTCGATATGGTGAACGATCAGGGGCTTGCCGGCGATCGACAGGAGAGGTTTGGGCAGCTTGTCGGTCAGGGGCCGCATACGCTCGCCTCGACCGGCGGCCAATATCATGGCTTTCATTTTTATTTCAGTGGCTAGTTAGCTTGCTAACAATGTAACCGGTTCTGGTTGAATGCGCATCCCCGCATGAAGGGAACAGGTGCCTGCCATCCAAGTGCGGCCATATGACGACTAAAATCCACACTTATAAGATAGTAGATCAGCAGGGTAGATAAATGGCACAAAAAGATGATGGGCGGTAATCCGTGTGATACCACTGAACCAATGCAAGGGTGCGGCTTGCCGCACCGAATACTCTGGAAATCGCCCACGCAACAACCCGGTATGGCGGGAAATCAACCCGCATTCCTTGGATGATAAATGGGTTATTGAAACCAGTGAATGGCTTTAATTCACCTTTTTCACAAGCCACGCGTTGCGGCAAAGGTGTGCACAATAAACAAGAGGGGGTTTATCGATATTAGACGCAGATTGACAACGTGATGACTTAATATGTGCCGATAGACCCGCAGACGCCGGCAGTCGCTACCCCTTCATCGCCTCGAAGAACTCGTCGTTGGTCTTGCTGACCTTCAACTTGTCGTAGAGAAACTCCATCGCCGCAAGCTCATCCATGGGATGAAGAATCTTTCTCAGAATCCACATCTTCTGCAACTCGTCCGGCTTCATCAGCAGCTCCTCGCGACGTGTGCCGGAACGGTTGATATTGATGGCGGGAAAGATACGTTTCTCGGCAATACGCCGGTCCAGGTGAACCTCCATATTGCCTGTTCCCTTGAATTCTTCGTAGATCACGTCATCCATCCTGGATCCGGTATCCACCAGGGCGGTGGCGAGGATCGTAAGGGAGCCCCCCTCCTCCACATTGCGGGCGGCGCCAAAAAAACGCTTCGGCCGGTGCAGCGCATTGGCGTCGACACCGCCGGTCAGCACCTTGCCGGACGAGGGCACGACGGTATTGTAGGCCCGTGCAAGCCGCGTGATCGAATCCAGCAGGATAACCACGTCATGTTTATGCTCAACCAGCCGCTTGGCCTTTTCGATAACCATTTCTGCGACCTGCACATGCCTCGTGGCGGGCTCGTCGAAGGTACTTGATATCACCTCGCCCCTCACGGATCGGGCCATTTCGGTAACCTCTTCCGGGCGTTCGTCGATGAGTAGCACCATGACATAGCATTCGGGATGGTTATGGGTGATCGATTGGGCGATGTTCTGCAACATCATGGTCTTGCCCGCCTTCGGCGGCGATACGATCAGACCACGCTGTCCCTTGCCGATCGGTGCGCAGAGATCGATGGTACGCGCGGTGATATCCTCAGTACTGCCGTTGCCTATCTCCAGGTGGAAACGCTGGTTGGCAAACAGGGGAGTGAAATTCTCGAACAGAATCTTACTCTTGGCATTCTCCGGTTTATCGTAGTTGATCTCATCGACCTTGAGCAGCGCGAAGTAGCGCTCACCATCCTTTGGCGGGCGGATCTTGCCTGAAATGGTATCGCCGGTGCGCAGACTGAAGCGCCGGATTTGACTCGGTGAGACGTAAATATCGTCTGGTCCCGCAAGATAGGAGCTGTCCGCCGATCGCAGAAAACCAAACCCATCCTGCAAAATCTCCAATACCCCGTCGCCAAAAATACTTTCTCCTTTCTTTGCATGGGCTTTGAGAATCGCAAATATCAGATCCTGTTTACGGGTCCGTGCCATTCCCTCGATTTTCATCTCGGTAGCGAGGTTAGCCAGGTCGGATACCGGCTTTTTCTTGAGTTCAGTCAGATTCATAATTTTTCAGGCGTTGTTCTATTCTGGGAAATCCGTTGGAAGGGAGATTGGCCACACAGGGCAGTTTGAGGTTATTGGTTGATTCGCTAATCAGGCGCTGCCGGACGAAACGAGGTGGTCTACAGAGAACTCTGTTTGGCAGACAGCGACGGCACGTCCGGCGCCTGAGATTATTTAAAGGTTACTATCGATAAAAGCCACGAGCTGTGATTTAGAGACAGCGCCCACTTTCGTTGCCTCAACTTCACCATCTTTGAACAGCATCAATGTAGGAATTCCACGAATGCCGTAGCGGGGTGGTGTGTTGGGATTTTCGTCAATATTCAATTTGACCACTTTTAGTTTGCCATCATACTCATCGGCAATATCATCCAGCACCGGCGCAATCATCTTGCACGGACCGCACCATTCCGCCCAGTAGTCTATCAGCACCGGCTGCGTCGACTGAAGCACTTCTGATTCAAATGAATCATCTGTTACATGAACAATCTGCTCACTCATAGATTGAGGATCTCCAACTGAATGATCGGGGATTGCTGAGCGGAGTCATCCCGCTTCATTAATTCTCGCTATGAATCCAGAACGGCACCGTGAGACAAGCTTTAAAGACAAATCGAGGGGGGCATCTGGATAGGACTGATTATTCAATCCCAAAATCGATCATATTTCAAGGCCTAATTATAAAAAAACGGCGGCCATTCCACTCTATTCGCGTTTTTTACGCTTCAACTGCACTCTTCCAGCAACGACTCAACCTGGCACAGGCGGGCGATGGAGACCATGGATTCCGGTACACCGGTGAAAACAATCCTGGCATTTCGCTCGGCCGCCTGTGCCATCCATTCAAGCACCAGCGCCAATCCTGCGCTATCGGCATGATCGACCCGGGAGAGGTCGACCTCCAACTCCTCAACTGCGGAGAAGAGTTTATTGGAGTGCAGCAATAGCTCTTTGACGCTGGAAAAAGTCATCTCACCCTGGACATGAAACCGGAATGCTCCATCCCGTTCTACTTTAGTGATAGTCATAGGTTAAAGCTCATCCTTGATGGCGTTTTCTTCCGCCTTGCTGAACAGAAATTGACCGATAATCTCCTCCAACACCAAGGCGGACTGGGTCATCATCAATTCACTGCCGCCCTGCAGGCTCTCCAGACTGCCCCCGGGATCGAGCCCGACGTATTGCTCACCCAGCAGTCCGGAGGTATAGATCTTGGCGATACTGTCATCCGGAATCTGACTGTACGCCGGATCGATGGACATGGTAACCACCGCCTCGAAATTCTCCTGATCATAACTGATGCCGACCACCCGGCCGATGCGCACCCCCGCCATGGAGACAGGGGATCTCACCTTGAGCCCGCCGATATTGTCGAACCTGGCCTTCACTTCATAACCCTCGCCGGCGGTTATGCTGGCCAGATTGCTGACCTGCATGGCAAGAAAAAACAGCGCAACCAGTCCAGCCGCCATGAAGGCGCCAACGGTTATCTCCAATCCTCTTGTATTCATGACTAATCTCCGAACATCAGTGCCGTCAGGACGAAATCCAGCACCAGCACCGCCAATGCTGAATGGACCACGGTACGGGTGGTCGACTGGCTGACACCGGCAGAAGTGGGGATGGTGTCATATCCCTGGAACAGGGCGATCCAGGTGCAGACGAAACCGAACACCAGACTTTTGATCACCCCGTTTATTATATCCTCGTTCCAGTCGATCTTGGCCTGCATCTGACTCCAGAAGGCGCCCTCGTCGACCCCCAGCAGCCCGACACTGACGAAGTAGCCGCCGATGATGCCCACGGCGCTGAACAGGGCTGCCAGCAACGGCATCGAGATGAATCCGGCGTAAAACCGCGGTGACAGAATTCGGCGAATGGGATCGACCGCCATCATCTCCAGGCCGGAGAGCTGCTCGGTGGCCTTCATCAGGCCGATCTCCGCGGTAAGGGCGGAACCGGCGCGTCCGGCAAACAGCAGGGCGGTGACCACGGGACCGAGCTCCCGCACCAGGGAGGCGGCGACCATCACCCCGAGACTGTCCTCGGCGGCGAATTGGGACAGCACGTAATAGCCCTGCAGACCAAGCACCATGCCGACAAACAGGCCTGAAACAACGATGATGGTGGTGGTCCGCACGCCGATACTGTGGATCTGGGTGATCAGCAATCCCAGCCTGGGCAGCAAGCTGGTGATGCCCGCCAGAATCTGAATCAGCAGCAGATGCCCGCGCCCGAGACGTTCCATCGCCGTCAGTCCCAGACGGCCGAAGCGGGCCAATGCATCGAGCACTATTTCGCCCCCCGCATACTCAATAGGTCCTCATTCAGGGTGGGCGCCGCATAGTGAAAATGGACCGGACCGTCGGGCAGCCCGCCCATGAACTGCTTCACCGCCGGCGACTGGGACACCCCCAGCGCCTGCGGGGTGCCGGACTCGATCACCTTGCCCCCGGACAAGACATAGATCATATCGGATATGCCGGCGGTCTCCTCCACGTCGTGGGAGACCAGGACGCTGGTGAGCCGCGCCGCATCGTTGAGGCGCCGCACCAGCTGCGCCAGCACCCCCATGGAGATCGGATCCTGCCCGGTAAAGGGCTCGTCGTACATCACCATCATCGGATCGAGGGCGATGGCCCGGGCGAGGGCCACCCGGCGCGCCATGCCGCCGGAGAGTTCGGACGGCATCAGCTCCCGGGCACCCCTCAGACCGACCGCCTCCAGCTTCATCAGCACCAGGCGCCGGATCATCGACTCCGGCAGGTCGGTGTGCTCGCGCAGCGGATAGGCGACATTGTCATAGACATTCAGGTCGGTAAGCAGGGCGCCGCTCTGAAACAGCATCCCCATTCGCATGCGCAGCCGATAGAGCGCCTTGCGGGAGAGCTTGTGCACATCATGACCATCCACTTCGATCGTCCCCAGGCTGGGACGCAACTGTCCCCCGATCAGTTTCAACAGGGTGGTCTTGCCGGTGCCGCTGGGCCCCATGATGGCGGTCACCCTGCCCTGGGGGATATCGATATCCACCCCGTTGAAGATGGCCCTGTCGCCATGGGAGAAGTGGAGATTGCGGATTTTGACCAGGAGTTTATTACTGTTCACTGTTGCCTTCTAACTGGGGTCCCTGTCGATGCGTGAAGATCGGGGCATTGTGGCTGTGGGATGGAGGAGCGTCAAGCAAAAGCTAGTCAATGCAAAGGGTAACTGATTTACCAGATAGACGATGTGGGTGAGGGTAGTAAATGCCATTCACATATTAGAAGGCATGACTCGTCATTTACTACATCCCTGTAGGTTAACTGAAAGAAAAGAAACCTTACTTCCTGTTCCAGTGTACTGATTTATACCATGGATGGAATAATTCAGCGTCCGCTTAATTAAGAGGGTAATCAGCCCGCCAAGCAATACCTTTTGGCGTCGTAACTAATATCGTCAGTGGACCTACCCCATCTGTTGGAATATTAAACGTGAAAACATCGAGTCCCCTTCTGTCTAATCCTATCCGAGCATTGAAGCTAGAATCTGGCACCTCATATGAATCGTTTATCTCACCTTCTTCAAGAGAAGCCGCAACAGTTGTACCCGCAGGCATAATCTGTCCAGTATCAGCACCTACTATTTCGAATGTTGCTGAGGAACCTGCTGCCACGCTACCTTCAACTAGTGTAATAGAGGGAGTACTCTCTGCCATGATCATAAAGAGGCGTGCGCGCACAGAGATATTTTTCTCACTGCTGCACACAGGTGAAGTGGTGGGCGTAACACCGTAGCAGACCCCAGGGTCATCACCTGCGGTTACTGCCGCTTCTGCCGCAGTCACTGCATCCGCATCGCAACAAAGTACGCCGTTGTAGTTTGGATCACTATCGGCATCATCATAAATACCATTGGTGTTGAAATCAACAAACTCCTCGTAGGTTGGGTGCTTCTCACCGTCCTCGTTATCATCCCTGAAGGCCTCGGGAATATTAGCGTATGCGGGATCCCCGTTATCCAGGACACCATTGCCGTTGGCATCGATGAAACTCTCTTCACCCAGCATGGTGGCGAGGATAGTGATCCGACCCGCCATACCGCCAGGTACGTCATTATCCTTCGGCCGTGGATTTGAACTCGTCCAATTAACACTACATCTGCCATTTTCGATCTGGCATTGGGATTGGATCTGCCCGCCTTCGGTGGTGAAATAGACCGAGGCGCCATCGGGAACCGGATTGTTGAAATGATCGGCGGCATGGACCGTTATCCCAATTTCTATACCATCAAATTCCCAGGTCTCTGGATTACGTGATTCTGTAGCTATAGACATGCTGTTTTGATCGGAAACTCCTGTGGAAATAACCAAACCATCCGACTGGGTGGAGATCAGTGGATTGGCATCCAAAGAGGCGGTAACTCGAACCGCCGTGGGGATCGTACCTGATTTGACATCCGTTCCCACCAACCCATTGACGTCACTGACTGCGGTCTCCGCCCCTTCAGCAATTCTCGCTCCGCCAACATCGGTACTCAATCTGAAATTGACCCGTTGCTGGGTAACAGGGTTTCCGTTCTGATCCAGCACTCGGAAAGATACTCGGGAGACCTCGGTCAGGCCAACACCTCTAAGGCCGATGAGTGAAGGCTCAGCAGATACAAACTCCATTGAACCGATCTCGGCGGCCTGTACATTGATAGTACCAGATGCTGTCGTGGTATCACCATTGACTGTAACTGTTGCCCGCACGCTATCTGCTCCTGAACAGCCCTGGGCGACATAGGTAGCAGTCACCACTCCACCACTCGCAGCTACAGGCGTATCTATAGTCGCCAACCCTGTCGAAAAACAATCCGTGTTAAAAGATACGTTCGCAACCTCCTGGTAAAGATTGCCCGCGGAATCGGCGAGGGTTGCCGTAACCGTTGTCTGACCGCCTGCCGCGAGTGATGTCACTGCAATATCCAGGGTACCCGCATTGAAAGAACTCCCTGAACCGCTACCGATAAAGATATCAGCCCCGGCAGTACCGGCATCGTCAATCGTATCGCCATCAGCCGTGTCACCTGTTGTGGATGAATCCCAAGGCACATCGGGGTCGCCGCCGCCGCAGGCGGCGAGCAGCAGCATCAGAGACAGAGCGGTTAATAAGCGGGCTAAACCTGACATGGCAAACTCCAAAATCCCATAGGAAACAGTCCATTAAGGGCGGAAACTTAGACTAATTTCTTAATAGTATACAATCAATCGGGTATTGCAAGTGATTATAAGCAATCACCCGGCTGTTTTTTCTCCCCGATACCGACGCACTTCACGCTTTCATCAAGGAACCGAAAACCGGCCATGATCCCACGACCACGGCGTCAGTAAACTAGCGGCAGCTCTCCCCGCCTCTTTAACAATGAATCATGCAATCCTGACAGGAATCACATATCGGTCGCCACCGATAATCTAATCCACCAGCAGGCGCTCGACCACCTTGCCCTCGATCAGATGGGATTGCAGGATCTCGTCCAGGTCCTCGTGGTCGACAAAGGTATACCAGACCGCCTCGGGGTATACCACCAGCACGGGCCCCTTGTCGCAGCGGTCCAGACAGCCCGCGGTATTGACCCTGACACCGCCCGGCCCCGCAAGTCCCAGGGCCTTGACCCGACCTTTCATGTAGTCGCGCATCGACTTTGCCCCATGCCGGGCACAACAGGGACGACCATCGGTACGCTCATAGACACAAAAGAAAAGATGGTGGCGATAGTAGGACATGGATCAAATAAGGTCTTTAAGACACACGGGCGATGATACAACGACGATTAACCGTTATGATAGGGCCTGTTTCATCAATTCCGGCCCCGCGCAATCTAAACGTGACCCCTGATCAGCTGCTGACCGAAGCGGACCGCTGTGTAAAATGCGGCCTCTGCCTCCCCGAATGCCCGACCTATCAGCTGCTTGCCAACGAGGCTGACTCGCCCCGTGGCCGCATCAGCCTGATGCAGGCCCTGGCTGAGGGTGAGCTCGAACCCGATACGGCCGTCGAGACCCACCTTGACCGCTGCCTGGGGTGTCGCCGTTGTGAAACCGTCTGCCCGTCAGGGGTCAGATACGGTCAGCTGCTGGACGCCAGCCGCAGTCTCATCACCAAACGCAAGCGAGGCAGACCATTCATACGATGGTTCTTTACTCAGTTGACAGAGCCGAAACGACTGGCACGCATCAGTCGCCTTTTCCGGTCAATGAAACAGATGGGGGTTACACAATGGATTACCGCCTTGCTGCCTGACAGATACCGGCGTCTGCCCGAATTGGGCGGACAACTCACTGGCACGGCCCTCATCCAGGCCGGACTCTATCCCGCCGATCTGCCCAAGGGAAGACTGGTCCAGCTTTTCACCGGCTGTGTTTCCACCCAGGTGGAGCAGACCCTCCTCGAATGCGCTATGGCGCTACTGCGCCGGCTTGGCTATGCGGTCGAAATACCGCCGACACAGTGTTGCTGCGGCGCCATACATCGGCACAACGGATTTGAAGAGAGCGCGGAGCGATACTGCTCGACCAACCGGCAACAGACCGCAAAGAGCCATGCCCAAACCCTGGTTACCCTGGCCAGCGCTTGTCAGCTTGAATTACAGGAGCAGCAGGCCAGTGAAATCCCTGTAGTCAGCCTGACGGATCTCCTGCTTTCCCTGCCGGATACGGAGATACCCACCCTGAAACCCTATGCGGGTAGAGTGGCGGTGCATACCCCATGCAGCAGTCGTGATGACGGCAGCATGAGGCTGCTGCAGAGAATCCCCCAGGCTGAGATCTTACCCTTGGCAGACAATAGCGTCTGCTGTGGTGCGGCAGGGAGCTATATATTTACCCAACCTTCACTCTCAACCGCATTGGGCAAGGCGAAAATCGAAAAACTACAAGCCTGCCAAGTCGATATCCTCGTCACCAGCAACACGGGCTGCGCAATGCAAATGCGCCAGCTCGTCGCCGATGCCGGGCTGCAGGTCCGGGTCATGCACCCTATCGAGCTTATCTATCGACAATGGCCCGGCTGATGCGCTAAAAGGGATTACTGACTACAGTTGTATCCCATTGAAGAAAAAAGCTATGGTTTCAATATGAAAGAGCGAAGATTCAATTCCGCCGACCACTTCATGATCGGCATCGACAGCGCCCTGCGCACCCTGTTCGGACGGCCTCAGGTGACTGAGCGCTCCAATCCGGCCGAGACCATCAATGAAGCAAAGATGAGCGAACAGGAACGGGATCTGGCTGCACGTCTGATGAGGATCAACCATACCGGCGAGGTTTGCGCCCAGGCCCTCTATCAGGGACAGGCATTGACAGCGAAACTGCCGCAAATCCGCGATAGCATGGAGCGTGCGGCACAAGAGGAGAATGACCACCTGGCCTGGTGTGAAACCCGCCTCAACGAATTGAATAACCGGAAGAGTCTGCTCAACCCATTCTGGTATGCCGGTTCATTCATGATCGGCGCAGCCGCGGGACTGACCGGTGACAAATGGAGTCTTGGCTTCGTGGCGGAGACCGAGCATCAGGTTGAGGCCCATTTGAATGACCATATGCAACGCATTCCGGCACAGGATCAGAAGAGCCTCGCCATACTCGAGCAGATGAAAGAGGACGAGATCCACCATGCAACGGTGGCGCTCGAGGCGGGCGGCGCGAATCTGCCCGCACCCATCAAAGCAGCGATGAAAGTGACATCGAAATTGATGACTAAGTCGGTGTTCTACCTCTGAGGCCGGCGGTGCTTTCTAACCCGCCTTGGGTACAACCTCAGTGACCTCGCTTTCCACGACCTGATGTCGATCAACCAAACTGACTTGCACTGCCAATGTCAGACCAAAGCCGATCATGACCAACACCACGACCACAGCGAAGAAGTCCGGTTTACGATGTTGATGATGTCTGTTCATTTACCTTACAAGCCTATTCAATGACTTATTTAAGATTATTCGTGCAGTTTTCCAGCTTGACTTAGACCCTGTTCACGTTACTGTTCAATTTTCAGCCATTTTATCCTTTTACTTACTAAACACTGATCAGTATCAAACCAGTCTGCCAGACAGCACTACTTGGTATCCTTATCCTGATTCTCCTTAGCACCCATTTCACTGAGCAGGGCAGACACCTTTTCATGCTTGCCCCTGTTCGACAGACCAAGTGCCGTATTGCCTGCCTGATCAGAGGCGTTCACATCGACACCGCGTTGCAACAACAAACGTACAATCTCGAAATGTCCAAATGCCGACGCCTCCATAATCGGGGTAATCCCTCTGCTATCCGCCAGGTTGGGATCCGCACCCGCGGCCAGGAGCGCCTTGACGCTCTTCAGGTTGCCGTTGAAGGCCGCGATATGCAGGGGTGTCCTGCCGGAAGGGTTGGCGCCGTTGGCATCGACACCCTGCGCCAGGAGATCATTAATGCGAACGACATCCCCCAACATGGCGGCTGAAACCAGCGCCTGGGATTGTTGTGTTGATTCCGCCGACCAGCAGACGGAGCTGAACAACAGCAGCAGGACTGTCAAACTTACACTTCTCACTCGCTGACACTCTAAACAGGTAACTTAACCCCATTATCGGCACCGGCATTTAATTCTTAACCCATTGCACTAAATCCATCCCCTCAGTAACCTTGCAGTATATGAAGTCGTAAACATGCCAGAGCAGAGTCAACACGTATATATGGAAAAGGAATCACAGCACCAGATTGACGTTCAGGTCGAAACCCGGTACGTGGAATCGCAATCAATCCCCAATGAAGATCGCTTTGTCTTCTCTTACACCATAACCATACGAAACGACGGTCAATCGAGCGCGCGTCTGCTGAACCGGCATTGGATCATCACTGATGCCAACGGCAAGGTACAGGAGGTCCGAGGTGAGGGCGTAGTGGGCGAACAGCCCCAACTCAATCCCGGTGAAACCTTCCGCTACACCAGCGGTACCGTTCTCGACACGCCGGTAGGCAGTATGCAGGGGAGCTATGACATGATCGACGGCCAGGGCAACCATTTCGACGCCCTGATACCACCCTTCTCCCTCGCCCGCCCGGGCAGTCTTCATTAATAAACAACAACCGACTGATCTGTAATCGAACCACATAGTATGGGTAGCCATGGCTCTGCAAGCTCAAAGTGAACTGCTTTGGTTAGGTGGCGGTGTTGCCTCGCTGCTCATTCTCAGCGGACTCGACCCGGTCGCTGACCGCTATACCTGGTTTCTGGAAACCCTGCCCGTCATGATCGGATTGCCACTCCTCTATTACACCCGGCAGGACTTTCCCTTGACCATCCTGGTCTACCGTCTGCTTGCGCTGCATGCCGTCATACTGATCATCGGCGGATACTACACCTATGCCGAGGTGCCCCTGTTCAACTGGCTCAGAGACAGCTATGAACTGTCGCGCAATCACTACGACCGGATCGGGCACTTTTTTCAGGGATTCGTACCCGCCATGCTGGCGCGGGAGATATTGTTGCGACGCTCACCCTTGAAACCGGGTCGTTGGCTGTTTTTTCTCTGCATCTGTTTCTGTCTCGCTTTCAGTGCATTCTATGAGCTGATCGAGTGGTGGGTGGCGCTGATGAGTGAGCAGGCGGCAGAGGCGTTTCTTGGCACCCAGGGCGATCCATGGGACACCCAAACGGATATGTTTCTGGCCCTTATCGGCGCCATCTGCGCCCAGCTCCTGCTGGTAAAAATTCACGACAGGCAACTGCTTCGACTCGGGGCGATCTGATGTCGATCTATGCCATTGGTGACATTCAGGGATGCTATGACGAGCTGCAGCGGCTGCTTGAGAAAATCCGATTCGACCCGTCCAGGGACAAGCTCTGGTTTGCTGGAGATCTGGTCAATCGCGGCCCCAAATCATTGCAGGTGCTTCGCTTCGTGAAGTCACTGGGTGATCAGGCAATCACCGTACTGGGGAATCATGACCTGCATCTGCTGGCGCTCTCCCAAGGCAATCGCAGCCACTATAAATACGGTAACCTTAAGGATATTCTAGAAGCGCATGACCGGCAGGAGTTGATCGATTGGCTGCGTCACAGACCCATGATGGCCCACCACAAAAAAAAGGGATACAGCATGGTGCACGCCGGATTACCGCCTCAATGGGATCTAACCACCGCCATGAAATGCGCCCGGGAACTGGAAAATGTCCTGCGCGGCCCCAAGTTCGGTAAATTCTGCCGGGTCATGTACGGCGATCAACCGGACCTTTGGTCGGAGAACCTCGAGGGAATGGAACGACTCCGTTTCATCACCAACTGTTTCACTCGTTTACGCTATTGCAGCCGGGACGGTCGTATCTCATTGAATGAGAAAGGTCCCCCTGAAGCACAGAACAACGGCGCGATTCCCTGGTTCGAGGCTGCAGGACGGCTGACGAAAAATGACCGCATCATTTTCGGCCATTGGTCTACCCTGGGTTACCGCCAGAGCGCCAACATCTGCTGTCTGGATAGCGGCTGCTTTTGGGGGGGTGAGCTCACAGCGCTGCGGCTGCGTAAAAACAAACCGGCAAAACCCTATCAGATCTCCTGCCCGATCAAACGTTGACGCGATTCAAGACAATGAAGGTATAGGCAAACTGATTACGCTCATCCGCGGGACGGGAATCACGACTGACCTCTTGCCATTCACTCCAGTCTATTTCAGGAAAAAAGGCGTCTCCCGCCACATCAGCCTCGACCCGCGTCAAATAGAGGCGGTTGGCACGCGGCAGCATCTGACGATACAGACCTCCGCCTCCGACAATCATGACTTCCGGCACCTCACCAGCGACCTGCAGCGCCTCATCCACTGAATGAACGAGCTCACAACCTTCCGCCCGGTAATCCCGCTTGCCGGTGACGACGATATGGCGTCGCCCGGGAAGAAGACCGGGAAGAGACTCCCAGGTACGGCGTCCCATGATGATGGGCTTGCCCATGGTCAGCGACTTGAAATGCTGGAGATCAGCAGGCAGCCGCCAGGGTAAACCGTTATCCACCCCGATCACGCCATTATTGGCCACCGCTGCGATAAGGGAAATCAACGGCTTCATTCAACCCGCCCTGCCAACACTGCTATCCCTGGTATGGCACAGCGGGATTGCAATCCGGCAGGCTATTTGCTCAAGACTACTCACTAGACCGCCACCGGCGCCTTGATATGGGGGTGGGGATCATAGTCAACCAGCTCGAAATCCTCGAAACGGAAATCGAAAATCGACTTCACCGCCGGGTTTATTTTCATTTTCGGCAGTTTCCTGGTTTCACGGCCGAGCTGGAGATCGACCTGTTCCAGGTGGTTGCTGTAGAGATGGGCATCACCGAAGGTATGCACAAACTCACCCGGCTGCAATCCGGTCACCTGGGCCACCATCATGGTCAGCAGTGCATAGGAAGCGATATTGAACGGCACACCTAAAAAGATATCGGCACTGCGCTGATAGAGTTGGCAGGAGATCCTGCCCTCGGCCACATAGAACTGAAATAGGCAGTGGCAGGGAGGTAAAGCCATATGTTCCACCTGTGCGGGATTCCAGGCTGAGACAACCAGGCGTCTCGAGTCAGGGTTTTTTCTTATCTGCCCGATCAGTTGACCGACCTGGTCGATATGCCCCCCGTCCGGTGCCGGCCAGGAACGCCATTGATAGCCGTATACAGGACCCAGATCACCGTTTTCATCCGCCCACTCATCCCAGATGGTTACGCCGTTCTCCTGCAGATAACGGATATTGGTGTCGCCTTGCAAAAACCACAGCAGTTCATGAATTATGGAACGTAGATGAAGGCGTTTGGTGGTCAAAAGCGGGAATCCGTCAGCCAGATCGAAGCGCATCTGATAACCGAATACACTCCGGGTTCCCGTACCCGTCCTATCCTCTTTGTCGACACCGTGATCGCGTACATGGCGCATCAGATCGTGATACTGTTTCATGCCGAGGCTTCCCGGTGAGTTACAAATTCAATTCTCATCTCGATATCCTGCTGGAAAAAGCTAGCCATGGCTGCTCTTCGGCCTGTAGGCCAGGTAGAACAGCAAGGCACCAAACACCATCATCGGCAGCGTCAGAAACTGCCCCATGGTCAACCAGTCAAATGCGAGATATCCGATGTGTTGGTCGGGCATGCGAACGAATTCGACCATAAAACGAAATATCCCATAACAGAGCAAAAACAGCCCGGAAACCGCCATTCTCGGCCTTGCTCCGGCCGAGAAGATCCACAGGATCAGGAATAGCGCCAACCCCTCCAGGAAGGCTTCATACAGTTGACTGGGGTGGACAGGGAGCGAGTACTCCGCATCCAAGGGCAATCCTAGCCGCGTACAGAGTCCTTCCGCCACGCCACAGGGAACCCGCATTCCCCAGGGCAGATCAGTGACGCCGCCCCACAGCTCCGCATTGATGAAATTACCGATCCGGCCGGCGCCCAAACCGATGGTGACCAAAGGCGCGATGAAGTCGGTCGCCTCAAAAAACGTGCGGCCATGCTTATGGGCAAAGTACCACATTGCCAGCAACACGCCCAACAGGCCACCGTGAAATGACATCCCGCCGTTCCACACCTTTATCAGGATCATGGGATCCGCCAGAAATCCGTCGAGGTTGTAGAAAAGGATATATCCTATACGCCCCCCCAGAACCACCCCGAGCACGATATAGAAGACCATATCGTCGACCTGATCGGCGTCCCATATCATACCCGGCCTTCCCACCCGGCGACGACCCAGCCACCAGCCTCCGAGAAAGCCGATGACATACATCATTCCATACCAGTGGATACTCACCGGCCCCAGGGTTATCAGGGTGGAATCGATAACTGGATATGTGATCATGGGGGTGCATGGTATCACAGGAATGGCGTTCGCCAATGTGCCGGGAAATCGTAAATCCTCAATTTCACGGCACATATAACGTGCTAGGATACTGTGAATTTGGTCACATTTTCCCGATGTACTGGAATTAATTTCGCAAGCGTCATGACGGACTTCTTCAAAGTGTCAAGTTTTTGAACGCAGCGCCGCTACCACGTACAGGTGATGCAAACCCACATCGGCATCTTAACGGGAAGGACCATGAGCTACGTACACGCACAAAAATTTGAAACATACATACCGCGGGAAATGGATACTTTAGGCTCTCGACTACGCAGGAAAAGACGGGAAAGAGGTTGGACCCAGGAGGAGCTGGCGCTCCGTGCCGGAACCAACCAGGCCGTGATACAGAAAATCGAGAATGGCAAGAGCCTTCGTCCCAGAAAGATCGATGAGATCGCACAGGTTCTGGACGTTAATCCCGCATGGCTGATGTTCGGTGAATCCTCAACCACAGTGATGGACGACGAGGCGGTCGAAGTTGCCAAGGCATGGCACAATCTACCCGAGCCTATCCGCAGCCGCATCAAAAGAAATATCTTCGAACAGGTTCTGCTCCACTCCAACAAGAAGTAGCTCAACTTCGAACCGGGATGCACCCGCGCATCCCGGTTGATAATCCGCATCAACCGCGTTACCAAACAGCATACGACCAGTTCTGCTCAGACTCACCCTTTTCCCTCTTAATACTTACTTTTTACCATATGGAAAGCTGCGGAAAGACAAGCCGCGAATGGACGCGAATCACCGCAGATAAACGCAAACCGTCGTAACGTGAGAAGGGGTCTTCAATGATGTGCAAATCGAGCGCTTTGGCTTGGTAATGTACTATGTGGTGGACATGTAGATGTCATGCCGTTTGCCATGGTTTACTGTGATTCGCGCCCATTTGCGGCCATCGATAGCTTTTGTTGATTTGACTGGAATTGCTGCTTGCTCAAGCCTCTGATTTGTCGCCTTTTTGCCACTGCAGGGTAGCCGTATCGTCACTCTCTCTTGCATCCACCCAGCGCTCTCCCTCCGCTGTGGCCTCCTTCTTCCAGAACGGCGCCTTGGTTTTTAGATAGTCGATAATGAATTCGCAGGCCAGGAAGGCCTCTTTGCGATGGCGGCTCGCCACCGCTACCAGTACGATGGGTTCGGTGGGCGACAAGGCGCCTACGCGGTGAACCACACGGCAATGTTGGATCTCCCAGCGGCTGTTTGCCTCATCCACAATCTTTTGTAGGGCACGCTCAGTCATACCCGGATAGTGTTCGAGGTACAACCCTTCCACCCTGTCACCCTCGTTGATGTCTCGCATCAGGCCGATAAATGTCACGACTGCGCCGACGGAGGGATCATCACCGCGCAACAGGTCCACCTCATGATTGGGATCAAGAGGGTCAGCCTGTATGGATACGCTATTCAACCTTCAACCTCCGGTCACAGGCGGAAAGAAGGCAACCTCGTCACCGGCCTTCAGGGGTGTATTTCTGTCGGCCAGCTCTTGATTGACCGCCATCATCACCCTTTGATCCTCGGCAAAGAGCCGGGCCCACACATCTCCGCGACCGCACAAGGCCTCAAGAAGATCGCCGATGGAGGATAGGCCGTCCAGCGCGAGCTGCTCGGACGCTACACCGAGTTCCTCGCGGAATCGGGCAAAAAAGAGGATCTGTATCATGTCATCAACTCATTGTAGGGTATGAAATCCACAGGATCACCCGGCTTAATGGCGGTAAGCGGTGGCAATACGGCAAGTCCGTTTGCCCACACTACGGAGCTTAATACACCGGACGAGCGATTGGGGTAGAGTTTGACCACCGCCTGCCCTTGCCCGTTCAGCTCCAGACGTCCGCGCGCATACTCCTGACGCTTGTCGGTGGCGGCCTTCTCGAATGCGGCAATGACACTGACAGGTTTGGGACGGACCTCACCGGATAGTCCCTGCATGCGCAGAATGAACGGCCTGGCGAAGAGGGAGAAGGTGACAAACAGCGAGACCGGATTCCCCGGCGCACCCATAAAAGGTGTCTCCCCGATATAACCGAACGCCAGAGGTTTGCCCGGACGGGAAGCGATTTTCCAGAGTTCCAGCGAGCCCAGCCGCTCCACCGCGGGCTTGACATGATCCTCCTCCCCCACGGAAACGCCACCCGACGCCAATACCAGATCAGCCTCCTCGGCAGCGCGGGAAAGGGTATCGCACGTCGCCTCGAACGTGTCTTCCACAATCCCAAGTTGAATCACTTCACAACCCAATCGTTGCAACATCCCGCTCAAGGTAAATTGATTGGAGTTGTAAATCTGCCCGGCCTTCAACTCCTCTCCAGGCATCACCAGCTCATCGCCGCTTGAAAAGACCGCCACTTTCAGCCGACGAAACACCCTCAACTCCGCCACCCCCACCGAAGCGGCCAATCCCAGGTGCTGTGCGTCAAGCTTGGTACCCGCTGGCAATATCTCCTCGCCCTGCAGAATATCCTCTCCCGCTTTGCGGATATTGGCGCCTATAGCAGGGCATTCCATGATCACGACCTCTTCGCCATCGATCCTGCAAACCTCCTGTATGACCACCGCATCGGCGTTCTCAGGCACCGGCGCACCGGTAAATATGCGCGCCGCAGTCCCAGTTTCGAGTGACCTCCCCACCGATCCGGCGGGAATGCGTTGTGCGACATGCAGCCTGACCTCATCACTTTGTAGGTCATTGCTGTTGACCGCAAAACCGTCCATGGCGCTGTTATCCCAGGGTGGAACGTCGACCTGACTATTAACCGGCGCCGCCAGCACACGCCCCAAAGACTCATCCAGGGCCAGTGTCTCTTGTTGCGTGATGGGTTTGACCTGATCGAGCAGGAAGACCAGCGCCTCATCGACCGGTTTCAGCTGAGCTTGATGGCTATCGCAATCTCCCATCTTAACTCTCCAACAGGCGGGGAAACATTTGTGCGAAATTACAAGGCCGGGTACGTATATCAAGCTGGGATTTCAGGATTTTATCCCACCCTGTGCGGCAAGCCCCGGTGGAGCCGGGCAGGCAAAAAATCAGTGTGCCGTTGGCCAGGCCGGCAATCGCCCTGGACTGCATCGAGGAGCTGCCGATCTCCTCCAGGGAGATTGCGCGATAGAGTTCACCGAAACCTTCGATGGATTTATCAAACAGTGGCTGCAGTGCTTCCGGGGTGCTGTCGCGCCCGGTAATACCGGTACCCCCGGTAGATATGATCACATGCACATTCGCGTCGGCTATCCAGGCTGAAACCACCGCGCGCATCTGATAAACATCGTCAGGCACGATACGCTTGTCAACCACCTGATGGCCTGTATCCAAGGCCCTTTCCCTTAGGGTCCGACCTGACTTGTCAGTCTCTTCCGTACGACTGTCCGATACTGTCAATATTGCAAGATTAAGGGGTACGAAATCGCTCTCTGTAAAATGTCCGGACATAGCTTTTCTCTATTTAAACTTATAATCAAAGGCCTTTTCGAAGCGATGGCCAATCTCACCCGGCGATACATGATGATTCTGTGTACCCGCCTGCTCGACCTTGATCGCGCCCATCAATGCAGCGATTCGGCCGGTTGTCTCCCAATCCATCTCATTCATCAGACCGTACAACACGCCGGCACGGTAAGCATCGCCACAGCCGGTCGGATCAACCACTGCTTTCACCGGTGCGGCAGGGATGGAAAAGACCTTATCCTTCGTGATGATTTCAGAGCCCTCTCCGCCACGGGTTACGATAATCGCCTGCACCATCTGCGCCAGTTGTTTCAGGCTTTTTCCGGTACGCTCCTGCATCAACATCGCTTCATAATCGTTGAAGGCGAGCCAACTGGCCTGTTCGGTGAAGGTCATCAGGCTATCGCCGTCGAACATGGGCATGCCTTGACCGGGGTCAAATATAAACGGCACGCCTTTCTTGGCAAATTGGGCGGCATGCTCAACCATACCCTGCCGGCCATCCGGCGATACCATGCCCAGTGTACAACCATCGATCGTTGAGACATCTATTTGGTGGGCCTGGTTCATCGCTCCCGGATGAAAGGCGGTAATCTGGTTATCATCCTTGTCTGTAGTGATATAGGCCTGTGCAGTATAGTTACCGGGGACTTCCAACACCTGCTCACGGCTGATACCACACTCATCCATCCATTTTGCATAAGGGGTGAAATCGTCACCCACTGTACCCACAGGTTTACCCTCGCCACCGAGCATCTTCAGATTGTAGGCAATATTTCCGGCACATCCTCCAAACTCCCTTCTCATGTCGGGTACCAGAAAGGAGACGTTCAGGATATGTACCTGTTCCGGCAGGATATGATGCTTGAAATGGTCATGAAAGACCATAATGGTATCAAAGGCGAAAGAACCACAGATCAAGGCCGACATGATTTCTCCTTGCCGATATAGGTTTTTTTAAAAAAACTAATGATGCGTGAGTGTAAAGCGACATTTAGCCTTACACACCGGCGATGTAATTTATCCAGGAAAGATGACAACTCAGTGCTGTCAATATACGGATTACTCAAGCTTTAATCTATCTCGACTCTCGATCCCACACGGCAGTGTAGGAACGTTGATTGAGCATAAATGCGCGTTTATTTGCCTTCATTTGCGGACTAAAATCAATCCGATAGCTGAACGTCTATTCATCTCCTCTCCAGGCGAGGTCGAGTTCCCGCGCAGCACGCACGTCGTCGAGTCGCCTTACCGGCATGCTGTGGGGCGCTTGTATGACAAGCTCGGGTTGGGTTTCAGCCTCCTGCTTGATGCTCGTCATGATCTCAACAAAATTATCAAGCTCCTCCTTTGCTTCACTCTCTGTGGGTTCCACCAACAGACACTCCGGGACCAGCAAGGGAAAATAGGTGGTTGGGGCATGCACGCCATAGTCAAGCATGCGTTTGGCGAAATCCATGGTATTGACTCCCAACTCCTTGGCTTGCCGCTTCAGGGTAAGAATGAATTCATGACTGGCGCGACGTTCGGGGTAGGCGGCATCGAAGCCTGCATCCATCAAGCGCTTGAGCAGATAGTTGGCGTTGAGCGTGGAAAACTCCGCAACCCGGTGCATCCCTTCGCGTCCCAACAGGCGGGCATAGATATAGGCGCGCAGTAGCACCCCGGCATTTCCAGCGAATGCGGAAAGACGGCCTATGGATGCGGGTCTCTCCTTTTCCGTCAGCCAGCGGTAGTCACCACCGTTCAAACCGACCATAGGTACCGGCAGGTAGGGTTCGAGACGTTGACTGACCCCCACCGGGCCCGCACCCGGGCCACCTCCGCCATGCGGAGTGGAAAAGGTCTTGTGCAGATTCATGTGAATGACGTCGAATCCCATATCACCCGGCCTGACCTTGCCCAGAATTGCATTCAGGTTGGCGCCATCGTAATAGAGCAGGCCACCCGCGGCATGTACCAGCCCGGCAATCTCCTTGATACGCCGCTCGAATACACCCACGGTGGATGGGTTGGTCAACATTATACCGGCGGTCTGGGGACCCAGCGCCGACTTCAACGCATCCACATCGATATCCCCGTCGGCTCCGGTGGGTATCTCCCTGGTCTTATAACCACACATCACTGCCGAGGCCGGATTGGTGCCATGGGCCGCATCCGGCACCAATATCTCGCTGCGCTGCTTATCGCCTCTGGCATCATGGTACGCGCGAATCATTGCAACACCGGCAAACTCGCCTTGAGCGCCTGCGGCAGGGGTCAGGGAGACAGCGTGCATACCGGTTACAGTTTTGAGTATCTCCTGCAACTCATAGAGACAGGCCATGAAACCCTGGCTGTGCGTCGCGGGCGCCAAGGGGTGTCTGCCGATCAGCCCGGGCAGGCTTGCCAAGGTATTGCAGGCCCGCGGATTATATTTCATGGTGCATGAACCCAACGGATAGAAATGGGTATCGATTGAGAAATTCTTCTGTGACAGACGGGTAAAATGGCGTACCGCCTGCATCTCGGAAACTTCCGGCAGGCGTGGTTGAGTTTCACGCCGCAATGCTGACGGGATACCTGACAGCTCAGCCCGCTCCCGCGGCGCCTGTGCCGCCGCCCGACGCCCCTTTCGTGAATGTTCGTATATCATATCGCCACCATTACCAATCGGGTTTCAGCTGACAGGGGGTCTCCACCTGGGATGCGATTATCCGCTCCAGCTTGCTCCGATAGTTTTCCAGATCACTGTCGGTTCTTAACTCAGTAGCGCATACCAAAATCGCATCGCCCAATTCGGGATAATCATCACTGAGGTCAAATCCACCTAGTACATTATGTGCCGCCAGCGCGCGCAGTACCTTCTTTGCCGCAATCGGCAGACGCACCACTTGTTCATGAAAGACCGCGCCATTGAACACGCTCTCGACACCGTGCAGTGATGTCAACGCCTGAGTCAGTTTATCGGTATTGGCATGGCTCGCGCCTGCCATGCGCTGCAGACCCTCACTGCCCATGAGAGTCATGTGGATGGTGGCGGCGGTTACCATCAAGCCCTGGTTGGTACAGATGTTGGAAGTCGCCTTTGAACGCCGGATATGCTGCTCCCTCGCCTGTAGTGTGAGGGCATAACCGGGCTTTCCGTCCATATCCACTGTCTTACCGATAATACGGCCGGGCATCTGACGCACCAGTTTTTGCGTGCAGCAGAGGAACCCGAAATAGGGTCCCCCGGAAGCCAATGGCGCTCCCAGCGGCTGCCCCTCTCCACAACAGATATCCGCGCCCTGCTCGCCCCACTCTCCAGCCGGTTTCAAAACCGTCATGGCGAGCGGATTAACCACTGCGATCGCCAACATACCGTTTGCGTGCGCCCAATCCGTCAACTCATCGACCGCCTCCAACACGCCGAAGAAATTGGGTTGCGGGATGACTAATGCGGCATAGTCCTCACCGCTATAACGCTCCAGTTCCTGTTTATCGATTTCGCCACTCTCACTGTTGTACACCACCTCAACCAACTCGATCTGCTGATTTTGCACTATCGTACGGGTTACCTTGCGATAGGCTGGATGCAGGTTGTGAGGGACAAGAATGCGTTTTGACTTTGATTTGCGATTCGCTCTGACTGCCATTAATACCGCTTCAGCCAGGGCTGAAGCACCATCATAGAGGGATGCATTTGAGACATCCATGCCGGTTATTGCAGTCATCATCGACTGATATTCATACAGCAATTGCAAGGTCCCCTGGCTCGCCTCAGCCTGATAAGGCGTATAGGCGGTATAGAACTCGCCCCGGGTAGTCAATTCCCATACCGCCGCCGGTATGTGGTGATCGTAGGCGCCCGCCCCAATGAAACAGAGGGGCTGTCCATCGGTACGGGCCCGCGTCTGCATCAGCCGGGAGAGTTCCATTTCCGATATTCCTGCTGGTATAGCGCTTAGTTCTCCGCAGCGCAACTCTTTGGGTATCTCATCAAACAAGGCCTCGATATGCTCGACCCCGATGGAAGTCAGCATCTCTTGAATATCTTCTTCTGTGTGGGGGATGAATGGCATAGCTGTCTCGTCTGTTAGGACCTGTTAACATATGTCAGTCTGCCGGCGAAACAATGATTCGCCGCAGAAAGGATCGATACAAACCCTGTATCATTCCTCTTCGGCGATCACCGCATCATAACCATCGGCATCGAGAAGCTCATCCATGCTGCCAGTGTCCGTTACTTTCACCTTGAACATCCAACCGCTACCATAGGCATCTTCATTGATGGTTTCAGGCGCCCCATCGAGGGCTTCATTAATAGCGATGACCTCGCCCGTTACCGGGCTATAGACATCGGAAGCGGCCTTAACCGATTCAACGACCGCGCAGTCTCCGCCTGCCTCGACCTGGGAACCCACTTCAGGCAGATCGACAAAAACAAGATCACCCAGCAGCTCTTGTGCATGGGCTGTGATACCGATGGTATAACTGCCATCGCCTTCATCCTTAAGCCATTCGTGGGATTTGGCGTAGCGTCTGTCAGTAGGTGTATTGCTCATATTTCTTACCTTCAAGAAGATTAGTTACAGATTCAGCCCGAGGTTGATAGCATTCCGGATTATAAGTCGATGACGGCCTTGCCGTTGCGTACAAACGGTGGTTTGACCACTTGCGCCTTGAGCCGTTTTCCACGCATTTCAACCTCGCAGGTCTCACCGATATCGGGCAGGACCCGGGCGAAAGCGATGGATCGCTCCAATGTTGGGGCAAATCCACCTGAGGTGATCTCACCGACCTCCCTCTCGGCATCGTACAGTTTCAAATGGTTACGCAGCACCCCACGTCCGGTCAATACCAAACCGATGAAACGCCGCCTATTCGGATCATTGCGCTGTCGCTCCAGCACTGATCTGCCTACAAAATCGCGTTCTGGCGGGTCCCAGGCGATGGTCCAGCCGAGTCCGGATTCCAGGGGCGAGGTCTCCTCGTCCATGTCGGAACCATATAGATTCATACCTGCTTCCAGACGCAGTGTGTCCCGAGCACCAAGCCCACAGGGCTCAACACCCGCATCGTGCAATTGCCGCCAAAAGGATGCCGCCTGATCACCTGGCAGCATGATCTCAAAACCGTCTTCACCGGTATAACCGGTTCGGGCCAGGAACCAATCGCCATCGGCAACCGCATTGAACGGTTTCAGGTCAGCACCCGCCTGGCGCAGAATATCAGACATCAGTGGCAGCGCTTTTGATCGTGCATTGGGGCCCTGTACTGCGATCATGGCGAGATTGCGGCGGGGTGTGATGTTCACATCATAGGTTTCGGATTTCTTCGCCAACCATGCCAGGTCCTTCTCCGTGGTGCCTGCATTCACCACCAGGCGGTACCAGCTGTCATGCAGATAGTAGACGATAAGGTCATCCACCACGCCACCCGTTTCGTTGAGCATACAGGTGTAGAGGGCCTTGCCCTTTTGCTTCAGCTTTTCCACATCGTTGGCCAACAGATAGCGTAAAAGTGGGTTAACGCCGTCGCCTTTGATATCAACCACCGTCATGTGCGATACATCGAACATACCCGCGTCACGCCGCACCTGATGATGCTCCTCCAATTGGGAACCATAGTGCAAAGGCATATCCCAACCGCCGAAAGGTACCAGTCGGGCCCCCATTGCCTGATGCGTATCGTATAGTACAGTCTGCTTAGTCATCGCCTTCTCCAGGTCAAAAACGTAAAAAGGGGCGGCGCGGATGAATACCCATCCGCGCCGCCCCTCTGTCCAAAACCTGAGAGTTTGGCGCCGCTGTTGTTTGTTTCGGCATGGTGATAATCAGTAATTACCGCCTGTCCAAACAGCACTAATGAGCGCCTGCCCCTTCGGTGGGTGTCGTTACACCACTCTCCAGAGTCGACCTAAATCCCCCCGTTGGTTGACCTTTACAGGGTGACTTCCCCCCCACGGTCCTTTTGCCTGAGCGATTCCGGGCGGGATTGCGCCTTCGGCGCCGGCTTGGGCCGGCCTCTCCCACGGGGGTGGATCGAGATGACGACTATACCTTGACGCAAACCGCTTGCCAATCGCGAAAAACCTCATAGGCGGTCCCGTTTCACCACCGATCAAGGATTCGCAACAAATTTCAACCGCTGTCACCCGGGTCCTGTTCAGGCGTTATTCACAGGATTGCAGCAGCGACTGACGGGTTAGTGTTAACAGGCCCTAGTGCATTCGGACTCTGGCAAGGGAAGGCAGTTCACCACTCATCCCCATGGCACGACGAACCAGCTGATGCTTGATGACTCCGGACCGATTCGCCACATCCAGACCGAGGTTGCGAATCAGTCTAAGCGGCATCACGTCGTTGCTGAAAATGCGTTTGAAGGCATCCATTGCGGCCAACATGGCCATATTCGGTCCCTTTCTGGCCCGCTCATATCGCCTCAATGTGGCGATAGAACCAATTGCTTTACCTGTGCGATAGGCGTCAATCACCACATCAGCGAGGGTCATGGCATCCATGAATCCGAGATTGACCCCCTGTCCCGCCAAGGGGTGCATCGCATGGGCGGCATCACCCACCAGGACAAATCCGGGCAGACAATAGGATTGGGCGTGTCCAAGACGCAGTGGAAAGAGGCCGCGTGGTCCAACATCGATAATCTCACCCAGAACAGCCTCACTGGCACGGGTCAGTTGATCACAGAACAGCGCATCGGAGAGCGCCATCAATTCGTCTGCCTGCTGCGGTGACGTCGACCATACGATGGAGCAGCGCCCATCATCTATAGGAAGCAGTGCGAGAGGTCCTCGCGGCATAAAGCGCTGTCTGGCCATCCGCTGATGATGGCGTGATGGTTTGACCGTAGCGACAATCGCATGTTGATTGTAATCCCACCCTTTTGTGCCGATACCCGCCATCTCACGCAACTGCGAATCACGACCGTCTGCCGCCACGATGAGTTTAGCTCTCAATTGCTCTCCATCGTGCATGACAACACCCGGAAGCTGATCCAACTGTAACTCCGCGACACCGGCAGGGTGGCGTAAAGTGACATTGGGTAATGTCTCCAGTATTTCCCATAGCGCCAACTGGGTGACACGGTTTTCCACAATATGGCCCAGATCGGATTCTCCAATTTCAGACGCGCTGAAATGAATTCGACCGCTACCCTCCGCATCCCATACCTCCATATCGGTGTATGGGCTTACACGCATCTCAGCCATTCTCGGCCAGGCACCTAGATTTTGAAGCATGCATTGTGATGCACGGGTCAATGCAGAGACGCGAAGATCGACTTCATCCTTTGGCCAACTGCGTTGAGGCTCTCTCGTTTCAAGGATGCAGATGTTCAATCCGGCATCAGCGAGGGCACAGGCCAATGCGGCCCCCACCATGCCGCCGCCCACGATAATCAGATCGTACATTTTGTTAATCAAGTGATATTCCCCGCGCCAATCTTGGCAATCGTCCGTTCAATCCCATGAATTGACGCGCCACCAGGTGTTTCATACCGGGAACAACATCAAGACCCACCATACCCAGATTCCGAACCAGTCGTAACGGACCGAAAGGATTAGCGAAAAACCGTGCCAGGCTGTCGGTGATCATGGCAACACTGTTCTGATCCTTTTTGCGCCAATTTGCATACTCCTTCAATAATTCGATATCACCCGGATCATGACCCCTCTGCGCGGCATCGGACACCAGGTCCGCCAGCACAGCGACGTCTCGCAGACCGAGATTAAAGCCCTGCCCCGTTACCGGATGTATCGCGTGAGCGGCATTTCCGATCAGGGCCACGCGGGAGCTGACCTGCTCAACCGCTTGTCGTAAACGCAGTGGATAAGCAACCCGTTTACCCAATTCATACAGACGCCCGAGACGATAACCGAAACGGTCCTGCAACCTGAGCAGAAACGCGTCATCCCGCAAGGCCATCAGTTCCGCAATCTGGTCATCTTTTGCCGTCCACACCATGGAAAGGCGATCACCACGCATGGGCAGCAGCGCCAGGGGTCCGGTATCGGTGAAACGCTCATAAGCGATTCCTTGATGCGCTTGTTCAGGACGCAGATTGGCAATGATCGCGGTCTGACCGTATGACTTCTCTTTCAGGGGAATCGACAGAAACTGCCTAACCAGGGAATCACCACCGTCTGCGGCCACCAGCAGACGCGCACTCAGAACCAGCTCGCCATCATCCTGGCCGATTCGCACTTCAACATCCCTGTCCGATACCGCAAAACTCTTCAGTCTTGCCGGGCAGATCATTTTTATGGCGTTATGATTCACCAGATCCTGCAATAAAGCCTGGCCCAGTGCGCGAGCGGTTACCACATAACCCAAAGCCTCGACCCCTTCATCCAGGTGATTGAGTCGGGTAAACCCGAAGTGACCGCGATCGGAGATATGGATATTCAATATCGGCTCGGCAGCGACCTGAATGTCATCCCAAACACCCATTGCCTGTAAGATGATACGGCTGCCCCAGGAGAGGGCAAGCACTCTGTCGTCGAAACTGGGCTGAGCCGAGGAGTCGAACGGCCAGGCTTCGATGACACCGATCCTCAATCCCTGTCCACTGACCGCATGCGCCAGGCTGGCGCCCACCATACCGCCACCGACGATCAGAATATCAAAACTATCTGCCATATCATGCCGCCATAATGGCCTCAATCTCAGCCACTGTTTTTACAATATCCTTGGTCAAGACCTCACAGCCGTCTTTGGTAACCGCCACGTCGTCTTCAATACGGATACCGATGTTCCACCACTTCTTGGCCACGCCCTTGGAGCCGGCGGGTATGTATATACCGGGTTCGATTGTCAAAACCATGCCCGGTTCCAATAAACGCCAGGTTCCGTCGACTTTATAATCACCCACATCATGTACATCCATACCGATCCAATGCCCGGTACGATGCGGAAAAAAAGCCTTGTATTTCTCTTCGCGAATCAATTTAGCCAGTGTACCCTTAAGTATTCCCAGTTTGATCAAGCCCCTGGTGATGGTCCGCACCGCGGCATCATGGGGATCGTTCCAATGGTTACCCGGCTTTACCTTGGCGATCGCAGCCTCCTGTGCAGCCAGCACCAACTCATACAATTCTCGCTGTGGCTTGCTGAAGCTGCCGTTCACCGGATATGTGCGGGTGATATCTGAGGCATAATAGTCCACTTCACAACCGGCATCGATCAGCAACATCTGCTTGTCGACAACCTTATCCATGTTATCAATGTAGTGCAGCGTACAGGCATTTAAGCCGGCACCGACAATCGGGGGGTAGGCCTGGGACTTGGCGCCCTGATGTGCACACTCGCACATAAACTCAGCTTCAAGCTGATACTCCCACAAACCCGCTTTACAGACCTGCATCACCCTTTTGTGCGCGTTGGCGGAAATCCTTGCAGCCTGGCGCATGACCTTCAGCTCGGATCGACTCTTGTATAACCGCATTTCGTGCAGATAGTGGTCCAGCGCAATGATCTCGACCGGCCCCTGAACACCACTGCGCGCTTCACAGCGAATGGTGTTGATCCACTCAGAGAGTCGTTTGTCGAACTTTGCATTACAACCCATGATGTAAAAGATGCGCTCACACTGTTCAAGCATACGCGGCAGAATGTCATCCAAATCTCCGATTGGAAAGGAATCATCTGCTCCATAGTCATCGACAGCGCCTTCCTGTCCCGCTATGGCCCCATCCCACTGCTCCTTTACCGGATCGCGCTCCCTATTGAAAAGAATATACTCCGCCTGCTTTCTTCCCGGAATCAGGACCAGTACAGCCTCCGGCTCGGGAAAACCTGTCAAATAATAGAAATCGCTGTCGGGCCGGTAAGGATAGTGCACATCTCTGTTGCGAATCAGCTGCGGCGCCGTAGGCAGTATGGCAATACTGCCCGGCCCCATCATGCGCATCAGTTCACGTCGACGCCGTTTGAATTCACTCTTCACCATGGTCAAGCTCCCGAATTTTCGCCAGATCTCCCCAAATAAGCAAGGTCACCACTTTCAGGAACTCCTGTAGTTCTGCATAGGCCTGTTCAGTCGCCTCACCCGACTCGAGTGACTCATAGTCGAGCCGAGTGAAATGGGTAATATCCTGTAATGCCTCTCTGGCATCACCTTCGAGTTGCTGATCCGTGACACCCGACATGCCCAAACCGTACAGATACCCTTCACACCATTCACTCAGGGCCTTGGCCCTTGCGGAAATGGGTTGAGCATCATCCGGAAGATAGGGCATGAAAGTCAGATCATCATTGCCAATCTGGTCACGAGATATATAGTAAAGTTCACCAATCATCTCTCTGGCCTCGCGCGCCAACAGATCCTCTTGAGGCCAATCCTCGAACAGCGCCGTCATCCAATCGATGTGGCTTTGAATGGTACCGGCACACACCAGACCACAGATCACGCCATGGATCTCGCTGGCGCCAAGATCTAGGCCGATTGAGCTCAACGCCCCAACAAGACGTGAATAATCGGGCATTTGGCGATTCTCAATCATCTACATTTTCCTCTATGATTAAGACCCTGTTAATACTAATTTGATTGCCACTATGGCGCTCGAAAAAGCGCCATTCAAGTCACGAGGAGCGTAGTTTGATGACTCCAAATATGCAACGAGCAATACCGGGCGGCGCTTTTTCAGACGAACCACAAGGGCACTTACTGCGGGGCTTAACCCGAAGGTCCAGGGCCCTGTTTTTTTACCTAGCGGCGTTATTAGCCGCTTAGGTAGATTCACTACACAACGTTACTTCTGCCTTGCCGGATAAAAAACAGGGTCTTGGCAGTGACAATCAATTAGTGTTAGCGGACCCTAGAAACAAATCATAACATGCAGATGTAGAGATTGACCCGCCAGTATCTGACCACTATATTGTTTGCCATGACTGAGAAAGAGACACAAAATCCGGCGGATTTGGACCTGCGTAAGCTTGAAATCCGGGTTGAAGAGCTTATACGGGCCTGCTCCTACCTTAAAGATGAGAATAAATCACTGCGTGCCAGACAGGATAACCTGGTATCCGAACGTGCCGCGCTCATCGAAAAGACAGAGCTGGCTCGCGCCAGGGTTGAAGCCATGATTACACGACTGAAATCCATGGAAACACCCCAGTGAGCAACGATCAATTGCCTGTAACAGTCAATATCCTCGATAAAGAGTACCGTATTTCCTGCCTGCCGGAAGAACGAGAATCCCTTTTACAAGCTGCTGCCTATCTCGATGGCCAGATGCGCGAGATCAGGCAGAACGGGCGTATCATAGGCACTGAGCGGGTTGCTGTTATGGCCGCGCTCAATATTGCCAATGATCTGCTCTCCAGCCAGCAAAGCAAGGAAAACGGCTCGCAGAACATATCGCGTCGTATAAAAAATCTACAAGAAAAGATTGAGATTGCACTCAATACAACCAATCAACTGGAACTTTGATCAAAATAGGTTTAGCCTAGAGGCATGACATCCCCTGCGGTGTTCGTAAGCGGCCAGGGTATTTTCTTGAGCCTAACATCTACCCAGGGAGCATGATGAAAGGGCCGGTGTGCATGTCCGCATCCCAGCGGGAAGCCTGAAGCTCTTCTGTTGTTCCCACTTGAGCCCTCTGGTTCAAGAACAGCGGTTTGCGACGGCACAGGTGGGGGATGTCTCTTATACAACCCTGCTCAAACCATGCAAGCTCACCATATCCGCCGTCAAATCAAGGCTCACCGGCAGCAGCTGAGCCCGCAAACACTCGAGCTCCATAGCCGAAAGGTCCTCAGACTAGCCGCAAACTACAAGCCCTTCAGACATAGCCGTCGCATCGCTTTTTATTTCGCCGTACGGGGTGAAATGGATCCGTCACCCTTGTTGCAACTCGCACTGGATACTGGCAAATCCACTTATTTGCCCGTGCTTCGAGAGCGGCCATCCCGTGGGCTATGGTTTGCGCCTTTTACATCTCGCTCGAGCTTCACAACAAATCGATTTGGTATTCCTGAACCGAATCACAATCATAGCAAGCTGATCATGCCATGGACTCTTGATCTGGTGTTCGTACCCCTGATTGCATTCGATAAAAAAGGGAATCGATTGGGTATGGGAGGTGGATACTATGACCGGACATTTGCATTTCAAACAAAACGCAACCATCTAAAAGGCCCCACACTGGTTGGTCTGGCGCATGAATTTCAACAGCAATCACAGTTACCGGTAAAGCCTTGGGATATACCACTCGATGCTGTCATAACAGAAGCGGCAATATACAAATTCAAATAGCAAAAACATATAAACTGGACGTTTAGATCATCATATTTAGACTCATCGATACCCATCAACATCACTTAGCAAGTGTTGCATATCAACAACGATTTGAAATAATTGATAAAAGATTACCATCTATTCTGGATTTTTTTTAAAGCTGAATTATACTCAGTTCATCTATTCAGGTAGTTCTCTCGGGAGGGAATGTAAATGGCGAAGAAAAAGGCCGCCAAAAAGAAGGCAACTGTTAGACGTTCAACCACAACCAAGAAGGCAACCGCAAAGAGAAGGGTCGCCAAGAAGAAGGCAACGACCAAGAAGAGAGTCGTAGCCAAGAAGAAAGTAACGAAGAAGAAGGTGGCAACCAAAAAGAGAGTTGCCAAAAAGACGGCAAAGAAACGGGTAGCTAAAAAGAAAGCTACAACCAAAAAGAGGGTGGCCAAGAAGAAGGTCGCTAAGAAAAAGGTCGCTAAGAAAAAAGTGACCAAGAAGAAGGTCGCTAAGAAAAAGGCAACTAAAAAGAAGGTCGCCAAGAAGAGGCCTGCGCGCCCCAGGAAAGTGACGCCGCGTAAGAAAAGAACAGCCAGATAAGTCTGTTATTTCTTAACTATACCAAACCCCGCTCTGCGGGGTTTTTTATTGTCTGCACCATAACCTACCACCTGTACGGCACCACAATAAATTAATATTATTACCTTTAATATCATATAGTTAAAAAATCAAGCAGATACTTCAACAACAATAAACGACGTTAACGACATCACTCGACAGCTACCTCATGAATGTGACATAGGTTACGGGAGATCATTCGGTCAGTACCTCATTCCATAGACCAAGCAGACCCGAAATACCGATCATGATGGTGAACCTAGCTGGCACCCGCAAACAACTTGTAAGCTGGATTATCGGTTTCATCCCAAAACGGATAGTTGAGTTTCTTTAAGCGCCTAAGGAGGGTATTTCTATCCGCTTTCGATAACTGTATACCCATAAGCACACGTCCGTAGGCGGCGCCATGGTTACGATAGTGGAACAGACTGATATTCCAGTCGGGACCCAGATTATTCAGGAAATAGAGCAGTGCCCCCGGTCTTTCGGGAAACTCGAATCGTATCAGCTTCTCTCCCTCAAGACCCTGGGCATGCCCACCTACCATATAACGGATATGCAGCTTGGCTGTTTCGTTATCGGTCATATCCACAATGGAATATCCCTTATCGATGAATCGCTGGAACAATGCTTGTCTTTCCTCGTCACCGTTGCTCAATTCGACGCCAACAAAGATCTGTGCACGACTTGGGTCACTGTAACGATAATTGAACTCAGTGATGCTGCGTTTTCCTATCAGTTTACAGAAACGCAGAAAGCTGCCTGGCTGTTCAGGTATTTGAACAGCGAACAGCGCTTCTCTTCGCTCTCCGAACTCGGCACGCTCAGCCACGTGTCGCAGTCGATCGAAGTTGATATTCGCACCACTATTGATGGCTATGAGGTTTTTGCCGGTGAGTCCCTCGCGCTTCACATATCGCTTTAACCCGGCAATCGACAAGGCCCCGGCAGGCTCAGCCGTGGTACGGGTATCATCAAATATATCCTTGATTGCGGCGCAGATTTCATCCGTGTTCACCAAGATCACTTCATCCACCACCTGTTTTGCGATGCGATAGGTCTCCTTGCCCACCTGCTTTACCGCAACACCATCCGCAAATATCCCCACCTGCTTGAGCTTTACACGCCGCTTTGCAGCCAAAGCGGTATATAGTGATGGTGCGTCTTCAGGCTCAACACCTACAATCTTCACATGAGGATAGACATATTTGATGTAAGCACCTACGCCGGCAATCAAACCGCCCCCGCCGACAGGGACGAATACCGCCTCTGGCGGTGACGGATGCTGTCTCATCAGCTCCATTCCAATCGTTCCCTGGCCTGCAATGACCTCTGCATCATCGAATGGATGTATAAAGGTCAATCCCTCTTCCTGGGCAATTGTCTGTGCACGGGAATAGGCCGCATCATAGGAGTCTCCGGCGAGGATAATCTTCGCGCCGAAACTCTTTACCGACTGCACTTTGATCGGTGGTGTCGTCTTAGGCATCACGATCAAGGCCTGGATCTTCAGTTCTTGCGCCGCCAGGGCAACACCCTGGGCATGATTGCCTGCTGATGCCGCGACCACACCCTGGTGTTTGATCGTGTCCGGCAGGTTAACCATTTTATTGTAGGCACCGCGCAGCTTGAACGAGAATACCGGTTGCAGATCCTCTCGCTTGAGGAAAACATGATTATCGAGTCGTGTCGAGAGGCGATTAGCTCTATCCAGGGGGGTCTCCCTGGCGACATCATAGACACGGGCGCGTAGTATTTTCTCTATATAACGTTGTGGCATGAACTCATCCGATAACAGACACCTTTGATGGCAATGGCATGGTAACAGCCTGTATCCCACCAGTGGACCTGACTTTCTTCATTGGTATGGTTATTATTACGCACACTCGAAGAAAAAGCTTTGGTAACACAATACCAACCCTATATTTTGGGCCAATGTGTAGTTACTTTTGCAGATTATGGGGCTGACGCGGAATATTATCGACCGATCTTTGCCATCTGCCGCCCATAATTTACTTTTTGGATCTCTAATCTGAACTGTGATAATGACGTTGTTCGGTGCGGTGATTATTTCCGCGGCCCAGTTAAATGACCGCAGCAGGAGAATAGAATGAATGCAGACGATCTTAAGAGACAGGCCGCAGAGGCCGCACTTGAATATGTCAAAGGCGGCATCATAGGTGTCGGTACCGGTTCAACGGTTAATCACTTCATCGACTATCTGGCCGGCATCAAAGGTAAGATCGAAGGCGCAGTCTCGAGTTCGGAGGCATCGTCGGAGCGCTTGAAGAGTCACGGCATCCCCGTATTGGACCTCAATGCCGCGGGAGAGCTTGATATCTATATCGACGGCGCAGACGAATCGGATCACTATCTTAATCTTATCAAGGGCGGAGGGGGTGCACTCACCCGAGAAAAGATCATCGCAGGGGCGAGTAAAAAATTCATCTGCATAGCGGATGAAAGCAAGTTGGTCGATATGTTGGGCTCTTTTCCTCTCCCGGTCGAGGTTATTCCCATGGCCCGCAGCCATGTGGCGCGGCAACTGGTTAAAATGGGCGGTACCCCTATCTGGCGGGAAAACTTCGTTACCGATAACGGCAATGTCATCCTGGACATCCATAATCTTGAGATTATGAAGCCCAGGGAGATGGAAAACGCAATCAATGCCATTGCGGGTGTGGTCACGACCGGCATCTTTGCCATGCGCGGTGCCGACGTACTGATTTTGGGCACCGAACAGGGAGCCAAAACAGTAGCGCCAAAATAGGCGTATCGAACGGCGCCAAGCCCTGAGAACAGACCAGCTCGGCTATGCCTCGCTCTCCTTTACCGGTGGAAAACGCTCATCAAGCGCAACCGACGGCCCATCCGCGGTTACGATTCTGGCGTGACATCGCCGCAGTTCGCGGGGTGATTTGACGCCGCAAGAGTGGGCGATGACGCCGACCTCGTGCACCAGGTGGCCCACATAGTTCGCTATGCGCTCAGCCTTCACCGCAGGCACCAGCCCCTGTTGCAGTTTTGGGTCATGGGTCGTGATGCCGGTGGGGCATGTATTCTTATTGCATTGCAAAGCCTGAATGCAGCCCAGTGCAAACATGAAACCACGGGCAGAGGTGACGAAATCCGCCCCTACACACAACGCCCAGGCAATATCCGCGGGTGTTATCAGCTTTCCTGAAGCAATGATTTTGATGCGCTTTCTAAGACCATGCGCATTGAGTTTGTCCACTAAGATATAGAGACTTTCCCGCAATGACAGTCCGACCGCATCGATAAGCGGCATCGGTGCCGCGCCCGTCCCGCCATCACTGCCATCGAGGGTAATGAAGTCCGGCGCATACTCCACTCCCCTGGCTTTGATATCCTTGAACAATCCATCCAGCCAATGAGGGCCGCCGATCACGGTTTTGAACCCAACCGGCTTTCCCGTGACATCCCTTACCCGCTTGATCATTTCCATAAGATCGTTGTTACTGCATATATCGATATGCCGGTTTGGGCTGATGGCATCCTCACCAAGGGTAATACCCCTTATCTCCGCGATCTCCCGGGTAACCTTTTCAGCAGGCAGAATGCCGCCCTTACCCGGCTTTGCACCCTGGCTGAGTTTGATCTCGAACATCTTTATCTGTGGATTACGGGCGACTTCACGGAGTTTGTCGTCGCTAAGGTTACCGGTCAGATCACGCACGCCATTCTTCGCAGTACCGATCTGAAACACGATATCCGCACCACCCTCGATATGATAGGGAGAGACACCACCTTCGCCTGTATTGACCCAACATCCAGCCCTCTTTGCCCCCATGGAGAGTGCCAATACAGCCGGTTTCGACAGCGCCCCATAACTCATTCCGGAGATATTGAACAATGAATCGGTGGTATAGGGATGGCTACAGCCTTCACCAATGGTTATCGCTCCAGACGGCACCGCATCCTCTCCCAAGGTCGGAAAGGGGCAGTTGACGAATAGAATCGATCCGGGACGACGTATATCCCGGGTTGAACCGAAGGCAACAGTATTCGGCAAGTCCTTGCATGCCCGGTAGACCCAGGCCCGCTGGGCACGATTGAATGGCAGTTCCTCCCGGTCCATGGCAAAGAAATATTGCCGAAAGAATTCCCCAAGGTGTTCAAAAAAATAGCGGAAATGCCCGATCACAGGATAGTTGCGGCGAATCGCTGTCTTGGTCTGCGTAATGTCATAGATGTAAGTAACGATGACCGCAATGAGCAGACCAGCCAGCAACAGAAGCAACACGATGGCGAAGACCTCCAGGATACCGTACAGGAAGCCCCCATTTGTAAGACCGGTTTCATTCATATCAACCCCCTGCAATTTCACTGACTGTATTAATCAAGCTATAGAGCAAGATGAGATCTGATTGAAACTACAACCTACGGGGCTCCGGTCAGTGTCCGCTTTCGGGCTTACGCAATAGCGAATGGTCACCACGATCATGCTCCATCACTCTCCAACACGGGCATGGCTGACTCAAACTCTATAAAAACCTTCCTTGATGGTATCCACATGTGGGCTTTCGGCAGACTCTACGAGATCAATCCCGAAGTTTCATCCTTGATATCGGCATCGATTGCAGGAACTTAATCCAAACATTGGGTGAATATTTTCTGTTTCGACCATAAAATAGCGGCCAATTACAGTAAATGAGTTGTGGGAACATGCACTTTAAAAACATATGGCGGCAATTGATTCTAATCGTAATTCTTCTCACTGCGGCAGATTCAGGCTGGGCTGAGGAGGCTTCGGAAAAGACACCAGAATCCGAAGTCAGCATCAAGGAGGCCATTCCGGAAAACCTTAAATCGCCCCGCGCCACCATGGAGACCTTCCTCCATGCCATGAACGATATCAAACGTGGCGCGCCGGACAGGATAGAGGCGGCGGCGTCCACCCTCGATCTTTCCGATATCAACCCAATCGTGAGAAAGGAGCGGGGGCAGGATCTGGCCTGGATGCTGCTGGAGGTGCTTGATCGCACAGAGATTATCAATATCGAAAATATACCCAATCGTATCGATGGATCGAGGTATCTGTTCAAGCGCTATGAGAGGGGTGAGGTGGCCATTTCCCGCACCGATTCCGGACGATGGCTTTTCGATCGCAATACGATCAACAGCCTGCCGCTCATCATGGATGAAGTCGCAACCACAGAACGCGTCAGTGGTAAGGTCGATGAAGCCTCCTATGTCCCCTGGCATATCCGCTTACGGCAAAAGGTGCCCCTACCACTGAAACAATCCACTTTCCTGCTGCAAAACTGGCAATGGATCGGTCTTCTACTGACAATCCTGGCCGGCGTTATCATCGACAAGCTCATCACATTCTTCCTCAAAACCGGCGTTCGCCGCTGGCGCAATGGCACCCGCCATGACGAGTTCAAAGAGATATCGGAGGATATCTTACGCCCCCTCGGTCTGATGGCGATGGCTATCGTCTGGTGGGGCAGCATCAACCTGATGGGCCTGCCCGAAAGTGTCATGCTGGTGCTGCTGTTGGCGGTAAAGTTCCTGGCCAGTATCTCCGGGGTATGGGCCGCCTATCGACTGGTCGACCTTGTCTCCGCTTATCTGCACAAACAGGCAGAGCTGTCAGCCAACAAACTGGATGACGCACTGGTTCCGCTTATACCCCGCACCCTCAAGGTATTCGTAACGGTAATCGGCTTTGTATTCATTGCCGACAACCTGAATATCGACATTTCGAGTCTGCTGGCAGGTCTCGGGCTGGGTGGTCTGGCATTTGCCCTGGCGGCAAAGGATATGGTGCAGAATCTGTTCGGTTCGGTAACAGTGCTGATGGACCGTACCTTTTCCGTAGGTGACTGGATCGTTGTCGACGATGTGGAAGGAACCGTCGAACGAATCGGGTTTCGCAGTACCCGGGTCAGGACCTTCTACAATTCGGTTGTGACGGTGCCCAACTCCAAATTCATAACCGCCACGGTGGACAACATGGGTGAGCGGCGCTATCGACGCCTATCGTGCAAGTTGTCACTCACCTATGACACACCACCCGATCGTATCGAGGCGTTTTGCGAAGGCGTCAGAGAATTGGTAAGGCAGCATCCGTATATGCGCAAGGACTACTACCATGCCTATCTGAATGAATTTGCCGCTTCATCTCTCGACGTGCTGCTGTATGTCTTTTGGGAGACGCCGGAATGGAATACCGAACTGCGGGAACGACATCGCTTTATGCTCGATATATTGCGCCTGGCGCAAAGACTGGGGGTTGAATTCGCCTTCCCCACCCAAACCCTCTATATGAAGAAAGAGGATGAGACCGCCGACTCAATATCTGAGATGGATCAGCAGCAGGCCTTTACACTGGGCCAATCCTACGCCAAATCCATTGTTGCAGAGACTACAGGTACCGGCACCAAGCCACCGCCTGTGGTCTTTCCGCCCTAGGGCCTGTTAACACTCAGCTCACAAGCAGCCTGTCCACAAGCTGGGTCAAACGATCCAGCGCACCGCGGTTCTGCTCCACCAACTCCCTGCCCGCTTCACCCACACGACTACGTTCACTGGCGTCACTGAGCCAACGGCTCACCTGATCGGCCAGCGCCTCGGCGGAATCGATCTGAACCGCCGCCTGGCGTTGAAGAAACAGCTCGCTGATTTCACTGAAGTTGAACATATGAGGACCAAACACAACAGCGACACCTTGGGCGGTCGCCTCCAGTATGTTATGGCCGCCATGGGGAACCAGGCTGCCACCGATAAAAGCAACGTCCGATGCGCCCAGGAAAAGGGTTAACTCACCCATTGTGTCACCAAGAAAGACGGCTGTATCATCATCGCAGGGTCGTTGCTGAGTACGCTTTACGAGTTTAAAACCAGCCTCTTCAGCCAGATGCCCGACCCGTTCGAATCGTTCGGGATGGCGGGGGACCAAAACCAACAACGCTTCGGGAAGATGCTGTTGAACAGTGGCATGCGCCTGCAATATCAGTTCATCTTCACCCTCATGGGTACTTGCTGCGATCCATACCGGTCGTTGCCCCCCCCACTCACGCCGCAATACATCGACCCGCTCCAACAGACTCCCCGGCAGATGCACATCGAACTTGATACTACCCGTCACCTCGATCTTGTCGGGTTTCGCACCCAGCGTATGAAAACGCTCTGCATCCGCCTCCGCATGAGGGGCAATCACGGTAAGGTTACGCAACGCCTCACGAGTCAAACCTGCGACCCGATGATAGCCCTGGGCAGACCTAACTGAAAGTCTGGCATTGGCAAGCAGAGTAGGCACACCCTCCAGTTTGGCGTGGTAGATCAGATTGGGCCATATCTCTGTTTCCACCAGTATCAGCAACCGGGGCTGGAAAGCCGTCAAAAAGCGCTTTACCACCCATGGCAGATCGATCGGCGCATAGAGGTGAGTCACATCATTGCCGAACAGCGCCTTGACCCGGTCAGCGCCGGTGGGCGTAGTGGTGGTTATAAGCAACGGCATGTCGGAGTAGCGGTCAAGAAGACGCCCGACCAGCTGAGCAACGGCAACCACCTCACCCACCGAAACCGCATGCACCCAAATACCGCCCTGCTCAATAGGTGTATCGAACATACCCAATCGCTCCAGCCAACGCTGTCTGTAGGCAGGCGCCCTGAAACCACGCCAATAGAGCCGCAGAAGATAGACCGGGACCAGCAGTGTAAAAATGAGTGTATACAGATACCGCATCGACGTTCCGTCTCGGTTTGTTTATTCCAAACTCTCAAACTGGTCGCTGAACTGATGGCGGCAGAGTTGATAATAGACGCCTTTTTGATCGATCAATTGCTGATGCTTACCCTCTTCAACCAGTTCGCCGTCCTGAATCACCAGGATCTTGTCTGCGTGCTGAATGGTGGAAAGGCGATGCGCGATCACCAGTGTCGTTCGTTCCTGAGTCAAGGTCTTCAAGGCTGCCTGTACATACCGCTCCGATTCGGTATCCAATGCCGACGTCGCTTCATCGAGCAACAAGACAGGCGCATCTTTGATTAGCGCCCGGGCAATGGCCAAACGCTGACGCTGCCCACCTGAAAGACGAATCCCATCCTCACCGATTACGGTATCGAGTCCATCAGGCAGGCGTTGGATGAACTCCAGGGCGTAAGCGCTTTTAGCCGCCTCGACGATCTGCTCATGGCTGACCTCGCCGACAGCGCCATAAGCGATATTCGCCGCCACGCTGTCATCGAACAATACCGAATCCTGACCGACATATGAGATCTGCCTGCGCAAACTGATCAGACTCAGCTCCTGGATATCGATACCGTCAATCAGGATCCGCCCACCGGTTGGAGTGTAAAAGCGGGGGATCAGGTTGGCGATGGTTGTCTTACCTCCCCCGGAATGCCCAACCAGGGCGACCGTCGAACCAGGCTCCATCTCGAAACTGATCGGCTTCAAGGCATCCTTATCCATAGCGGGATAACGGAAAGAGACCGCATCGAATGAGACTCTTCCCTCGACTTTTTCCAATGAACGGGCACCGTTATCGGCTTCGGGTTGCTCATCCACCAGGCTGAACACGCTCTCTGCCGCCGCCAATCCCTTTTGCAGCGGCTGATTGATACCGGTGAGCCTTTTCAACGGTGAAAACAGCAATCCGATGGCCACCATCAGAGAGACGAAACCACCAACGGTCAACTCCCCGGCTGCGGTCTGGTGGGTACTGACATAGACCAATGCCGCTATCATCGCGGCACCGACAAATTCAACCAAAGGCATGTGCGCGGAACCGGCCACCTTGCTCTTCATGTTATAGCGGCGCACCCAATTCGCGCGTTCCAGAAATCGCCGCTGCTCATAGGGCCGACCTTCAAAGATCTTTATCACCTTGTGACCCCTGATCGACTCCTCGAGAACCTGGGTCATCACTCCCATGGTCTGTTGCAAGGCCCGATTCACCCGCCGCAGCCGTATCGCCAGATAGCGCACCGCGACAACAATAATCGGCATTGCCATAAATACGGCCAGGGTCAGCAACCAATTGAGATAGAGCATGTAGGCGAGAAGGCCGATGATAATGATCGTATCCTTGACCAGGGTCGTAAGCACTTTGGTCGCCGCCATGGTCACCTGATTGACATTGAAGGTCACCTTTGAGATCAGGCTCCCGGTGGCATGCGCATCGAAATAGGGTGTCCCCATGGTCAGGATGCGCTCAATCATCATCCTACGCAGATCCAGTACCACCTTGCCGGCAACCCACTCGAAGGCGACTCCGCTGATGAAGTTCATGATGCCACGGATGGAGAAGAGCAGGATCAACAGGATCGGCGACCAGAAGATAATCGCCGGATCCTTTTCCACGAAACTGCCGTCGAGCATCGGCTTCATCAGCCAGGGGATGGCCGGCTCGGTCAATGCCAACAGCACCATGGCGGCCAACGCACCGCTGAACTGGCGCCAATAGGGACGTACCCGTTTTAACAGTCGCAGATAGAGTTCACGACCTGTCATGCCGGGGCCGGATGGTGCGCCGGTCTCATTCTGCATCGCGCATGGCCTCGACAATACGACTGGTGGAGACACCTTCGAGGTATTCGAGAACCTTCACTTCACCGCCGTTATTCACTACGCAATCATAACCGGCTATCTCTTGCGGCAGATAATCCCCGCCCTTCACCAGAAGGTCGGGTTTGATGTCACAGATCAATGACTCGGGTGTATCTTCGCTGAACGGCACAACCCAATCCACCGATGCCAGGCCGGCCAACACCGCCATCCGTTGTTTGATACTGTTGATCGGCCGCCCTTCGCCTTTCAGGCGCCTCACGGAATCGTCATCGTTAACGGCAATCACCAGACGGTCACCCAGTTGCTTGGCTTGCTGCAGATAGCTTACATGCCCCTCGTGTAGAATATCGAAACAACCGTTGGTCATGACTATCTTTTCACCCTGGTAGCGCGCCTCATCCGTAGCCTCGCGCAACTGATCCCGGCTCAGTATGGTATGGAAGTCCCCCTGCCTGCGCAGGGCGCCCTTCAACTCACCAGGTGAGACGCTGCCCGCGCCAAGCTTCGCCACCATCAGGCCAGCCGCCACATTCGCCAATCCGGCTGCCTCTTGGATTGGCATGCCGGCGGCCATGCCGGCGCCAAGCACTCCGATCACCGTATCTCCGGCGCCTGTCACGTCGAACACCTCACGGGCACGGGTAGGCAGGTGTAACGGCGGGGCATCCTCATCGATCAACAGCATGCCGCGCTCGCTAAGTGTGATCAGCAGGGCCTTCAGGTTGAGCTTCTCTCGCAGCTCAACGCCTTTGTCATTGAGTTCCTGATCCGATCTGCAGCGACCCACTACCGCTTCGAACTCCTTCAGATTGGGGGTCAGCAGAGTGGTGCCCCTGTATTTGGAAAAATCCCCACCTTTCGGATCCACCAGGACAGGTATGTTCCGCTCATTGGCGGCATTGATCAGGCGCTGTGGCTGTTGCAGGGTGCCTTTGGCATAATCCGATAGAATCACCAGCTCAGAAGCGGGCAGTTGCTGCAGCCAGAGTCGCTCGAGTTCGGACAGATCACACTCCCATAGCGGCTGCTCGAAATCGAGTCGGATCAATTGCTGCTGTTGGCTGATCACACGCAGCTTGGTGATGGTGGGCAAACCTTTCTCCACCTGCAGATGACAGGCCACACCTGCCTGTTCAAGATGTTTTGCCAGGGCGGCGCCCGCCTCATCCTCGCCCACCAGGCCGCACAGATCCACCCTGACGCCCAGGGAAGCCATATTCAGCGCCACATTGGCGCCACCGCCGGGGCGCTCTTCACTATCGCTCACATGTACCACAGGCACCGGTGCTTCAGGAGAGATCTTGGCGGCGGAGCCCTGCCAATAGCGATCCAGCATCAGATCGCCTATCACCAGGACATGCGCTTGACTAAAGTCGGGAAGATGAAATTGCATCAAACAGTTAACATATCAGCTGGGTTACGGATTAAGCGACATTATACACTGAGGATGTTTCCGGCAAGAAAATTGCCGCCAAATGATATTTGAGGCAACTTATCCACCGCTCAATGACATATCACCTGCCTGAAGAAAGCCGGTGCGGTATACCCCACCGCAATATATTGACCATGGAACCTGTGTTTCGACATCCAACAGGGCCTTTTAGCCTGAATAAGTACAGTTCTTTACTCAATGGGTATTAACGACATATCAGTGCATAATAAACAATCGACACAATAAAGGTAACAAGCTGATTCCAGATTGATGTACAGCAGCTGATGGCAAAAAAGCGCAAACACTCCCCCTACTCCCCACTCTACTGGTCCACATGGGCGGGTCTGGGCGTATTATGGCTGGTGAGTCAGTCCCTTCCCTATCGGCCGGCTTTACTCATAGGTCGTCTGATCGGCAAGCTGGTTTACCGATTATCAGCCAAACGTAGACATATCGCCGCTGTCAATCTGAGCATCTGTTTTCCCCGGATGAGCGAAACCGAACGCGAAGCACTGCTGCGCGAGCACTTCCATTCCTTGGGTATCGGCATCGTGATGATAGGATTCGCTTGGTGGGCAAATGATGACAAACTGCGATCGCTGATCGATATCGAGGGAATTGAACACCTGCAAAAGAGCCTGGACAGAGGTAAAGGCGTTATATTATTGAGTGCCCATTTCACCGACCTGGAGATTACCGGAAGGCTGCTGAGCCTGTTCCAACCGATAGCGGTGATGTACCGACCACATGAAAACCCGGTCATCGAATGGGCATTCAGTCGAAATCGTCGCATGCGCTTCGAAGCGGCGATACCGCGCAACGATATACGCCAGGTGATGAGTACGCTGAGGCAGAATCTTCCTGTTTGGTATGCCCCGGATCAGAGTTTCAAAGGACGTAACAGTACCCTGGCGCCATTTTTCGGTGAACCGGCCGGCACCAATACAGCCACATCCCGCCTGGCAAAGATCAGTGATGCCGATGTTATTCTGTTCAGCGGCTTTCGTAAGCAGGACGGCAGCGGCTACCGCCTGATCATACATTCACCCTTGACCGACTTTCCAACCCGGGACGTAGTACGGGATGCCACGCGCATCAATGGGCTGATTGAGAAGGCCATCGGCTATGCGCCTGAACAATATCTCTGGATACATCGGCGCTTCAAAAAACGAAAAGTGATTCCGGACCCCTACTAGGGCCGGTCAACAACCCTTTTTCACATCCCCCTGTGGCGGCTATACTAGGGCCTGTTAACACTAATCCAATTGGCCCTGTTGTGTAGATGCCAGCAATCAGCGTAATCATCCCCTCCTATAACCATGCACGCTACATTGCGCAGGCGATCGAGAGCGTGCTCCGGCAATCATTCAGTGACTGGGAACTGATAATCATCGATGATCGCTCCGATGATGACTCATGGAGTGTAATCAACAGCCATACAGACAAACGAATTCACAGTAGCCGGCACAAACAAAACCAGGGCGCCCACAACACCATCAACGAGGGGCTGGCGCAGGCCAAGGGAGACTTCCTGACAATACTCAATTCGGATGACATATACAGTCGAGACAGATTGCTGCAACTCCATACCAAAGCAACGCAGGAAGGTATCGCCTTCCTGGCAACCGGCGTGCAACCGATCACTGCCGATGGCACACCCATGGCAGACCCGGACAGCCACTGGAATCAATGGTACACAGGATTGCTCGACAACTATCGGGAAAACAGCCAGCTGCTCACCGGCCTGTGCAAGGGTAATCTGTTGATTACCACATCGAACTTCTTTTTCAGTCGCGAAATATACGATAAGCATGGCGGTTTCGCCGATTATCGCTACGTGCACGACTATGAATTTGTCCTCAGGCTGATCTTTGCCGGCTACAAGACTGCCCTGCTGGCCGACAGCGCACTGGTGCAATACCGAATACACGATACCAATACCATCCAGGAGAATCCTGTCGCGGCCAATATTGAAACCGCTCAACTATTGAGTGACTCGATCCCTGAAATACTTACCCACTCCAGGCAGCACAGCGAAAAAAATCTGCTCCTCATCACAGAGCAGATAGGTTGGCTGGGCGACAATCTACAAGCCGCCGTCAATCAAAGAGAAGCGTCCCATAAGCAACATATCAATCTGCTGACGCAGCAAATCAGGCAAACGGAAAAAAATTATCAACAGCAGATATCCGCCATCTATAACAGCACATCGTACCGACTGGGAAACAGGATAGTAAGTCCCTTACAGCGCCTCCGAAGCCGGGTGACACGGTTCCTGAACAGAAATACCCATCGCATACACGATATAGCAGAGACCAAGACGGTCATACTGAAAAACCGTGCGCGGCTCAAATGTGTCTCTTTCGATATCTTCGACACGCTGCTGGCCCGGGTTATCGAACCCCCTGAGGCGGTACAGATGGCGGTATGCCGTGAACTTGCTGCGATCTTGGGCGGAGACCATAACACGGAAAGCGTATGGCAGGCCCGGCAGAATGCGGAACAGCATTTACGTGCGGCGGCGCGTGAAAACAGCGGTGACGGAGAGTGCCATTTCGACGACCTGGTATACGACTGGGTAAATGAGCTGGATTCCGACACTCCCAATGACCGGCTTGCTACCCTGATTCATAAAATCGAGGTAGAGCTGGAGTGTCTTGCGCTCTACGTCAAACCGGACATGGTTGAATTGCTGAACTGGATCAAACAGCACGATCTCAAGATCATCGCCACATCGGACATGTACCTTGGTGAACGGCATATCCGGGAGATCCTGAGCGAAAAAGGATTAATGGACCGGTTGGACGAACTCCATGTCTCTTCAGAATCAGGCCTATGCAAACACTCCGGCAAACTGTTTCAACATATATTGGAGCAACATCAATGGCAGCCGGAGGAGCTGCTGCATATCGGCGACAATCCGATCTCCGACAGTCAGGCGCTGCTGGCGCAGGGCGGGATTGGCCTGCACCTGCATGAAAAGCATGAATTGACACGGCGCAAGCATCAAATACTCCATCACGAGATGTGTCACTACGGCGGCCCCTGGCCCGGCATGTGGTTCTCGCAGGTATACGATGCGCTACTGTCGCAACAACAGGGCGACCGGGTTGAACCCGGCTTTTTCTACCATTATGGGCGCCATCGGCTCGGCCCCCTTTTCAATATCTTCATGGCCGGCTTGACAGAGGCTGTCAGACGGGACCGGATAGACAAACTCTATTTCGTTGCCAGAGACGGATTTATCTTCCAGCAGCTCTATCCCTTGTGGAAGGATGATGATTGTCCGCAGGGTGATTATCTCTATGCGTCCAGAAAAACCATAATGGCCGCATCGATCAGCCAGGGCATGTCCCTCGATCAGGCGCGTATGGCGCTGTTCAATCCAAAACAGCAGGGCCTTCTGTCGATACTGAAAACCTTTGGCCTGAAAAGGACGGAGTTCGAATCACTGGCCCATCGCCACGGTTTCGAGGAGATGGATCAGCCTCTCACAGACCATCGGGACAGACGCCTGAAGGATTTTCTCGACGACCCTGAAGTACAGCGCAAAATCAGTGCATACGGCAGCCTTTGCCGGGAGCGCCTTGAACGCTACCTGGAACAGCTGGGATTCTTCTCCCACGACACTGTCGCCTTTGTGGATATCGGATGGAACGGGACGATCCAGAAGTATCTCAAGAGCGCGTTTGGCCATCGGGACGACTTCCCTAAGATGTCCGGGTACTATTTCGCTTTCGTCGGCAAGATACATAAGGAATTCGGTGAGGATAACAGAGTCCATGGCCTGCTGTATGAGGCCGATAGTGACCCGGAGGTATTTAAGACAGCCACCGAATTCGAAGAGCTCTTTGAACAGGGCGCACGATCCCTGGAAGCCACCACCACAGGCTATGCGGATGAAGACGGGATGATATCGCCGATACTGAAGCCAAGTGACAGCGCTGATCGAATGGCGGAGATACAATGCAATGAATCAATCAAACAAATACATGCCGGCGTACAGTCGAGCACCGAAGCATTTGTCAATGCTTACCGCCTGACGGGTGTGGACTTCGATCAACTGCGCCCTTACGGCTTCGCTCTCCTGGAACGGGCCATCATCTATCCCACAAGAGATGAAGTTGAGCAGATTACAGGGCTTGCCCATAGTGAAGACTTCGGCCATGAGAACATCTTGAACCTGAAATCACCGCCCGTCAGGATTGGCGGCCTGCTGTTTCATCCGCGCGCCGTATGGCGCAACCTCCTCAATGCGCCATGGAAAGCAGCCATGTTTACCGACCTTCCCACCCATCTATGGAGCTTCATGTTCAGAGTCTTGAAAGTGGTGAGGCACTCGTGAAAACGGCAAGACGCATCAACAACCGCGCCGGATCGATCAACAGCTACCTCGGTCCATCAAGAGTGTTTGTCTATGCCTTGCCCTTTCTGCCACTGCTCAAAAGGGGAGTGCCATTCTGGCCTGGTTTGGCGCCACTGCTACGCTACTACCGTAAATGGATCGCCCTGCATATAAAAAACCACTTGCTCTGACCTGACATTAAACTGCGGAAGACGAGCCGTGAGTGCTTTCTCTGTTACGCATGGTGACCTGTGGGATTTCCTACCACGTAGGTACGATGAATAAACAATATGTAGATATATCCTTAGCGGCCGAGTAATAGCCATTCAGATTACACGACTGCGATATAATGTCGATCAACGATGTTCCAATAGGTAGCGGTAGAGTTCCACATAGGCCTGCATGATGGTATCCCGGGCGAACTCTCTTACCGCCCGCTGGCGACCGTTCTCAGCCATTCCCTGCCTGAGTGCGTCGTCATTCAATGCCCGTTCAATCGCCTGCGACAGTGCCAGTGCATTCTCACACTCGAACATCAGCCCATCCTCTTCATGCCGCACCACCTCGCTTGCGCCCATGGAGGCCGATGTCACCAAGGGCTTAGCGTAACCCCAGGCCTCGATAATGACATTGCCGAAGGGCTCGGCGTATGTGGAGGGAAACACGATCAAGTCCGCAAGGCGAAAATAGGCATCCGGATTGAGCTGCCAGCCGGCCCAGACGATTCGTTCATCGATAGCGGACGCCCTGGCCTGATCGTGCAATGCATGTTTCAGCGGGCCATCACCCAAAATCACCTGCCATACGGGACGTCCGGCCACTTCAGCCGGCAAACCGGCAAGCGCATCGAGGAGGAATCGATGCCCCTTGAAGGGTACAAACCTTCCCGGGGTCATCAACACCCAGGCATCTTCAGGAATGCCGAGATCCCTCTTTAAGCTTTCCGGCGGCAGCCCCGGCACAGGCAGTTCGGCAAAATTATAGAGGTGGAAGATACGGTTTTTAGGCAGTCCCGCCTGTAACAGGTAGTCGCAAATACCTTTGGTGTTGCCGATCCATGCATGGGCATGTCGATAGCCGTCCACCTTATAGTATCCGCCGAGCCGGGCAACGTGTACCGTACTGCCCGCGGGCGAAAGATGGGTCAGTCGTGTCGCTCTGCCCATGTAGGTTTGTACTATATCCGGTTGCAACCGCCTGACCAGTCGTCTCACTTCGAACCGCGACAGTGGATCCCATACTGTACGCATGGGAAGCGCGTGTCGGATCAGGCCTGACCAGTGGTTTCCATCGAGTTCATGGCCACGGCGTACACCGATTTCCGTCGGATGCCCCATCTCTGCCAGAGCCAGCGAAAAACGCTGAAACCAGCGTTCCGCGCCGCCAAAGGATTTACTGCCGATCAGCTGGAGCGAATGTATCCCTGACATTGTTAGCTCGTCACCCCGGGGAGATCCAACAGATCCCTATAGACGGCCAGATTTCCCAACACCATCCGCTCCACGGAGAATCCGCGCCGCATCTTCTCCCTGCCGGACTCACCCATCCGCCGGCGCAGCTCCTCGTTATCCAGCAACTGATGGATTGCGTCAGCCAAGGCCTCATCACTGCCCGGCGGCACCAACAGACCGTTCACCCCATCCTCAACCGCCTCCGGCATGCCGCCTGCTTCAACAGCCACGATGGGCAGGCCGGCACTTGCCGCCTGCAGCAAGGCAACACCCAATCCCTCCATCAAGGCCGGATGCACCAACAGGTCGAGACAGGGCAAGAGTTGCGGCAGATCATCGCGAAAACCGGCCAGGGTCACATGCTGTTGGAGCTGCAATGCCTCGATCTGCTGTTCAAGCACCTCACGCAATGGCCCCTTGCCGAACACCAACAGATGCAGATGAGGAAATGACTGTATCAGCCTGGGCAGCGCATGCAACAGATAACGATGCCCCTTGCGGGGTATCAATTGTGCAGCCACACCCATGACCAAGGCATCCTCGGCCAGACCAAACCGCGCTCTGAATCCGGCCCTGTCACAGTGCTGCTGATAGAGATCCACGTCAACGGCACTTCGTACGCAGATCAGCTTTTCCGCCGGCACGCCCTCCTGGCTCAAGACATCGGCAATACCCTGAGATATCGCGATTACACGGTCATAGAGGCGATATTTCGCCATCACCAGCAACGGGTGTTCGGGGTTATCGACTCGTCGTGACAGTACTGAATTAATCCCGCACAGGCGTGACGCAACTCCACCCAGGATATCGGCTCCGCGTCGACTGTGAATATGCACCAGATCGGGGCTAGCGCCTTGGATGGCGCGCTTGAGGCGAAATATCAGTCCCAAATCGAGATCCCCGCCCATGGGTATCTCCTCCACCGCAACGCCAATCTCGCGTACCGCCTCCGCCACCGCACTGCCGCGCGGGCAGACCAAGTGTGATTCGACACCATGGTGCTGCAGGCCGGACAACAGATAAACGACCTGCCTGGCACCACCATAGAGATGCATCCCCGCCTCGATGTGCAGAACCCTCAACTCACCCTCCCATCGAGACCGGCCAGGCGGGACGCGTGACGCATCACCTCCGTGACCTTGATATCCCGCATACAGTCGAATGATCCGTTACAGGCGGGTTTGCGTTTACAGGGTGAGCATTGCCGTGGATGATAGATCACTACAGCATTCTCGTGCGTTGTATCGAGGTAGGGCCGGGTCGAACCAAACAGGCAGAGAGTGGGACGATTCATCGCTATCCCCATATGGGTCAAACCGGTATCGACGCCGATTATCAGCCTGGCCCTATTGATCAGGGCGGCCGCCAGGCGCAGGGTTGTTTCACCCGTCAAATTAATCAGACCCTCCTGGTTCCGCCCTCCAATCGCCGATGAAGATGACCTGTCACCCGGCCCACCCAGCATGACTACGGGCAACTGCCATCGCTGCCCGACTGCAGCCAGCAACTCATTCCAGGAACTGTTGAACCAGTGCTTTTGCGGCCGGGTGGTGAAAGGACAGATCGCGATGAAACCCCGCTCAAGTCCATGTGCCGTCAGCAAGGCATCCGCCTGAAAGTTATCCTCATCACTCAGGCCGATGTGCATCTCGAACTCATCTACAGGCAGTTCGAGCTGCTGAGCGAAGTAGCGATATTCGGATGCGATGCGCGTTGGCTCCCCGCCCTTCTCTATGACCTGATCCATCAGCCATCGACTACCCTCTCTGGAACCCAGACCGATACGGAGTTCGGCACCTGACAACCAGGTCAGAAAGCCACTTTTCATCAAACTTTGCACATCCAGTGCCACATCGAAATGATGCGCCTTCAATACTTGCCTGAATTGACGGATCGCCCGCCACAAACCCAACCAACGTCGCTTTTTCCATTGACTTTCCCACGTCTGCCTCGGCCAGACGAGAACCTGGTCCAACTCCGGATGGCACTCCAGGAGGTCTTTCGATTCCGCCTGCACCAGCCAACTGATGCGCGCCTCTGGATAACGGCGCCGTATGGCATGTATCAAAGGCGTGGCAAACACGATATCACCGATGGCACTCAGGCGAACGATCAGGATCGACGGATTCTCAAGATCAGACAATTTCACGGTATTTTGGGTGGCGGATGACCAATTTCTGCGTATAGTCCCGTCAGGGCCTGTTAACATGCATCCAATCGGCCCTGAATTCCGCCTATAGTACAAGCTGGCCGGCGAATATGTTAGCGTTAGCCGTTAGCTTAAAGTTTCATCGCATGCAGAAAGTCGACAATCCCGAGCTGATCTATCTGGGCCGCAGCCGGTTGCACCGCAACCGAGCCAATCTGATCCAGACCTTACATACGGTCGCCGCCCTGGCGGAAATCGGGGTAAAGACCCGGCTCTACCTGCCTCCCTGGCACAAGACGGTTACACCGCAGCAGCGATGCGAGGAGATGGGGATCTCGAACACACCCGATATTCGGGGTGTTCAGCTACTGCACCGTCGTTGGCCGACATCACTTTTCCCACGTTTCTATAAACGCCAGCTGCGCAGGGCTCGAGCGGTCTTTGTTCGCTCGCCTGAGCTAAGCCTGGGATTGGGCGCGCAAGGTATTTCCCACCACTTCGAGGTGCACACGCTGCAACCGATGCATCAAAAGGGGATGTTAGACACGATCATCGATTATCATCGCCGGAGACTGATCGGTTGTCTGATTCCGATCAGCCAAAGCGCAGCGGCGGCCCTGGTGGCCGCGGGTGCCGATGAAACGCGCATCCATGTCAGCCCATCCGGCGTCGACTTGCGGCGCTTCGCGGAACTCCCCGACCTTGAACCGGAACGACTCGCCAGACCCGGGATCATCTATCTCGGTAGAATCAGCAGGGATCGCGGCCTGCAGATCCTGAACCACCTGGCAGCGAGCGGCAGTGGCGAAGTGCGCCTAGTGGGTGATTGCGAGGATCGACTGACGGAATTACCCAATCTGCATCACCAGCCAACCGTTCCCCATCGGGAGGTGGCATCACTCTATGCCGAGAACGAGCTGGTTGTGCTGCCCTACCAACAGTCATTGAGCCATGCCGACGCGATCAGCCCGATGAAACTGTTCGAGGCCATGGCCGCAGGCAGGGCGATTGTAGCCAGCGACATCCCGCCCATCAGAGAGATCCTGGAACATGGCCGGAATGCTCTGTTGGCGCCCCCGGAAGACCCGGCAGCCTGGGAAGTGGCGGTAAAAACACTTATGCACAATCACCGGTTGGCAGTTAAACTTGCGCAGCAGGCGCGGCAGGATGCCGCCGCCTACAGTTGGACCAACAGAGCGGCAGGCATTGCCCGCGCGATCGGTCTGAGAAATTGATATGTACAGGTCCTAGGTTATGTTGGAAATATTTCGGGCCAGCCTTACCCCGATACACGCACCCACAACAAAGCTTGAGCAGATCGGCAACTGGATCGGCCTGATCGGCCTCTATCTGTTCTCGTTCTTCGCCCTGTTGAGCATCGCGGGCGCCAATCTGGGGCTGGGCCTGATGATTATCGGCTTGATGCTGTCGAGGCAGGCATGGAGAGACCTCTTGTCCCAGTCCATCACCTGGCTCTGCCTCCTGACCATCATCTATATCCTGATACGCGCCTACTGGTCCACCGGGGAGATCGCCGCCGAACAGAAGACCCAGCTGAACCAGGCCAGGGACTGGATTCAACTGTTTCTGTTTTTTATTCCGGCCTGGTGGCTAAGCCAATCGACCTATCGCATCCCGATCAGCATTTCCCTGATGTTCAGCGGATTCGCTCTTGGCATGATCACAGCCCTGGATGGCGATACCCTGACGCAGACCTTGCAAGGCGTACGCACAGGGCTCCACTTCGGCAAGCCCATCATCTTGGGTTTTGACTGCGCAGCGGCGATACTCGGTTTAATGGCGCTGGGTATGTACTGGCTCGACACTAAACACGGCACTACCCGACAGCGAGTCGCGTTGCGCTTGGGCCTGACCTTACTGGCGGTACTGTTTTTCACCCAGGGTCTTATCATCAGCCAGTCCAGGGGGGTCTGGCTGGCGATGCTGTTTGCCTTGCCAATACTCTTTTTGACCCTGCGCTTTGCCGGCCCGCCCCGTCAGCACAGTCCAATCCGGCTGCGCTACCCTATTCTCGGCCTGATGGTGGTTGCCAGCGTTATCCTCAGCGTGAACTGGAACACCATCAGCCAGCGCATCGCCAGTGAAAGCAACGAGTGGAGCGCCATCGTCAACGAGGGGCTCGAAAACGCCCCTCTGGGCTCTTCCTCCTATCGCCTCCATCTGTGGCAGTTCGGCTTGCGGAAGTGGCTGGAGAGACCCTTATTCGGATGGGGTCCCGGCACAACCCACGCCCTGGTTGAGGCGGAAAACGATATCGCCCTGCAAGACCCCCCGGGCTCCAGTTTCGATCACCTTCACAACGCCTATCTGGAAGTGGTCTTTCAGCTGGGTATGCTGGGTATCGTACTGGTAGCCCTGGTCAGCGGTGTGATGATCTCTAAACTGATGGAAAGTTACCGGCGGAAAAGAGTCTCGATCTATTTTCTCGCATTCCTGATGAGTAATTTTATGCTCATCGCCATCTACAGTCTGACCGACTTCAGACACCTGCACTGGAACTGGCGTTTTTACTGGTTGATCATCGCCGGCGTCACGTTCGCCTTCGGACTGGCAACATACCGTCCGGCCAAACGGCGGAGAGAACATGAGCAGGCAGGCTGAGGTGCATCCGGAGCTGTCGATTCTTGCATCATTCTCCGGTGAGGGTGGCGTGGAACGCATGGTGCTGAATCTTGTGAACGCCTTGGCAGAGCGAGGCTTGCATATCGATCTGCTGCTGATCAAGACCCGAAGCAGGCATCTGGATGAGATTCATCCCGCGGTCAACCGCATCGATCTGGGCACCCGCCACACCGCCACCAGCCTCATACCCCTCACCCGCTATCTGAAACGGATACGGCCACCCTGCCTGCTCGCGGCGAAGGACAGGGCCGGACGCATGGCGGTCATCGCCCGCGCCCTGGCGGGCGCCTCAAATACCCGACTGGTGCTGCGCCTGGGCACCAACCTGACTGCCGCATTTGCCCACAAGTCACGCTGGCGGTTGTTTTTACGTCAGCAGCCGATCCGCCTGCTCTACCCCCACATCGACCGCATCATCGCGGTATCCGAGGGTGTCAGGCAAGATACCCTGGCGATTTCCGGCGTCGATCAGGAAAAGGTTGTCGTGATCCGCAACCCGGTCATCACACCCCGCATGATAGAGGCGGCGTCAGCTCCGGCACCGCACCCCTGGGAGAATGAGTCCGAAGACCCCTTGATTCTCGCTGTCGGGCGTCTCACGCTGCAGAAGGATTTCGCCACCCTGCTGCGCGCCTTTGCGGATCTTCGCAAACACCGGCCCTGCAGGCTCATCATCCTGGGTGACGGACGCCAGCGGGAAAACCTGCTCACCCTAAGTAATGAGTTGGGCATCAGTAAGGCGCTGGCGCTTCCCGGATTCACCACCAATCCCTACAGCTATATGAAACGGTCCGATCTGTTTGTGCTCTCTTCCCGATGGGAAGGCTCGCCGAATGTATTGACCGAAGCCATGGCGCTGGGCACCCCTGTGGTATCAACCGACTGCCCCAGCGGCCCGAGTGAACTGCTCGACCGGGGGCGCATTGCGCCACTGGTCCCGGTCGGCGATTGGAAGGCGCTCTCCCAGGCCATGCAGAGCGTGCTCGACAACCCGCCTGAGTCAACCCTTCTGCGCGAGTCCGTACAGGAATACAATGCACACCAGAGCGCCGGCCGCTATCTGGAAATCATGGGCCTTGCCAAGGCCTGAAAGGGCCTGTTAACTGGCCTTAGGCCATAAGAGACATATCGATGCTGTTGTCAGTCAAATACGACTTTCTATTTGTGCATATCGCCAAAACCGGCGGTACCAGCGTACGTGCGGCCCTGCAATCCCTGCGCTGGCGCGATCCCTGGTATTACCCCATGTTCGTCTGTTCACGCCTCAGCCACCTCAGCGGTCATCGGCTGGGCAGCAAGTTCCCCAGACACTCGCGCATCGTCGCCGCCAAGGAGATGCTGCCTGAACCATTCTTCAAACAGCTCTTCAAGTTTGCGATTGTGCGCAATCCCTGGGACCTGCAGGTCAGCTCCTACCATCATATTCGCCGCGAACGCCCCCATCTGATTGCCCATATCGACGACTTCGGGCAATTCATGCGCTGGAAACTCGACCCGGTAAGACCTTATCAATACCATGTCGATACATCGATTCAGTCACAGCTCGACTATTTGATCGATCTCGAAGGTAAAGTCCTGGTCGATTTTATCGGCCACTACGAGAATCTGAGCGATGACTTCAATACCATCACTCAGCGGATCGGTATACCTAACCTGAAGCTGCCTCACAAACGCAAGGCGACAGACAGAAAAAAAGACTACCGAAGCTACTACAGCGACGAGCTGGCAGAGCTGGTGGGCGACCACTTCCGTAAGGATATCGAGGGATTGGGATATAGTTTCGACCCTCCAACAGAAACAGGCCGCGAATGAACGCTGATCACCGCGCATAATCGTAAACAGAAAACCGCTTAATCCTGCCTAGGGCCTGTTGCATCTGTAAAAACACCACCCGGCGTTGCTCGTCACTCATTGCAGCCATCTCATCCATGGCTTACCGTTACTTCCTTGAGTAACATCTTTCAGGTCTTGTAAAATGTGGATTTCAGAACCAGTATCGCCCCTTTACCGAAACCATAGCTGGTAATGATCAGACTAGCGTACATATAAACATTGAACAGCGTGTTACCTGGACCATTGGGTATGAACAGTTCCGATACGGGATCGATCGTGGGGAATATGGCGAACAGCATGAACAGGCTGGAGTTGGTGAACGCGCCGACCACCATCGCCCAACGCACATGCCAAGGCAGATGGACCCTGCTGGCATGGAAACCAAGAATCAGCGAGGTCATGATGAGGAAATCGATATGCGCCTGCAGTACCCGCTGGTAGCTTCCGGAGAAAATGGATTTAATGAAATCTACGTCATTAATGATGCCAACCAGGCTCCAGGCCAGTATCAGGGCCATCAGCATCCACAGGCAGGCGCCACGGATCAATACCGGGTTAGCCGCGTCGATAGAATTATGTGCCATAATCTGCCTATAAATAATATTTAAGACATATCAGATTATATAACCGAGCTTTAAAGATGACTTTGCTCATTCGGCACAACCTATTGCTCGAACAGGTAATGGATCATGCATCAAGGCGATGCCGGTAACGGGGAGAACAATCCGCACTCCCTCCAATCCACCCTTGCACGACTCCAAGGCCGTCGATTCTGTACCGATGATCAACCAGCGTCCCAACGATTGGAGTGGCTGAGGGAAGTTGTCGGTAAAGAGTATACGAATGTAGAGATCAACCCACCGAAAGTACATAAACTCTACAACGATCTGCTGTTATATCCATGGGGTGACGGCGTCAGGTTCTCGCCTATGAGATCCAATCCCTGCTCTCTGGAGAGATTGCGACAGGAGCCGTCCGATATCATCCATGACTGCTACTTCGCGGTCGTTCTCACCTCTGGTCGATACAAACTGCAACAGGGAGGCCGCGAAATATTTCTACGTCCAGGTGAAATGAGCCTCTACGACGCAACCCAACCGCATCGCATCGACATTCCAGAACGGTTTTCCAAGATCCTCATATCCATACCTAGAAAAACCCTCGACCAGCGGATTCCCAATATCGGCAACCTGACCGCGACAAAAATCCCCACAGCCGGCGGCGTGGGCGCAGTTACCTCGACCATGATTCAATCGATCTTGAAGCATCTGCATGAAATCGACCAAGATCACTTCTTCCAGATGTCGGATCATGTTCTGGACTTTCTCACCCTGTCGCTGGAGCAGATCAGCAAAAGGATGGCGAATCAAACGCGACACCGAGCGCTAACATTGATGCGTGTAAAACGATTCATAACGGAACATATCGGTGATCATCAGTTGAATGCCGCGGCCATTGCATCCGGCACAGGACTATCCGTTAGATACATCAACAACCTATTCAGCGATGAAGAGACCTCCGTAATGCGTCATGTGAAACAGCAGCGCCTTGAAAAGTGCAGGCGACAAATTGGAAGCAAACAACGAAGGACAATGCTGATCTCGGAAATCGCCATGCAATGCGGTTTCATTAACATGGCTCATTTCAGTCGCGCCTTCAAACAGAGATATGGGATGTCTCCGCGCGAATGCAGATCTAAAAGCTGAGCATCTGTAGTATCGATCTCTCTCCAGCCATCTTCGGTCAAGGTAAGAAAAACGCGTCGTGAATTTTCTCCACGATCCCATCTCCGTCTCGCAGATCACACGCGCCTCGCGCTTCACCCGGGTAGTTCCGTTCAGGCGCACTTTGTGAAATGAATGGAGAACCATCTGAGAGTGCTAGGGCCTGAGAAGAATCAGAACAATCTCGATGCCGAGTAGATCAGTTCATCATTTTTGGTCGGATCGGTTTGCCAGGACGGCATGGTATCGAACAGCAATACTTCAGTGAGATCCCAAATGCGATCACCGTCCGAATCGGCAACCCGAGGATCGGTGCCAAGTTCTGACTCCGCCTGATTGGTCAACCCATCCCCGTCGGCATCACCCGCGGGAAAGAGAGTATCGCTGTCACCACCGCCACCACTTCCACCACCACAGGCGGCAATACCCACCAGCATGACAGGCAACAGACTTTGTTTCAGCAAAGTAACGATGAGTCGTTCCATTGGGATTGGAGAAGTGCCTTTACCGTTGAATTGGCTTTAACAAATGTCGATTGTACCACCCGCTACTACTAATGCAGCTTGATTGCCGGGTCGATACTCCGCCGCAGCATACGGGCAAGGGTAGTCAGCCCTGTGCGCCACCAACCGAACAGGGTCAGCTGATGCATTTTGTAGAGAGAGAGGTAGACCCAACGGGCAATCCAACCGCTGACCCGTACGCTGCCTGTGATCGCTCCCATCAGGCTGCCAACGGTGCTGTAGCGCCCAAGGGTAACCAGAGAACCGTAATCACGGTAGACATAGCGCTTGTTGAACGATTGGCCTTTGATCCGCCTCTCCAGCGCCTTGGCAGCGAAGGATGCCTGTTGGTGGGCTGCCTGGGCACGGGGCGGCACCAGATCACCCCGTTCATTCATGACACAGGCGGCACAGTCGCCGATGGCATATATGCGATCGTCGTCTTCCAGCGTCAGATCCCCATTGACCCTCAATTGATTGATGCGATTGGCTGAAAGGCCGAGTTTGCCAAGGAAGTCCGGTCCCTTGATGCCTGCCGCCCAAACCTTGATAGCGGCCGGGATCACCTGTCCGGATGCAGTGTGAACCCCCTCTGCTGTCACCTCGGTGACCGTTTCGGAGACATGCACCTGAATCCCGAGCCTTTCCAGCTCCAGCTGGACCTGACCTGAAAGCTTCTCTGGCAGGGCGGGTAAAATACGCGGCCCCGCATCGAGGATGTGCAGCCGCACATGCCGGTCCGGTTCAATGATCTCGAAACCGTACTGGGCAATCTGGCGAGTAACCTGATGCAGTTGCGCCGCCAGTTCCACGCCCGTGGCACCGGCGCCAACGATAGCCACGTCCAGCTGCCCTTCCTGCAAGGGTTCATGCTGGGTGTTGGCACGAATCAATGCCTCCAACAGCTGTTGCTGAAAGGCGCTTGCCTGGGATTTGGTATCAAGCATCAGGCAGTGCTCCAGGACCCCTGGAATGCCGAAGTCATTACTCACGCTGCCGATGGCGAAAATCAGGTAGTCATATGCGAAGCTGCGACTCGGAATCAGCTCCTCGCCCTTGTCGTTATAGAGTGGGGCAAGAATCACCTTACGCCCAACCCGATCAAGGTCGCTCATGACGCCAAGACGAAAACGATAGTGGTTCCAGCGGGCATGGGCCAGGTATCCGAGGGCGTGCTGGGCCGGATCGAATGTGCCTGCCGCCACTTGGTGCAGCAGCGGTTTCCAGACATGGCTCCGGGTTGCGTCGATCAGGGTGATCTCCGCCCTACCGGGTTTGCCCAGCTTCCTGCCGAGCCGGGTGGCTAGTTCCAGGCCGGCGGCTCCGCCGCCGACCACAATAATCTTCGGTGTCTCCGACATCGCTGGCTCCAAACATGATAAGTAAATTTGAACTTGGTATTCACTCAACTTATGGGCGTAGACTTTAGCAGGTTGCCCTGTCCCTGTCTCGAGAGAAAACAGCACGCTTAGATCAAACGCGGCAGTCTGAACTACAATCAGCATCACTATACTTAACACCGGTTTTTAACCGGCATTCAATATCATGACTCATCGTTTTTACATGGTTGATGTTTTTGCGGAGCACCCTTACGCAGGGAACCAACTCGCGGTCTTCGTCGGTACAGACCCGCTACCTGGCGAAACGATGCAGCAACTCGCTGCAGAGATGAATTTCTCCGAAACTACCTTTGTTGCCTCTGATCCGGAGATTGATGGCGGATATCGCGTAAGGATCTTCACCCCGGCGAGGGAGATAGCATTTACCGGGCACCCAATACTCGGAACGGCTTGGGTAATTCGCCATCATGTTGAGCCTGAGCTGTCCACACAGGTACGCCTCAACCTGTCCGTGGGACAAGTCCCGGTCACGTTCGAGACAGATGCTGACGGAAGGGGGGCTGCCTGGTTTCGGGCGCCGCCGATGTCACTGGAGGCGACGACGCCTCTTGAGCCGGTCGCGGCAGCGCTCAGTCTATCACCACAAGAGATCGATACGAGAGCGCCAATCCAAGTGATCTCCGCAGGCACGTCGGCGATGATTGTTCCTCTATCCACGCTTGATGCGCTTCGTCGGAGCCGGCTGAATCTCGAGGTGTTTGCCCCGCTGTTGGCACAAGGCTACCCACCGCTTGTCTACCTCTTCTGCAGCCAGACCCTTCACCCCCGGAATGACCTATCCGCAAGGTTCTTTTTCGAAGCACATGGGGTAAGAGAAGATCCGGCGACAGGGAATGGCGCGGCTTTTCTCGGTGCCTATCTATTGGCGCATGAACTCTACCCTGAACCCGATCTTTCGATACGGATTGAACAAGGTCACGAAGTCCGTAGACCGTCATTGGTCATGTTGCGTGCACGTATGGATAACGGGGTGCCAGAAGTGAATGTAGGAGGCTACGTCATTCCAACACTGCGGGGCGAGTTGCTTTGAATGGGCGGTGTGGTGCAGGAATAATCAAAAAAAGAAAATCGAAATCACTCCTCCGTCAGCCCCATCGCGGCAAGATAGCCGGCGACACTGTTTTCCAATCGATACTCCTCAACAGCCGCCAAAAGCTCGGATTGTGAAGACGGATTATCCAATTGCCGCGCCATCGCATCCGCCAGTGCAGTGGCATCGCCCGGTTTCACCAACAGATCAGCGGACAACCCGCCCAGCAGTTCAGATGGGCCGCTGGGGCAGTTGGTAGCGACTACCGGGGTTGCGGCTGCCATTGCCTCGATTAGCACAACCGGCATACCCTCCCATAGTGATGAGAGTACGAATAGGGACGCATTTTTCATGTAGGGATAAGGATTATCCACGAAGCCGGGCAGACTGACCCGGTCTTCCAGCCCACACCGGCTGACCTCCCGCTCCAGCCTCGCCCTGGCCCTCCCCTCGCCGAGTATTAGTAAGCGGCAATCGTAGTTATCCGACAACTTTGCAAAGGCACGGATCAGCGTGGTGAAATCCTTACGCCTGCACAGCTCACCGACTCCCAGAATAACCCGTGGTCCCCCATGCCCGAACCAGGGGTGGTCCAATGGTTGATCTAAACGCTGTTGGAAGCCGGGTGTAATAATCGGGCTAGGGACCACCGTGATAAGATCCCTGGGAAAACCGATGGTCGATGCGAAGTCATCAGCCGCGCCTCTGGATGGCATCAAAACGGTATTTGCACGTCGATAGAGATAGCGCATCGAGTTGCGTTGCACGAAGCGGTCGAAACCGCCTCTACTGGCAAGGTTGACACTCACCGTTGTACCGCTACGCAGGGCGAGGCGCGTCTTGCCACCGGTCAGCGCATGGGCCAGAATCGCCGTTCTGTTGACCCGATCCTTATCGGTAAGCAGCACATCGGGGTTTGTCCGTCTCAGATAGCCGATAAGCTCGGGCAGCGCAGAATAGACATGCCGAGCCTTGAACTCTATGACCTGCAGATTATCCGGCTGTACACCATCGAGATAGGGTCCGTGGTTCTCTATCTTCAGCAAATCCACCAAGTAGCCTGCCTGCGCGATGCCAGGCAGCAGGTTCTGTGCAACCCGGTCCACGCCGCTGTGCCCCGATGTCGCCAGAAAACAGGCAATGCGCGGTTCACCATTCATCAGCGGTCTTCGGTGCCCTTAAACCAAACGCAGCCAGATAGCTACGGGCGCTCTTCTCCAGGGTGTAGTCACTGACTGCCTGCTTGAGACATTCCGGATCTAACGGGTGTCTGAGGGTATGCAGCATAGCCTCAGCCATTCTCTCCGGATCACCCGTGGGCACCAATGGCGCCACCTCGCCCCCTCGGGTCACTTCATGGGGGCCAGAGGGGCAATCGGTGCTGACGCAGGAAGTGCCCAGCGCCAGTGCCTCGGTCAGCACATTGGGTGATCCCTCCCAGAGTGATGAGAGAACAAACAGCTTTGCCTGCTTCAGGTAGACATAGGGATTATCCACGAAACCAGCAAGACGAAAATCGTTACCCAGACCCAACTCCTGGGCAAGATTTAAGAGAGTCCCCTCCTTGTTACCCTGACCGAGGATTATCAGTCGGCAGGGTAGCTGTTTACGCACAATGGCAAAAGCGCGTATCAGGGTCGGAAAGTCCTTCTGCCTGCGCAACCCCCCGATACCGAGAATCAACGGGGGCAGATCCGGTGCCAGCCATTCGTCGTCAACGGACATATCCGCTTGCTGATAAAGCTCCGGCGTGATGGTCGGATTCTTGATGACATTGATTTTGTCCAGCGGAATTTGGCTGATCTCCACCACTTCATCAGCCACCCCTTGGGAGACCGCAACCACGCCATCCGCCCTGCTGAACAGTGAAACCAGTTGTCGTTTCTTCAACCAGCGGCGAAGCGGATGCGTACCGCGCGCCTTCATTCTTGATAGCAGGGCTGTCCCGGGCCGCAGAAAAAAAAGGGTTCGACCGGCATGGCGCTGTTTCGCCTGTAAAGCCACCTGGTCATCCAATATCTTCGCGGATAGTAAAATATGCGGATCATTATTCCTCAGGTAGTCTATCAGCTTCGGTAACGCCGCCTTCTGCTTTGACACCTGAAACCTGATGATCCGCACTTCCGGCGGCAACAGGTGCAGGTAGGGGGCATCGGTCTCTTTGACGATGAAATCGACCCGGACACCGATAAGCGACAATCCACGGGCGATATTGACCATCATCCGTTCCACACCGCCGTCGCCAAACTTGAGAATGAAGAGGCATACGTGCGGCATGCTCATGGATGTATCACGCATTCGACCGCCAGTTTGGGATAATCATCAAAATTCTCGGTATGTTATGTGTAGGAATCTAATTATTTCATATACAACGGGATGGCATATAATTTATCATCCCTGGTGAGTCGCATACATCCTGCAACTGCATATACAAAGGAAATAGGAGAAATCATATGGTGCTGGAAAACCGAAAAGGAGACAAACCGATCCCCGACAACCTCAATGATGTGCTGAGCAATCTCCAATTGCTGGCACTGCAAAAAGTGGAAGGATTCGGCTGGAAACTGAAATTCGTGCGCAGGCCCCTGTTCCAGGAAGTCATTCCTGTGATCACCGATCCGTCCGGCGATAAAATCGGTATATTGGAGCGAAACGGGGAGATCAATATGCAACCGGACACCAAGATCAGACAATAGCGGTATACATCAGGCGGAACTATAGCCCGATTCATCTCCGTAGATCAATTTCAGGCACATCCCCCGCCATCACAGATAACTCAGGCGTCGTCTGTACCAATGAAATCTGTGTGCGGCCACCGCCGTTCACGCCACCGCCAACCCGGTTGGGTGATAGAGTACAACAGATTCTTGTACCCAACTATTCGATTTCACTCAACAAGCGCCTGGCTTCCTGTCCCACGGTATTCTCAGGACCCAACTCTATCGCCCTGTTGAATGCTGCAAAAGCCGCCTCTTTGTTTCCCGTTTGTGCCTGCACGAACCCCAAAGTCAACTGTATACGCTGGAAGTCAGGCTGCTTGGAGGCGCCGGTTTGCAATACCTCCACCGCGCGTTGAGATTGTCCGATATAGAACAGTGACAACCCGAGATCGTTATAGGATTCCACATCGTCCGGGTTGATCTGTAATGCACGCTCATACAGTTCAATCGCCTGTGGATACTCCTTTCGCATAAAGTAATCATCCGCAAGACGGGCTATCAATGCCGGGTCATCAATTGCCAGGGCTTCAGAAGAAGGCTGGAGTTTTACCGCCGGCTGCATCACAGCATCGAACGAACCCGCTTGCGGATGGGTCGCCGGCGCGGGCGAGGCAGCAGGGAGCTGACTGGTTGTCACGCTTGTATCTTCATAGTGACTGCGGGTAATCGCATAGACCAACAAGCCGTATGTGACTTGTGCAACGATAATTACCAGCCAGGTCAAAACACTGAATTTAGGCATATCAAACTGACCATCGGTTGTGATTCAAGGTAAACTTGAAACTAATTCTCGGAAACCTGCCGGGGTTTGGCAACCTTGATTCTCAGAGCGCAATGTGACAGGAATCAATATATTTATCGCTCTTTTATTAGGGCCTGTTAACACTAATCCAATCGGCCCTGCTGGGACTATTTTTTTGCCCGGCAAGGCAGAATGAGCGAGGTGTAGTTACCCTACATGAGCGAATGATAACGCCGCTGGGCGGAAAAATAGCCCCAGCCCTACGGGTTGCGCCCCGAAGGAAGTGCCCTTGGGTTGCGCCCCGAAGGAAGTGCCCTTGGGTTGCGCCCCGAAGGAAGTGCCCTTGGGGTGCGCCCCGAAGGAAGTGCCCTTGGGGTGCGCCCCGAAGGAAGTGCCCTTGGGGTGCGCCTGAAAAAGCGCCACTCGGCGTTGCTCCTCGATGCAGGTGGAATCGAGTCAAGCATAATAAGGATGTTCAATCACTTACAGCCACTCAAGACCCTGTTCTCCATCATCATGAAGGATCGAGTATAGCCCAGGCTATATCATGCAAAGTCCGGCAAAAAATTGCGGGTATGTGTTAATGCGTATTCTGAAATTTTCTATGCCGAAACAACAGCCGCGAATGAACCCAAATAATCGCAAACAGAAAGCACCAGTATAAATCTGCCAGTTTTACGCTGCTGTCCGTTCGACATAGCCAGGTCAATAACGGTAGGATCTGTAGCAGGTACTTGTCTTTGCCAGGGAACGGCGCAAACCAGTACCTCTATATCTAATCGCTCAGCTGATAGCGGGTCCCGCAATAGGGGCAGACAGCACTGCCGGTCTTTTCAATCGGCAGATAGACCCGCGGGTGTAATCCGGCCAATGCCTCACCTGGCCTTGGACAGCTCAAAGGCAGATCGTTTCGTGTGACCTTTTGCGCATCTTGCTGTGTTGCTTGAGTCTCAGTTTGCGTCATCCTCAATACTCCTGATCAGACATATGCGAGCCATTCCGGATGGAATGCAAGACGCCCGTGAACCAGATCAAAATAGTCCTTTTGCAATATGTTCGTGATCGGGCCACGACTACCATTGCCGATGGGGCGATTATCCACCTCGCGTATCGGTGTCACCTCTGCCGCGGTGCCGGTGAAGAACGCCTCATCCGCAATGTAGACCTCGTCCCGCGTTATCCGCTTTTCGAGAACCTTGTAGCCCCGCTGCTCAGCCAATTCGATGACACTCTTTCGCGTGATACCGTCCAGCGCCGATGTCAGGTCCGGGGTGTAGATAACGCCATCCCGCACAATAAAGATATTTTCACCGGAACCCTCCATGACATAACCCTCGGCATCCAGCAGCAAGGCCTCATCATAACCGTCATGCAGGGCTTCCTGAAGTGCCATCATGGAGTTCATATAGTTACCGTTCGCCTTGGCCCGGCACATGGTTATGTTGACATGGTGTCGGGTAAACGAGGAGACGCGGATGCGGATCCCCTTCTCCATATTCTCGGCCCCAAGATAGGCGCCCCACTCCCATGCGGCCACCATGCAGTGTACCTTGAGATTGTCGGCCCGCAGCCCCATCCCCTCGGAACCGTAGAAACACATCGGCCGGATATAGGCTGAATCGAGATCATTCTCCCTGACCGCCGCTATTTGTGCCTGATTGAGGGTTTCACGATCAAAGGGCATCGGCATATTCAGGATATGTGCGGAGCGAAACAGCCGGTCGGTATGGTCTTGCAGGCGGAAGATGGCCGTGCCCTTTTCTGCATGGTATGCCCGCACACCTTCGAAGACCCCCATGCCATAGTGCAGGGTATGCGTCAGGACGTGGGTCTTAGCTTCACGCCATGGAACCATCTTGCCATCCAGCCAGATAACACCGTCACGGTCTGCCATTGTCGACATCATTGGAACATCTCTCGTTCGGTTTTTTTGTTTTGCATAAGACAGGACCAGATGCCCTGTACCAACGCCCGCTCTTCGGCGAGTTTTTCAATCTCGACCAGAGCCGGCAGATCCTGTAATGCGCTGCGGTGGTAGGCCGCACGCAGTACCTTGTAGATCCCCATCATCCGCTCAGCCGCATAATCGTCCAGCAGACCGAGCTTGCTCATGGTCTCCAGTAGACGAATGTTGTCTGTCCACACCAGGAGTTCTGGATAGTCGCGCGCCCACCGGAGGACCGTGTATTGAACCATAAATTCTATATCGACGATACCGCCGGTTCCCTGCTTGAGATCAAACTGATCCGGGTTGCTCTTATCCAGGCTGGCTCGCATTTTCTCGCGCATCTGCACCACTTCACCCTGCAACCGCGCAGGATCCCGCTGCCTGCCGAGCACCTGGCGACGGATCGCTTCAAAGCGGTCATTGATCCGCTTGTCACCCGCCACTACCCGTGCCCTCACCAGTGCCTGATGCTCCCAGGTCCAGGCACTGTTGCATTGATAGTTCTCAAATGTCTCAAGCGAGCTGACCATCATTCCGGAATTGCCGTTGGGCCGAAGCCGCATATCCACATCATAGAGAATGCCGGAGGGCGTCCGTGTGGTCATAATGTGAATAAAGCGCTGCGCCATTCGGGCATAGAAGACATCCACGGAGACCGGCTTTTCACCGTCCGTGAAGGCGTTCCTGTCGGCGCAGCCATGCAGGAAAACCATATCCAAATCGGAACCGAAACCCAATTCAATACCACCCAGTTTGCCATAGCCGACAACCGCAAAGCCGGTCTCATCCCGGGCCAGCCCCGGGGGCCGGCCATGGCGCCGCGCCAGCTCCCGGTAGGTGAGTCGAATTACCTGTTCAATGACACTTTCGGCAGTCCAGGTCAGATAATCACTGACCACCATCAAAGGAATCTGCTCGGCGATGTCCGCCGCCGCAACCCGCAGCCTGTTACTCTGCGCGAAGAGACGCAGCAATTCCATCTGGCTCTCCAGGTCATCCTCATCGATACGGGCAAGCTGATCCGCCAATTCCACATTGAGTTCAGTACGCTTCAGCGGGGAGTAGAGCCGCCTTGGATCGAGCAGCTCATCCAACAGGATAGGGTGCCGGGTCAGCATATTGGCGACCCAGGGGCTAACCGCCGTCAGTTTGACCAGTTGTGAGAGTACCAATGGATTCTCAACCAGCAGCGCAATGTAGGCGGTACGCTGGGTGATCGCTTCGAGCAGGCCGGTCACCCGATGCAGTGTATCGTCAGCCCACTCCGATTGCCCCACAGCCTCCAGCAGCAACGGCATCAACTGATCGAGTCGCTCCCGTCCCTTGGTACTCAGTCGACGGTAGGCATGGCTGCCACGAAATGTATGCAACTGCCGTAACGCCTGTTCACTATTACTGAAACCCGCTGCCCGCAGGGCTTCAATCGCCTGCTCTTGATCTACACTATCGTGCCAGACCCCGGTAAGTGGTTGAGTCTCCTCGTCACTCGATGTCTGCGGCGCGGCGAACACCATATCGAAGTGTTCCTGAACGCGTCTGCGGTAGTGCTCAAGCTGGCCGGAGAAGTCATCCCAGCAGGCATGTCCCATGGATCGGGCCAAGCGTAGTCTGCCTACTTCATCCGCCGGCAGGAGATGGGTCTGCCTGTCCTGCCATGCCTGCAGGCGATTCTCCACCAGGCGCAGGTATCGGTAGGATTCACTCAACTCCTGCACCGCATATTCCGGTAACAGCCCCCGCTCCTGCAGACATTGCAGCACAAGCAGGATAGGCCTGATCTGGAGCTCCTTGTCCCGGCCACCGCGAATCAGCTGAAAGGCCTGACCGATGAACTCAATCTCACGAATCCCGCCGGGGCCAAGCTTGATATTGGCCTCCATGCCTTTTTTATGCAATTCATTGCTGATCAACTGCTTCATCTCACGCAGGGATTCAATCGCTCCAAAATCGAGATATCGACGGTAGACGAAGGGGCGCAACAGAGCCATCAACTCATCCCCGGACGGCGAATCACCCGCCACTACACGGGCCTTGATCATGGCATAGCGTTCCCACTCCCGCCCCTGCGAGCCATAGTAACTCTCCATGGCGGCAAAACTCATGGCAAGGGGCCCGACACTGCCAAAGGGACGCAGCCGGGTATCCACCCTGAACACAAAACCGTCACCCGTATGATTGTCCAACACCTGGACCAGACGTTGGCAGAGGCGGATGAAAAACTGCTCATTGGTGAATTGCCGTACACCATCGGTTTGTCCGCCTTCCGGATAGGCGAAGATCAGATCGATATCTGAGGACAGATTGAGCTCCCTGGCACCCAGTTTACCCATTCCAAGGACCACCAGCGATTGCGCTTCACCCTCCTGATTTCGAGGTGTACCCATCTGATCACAAAACCAGGCATAGAGCTTCTGCAGCGCCCGATCGATACAACTGTCCGCCAGTGCGGAGAGATCCTCCAAGGTTTCATCCAGCGGCGCCAATCCGGCAAGATCCCGCCAGATTATGCGCACCATCTGACGGCGACGAAAATCTCTAAGTGTTTGTGAAAGCCCCGTTTCATCGCTGACACTCTCCAACACGACCGCAAGACGCTGCGACATTTCGCCTTCGCTGAAAGAGCTGTTCAGATCCCCATCCCGATAAAGATCCGGCAGCAATTCCAAATAACGCAGCGCACACTGCACCACATAATCGCTTGCCTCCCATACCTTCAGCGCAGCTTGATGAAATTCGGCCTCCTGGGGTATCGGCAGTCCCGCTTCATTCAGTTTCTGCTGCCACTGCCGCCACTGTTTTTCTGTCTCTTGTTGCAGATTCACACGCAAAACCATGTCAGATTCAGGGTGGTAATGTTTCTATCATCCAATGCTACACAGGGAGTCATCCGGTCATCTCGCGATACTTACCGATTTTACCCGTACCTATTCCCACTGTTTTGCCAGTCTAACAGTTTTTTTCCCGCTTAATGTTATGAAATCCCTGATTGGATCAAAGCTTCCTTAAGTGAAATCATGAGACTCCGCCCCTAGGGCCTGTCAACACTGATCCAAATCCAAGCCCCTCTCCGTTGCGTATAACAATCACGCAATACACCATACAGTTGGTACCTGGGGTGGACTGGATCAGTTTCTTTTCAATGCAGGGAGTAGCGGCACTCTCAGCACTGTTTATCTTTGTCATCGACTGTGTTGCATTGCTGGTTGTCATCCTGTTCATCATCGGCCGCTCACAGACCAGGGACGCTATCCGCCATAATTTTCCGGCAATCCGCCGCTTTCGATCCCTGTTCAACCGTCTGGGCGAGTTCTTCATACAATATTTGCTTGCCATGGACAGGGAGGAGATGCCATTCAACCGGGCAGAACGGGAGTGGGTCTGCCACTCAGCTGCGGGAGTCGACAACACCATCGCCTTCGGCCCCACCAAATCGCTGAATACGCCAGGCACGATTCTGTTCGTCAACACCCCGTTTCCCACGCTGGCAAGCGATGCCGCCCATGCACCGCTGGTGATCATTGGGGCCGGTTGCTGGCTGAATTGTGCAATAGAAACACCTGCCCCATGGGCATCACCACCCACAACAAGCGACTTCAGCGGGGAATCAATCCACAACAGAAGGCGCTGCGGATAAAGAGCTTTGTCGATAAGATTCACTATGGCAGCGGGCTGATCGCTCACTCATACGGCGCACCTCATCCACGGGCGCTTCGGCGCTACCATTGTCAGATTATTCAGGCCAATACTCAGCCCATCCCGCTCGATGAGCTCTATCCATACCAGTAAGCAGCAGTGCTATATCGTACCGATCTATAAATGACAAGGCCCGCTGAGCATACATAGAAGCCTCAGCGGGCCAGATTGCATACAAGGATCAGTTCAGTTTGCTTTGAATAGCCTGCATCATGTGTACGATCTCTTCAGAGAGGGGACCGACCCGCTGATACTCTCTCTCGGCAGCCTGTATATCACCCCTGCTCTTGAGGTCGGCTATACGCTTGATCAGCTCATGCAACTCTCTATGCGGCTTTTCTATCTTGTTTATTTCGCTGATATGGGACAGCTCTTTGCGCCCCACATTTTCGTACCAGACGCCAAAACCGCAAGCCTTGTGATTAAACGCGACCCGCTCATCCAGGGATCCTTTGCCATCCAGAAAACCCCGCAGTTTGGTCTTCCAGCTCAGATGCGCGGCCATCGCCTGCTGCAACTGATTGGAGTGAGCATCTCCGGTATTGAAATCCGACAACAACTTACCCAGCAGGTCGACCTCTTTCGACATCGCCTCACTCGCATCATAACTCTTGACCGAATCCTGGGAGGTCTCTTCCGCCACATGGGTAATGTCGACGATATTGCGATTGATATCCTCCGCCACCGCACTCTGCTCCTCGGCTGCGGTTGCAATCTGGGAGCTCATCTGAGAGATGGTATCGACGACCCGGGTTATCTCCTCGAGGGCCTCATGCGCACGGCCGGCCTGGTCGACACTCTCGGCAGCCTGTTGTTGGCTGGTCTCCATAACCGTGACCGTCTCTCTGACACCTGTCTGCAGGCTTTCGATCATCTCCTGGATCTCCTCGGTGGAGTCCTGAGTTCGTTTGGCCAGGGTCCTGACCTCATCGGCCACCACGGCAAAACCCCGTCCCTGCTCACCGGCACGGGCCGCCTCAATAGCCGCATTCAATGCCAGCAGGTTGGTCTGGTCCGCGATTCCGCGTATGACATCGAGCACCGATCCGATTCGTTCACTGTCCTGCTCTACATGCTGCACCGTCTCTACCGCCCTGCCCACTTCGGAAGCCAGAGAATCGATGCTGCTGGTTACTGCATTCACCACATCCCGTCCGCTGTTGGCCTGCTGGTCGGCCTGCCGTGCAGCCTCTGCAGTCTGGGTGGTATTCTGCGCCACTTCATGCACGGTCGCCGACATCTCTGTCATCGCCGTCGCCACCTGCGTTGTCTGCTCATGCTGTTTGGTGACGCCATCCCGGGTATGCTCGGCCAGTGTGGCGAAATCACCAATCCGGATACTCAGATTCGCAGTCGCACCGGAGACCTTCTTGATCATTCCCTCGGTCTTGTCGGCAAAAAGATTATAGGCCCGTGAAAGCCGCGTTACCTCGTCAGATCCCGACTCGTCCATGCGTACGGTAAGATCACCTTCGGCAGAGGCAATCCCCTCCATCGCTACGGCGGCATCGCAAATCGGTTTCACCACACCACGACTGATCAGCCACACCATCGACCCGATCAGCAAAACGGAGAGCAGACCCAATCCAATCACCATCATCATCAGATTCGACATGGAGTCCGCGAAATAGCTGCGATCTTTAGCCAGCACCAATACACCGAAGGACTCACCCGAGTAGTTCTTTACCGGTGCCGCATAGTAGGCGACAGGCTTGCCGGCGAGTTCGCCCTTGTCGAAAATGTGCTTTTCGGTACCCAAACCCTTCAGCTGCTGCATACCGACAAGGTCGTTGCCCGCCATGGTGGTGGCAAACCTCTCCATCGTACCGTTGCGGTTGATGTAGAGCTCCATGTCGATCTCATGGCTTTTGGAAAACTCGTCGAAAAACGACTGGCCGAAGGACATGCCGAACTCCACGGTTCCCACATGCTGACCATCATGGCTGACAGGCACCAATCCTCGCACACCGAGTCCTGCAACACCCACCTCCAGGCCCTGTATCGCCTCTTTACTCTTATTACCTTCCACCACGGTGAGACGGAAAGAGGAAAGATCATCGCCAAACTTGGCCGGCTTGTGAACCCTCAGAAAAGAGGTGGCCGGCGGTTCATGAAACTGAAACTGGCGCACGCCATACCCATTTTTCAATACCTGGAAGCCAGGCACGAAGAGCTGTTCCAGCGCGGTGCGGTCACGATTGGCGAAATAGCTCTGAACCTCGGGAATACCGGCAACCAAGGCACTCATTGACTTGGCGAGACGCCCTTCAGACTCGATCCCCGCCACTACGGTTTCAAAGATCTTCTGCATCTCATTCTCTTCCGCCGAGTGCAGTGCACCACCCATGAAGTTAAAGGCGGCCGAGAGGGTGATCGCAAGAACAATAACAACAGCCAGCACTGTAGCAATGACAAACCGTGGTGTGATACCTATATTCCTGAACATGACTTATCCCCGATAGAAAGACGCGTCCCTCCGTCAAAAAAAATCCTCTACCAATACAGATAACGGCACAAGCGGGAAAATATTAATTCGTACAATGTAAAAAGCCCCACGCCTGTAGAGACGTGGGGCTTATCGACAAGTATCTGCCTGGGGAGCGGATTACATCATGCCGCCCATGCCGCCCATGCCGCCCATGTCGCCCATTGGCGGTGCAGCAGCCTCGTCCTTCGGCTCTTCAGCCACCATGCATTCGGTGGTGATCATCAAACCGGCCACGGAGGAGGCATTCTGCAATGCATAGCGGGTTACCTTGGTCGGATCGAGGATACCCATGTCCATCATATCGCCGTACTCGTCATTGCTGGCATTGAATCCGTAGTTGCCTTCGCCACCACGCACCTTGTCGAGCACCACTGAGGGCTCGCCACCCGCATTGGCGACTATCTGACGCAACGGCTCTTCCATGGCGCGACAGGCAATCGCGATGCCGACATCCTGATCGTGATTTTCTCCGGTCAGTTTTTCGATCGCTTGCAGCGCGCGCACCAGCGCAACACCGCCACCGGGCACGATACCCTCCTCGACGGCAGCACGCGTGGCATGCAGGGCATCCTCGACACGCGCCTTTTTCTCTTTCATCTCAACTTCAGTGGCGGCACCGACCTTGATCACGGCCACACCGCCCGCCAATTTGGCTACGCGCTCCTGCAGCTTTTCGCGATCGTAATCGGAGGAGGTCTCCTCGATCTGGCCTCGAATCTGCTCGACACGGGCCTTGATATCGCCCTCAGCGCCTGCGCCGTCGATGATGGTTGTCTCCTCTTTGGAGATGGTCACCTTCTTGGCGTTGCCCAGATCGTCCAAAGTGGCCTTCTCAAGAGAGAGGCCGACCTCTTCCGATATCACGGTGCCACCGGTGAGGATTGCGATATCCTGCAACATGGCCTTGCGACGATCGCCGAACCCGGGGGCCTTAACCGCAGTGACCTTGACGATACCGCGCAGATTGTTGACCACCAGGGTGGCCAGGGCCTCGCCCTCCACATCCTCAGCAATGATCAACAATGGCTTACCGGCCTTGGCCACGCCTTCAAGCACCGGCAGAAGATCACGGATATTCGAGATCTTCTTGTCATGCAGCAGGATATAGGGGTCTTCCAGCTCGGCCGACTGACTCTGTTGATTGGTAACGAAATAGGGTGAGAGGTAACCGCGATCAAACTGCATACCTTCGACCACGTCCAGTTCATTCTGCAGCGCAGAACCCTCTTCCACGGTGATAACACCCTCTTTCCCCACTTTCTGCATCGCCTCGGCGATGATGTCGCCGATGTTGACATCGGAGTTTGCAGAGATGGTACCGACCTGGGCAATCTCCTTGTCATCGGAGCACGGGCGGGAGATCGTCTGCAGCTCCTCCACGGCCGACAGTACAGCCTTGTCGATGCCACGCTTGAGATCCATCGGATTCATGCCCGCAGCGACAGCCTTCAGGCCTTCGCGCACCATGGCCTGGGCCAGAACGGTTGCGGTGGTGGTACCGTCACCGGCAACGTCAGAGGTCTGAGAGGAAACCTCTTTCACCATCTGCGCTCCCATGTTTTCAAACTTGTCGGAGAGTTCTATCTCTTTGGCCACGGATACTCCGTCTTTGGTCATGGTCGGAGCGCCGAAACTCTTCTCCAACACCACATTGCGCCCTTTCGGACCCAGGGTCACCTTTACGGCGTTGGCCAGAATATTGACACCCTTAATCATACGTTGACGGGCGTCATCACCAAATTGTACTTCTTTTGCACTCATGTCTTAATTCCTTGGGTATATGTTGAGAATCTTCGCCAGGCTTTGCCTGTCGCATTCTGTATTCGAAAGTTCAGGGTTCAGTCTTCGATCACACCCATAATGTCTTCTTCACGCATGACGAGAACTTCCTCACCACCCAGCTTCACTTCTGTACCGGAGTATTTACCGAACAGCACCTTATCTCCGACCTTGACGTCCAGCGGCCGATTCTCACCGCTTTCGGTGACCTTACCGTTGCCGACAGCGAGTATTTCACCAAGAACGGGTTTCTCGGTAGCTGCATCAGGGAGCACGATGCCTCCCGGACTGGTGCGCTCCTCTTCCTTACGACGAACGATCACGCGATCGTGCAGCGGACGAATATTCATCGACTGATTCTCCTCAAATAAATGGTTTTCTGAAAAATCGATATTGGGTTCTTTGTTACCGGGCAAGGCTGTTAGCACTCACCAGAACTGAGTGCTAATAATAGAGGGAAAAAGCTGTTAGTCAAGGCTGCCTGAAGAGATTTTTAGCGGCAGATTGCCACCTATCCAGCACGTTTAGCCTAATCTGTGTGATAATTACCGTATTTACACTACAACTGTACAGCACGAGGCAGATCATGAGGCAAGCCAAACAGGGTGATACCGTCCGCATCCACTACACCGGCACACTGGATGACGGAACCCAATTCGATTCTTCGGTAGATCGGGAGCCATTCGAATTCACCCTTGGCGAAAGAGCGGTAATCCCCGGTTTCGAAACGGGCGTGGAGGGTATGCAGATCGGTGACCAGAAGACGATCCATATTCCCGCTGATAATGCCTATGGTCAGCGTAACGACGCCCTCATCGAGAAGGTTCCACTGGAGCACTTCCCCGATGATCTAAATATCGAGGTGGGCATGCATCTTCAGGCGCAAAGCCCGAATGGTGAACATTTCAATGTGGTTGTTACCGCTCTCAGCGACAAGGATGCGACGATCGACGGTAATCACCCGCTGGCAGGAGAAGCTCTGAACTTCGATCTTGAACTGCTGGAAATCGTGTAATCTGCAAGTTTATTACACGAACAACCAGTGTCTTTAACAATTTAAATAAAGCGTGAGACTGGGAGGCTGATATGGCTGAATCGAAAAAAAAGGCGCCAAGCAAAAAACCTAAAAAAATCAACAATAAAGTATATGAAAAGGAGCTGTTCAAGCTGCAGCTCGAACTTGTCAAACTTCAGGAATGGATCAAACATAAGGGCCTGAAAGTCGTTGTCATCTTCGAGGGTCGGGATGCGGCCGGAAAGGGCGGCGTGATAAAGCGGATCACCCAACACCTCAGTCCGCGTATCTGTCCCGTGGTCGCCCTGCCCGCCCCCACAGAAAGGGAACAGGCCCAGTGGTATTTCCAACGCTACGTACCTCATCTGCCCGCTGCCGGCGAGATGGTACTGTTCGACCGCAGCTGGTACAACCGGGCAGGCGTCGAGAAGGTGATGGGATTCTGTAGCGAGGATGAATATCAGGAATTCATGCGTTCCTGCCCGGAGTTTGAGCGCATGTTGGTACGTTCCGGCATCATCCTCATCAAATACTGGTTCTCCGTATCCGATGAGGAGCAGGAGCGAAGATTCCAGAGCAGACTGGAAGAACCTCTCAAGCGCTGGAAGCTGAGCCCGATGGACCTTGAGTCCCGTTCCCGCTGGCTGGAATACTCAAAGGCGAAAGATGAGATGTTTGCCCACACCGATATCAAGCAGGCGCCCTGGTATGTGGTGAACTCCGATATCAAGAAACACGCCCGGCTGAACTGTATCGCCCATCTCTTAAGCATGATCCCCTACAAGGACTTGACCCCCGAACCTATCGAACTGCCTCATCGCGCCCCCGATGTAGGTTACGTAAGGCCACCGATCACCGACCAGACATTTGTCCCGGAAATCTATCCCTAAACGGCAATCCGATCCCATCCCGGCACACGCCGGGATGTGTTAGGGCCTGTTATTCATCATCCTCGCGCTTGAATTCACCTTCGATCACCCGCCTCTCCGGGCTTCTGGTCGATCCATTGGGCGGCGGCCCCGCCGGACCCATGACGCCGCCCTGCTGCAATCCCAATGTAATCAACCATCGCCGTACGGGGGGAACCAGAAACACGAAACCCACCACATCGGTGATAAATCCCGGGAGCAGCAACAGAAATCCACATACCAGCAATACCGCGCCCTCCATCATCTCAAAGGCCGGCACTTCCCCGCGATCCATCGAGCCACGCACTCTGGAGAGGGTTGAAAAGCCCTGTGTTCGCACCATCCAGCCACCTAGCAAGGCAGTGAAAACAGTCAGGAAAATCGTCGAAAAAGCACCGATCCGGGAACCCACCTCGATAAGAAAATAGAGCTCCACCAGCGGAATGCCTACAAACAACAGCAGAAAGAGTAACAGAGGATTCATAGTGGAAGAGCTTACGCGGGGAGCCAGGCCCATACAAGACTGCAAGCCTCTTAGTCGGATTCGCCTTGCCGGCAGATCATATTGCTCTGCACAAGGGTTGAATCGGCTTGAATTCAGCGCTCTGAGGTTAATTGATTTCGAAAAATATTCATGTTCTTATCAAACTTGACGACATAAAGAAACCAGAGTGCAATTGCACAATTCAAGCTATTATTATTATCTGTTCGTTAAAGGGAAAGTGATGAAAATGAAACTATCAGCCAATCTACAGAGAACACCTGGCTTTAACGCCCTGATCGCCATAGTGGCGGCGGCCTTCATCGGCCTGAGCGGTTGTGAGGCGACAATGCCGAAAATGGGAGGATCATCCGGACACACGGTGACCGGCGCCGCAGGCGGCGAAACCTCGGAGGGCGCGAATAGCGCTTTGGAAAGCTGCGATGAGACGCTGGGCACGCTGGCCGTGGTTGAAGACCAGTCCGCCCCCTGGTGGGCCACCTACAGGCATCGCTATCCCACACTAGGCACCACTGTCCCGGTTCTGCGCACAATGATCCAGCAATCCAACTGCTTCGTTGTCGTCGAACGCGGCAGAGCGATGAACAACATGATGCAGGAACGCGCCCTGATGCAGTCCGGGGAAATGCGCCAAGGGAGTAACTTCGGCAAGGGTCAGATGGTCGCTGCCGACTACACCATGAATCCGAGTATCCAGTTCTCAGAAAAAGGCACCGGTGGCGTCAAGGGTATTGTCGGCGGCTTGTTCGGATCCGTTGCCGGCGCACTGGCGGGCGGATTGAAGTCCAACGAGGCCGCCACCACCCTGCTGCTGGTGGACAACCGCTCAGGGGTGCAGGTTTCATCCTCTGTGGGTAATGCCAAGAACTTTGACTACAACCTGTTCGGCGGCCTGTTCGGTGGCGGCGCTTTCGGCGGCGCAGGCGCATTCACCAACACCCCGGAAGGCAAGGTGATTACCGCAGCCTTCGCCGATTCCTTCAACCAGATGGTCAAAGCGCTGAGAAACTACAAGGCACAGACCGTCAAGGGCGGCCTGGGCAAGGGCGGACGCCTGAAAGTCGGCAACTGAGCCGATCACCGCCTCTGATCCAGAGGCCCACCTACAAAGGCGGCCATCGGCCGCCTTTTTCATTTCCGCATATGAACCAAACCCGGCCAATTGCATATGGCTTGATGCATCACGGCGATCATAAAGCATTTGGGAATCATCCTCCCAGCAGACACAGACTGCTCCGTTGCGAATTTTGCCAGTTGCATGTGGATAGTGTATTTTCCGCCAATGCCGACACCACTCCTCTTGATTCTCTGTACCGCACCGGACAGGGAGACTGCACTTAAGCTCTCCAGGTCTTTGCTGGAGCAGAGGCTGGCAGCCTGCGTCAATCTCTCCCCGCCCGTAACCTCCGTATACCATTGGCAGGGAAGACTGGAAGAGTCCGAGGAGATCCTGCTGCTGATCAAGACAACAAAACAACAATACAGCAACGTGGAGGCAACACTCCGGGCACAACATCCCTATGAACTTCCGGAAATCATCGCAGTCCCTGTAGAGCAGGGGCTGGGGGATTACATCGACTGGGTGGAGAGATGCACAAAAAAACAGACTTGATGACGATGTTCCTGATGCTGCTGGTGTTATCCAGCCTGAGCATGGCGGCCTGGAACGAGGAAGACCTGTTGTTGCCCGACCAGGCCTTCCAGATCTCCGGTCGCACCGATGGCACGGAAAAGCTCCTCGTAGAATGGCGTATTGCCGACGGCTACTACATGTATCGCGACAAGATCCAGTTCGACAGCGACACTATAGGCATAGAAATCGGAGAACCGAAACTATCGCAAGCCAAGATAAAGAACGACGAATTCTTCGGCGAGGTCGCCGTCTACCGCAATAAAGCCACTGCGGAAATCCCGATTCGTCGCATGCAGGGATCCCAGGAGACACTATTGTTAAAGGCCCGCTCTCAGGGCTGTGCGGACCTGGGAATCTGCTTTCCGCCGCACATGCAGGAGATACGACTGGCACTGGAGCCGATGACAGCCGGCAATCGTACCGTAGCTGTCGCTGAGCCGTTATTCGACATCGGCGATTCAGCTTCGAATCAACTGTTTGACAACAATATCGAAGATGACCTGCTGGATCCGGAAGAGGCCTATAAACTCTCGGTAACCGTCGAGGATGGAACCCATCTCCGCCTCTACTGGAGTATTGCTGAAGGGACCTATCTCTATCACGATAAGGTTACACTTTCCGCAGGCGAGAACCAGGGAATTGCCCTGGGTCAGTTCACACTGCCCGATCCGAAGATCAAGCAGGATACGGTAAGACCCGATGGCACCATTGGCGAAGTTGCCGTTTACCACGACGAGATAGACCTCATCCTGCCACTGGTAAGAAGCAGCGCGGAAGCAACAGAGGTCACCTTGAACGTGGGTTATCAGGGGTGCGCCGAGATCGGCGTATGCTATCCGCCTATAAACAAGCAGTTCACCCTCACACTGCCAGCCATCTCCGAGGCTGAGGCAAACGAAACCATAAGCCCCGCCAGCACCCCACCGGCCGCATCCTCCAATGAGCCGATCTCTGAACTGGACGAGATCACCGAAACAATGAAAGGCGGGTCAGTACTGCTTATCATCGGTCTCTTTTTTCTACTTGGGCTGGGATTGGCATTTACACCTTGCATCTTTCCCATGATCCCCATTCTTTCCGGTATCATTGCGGGACACGGCGACAAGATCACCACACAAAAGGCCTTCATACTATCACTGGTCTATGTATTGGCAATGGCGATCACCTATACCATCGCAGGGGTTCTGGCAGGAATGTTCGGCGAAAACCTGCAGGCCTATTTTCAGAACCCATGGATACTCAGCGCCTTTGCCTTGGTCTTTGTCCTGCTGGCCCTGTCGATGTTTGGTTTCTATGACCTGCAACTGCCCAGCAGCCTGCAGAGCCGTCTTACCGAAGTCAGCAACAGGCAACAGGGCGGCTCCCTCACCGGGGTTGCCATCATGGGATTTCTCTCTGCCCTGATAGTAGGCCCATGTGTCGCACCACCCTTGGCGGGTGCGCTTATCTATATCGGCCAGACCGGTGACGCGCTGCTGGGAGGCTTGGCCCTGTTTGCCCTCAGTATGGGCATGGGAACGCCGGTGATTGCAATCGGCACCTCCGCCGGCAAGCTGCTGCCGCGTGCCGGCAGTTGGATGGATGCCGTCAAGGCCGTATTCGGTGTCGCCCTGCTGGCTGTCGCCATCGTCCTGCTTGAGCGAATCATCCCGGCCGATATCGCTATGCTGCTTTGGGGCATTCTCTTCATCGTCTCCGCAATCTACATGGGAGCCCTGCGCAATCTGGAAATCGAGGCAAGTGGTTGGCAGAAGCTGTGGAAAGGTCTCGGTTTCGTGTTTCTGGTCTACGGGACATTGATGCTGGTCGGTGCTGCTGCAGGCGGTAAGGATACCTTGCAACCACTTCGCGGGCTTGCAATGGCTGGAGGCTCTGGCAGTGCCCAGGGTCATCAGGAACTTCAATTCAAACGCATCAAAAGCTTGGATGACCTGCAACGTGAAGTCGCTTTTGCCAGCAGTCAGGGGAAACCGGTGATGCTGGACTTTTATGCCGACTGGTGCGTCTCCTGCAAAGAGATGGAGAAATATACCTTTTCCGATCCACAGGTGATCGATGCGCTCGCCAATACACACCTGCTGCAGGCCGATGTCACCGCTAATGACGACATCGACCAGGCATTGTTGCAGGGGCATTTCGGCCTACCTGGCCCGCCTGTCATCATCTTTTACGGCAGTGATGGGCGGGAGCGCAAGAACTATCGGCTCGTGGGTTTCATGCCCGCCGAGGAATTCAGCGCCTACGCAACCAGAGCCATACAGTAATTTGCGACGATCTTGGCATGTACTGCATTGAAACTGGACAAAATCGCGCTGATCTTGCAGAATCTAGCGATTCATAACCCACCCTCCTGAATCCCTGTGACGGGGAACGGCACCAGAATCAATAGCTGGGGGGTGTAGACCTATTTCTCTGCCCTGGAATATTGGATAATGGCAAACATCCTGGTACTGAATGGCCCGAATTTGAATCTGCTCGGCACCCGGGAACCCAGTCACTATGGTCATGAGACACTGGACACCATTCGCCAGCGCCTGGAAAACCGAGGCAGAGAGTTGGGATTCGACATTGACTTCCGCCAAAGCAATGCGGAACACGAACTCCTGGCGTGGATACATCAGGCAAAACAATTGAATGTCTGTTTCATCATTATCAACCCGGCTGCATTCACCCATACCAGCGTGGCGCTGAGGGATGCACTATTGGGAACAGGCATACCCTACATAGAGGTCCATCTCTCCAACGTGCACGCCAGAGAGGAGTTTCGCAAACACTCCTATTTCTCTGACAAGGCCGAAGGTGTCATTACCGGCCTGGGCGCGGAGGGCTATGAACTCGCCTTGCAGGCCGCCGCCAAGCGGCTCAACAAATAATTCTTAGAGACAGGTCAACATGGATATTCGCAAAGTAAAAAAACTTATTGAGTTACTCGAGGAGTCAGACGTCGCGGAGATCGAAATACATGAAGGGGAGGAGTCGGTCAGAATAAGCCGCCAAAGCTCGATACCCTCAACGATAGCCATCCCCAGCATGCAGCCTCAGGTTGCGGCAGCTCCGGCGCCCGCACCGGCAGCGACACCTGCCGCTACCGGCGCCCCCGAACCGCAAGCCGCAACCGAGGAGATTCAGGGGCACAGCGTAAACTCACCGATGGTGGGCACCTTCTACCGCTCACCCTCGCCCGGCAGCAAGCCGTTTGTGGAGGAGGGCCAAACGGTCGCTGTGGGTGACACTCTGTGTATCATTGAAGCGATGAAAATTCTTAACCAGATAGAGTCCGACAAGGCCGGTACCGTTAAAAAGATACTGGTTGAAAACGGTCAGCCCGTCGAATACAACGAACCGCTATTCATCATTGATTGAGTGAAACCATGATAGATAAGATCGTAATCGCCAATCGTGGTGAGATAGCTTTGCGCATCCTGCGTGCCTGTAAAGAACTCGGTATCAAGACAGTTGCCGTACACTCCGAGGCTGATCGTGACCTGAAGCATGTGTTGCTTGCCGATGAATCCGTATGCATAGGTCCCGCCCCCTCCAGCGATAGCTATCTGAATATTCCAGCCATCATCAGTGCCGCCGAAGTCACCGACTCGGTTGCCATACACCCGGGATATGGATTTCTTTCGGAAAATGCCGATTTCGCAGAACGGGTGGAAAACAGCGGCTTCATCTTTATTGGCCCCAAGGCCGAGACGATCCGCACCATGGGCGACAAAGTGGCCGCCATCGAAGCCATGCGCAAGGCCAATGTGCCGACAGTGCCGGGCTCGAATGGTCCGCTTGACAACAATGCCAAACACACCAGGGATGTGGCGAACGAAATCGGTTATCCGGTCATCATCAAGGCCGCCGGCGGCGGTGGCGGCAGAGGCATGCGAGTGGTGCATACTGAAGCAACGCTGCTGAATGCAGTCGCCATGACCAAGGCCGAGGCCGAGGCCGCATTCGGAAACGGCACTGTTTATATGGAAAAGTTCCTCGGCAATCCCCGCCACGTCGAGTTTCAGGTCCTTTCCGACACCCATGGCAATGCAATTCATCTTGGAGAGCGCGACTGCTCCATGCAACGCCGTCACCAGAAGGTGGTGGAAGAGGCCCCTGCACCCGGCATTACCGAACAACAACGCAACGATGTGGGTGAACGATGCGCCGAGGCCTGCCGCCAGTTCGGCTATCGGGGAGCGGGTACGTTCGAGTTTCTCTATGAGGACGGCGAGTTCTACTTCATTGAGATGAATACCCGGGTGCAGGTGGAGCACCCGGTCACCGAACTGATCACAGGTATCGACATCGTAAAACAACAGATTCTCATCGCCGCGGGGGAACCCTTGAGCTACAAACAGGATGAAATCAAGCTTCAAGGCCATGCGGTGGAGTGTCGAATCAATGCCGAGGACCCGGAAAAATTTCTTCCCAGCCCCGGCACCATCAGTCAACTCCATACCCCCGGTGGCCCAGGCGTTCGTGTCGACACCCATATTTACAATGGCTATAGAGTGCCCCCCTACTACGACTCCATGATCGGCAAGCTTGTCACCCACGGAGAGACCCGTGATTCAGCCATCGCCAGGATGCGCATCGCCTTGCAGGAGATGGTGATCAGCGGCATCAAGACAAACATACCACTGCACCTGGATATCATGCGTGATGCCGCCTTCAGAGAAGGAGGCGCCAACATCCACTACCTGGAAAAGAAACTGGGGTTGTAATTGAAGAGTTGTAAGTTATGAGTTTTGGCTGCAATGAGCTTATCCCTCAACTAACTCATAACTAATAAACTCACAACTCATAATATGTGGTTGCAACTCTCAATCGACTGCAGTGAAAACGAGGCCCCCCTGCTGGAACTGGTCTTCGAGAACCTCGGCGCCCTGTCTGTCACCCTGGGTGATGCCGGTGATCAGCCGCTGCTTGAAACCCCACCGGAGTCGACCCAGCTGTGGCAACATACCCAAGTCACCGCACTGTTCGAGGGAGATCGGGAACCGCTGAAGCTGCGCAATGCCCTTGCTTCGGTCCTCAACCCCGAAATGGTCGGCAGACTCCGATGGGAACGCATAGAAGACAGGATATGGGAACGGGTTTGGTTGGATCATTTCAAGCCCATGTCATTCGGACGGCGTCTGTGGATATGTCCCGCAGGTGATTCGATCGATCAACAGAATGCAGTAGTGATTAAACTCGATCCTGGACTGGCCTTTGGTACCGGCACGCACCCCACCACTGCGCTCTGCCTGGAATGGCTGGACGCTCAGGACCTGGCGGGAAAGTACATCATAGACTATGGTTGTGGCTCCGGTATCCTGGCGATCGCCGCACTGAAACTTGGTGCGTCCTCCGCCGTTGCCCTCGATCATGACCCACAGGCCTTGATAGCCAGCAGAGACAATGCGGAGAAGAACGGCGTTTCGGATCGTCTCCTGACATGCCTGCCGGATGAACTGCCAAATGGGACATTCGACCTGCTGGTTGCCAATATTCTCGCTGCCCCGCTGATCCAACTGGCCCCCGATTTTGCACGGCTCATCCGACCCGGCGGTCGGTTTGCCCTCTCCGGTATACTTGCAGAGCAACAAGCCGAGGTGACGCCCGCCTACCAGGAATTTGCGTCCCTGGAGGCATCAAAACGGCAACAGGAATGGCTGCTATTGAGCGGTACAGTCAGCTGTCAATAGTGCTGCGACTAAGAGAGCCGCAGCCTCAAGCCGCTTCAATCATCCATACAGAACGCTATATTCAGGGTTCATGATCACGCTTCCCCACAATAAGCGAACAGCCATATCCAGGTCTTGCGGATACCACTAAAATCAGTCCGAATTTACCACAAAGGACTTGCCTGCCGTTTGGCTTCGGTCTAACGTAGAGGTTTAGAACGGTGACCTGAAAACCAACCCCAACCCAGGGTTCGTCACCGCTCAATTGGATAGTGCAAGGTATTTGTTCCCTTGTTCCACTGAAGATACCCATTTAAAACATAATAAGGTCTGCGTGGCCTTAGCCATTACAACAGCCAGACTTTAATTAAAGCAGAGATAGAAAGTATTCCGCCACATGTTTACCCAGTGCCAACACTGTCTGACCATGTTCCGCATTACGCCGGAACAACTTAAGGCTGCCGACGGAAAAGTACGCTGCTGTCAATGCAACAATGTATTCAACGCACTGCATAAACTTATGGAGTCTCCCACATCATTTACCAATGATGGTGATTTACAGGAGGCGTTGGCGGAAATTGACCAGAATGGAGGCGCCGCAGCCCCGCGACCATCGAATGGGGATGCAGCCTCGGATGGGCATGTTATAGAATCGAGCTTGGTCAGTGACATCGAAGTCGAGAAGTCACTTGATGCCTTGGCTGACGAAGAGCCCCCCGTCCAGCAACTGGGTGAAGAATCAATCCTTGAAGTGGATGAGAATAGTTCTGAATTCGACAGTCAAAACCAATTCCTTCTTGAGCGTGATGACGGACTCGAAACGGAACCGGATTATTTTGCCGCTGGAACCGAATCGCAAATGTCCGAACTACTCGATCGGGATTCCGCCTCTCTGCTTCTAGAAGAAAATGGTGTGGATAATCGGCTGGCAGAGGTTATTTCATTCGATAACCATGACAAGGAATCTCTTGCTGAACCGGAATCGAGCACATCAAGCGAAGAACCGATTACCGGTACTGACTCGGCAAACCCGGTCGAGGTACCGACCGGTGAAGAAGAATCGACGGGCACAGCCGATGAATCTCCCACTGAGGAAAAATCGATACCATCGGACGAAAAGCCCGAGCAAGAGATATCGCCGGAATCCATACCACTGGGACAGGAACTCACCCCCATCGAGGAAGAGTCTATACAGTCACGGGACTCGCTGGATGAGGAGACCCGCTTTACATTTGAGGAGGAGCTTGAAAGACCGCAAACCAGCCGCTACAGGGGCTATTGGATTATCGGCTCATTACTCCTGCTACTCCCCCTCAGCGGACAGATCGCATGGTACTTGAGGGACAGCCTCGTCTCTCACTATGCCGGAAGGCAGATTCTCCAGGGCGTCTGCAACCTGGCGGGTTGCGAGGTGCCCATACGCCGTGATACCGAACAGATAATCATCAGTGATCGCGCCCTCACCGCTCACCCTGAAAAGGAGGGTATTTTGTCACTCAAACTCGAGATGGTGAATGCAGCGGCCTTCCAGCAACCCTTCCCAAGACTGCAGTTAAGCCTCTACAACGATATGGGCAGAATCATAGCAAGACGTACCTTCCTGCCGGATGAATACAAGGCCGATCAATACCAGTCCAACCCGATGATGCCAAAATCAAAAACCATGCATGTGGAACTCGAACTGCAAGACCCGGGCAATGAAGTTACCGGCTTCAAATTCGACTTCCTTTAGCGGCTTCAGTCAGTCGGATCAATACAGATAGCCACTATTCTTCCACTATCCCGGTTCCTGCTGTCAGGTCCTATCGGTGAGTAGCGTATGGCACAGTCATTCATATGGTAAAGTGCCGACGACTCCATCTGACGTTACTCTGAATATCCCTATACACCATTCTCTGAAATGAATATCTCATCTTAGTAATCCAGTCATACCTTATTAAAACTGTATCCACCCGGATTCATAGCCCATCAGTCACCACAATAGTTTAAACAATATAATCATTCCGGGATTCAGTGAGACAGTGGCTCTAAGCGTTTCGCATCAACGGCACTATCCGGACAAAGCGCCCGCGATAGTTCAGCACGAAAATGAAAGGCCAATGGCATAAGCAAACCCTAACGGTGTCACATCGAGATACAGACATTCGGCCAGGTGACTGTAAAAAAGTTCGACACCTGATTATCAGACAGCATCAGTAAGGAATTAAATTCTATACAATGAATTTACATTTCCCCTTCTGATAGCCAGTAATAGGCCATCATTTGCATATCTGCCTAAGATTTAAGAGCTTACTCACCACCCTTCCAGCCGATTCACAGGTAGACCCACAAATGCCATTTGTATCAGATCAATCCATACTCAATTTGCCTTTGATTCCGCCAACATTTAGCGGTAGTATCCCACACCCTCCTTCTCCAAGACGGACCCCCTGATGAGTGGCATTCTGAATGCAAATTGGACCCTATAAATTAGAGAACAATCTGCTATTGGCGCCCATGGCCGGCGTCACGGACAGACCTTTCCGGCAACTCTGCAGGGAGATGGGCGCTGGGCTTGCCGTTTCGGAGATGGTCTCTTCTGATGCCTCCCTAAGAGGAACAAGAAAGACTGTCCGACGTCTCGATCTCGAAGGTGAAACAAGTCCTGTCAGTGTACAGATCGTCGGCTCCGATCCACATCAGATGGCGGAAGCGGCACGGGCCAATGTCGCCAATGGTGCGCAAATAATCGATATCAATATGGGATGCCCGGCAAAAAAGGTTTGTAAGCGCGCCGCAGGGTCTGCGTTGCTGGAGGATGAATATCTCGTAGGAAAGATATTGGAGGCGGTTGTCAGTGCCGTCGAAGTACCTGTGACATTGAAAATCCGCACAGGTACAGATCCCGAAAACCGCAACGGCGTACGTATCGCAACCATTGCGGAAGCAGCAGGTATCCGCGCCCTCGCCATTCACGGTCGCACACGTGCGTGTGGGTTTTCGGGTGATGCAGAGTACGAAACAATCCGCGACGTCAAACAATCAGTCAACATCCCGATTATCGCGAATGGTGATATCGATTCACCGCAAAAAGCCTCATTCGTTATAAAACGAACCGGGGCCGATGCCCTGATGATAGGTCGCGCTGCGCAAGGACGCCCTTGGATTTTTGATGAGATCAACCACTATCTGCACACCGGCAGGGAGATGCCGGAACCTGATCTCGAATGGGTTGCCGGCATCCTACTCGGACATGTCAGGCAACTATATGATTTTTATGGGGAGTACCTTGGCATACGTATTGCGCGCAAGCATATCGCCTGGTACAGCAGGGGGCGCCCTGACGGCGCGGTTTTTAGGAACAAAATAAACTACACGGAGTCTGCGGAACAACAACTGCAGGCTATACGTAACTATTTTGAATGCCTACAAAACAATGGGGAATTGGCGGCATGATGACTGATGCGGTTCTTAGCAAAAAAGAGAATCAAGAATATCTGACAGTCACACACAGTAAGAAATCAGAACCCTTACGCCAGTGTGTCAGTGATGCAATGCAGCGTTATTTCAAAAACCTTGACGGGCATGGCGCAAACAATCTCTATAGACTGGTGATGAACGAGGTGGAGGCGCCATTACTCGAAAGCGTCATGAAGCATACCGGCGGCAACCAGTCCCAGGCAGCATCCATTCTAGGTATCAGTCGAAGCACCTTGCGCAAGAAACTCTCACAATACGACCTCGACTGAAGCCGGCTTACACTTACTTGGAATCTTCAATATGGCATCGATTAAACGCGCCCTGATAAGTGTTTCAGACAAGAGCGGGATTGTGGAATTTGCCCGTAATCTTGCTGACAACAAGATTGAGATCCTTTCAACTGGCGGTACCGCAAAACTGCTGACGCAAAATGATATCCCGGTCATCGAAGTCTCAGAATATACCGGCTATCCGGAAATGATGGATGGCCGGGTCAAGACCCTGCACCCAAAAATTCACGGTGGAATACTCGGACGACGAGGTATTGATGACGGCGTCATGAAAGAGAACGGTATCGGTGGCATCGACCTGATCGTGGTCAATCTCTACCCCTTCGAAGAGACAGTGTCCGATCCCGATTGCGATCTTCCGACGGCAATGGAAAACATCGATATCGGCGGTCCCACCATGCTTCGCGCAGCGGCCAAGAATCACAAGGATGTAACGGTGATCGTCGACGCACTCGACTATGACAGGGTGCTGCATGAAATGAGGGACCACAACAACGAATTGAGCAGTGCCACCCGATTCGACCTTGCGGTAAAGACCTTCGAGCATACAGCCCGCTACGATGCCGCCATTGCCAACTACCTTGGCTCGCGTCTGGGTGATGAGGTCAGCGATTTTCCACGCACGCTGTCCCTTCAATTCAACCAGGCACAGACTATGCGTTATGGGGAGAACCCCCATCAGAAAGCAGCATTCTTCGTCGAGCATAGGATCGATGAGGCGAGCGTGGCCACGGCCAAACAACTGCAGGGCAAGGAGCTCTCGTACAACAATATCGGTGATACCGACGCCGCGTTGGAGTGTGTCAAGAGTTTTGACGAGGGACCCGCCTGCGTCATCGTCAAACATGCCAATCCCTGTGGTGTGGCATATGGCGCCAACATGCTGGAGGCCTATGATCGCGCCTACACTACCGATCCCGAGTCGGCGTTTGGCGGCATTATCGCCTTTAACGGTGAACTGGACGGGGAGACGGCAAAAGCCATCATCGACCGCCAGTTCGTTGAAGTGATCATCGCACCAAAGATCTCGGCGGCAGCCATCGAGGCTGTCAGCAGCAAGAAAAATGTACGCCTGCTGGAGTGTGGCGAATGGCTCAGTGAGGCGATCCACCGCACCGAATACAAGCGGGTCAATGGCGGCCTGCTGGTCCAGGATGCCGATCTGCAGCTGACCCACCACATCAAGGTTGTGACCCAAAGGCATCCCACAGAGCAGGAGATGCGTGATCTGTCGTTCACCTGGCGCGTCGCCAAGTTCGTCAAGTCGAACGCCATCGTCTATGGCAGGGACGGCATGACCATCGGTGTCGGCGCCGGTCAGATGAGTCGGGTCAACTCTGCGCGTATCGCCGCAATCAAAGCGGAACACGCCTCGCTTGATGTCAAGGGCTCTGTGATGGCCTCGGATGCGTTCTTCCCATTCCGCGACGGCATAGACAATGCCGCGGAGGTCGGCATTACCGCCGTCATTCAGCCCGGCGGATCGATGCGCGACGATGAGGCGATCGCCGCCGCCGATGAGCATGGCATGGCGATGGTATTCACCGGTATGCGCCACTTCCGTCACTGATGAATATTCTGGTCATCGGTTCGGGCGGCCGTGAACACGCCCTTGCCTGGAAAGCCGCACAATCGGATCTGGCGGATAAGGTCTTTGTCGCCCCCGGAAATGCCGGCACGGCCCTCGAAAAGAAGCTCGAGAATGTGGAGATCGAAGCCGGCTCGATCGATGAACTGATCGAATTCGCGAAGGCCGAACAAATAGGACTGACCATTGTCGGCCCGGAAGCGCCGCTGGTGAATGGTATCGTCAATGCCTTCGAGGCAGCCGGTCTGCGCTGTTTCGGGCCAAGCAAGGATGCGGCGCAACTGGAGGGCTCTAAATCCTTCACCAAAGACTTCCTCGCACGCCACGACATTCCCAGCGGCAGCTACCGGACCTTCACCGAGATCGATGCTGCGCTGAGCTATCTCAAGCAAGTTGGCGCTCCCATCGTCATCAAGGCGGATGGTCTGGCGGCCGGAAAAGGCGTCATTGTCGCCATGGACCTCTCTACCGCTGAATCAGCGGTCCGCGACATGCTGGCGGGCAATGCCTTCGGCGAAGCCGGTCATCGCGTGGTCATCGAGGAGTACCTGGAAGGTGAAGAGGCCAGTTTCATTGTCATGGCCGACGGTATTAATATCCTGCCGATGGCAACCAGCCAGGACCACAAGCGCGTGGGGGATGGCGATACCGGTCTCAATACCGGCGGGATGGGCGCCTACTCTCCAGCACCCGTGGTCGATGACACCATCTATGAGAGGATCATGCAGCAGGTAATCCGGCCCACCGTCAAGGGCATGGCCGAGGAGGGCATGCCCTATACCGGATTCCTCTACGCCGGATTGATGATTGCCGCGGACGGCACACCCAAGGTTATCGAATACAATTGTCGCTTTGGCGACCCCGAGACACAACCGATCATGTTACGCATGCGTTCCGACCTGGTTGCGCACTGCCTGGCCGCACTGGATGGAAGGCTTGACAAGGAGCGGACCGAATGGGATTCCAGAGCCTCCGTGGGTATTGTGCTGGCGGCTGGCGGCTATCCAGGCCCCTATGAAAAAGGCAAGGTCATCAGCGGCCTCCCTGAATCCGCCGACCCCTCCTGTAAAGTCTTCCACGCAGGCACCAGGCTGGATGACGACAGGGTCGTCACCACAGGTGGACGGGTATTATGTGCCGTCGCCCTGGGAGAAAGCGTCACATCGGCACAACAGAGCGCCTACGCATTGACCCGCTCTATCCATTGGGATGATGTCTATTACCGCACCGACATCGCATACCGTGCGATTGCCAGGGAAGAGCGCGATTGAAGCATTGGGTTGCTACGGCTGCCTCCATCTTCAGCACACACACCATTCGTGTACTGCTGGCAATGGCGCTTCTGGTGATCAGCTATCTCGCGTTCACGCCCCTGGATACCCCCGTCGTTACAGAGTTCAATGACAAGCTGTCCCATATCGCGGCCTTTTTCGTGCTTGCCTTTCTGGTCGATTTTTCATGGCCGCAATCAAAATGGAAGCCGGCTAAATATCTACCGCTCTTCGGTTATGGTCTCTTCATCGAGATAGTGCAAGCCTTAATGCCTCATCGAATATTCTCCACCTGGGATTTGGTGGCGGATATCCTGGGGCTGCTCATCTATCCTCTGGTGTTACCGTTGCTGTTGCGAATCCCCCGACTCCAGCAACTGCGTCACGGCACTGTTAAGTAGCACTTCATCCACACTATCTTCAATAGGTTATTTTTTATTTGCGTTATATTTAAGTTATATGCGGGAGTCGATACCCGTTTATTGTCAATCCGGCAACCAATATCGAACTGCATCTGTCATGAGCAACATCAAACACAGCGCTTTCAAATATGATTTTTTAGGCTCTGATCCAAAGGATATACAGCGATCAGTCTCCAACCACCTCGTCTACACAATAGGCAAGGATCCCTACACCGCAACGGATCATGATTGGATGATGGCCTTCAGCCATGTAATACGCGACCGCCTGATCGAGCGCTGGATGGAGACCCAACGCAACTACTACAGGCACGATGCCAAGCGGGTCTACTACCTGTCGATGGAATTTCTCATCGGGCGCAGTCTGATCAACAGCCTGTTGAATATGGACATCCACGATGCCTGCACCGAGGCCCTGCATAAACTCGGTATCGAGCTAGAGCGACTACGCAGCCTTGAGCATGACGCGGCACTGGGGAATGGCGGACTCGGCCGTCTGGCCGCCTGCTTTCTCGACTCCATGGCCAGTTTGAACATACCCGGATACGGCTATGGTATCCGTTTTGAATATGGCATGTTCAGACAGAAAATCGAAAACGGCTGCCAGGTCGAGCTGCCGGAAAATTGGCTGATACACGATAACCCTTGGGAGTTTCCCCGCCCGGAGGTCTCCTACCGGGTCCGCTTCGGCGGGCGAGTCATGGAGTATCAGGATACGACAGGCCGGCGCCATTTTGATTGGATAGAGGGTGACGTTGTGATCGCCCAGGCCTATGACACCCCGATACCCGGTTATAAAAACGACACCGTCAACAATCTCCGACTGTGGAGCGCCAAGGCCTATGAGGACTTCGACCTAAACCGGTTCAATAAGGGAGAGTATACCGAGGCCGTCGTCGGCAAAACCCTGTCCGAGAACATCTCCAAGGTACTCTATCCCAACGACAGCTCCACCATGAACAAGCACTTGCGGCTGAAGCAGCAATACTTTTTCGTCTGCGCCTCGTTGAAGGATATCCTACGCCGCTTCTTCACCGATCATGACAGTCTGAGCGATCTACCGGACAAGGTGGCAATCCAACTCAACGACACTCACCCGGCCATCGCCATCCCGGAGATGATGCGACTGCTGATGGACAAGCACCACCTCGAATGGCAACCCGCCTGGGAGATCACCACCCGGGTCTTCTCATACACCAACCACACCCTGCTGCCCGAAGCGCTGGAGACATGGCCGGTGGATATCTTCGAACAACTGCTGCCAAGGCACCTGCAGTTGATAATGGAGATCAACCGGCGTTTTCTGCTGATACTCGGCCACCTCCACCCGGGGGACATGGATATCTTGCGCCGCCTCTCCATCGTCGATGAAGGCAACGGACGGCGAATTCGCATGGCCCACTTGGCGATCATCGGCAGTCATAAGGTGAATGGCGTCTCGGCACTCCACAGTGAGCTTCTGCGCAAATCAACCTTTAAGGATTTCAACAGCTTCTATCCCGGCAAGATCATCAACATCACTAACGGGATTACACCACGACGCTGGCTCTATCAATCCAACCGGGGACTCTCAACACTGATCAGTGATGCCATCGGCCCGGAATGGATCAGAGACATCAGCCAGATCAAACAGCTTGAATCACTGGCCGAAGACAGCACCTTCCAGGAGAAGTTTTGCGCCGTCAAGCAGGCAAACAAACAGCGCCTTGCCAAGTTGATCCTGTACTATTTGGACAGCAAGGTTGACTCAAACATGCTATTCGACGTACAGGTTAAGAGAATTCACGAATACAAGCGTCAACTGCTCAACCTGTTTCGCGCCATAGCCCTCTACAATCGCCTGCTGGATGATCCCAACGCCAATCACGTGCCACGCATCATCCTGTTCGGGGGTAAGGCGGCACCCGGCTATACCATGGCGAAACTGATTATCCGCCTCATCAATGATGTGGCCGACGTCATCGACAACGACCCGGCTGTCAGCGATCGCCTGAAGATACTTTTCATCCCCAATTACGACGTTACCACCGCTTCGGATATCATCCCCGCGGCGGAACTTTCGCAACAGATATCCACAGCCGGCATGGAGGCATCGGGTACCGGCAACATGAAACTTGCCCTCAATGGCGCCCTGACCATGGGAACCATGGACGGCGCCAATGTAGAGATGCATGAGAATATCGGCGCAGACAATATTTTCATATTCGGTTTGACGACAGAAGATATTGCAAGACTCAATCGTCAGGGATACCAGCCCCGGCGTTATTACGATTCGGATCCGGTATTGAAACGTATCATCGACATGATCGCCAACGGCTTCTTTTCACCGGAAGAACCGGCACGCTTTCGTATGATCACCGACAATCTTCTCAACAACGATCATTTCAAGGTAATCGCCGATTTCAAGAGCTACCTTGAAGTAAGCGACCGGGCTGACCAACTGTATCTCAACACCGCCGAATGGAACAGGCGGGCAATTCTCAACACCGCCCGTATGGGCTATTTTTCCAGCGATCGCACCATCCAGGAGTATGCTGAAAAAATCTGGCATGTGAAGCCCATCAGATAGATTTCAACTATACCGAGCCTAACGAAATCACCGCCGGATATAGAATGGCGGTCGACAATATAAACAGGTGCAGTCAGTACGGTATTTTTTTGGATATAATTCCCAAATGAACCATCTCGGCGATGATGATGATGGCCACCATGACGGATCGGGTGTCTCACAGTCATCGCGTATCGGCACTCAACGATCTGGGCATGCACTGCGCCGATCTGGACTACTCGACCTTCGTCATCCTTCCGCCCTTCAATGTCATACATACCCAGGTAATCGAGCGTGGGGCAACACCCCGTATCCTCGATGCATCGAGCGTCAATGTCCACTACCTGGCCATTGCGGATAGTAATGGCTCCATCAACACTACCAGTCAGAACCTGGCGGGGACTGTCCTCTAGATGACAGCGGCCGACCGAACCTTTCTCAGTGATGATGACGGAGAGAGGACCCGCTTCGTTGCCAAAGGCACACCGGTGAGCTGTAATTTATGTCATGAAAGACCCGATTAAACCTCCTCCTGGATCTCTCTGCACTCATGGAAAACGCGATCAAAGTGCTGACAGACACGCCGGAAGGCGGAGTTGACTCAATCGAACAGGCTATCGAAATGCCCGCTGTCGCCACTGGCTTCAAGCTGCCTGAAAAATTCTGTGGTACGCTGCTGCAACGTTGAAAGTGATGACTGCCTCACCAACTCCCTGGCTTCGAGCAGTGCGCTGGGCTGCATACTCAACTCGCGCAGTCCCATACCGATCAATAGTCTTGCATAGCGGGGTTCACCCGCCATCTCGCCGCACATACTGACTGGAATACCCGCCCTGTTGGCAGCATCGATGGTTCGCTGTATCAGATGGAGCACAGAAGGGTGGAGCGGGTCGAAGAGGAAATTCACCTCCTCATCCATGCGGTCGACCGCCAGGGTATATTGAATCAGGTCATTGGTACCGATCGAGAGAAAATCGAGGTGGCGGGCAAAGCTGTCAGCCGCCAACGCCGCAGCCGGCACTTCAATCATCCCGCCTATCGGGATATCGACATCAAAGGGTAAATCCGCGTTACGCAGCTCCTCCTTGGTCCTCTCGATCATCCGCAAAGCCTGTTTCAGTTCCTGGATCCCCGACAGCATCGGCAGCATCAATCTCACCGGCCCCTCGGCGGAGGCACGCAGAATTGCCCTGAGTTGCGGTATGAACAACTCGGGCTCCTTCAGGCACAGTCGAATCGCACGCAGGCCCAAGGCAGGATTGATAGCCGGCATACAGCCTGAGTCAGTGATATTGCCGGTGGTCTTGTCCATGCCCAAATCAAGGGTACGGATGGTGAGGGGGATACCGCCCAAACCCTTGACGGCTTCTCGATAAGCCTCCAATTGCTCCTCTTCCATCGGCGGTGTCGGCCGGTTCATAAAGAGAAACTCGGTGCGGAACAGACCCACACCATCTGCTCTGTTATCGAGTGTGGTCTCAATATCTTCCGGCAGTTCAATATTCGCGTGCAAAAAGATCTGTTCACCATCAATCGTGAGTGCCGGCAGATCGACTCGGCGCCGCAGCTCCTCCTCTCTGAGACGCCTCTCCTCGATGCGGTGGCGATAATAGTCGAGGATTCGCGGTGTTGGGTCCGCAAGCACCACACCCTGCGCCCCATCGACCACCAACTGTTCCCCATGCCTGAACAGAGAGGTCGCCTGGTGAATACCCACAACCGCAGGAATTCCCAGACTGCGCGCTAGAATCGCGGTATGAGAGAGAGGGCCGCCAAATTCGGTAACGAAGGCAACGACACCCTGGTTCTTCATCATGATGGTCTCGGCGGGCGTCAGGTCCTTGGCCACCACGATCCGCCCATTCAGGTCAGTCTGTTGTTGCGGCTTGCCCCCCGCGAGTACAAACTGCACCTGACCCACCACATGATCCACATCATCCTTGCGGGTTCGCAGGTAGGGATCATCCATCTCGTCGAACACCCTGACCAACTCATCCCTGCGTACCTTCAACGCCCACTCGGCACTAAACAGATTCTCCCTGATGAGATTGATCGTCGCCTGACTGATGGCATAGTCCTCCAACATCAACAGGTGGGTATCGATGAATTCACTGATATCCAATGCCGTGTTGGTCGGTATCTGTTCGCGCACCAGACGCAGGTGGTTGCTGGTGATATGCAGGGCGTTTTCGAAGCGTTCGATTTCACTCTGAATCAAATCCTCGCTGATCTCACGATGAGTAACCTCCGGAATACCCTGTTGCAGCAGATAGACATCACCTATCGCGACTTCGCGAGAGGTGTTGATACCTATACCCTGGCAGGATAGCGTCACTGATCCTCTCCGAATCGTTCGTTGATCAGAGAGATCAATGCCTGCATTGCCTCCTGCTCATCACTACCTTTAATCTCAAGATGCAATGTGGAGCCCTGATTGGCTGCCAGCATCATAACGCCCATAATGCTCTTACCGTTCACGCGCTGACCGTTACGATTCAGAAAAACATCGCTCGAGAAGCTGTTGGCACAGCTCACCAGTTTTGCCGCCGCGCGGGCATGCAATCCCAATTTGTTTATGATTTCTATCTCTTTATCCAACATACGCTTCGCTATTTATTAAGGGTTTCACAGCAGATTATTCCCTCTTTCCCGCCACTCACCGCCTTCTCGGTCAACCCGTCGAGATCCATGGTTTGATAATTGAGGGTTCGTATCAGCATCGGCAGATTGATACCCGAAATCACATTTACCCGCCCCTTTTCCGCCAAACTGCAGGCGATGTTGCTTGGTGTGGAACCATACATATCGGTAAACACCAACACCCCCTGGCCCTGGTCCAGCCGCTCGATCAGCCCGCTGGCCTGTTGGACAAGTTTCTCAGGATTGCTGTCGATGCCGACAGGCAGAGTCTCAACAGCCAGTGGCGCACCTTCAAGCATCTTCCCCGCGGTCTCCAGCATTGCGTCCCCGATCCTGCTGTGAGTGATGAGCAGCAGGCCGATGGTCATGACAGTTCCCGATGTCGGCTCATGACATCCAAACCCGCCTCAGAAAAGTGTTTTGCCAGCCGTTCCACTAAAAACACGGACCTATGCTGACCCCCCGTACATCCCACGGCAATAGTGAGATAGCTACGCCCATCCGCCTCGAATGCCGGTATCCAGCGGGCCAGGAAATCGATCATGTCGGAAAGCATGCCGGTCACCTCTTGATGAGCCGACAGATAGTCCGCTACCGGTGCCTCCATACCATTGTAGGCGCGGAGTTCTTCCTGCCAATAGGGATTCGGCAGACAGCGGGCATCAAACACAAAATCGACATCCCTGGGCAGACCGTGCTTGAAGCCGAAGGATTCGAACAGAATCGATACCCTGCCCTCATCCCCCCCGATACGGTGTCGCACCAGGTCACGCAGCTCATGAAGATTGGTATAGGTGGTATCAAGTCGCAGGTCTGCCGCTTCGATCACTGGCGACAGCAACTCCCGTTCATAACGAATTGCCTCTGGCAGTGAGCGCTGCTCATTCGTCAAAGGATGTTTACGACGGGTCTCGCTGAAACGCTTGATCAATGTATCGGCTTTGGTATCAAGAAACAGCATTTTACAGTCAAGCCCGCACCGCCGGATATTCTCCACCATCTCCGGCAGCGTGGATAGCTGACTCGACTGACTGCGGGCATCGATGCTCACCGCGGTCTTGTTGAAAATGGCCTCCGGATTGCCGATAAGATGATCAGCCATCGAGATCAACAGCGAAATCGGCAGATTATCGATGCAGTAATAGCCCATGTCCTCCAGGGTATGCAGGGCTATGGTCTTGCCTGAACCCGACATGCCGCTGACGATTTGCAGTTTGATCCCCTCGGACATGGTTGTCTCTTATTGATCCTGATCGATATAGATTTGTTGACGATCGATGAAGTCCTGTGTGGCGTTATAACCATCAAGCATCAACATATGCTGCCGCACGGCAGTCTCCACCAAAATAGCCAGATTTCGACCGGCGGCTACCGGCAGGCTCGTCTGCGGTATATCGACCCCCAGCATGGAACGTGTCGAATGGCAACCTTCGAGGCGGTCCATTTCGTGCAGTTTCTTGTCATCGAAGTGCAGCAGGTCAATGATCAAATGCAACTCTTTGTTGGGTTTTATAGCACTGTTGCCGAACATGGCGCGGATATTAATCATCCCTAAACCACGTACTTCCAGGAAGTCCTGCAACACCTTTGGACAACGGCCGATAAGTGTATTGCTGGCGGACTTGTAGATCTCTGTTGCATCATCGGCGATCAGACAATGACCCCGAGAAATCAACGCCAATGCGAGCTCGCTTTTACCGATCGCCGGATCACCGCTGAGCAAAAGGCCCCTACCAAGGACTTCCATGTAGACCCCGTGCACCAGCAGTTTTTCACCCACCGGCTGACTGAAACGTTCCAACAGGCGATTTATCACCTGATTGTCTGGTTGAGGGGTATAGAAAAGCGCAATACTCCTTTCCAGCGCCTGCTCTTCACATTCCTGAAGCGGTTTCAATCCATCGGTGAATATAAGCGATGCGGGGGAAGCCTTGAACAGTACCTGTAGATAATCATGATAGACATCCTTTCTATCATTCAACAGATGTTCCCTTTCCGGTGGCCCGATAACCTGGATCTGATTGGGCCGAACCAGATTCAGGGGACCTGCGGGTGGCTTTCCATGTTGAGATTCAATATCCAGAACGATCTCAGTGTCGCCCCCTTCACCATTCCAGCTCAGCGAAAGCTCGCCGGCCAGCTCTTCATAGAGATCCCGAATGGTATAGATTGGCTTCATTAAGAGGAGATTATAGCTTCCCGTTGCTGGATCAGTTGATAAAGATCTTGCGCAGTTGTCGCTTGCCTCAACTCACTACAGAAATCGTGATCGTCGAACATCTGCGCCAGTTTGGCTAACAATTGCAGATGCTCATCGGTCGCCTCTTCCGGCACCAACATGGCGAAGGCAAGATCAACCGGTTGATTGTCGATGGCATCGAAATCGATTCCCTCCGGCAGCTGAACAAACGCCGCGAGCGCCTCGGTGATATGCGGCATGCGGGCATGGGGAAGTGCTATACCCTTGCCCAAACCGGTACTGCCCAGCCTTTCACGCTCAAGGAGCGCATCAAAAACCATATCTTGATTGAGATCCGGAACAGCCTCGGCCAGTCGCTGACCGAGCTGTTCCAATACGCGCTTCTTGCTGGCCGCCTCCACATTGCAACCGATCCGTTCTTCCACAAGATAACCGTTTGGAAACATGGAAACCTCGCCAGTTCAATCAGCCCGTGTTACTCAGACGCATATTTTACGCCGCTTCCGGCGCGATGACTTTTCATTTTCTCCTTATGCTTCAGCACCTGTCTATCCAACCTGTCCGTAAGCAGATCTATAGCTGCATACATGTCTTCCTGTACAGAATCCGCATAAACACTCGCACCGTTCACTTGCATTGTAGCTTCTGCCTTCTGCCTCATTTTTTCCACACTCAGGATAACGTGAACATTTATCACATTATCGAAATGGCGCTCCAGGCGCTCAAATTTACTATCGACATAGCTTTTCAAGGCATTGGTTACATCCACATGATGACCGGTCACGCTAATTTGCATAATTTTCTCCTATCTTAGATGAGGTTACCCATCACCCTGCCTGACATGACTAAATGGCGACAAGCCACATTTACAGTATATGCTGTTTGGCAATCCTCATAAGCCTTGTGCCTGGTTGCATCCGCAAAGGGATTACTGTCAACAGCGGGTGATCAGTCGCGCATTCAACTCCTATATCAGACGTTTACGTTCGTTCGACGGTGGAATACCCATCGACTCACGGTACTTTGCCACTGTCCGACGGGCAACTTCGATACCCTGATCGGACAAGAGGGCGGCAATCTTATTGTCACTGAGAGGCTTGTTGGGAATCTCAGCGGCAATCATTTTTTTTATCAGTGCACGAATTGCTGTAGACGAGCACTCACCTCCCGCACTGGTGCTGACATGGCTGGAAAAGAAATACTTGAACTCCAGCGTACCCCTGGGTGTATGCATATACTTCTGTGTAGTCACGCGGGAAATCGTCGATTCATGCATCTCCAGCGCTTCGGCGATATCCCTCAATACCAGAGGTTTCATCGCCTCCTCTCCATGCTCAAAGAACCCCCGTTGATACTCTACGATTTTACTCGCCACGCGTAAAATAGTTTCGTTTCTGCTCATCAGGCTCTTAATGAACCACCGGGCCTCCTGCAGATGGTTCTTCAAAAAAGTATTGTCTTTACTCTGGTCCGCGCGTCTGATCAGATTGGCATAGCCGGTGTTTACCCGCAGTTTCGGGGTCACCTCGCCATTTAGTTCAACCACCCATCGACCGTTGCGCTTACTCACGAACACGTCAGGTACGACATATTCAGGCTCGCTGCTCGCAATGAGTGTACCCGGATGGGGATTGAGCGTACGAATCAGCTGCATCACAGCCGCCAGCTCGTCCTGATCGATCTTCATCCTACGCATGATCTGGTTCTGGTCCTGCGCGGTCAGGAGGTTGAAATGATCCTTGCAGAGCCTGATTGCAGATTGTAGATGGGGGGTCGATTCGGACAGTTGATTCAACTGGATAAGCAGGCAGTCCCGAGGATCCTGAGCGCCGACACCGGGTGGATCGAATGCCTGTATTCGATGCAAGACCGCTTTGATATCGTCAAGGGTGGCCTCTTCATCGTTCAGCGACTGCAGCACCTCCTCCAGATCGCCGGTGAAATAACCATCCTCGTTGATGCTGTCGATGATGGCTGTGGCAACATAGATATCCTGGGGAGTGAAGGGAGTCAGATTCATCTGCCACAACAAATGGTCTTGTAGCGTCGTGGCGCTACTGTTCTGTATCAAATAGTCGTGGTCATTACTCTCGCTACCGCCGCCCGTCGTCGGCTGATAGCTGTCATAGACATCGCTCCATTCACTGTCGACCGGCAGTTCTTCAGTCACCTGGGACGCATCAGTCTGGATTTCACGTTCATTGTTGATGTCGTTACTGCTCGAACCAGCTGCCGCTGAATTATCCACCGCCCCGTTGTCAGCGTCCTCACTCTCCTGAGTGCTGTTTTGTTGACCGAACTCTTCCTCTGCTTCAAGCATGGGATTGGTCTCGATCACCTCCTGAACCTCCTGACTGAGATCGAGAGCAGACAGTTGCAGCAGGCGTATTGCCTGCTGCAACTGTGGTGTCATGGTGAGATGTTGTCCGAGTCGGAGCTGTAGCGCCTGCTTCATCGCAGATGATATCTTTGGACCTGGTATGTTATTTGTATGTCTTTAACTTCATTCTAGCTAAAAAAACCCATTGAGGAAAAAGATTTTCTCCCCTAAATCCCGCCAGAAAGCAAAAACCGGTCACTGCAAGATTCCATGAACAATCTAGGAATCCATTTAAAATCAATAGGTTGAATTACTCCCACGAAACCATCTCTACATGGAAAAATCTTCGCCAAGATAGACACTTCGCACCTCATCATTCTGAAGAATCTCATTCGTGGAGCCCGCAGCCAGCACTTGACCGCTATTGATGATATAGGCCCGATCACAGATATCCAGTGTCTCTCTAACATTATGATCCGTAATCAGAACGCCTATCTGCAGAGCCTTGAGATGTTGAATGATCTTTTTGATATCGACGACAGCGATAGGATCGACACCGGCGAAAGGCTCATCCAATAGAATAAAGCGCGGCTGGACGGAGAGGGCTCTGGCAATCTCCAGACGCCTGCGCTCACCCCCCGAGAGGCTCATTGCGAGACTGTCCCGCAAGTGATCGATACCGAATTCCCGCAACAGCCGGTCACACATTTCACGGCGCTTGCCGGCATCCAGACCCTCCACTGTCTCCAGAATCGCTACAATGTTCTGCTCAACCGTAAGCCGTCGAAATACCGATGGCTCCTGCGCCAGATAGCCGATACCGCTACGCGCTCGCATATGCATGGCCCGATCGGTCAGAACCTCCCCATCGAGAAGTATCTCGCCATGATCCACCGGGATCAGGCCGACGATCATATAGAAACTGGTGGTCTTACCGGCCCCATTGGGTCCCAGTAACCCGACCACTTCACCGCTGTTCACGCTGAGTGAGACGCCATCCACGACATTGCGTTTACCATACTGCTTTTGAAGCGCCTTGGCATGTAGCTGACTCATGGCTGCTTGTTTGGCTCGATGACAACCTGCACGCGTTGCTTACCTTGCGCGCTTGTACCCGCCTTGACCATTGCCTTGGCGCGGTTGTAGATAATCCGGTCGTTGCGAAAACGGTTGCCACCCTGCTCAAGCGATGCATCATCGATCAACAGCAATTCGTCACGCTCCGCATTGATCTCCACACGCCGGGCTTTACCATGAACCTCCTCATCCCCTTTCTCCGTCAACTGACGAAAGCGAACGGGACTTCCTTCACCGATGACCTTCTCCGTTTTGCCCTGGCGACGATGGATCCACAGCCGATCGGCCCAAATCCTCAGACTGCCCTGGGTGATCTCGACACTTCCCTCATATAGCACCACACCGGATGCCTCATCGACGGAAAGGCTGTCAGCTTCCAGATGCATGGGTTGATCCTTGTCACTTTCCAACGCATGCCCCGGCGCCCAAATGATCAGCAGCAACACCAGGCAGGTCACAACGCATTTCATTCTATCGGAATTCATAATAGCCTCGCACCTCATGCAGCAGTTTGAGCCGTAGCGGTTCCTTCAGCCAGGCCTCCATACCTGTTGCCGTCATCCATTGGTCATCACTCTCGATGCGTACCGGACCACCGGTTGTAGCAAATGAATCTTCAAAGTGCAGAGTCAAATCCTGCGTGACAATATGCAGCGGTGCCGTGTCCGCACCGCCAGTACGATCGATAACCACACCCCCGGCAAGATGGAGACTCTCTTCACTGCGCCTGATCAGACCATCCTGCGCCCGCATCTGCAAAGGGGGGCTCTGTTGGTTGTAATGCCAGAGAACCGGTTGTTGCAGTTCGGTAATCCCGGTTTTTTCAAAATGCCTCATCCCCCGAGACTGCAGTCGCTGTTTGAGTGCGCCCTGTTCATCGTAGGTTTGCACAACCAACCCCTCGGCGTAAGAATCGGGATTGTGCCTAACACCCGGCGTTCGGGTCTCTTCCGGCTGCATCAACCTATTCATCCACCAGCCCAGGCTCAGCAGCGCCGCACCTATAAAAAAAAGACCGATGAATTGACGCTTCAAAGATAGCTGTCCAACTCAGTTTTAAGATTACCCTGGGCCTCGAGCACCATCTCGCAAACATCCCTGGCGGCGCCACGCCCACCGTTGTGGCGTGTCTGCCAGTGGGCGTGCTGAAGAACAAAGGGATGGGCGTCATTCACGGCGATGGCCAATCCGACACGCCGCATGATGGGCAGATCGACGACATCATCACCCACATAGGCCACCTGGTCATCCGAAAGGCCCAGTTTATTGCGCAACTCCTCATAGGCCGGCAGTTTGTCCAGCTTACCCTGATAGACATGCTCGATACCCAGACTCTTCATGCGGATACGCACGACCTCAGAGCTTCGGCCGGTGATAATGCCGATTACCACACCCGATTTCTGCAACATCTTCATACCGTGACCATCCCTGGAGTTGAACGACTTATACTCCTGACCGTCATCACCGAGGAACAGACCACCATCGGTCAGTACACCATCGACATCAAAGATGACCAGTTTCACACCACTGGCCTTGGCATGTATATCCTGCACTTTCTCTACCCCGCTACATCACACCGGCTCTAAGCAGATCATGCATATTGAATGCACCGATCAGTTGCTGTTTTTCATCGATAACCAGCAGGCCGTTAATCTTTTTCTCGTCCATCATCTGCAAGGCTTCTGCAGCCAGCATCTCGGGAAATACGGTCAGGCAGTCCCTGGTCATGACCTCACTCACCTTGACATTGTGTATATCTATAGGCTTGTTCAAAGTACGCCGCAGGTCGCCATCGGTATAGACTCCGGCCACTCCACCCCCCGGATCCACTATCGCGGTCATACCCAGGCCTTTGGCCGACATCACTTCCAACGCCTCATGCAATGTGGCATCGAGACCGACCGACGGCAAAGACCTGTCCGCATGCATTATATCACTGACCCGTAAAAGCAACCGCCTTCCCAGGGTGCCTCCCGGATGGGAGAGGGCGAAATCCTTGGCGGTAAAACCCCGTGCCTGCAGCAAAGCAACCGCCATCGCATCACCCATCACCAATGCCGCAGTCGTGCTTGATGTCGGAGCCAAGCCCAGGGGACAGGCCTCCTTCTGAACGCTGACATCGATATGCACCTCGGATTCTCTTGCCAGCGTCGAGTCAGGTTTCCCGGTCATGGCGATCAAGGGCGCACCCAGTCGCTTAAGCAGGGGCAGGATGACCAGTAGCTCGCCGGTCTCCCCTGAGTTGGACAGCGCCAGGACCACATCCTGAGGCGTTATCATTCCGAGATCACCGTGGCTTGCCTCACCCGGATGAACAAAAAAGGCCGGGCTGCCGGTACTGGCCAGGGTCGCAGCGATCTTATTGCCGATATGACCCGATTTACCCATTCCGATAACGACAATCCTGCCCTGGCAATGGAGAAGATAACTGCATGCCAGGGCAAATTCATCGCCCAACCTGGGAATCAGCGATTGGACTGCATCAGCCTCAGTTTCGATCACCGCCCTGCCCAGATCGATCATCCGAACCATCTCATCTATTGTTGGACTTGTGGCTTTGGTCATTGGACAACTCACTCACATAAGGTTTGAAACATCCATAGATCAGGCATTCACCAGTGACAGAAAGAGCAGAGACTGATAGCCGATGAAGCAGAGCAGCAGGAGCAATCCCTCCAGACGGTTGATACGCCCCTGTTTACCCAGACCGTGCCCCATAAAGAAGAGGAAAATGGTAAGCACCATCATCACCGGAAGATCACGCTCCATGACCTCAGGCGAATAGACTCCTGGCGCCACCAAGCCCGGGATACTCAGTACCGCCAGCAGATTATAGAGATTGGAGCCGATGACATTGCCGATGGCGAGGTCATCCTCCCCTTTCAGAGCACTGGTGATACTGGCGGCCAATTCAGGCAGGCTGGTGCCGATGGCAACGATGGTCAACCCGATGATGACATCACTGACGCCCAGTGCAGATGCCACATTCGAGGCACCCCATACAAGCAGTCGGGAACTCAAAAGCAGAAATATCAACCCTACCAGGAGCAGGACAATCGCCTTTTGGGTGGGTATATCGTGCGGAATCTCCGCATCAAATTCCCCGGCGATGGGGTCTGCAGCCCCGGTCTTGGCGGTATAGATCATCCATCCCAGCACCCCCACCAGGGTCACGACCAGGATTACCCCATCGAACTGGTTAAGTTCACCATCCCACATCAATAGAAAAGCCATCGCCGAGACCGCCAGCAGTAACGGATACTCACGCCTCAAGACGCTGGAGTGGACGGAAAGGGGGATCAACAGGGCAGTGAAACCGAGTATCAGCCCGATGTTGGCGATATTGGAGCCGATGGCATTGCCGATAGCCAGGCCCGGGTTGCCGTTGAAGGATGCCATGGTAGAAACCAGCACCTCTGGCGCTGAAGTGCCAAAACCGACAACAGTGAGTCCTATCAGCATGGGTGAGACACCCAGATTATCCGCCAGGGCGGCCGCCCCACTGATAAACCGGTCGGCACTCCAAACGAGTACAACCAAGCCGACAAGTATCGCAACACTGAAAAGAAACATAAATTATTTATTTAATATTCAATATGATACAAAAGCCAAGGGCTGAATGAATGTATCTCTAGGCTGTCATTAGCTGGCTATTGATCGGCTACAGGGGAGCTGAGGGCAAAGATAATAACAGAAAGACGCAGCGATTGGCTTGACAAGAATCTTAGAATATTAGATAATTCAAACATACTGATACTTAGAGTGTCAGTATTCCTCCTTTGGTGGTAAATATAGATTCAGCGCGACATCCCCCTGTCGCGCTTTTTTTTGCCCCACGCCCGGCCACCGTCGAGGGCCGGCGCGCCTTCGACCCAGGCCTAAATATCTTGGATTAGGCCTTGTCTCCCATTCCTGGATCATGTAATATCCGCCGTCTTTTTCAAGGCATTTTTAGTTCTCCATCGGAGCGACATCGGATGACTACTGTAAGCGCGAAGCCGGCAGAGGTACGCCGCAATTGGTATCTCGTGGATGCAACAGACAAGACCCTGGGTCGTCTGTCCACGGAAATTGCCCGTCACCTGCGCGGTAAACATAAACCGGAATACACACCTCATGTCGATACCGGCGACTATATCGTCGTTGTCAACGCCGAAAAGATCCGTGTAACCGGCAACAAATTGAGCGATAAGATGTACCATCACCACACCGGTTTCATCGGCAATCTGAAATCCATCAATCTGGAGAAGCTGCTGCAGAAGGCCCCGGAACGCGCCATAGAACACGCGGTCAAGGGCATGATGCCGAAAAACCCGCTGGGCCGCGCCATGTTGAAAAAACTGCGTGTCTTCGCCGGTCCCGAGCACACCCATCAGGCCCAGCAGCCCCAGCCACTGGACATCTGATCATTTAAATTTAGAGTAACGAACATGGCAGACAAGCACATCACCACAGGACGCCGTAAGAGTTCCACCGCCCGTGTCTTCCTCACAGCAGGCAGCGGCAATATCGTGGTCAACAACCGTCCCCTCGACGAGTATTTCGGCCGGGAGACAGCCCGCATGGTGGTTCGCCAGCCACTGGATGCCACCGAAACCCGTGACAAGGTCGATATCAAGGTAACCGTAAACGGCGGCGGCACAACCGGCCAGGCCGGCGCCATTCGCCACGGCATCTCGCGCGCCCTGGACGCCTACGACGAATCCCTGCACGGCACCCTGCGCAGAGCAGGCTTCCTGACCCGCGACGCCCGCGCCGTGGAGCGTAAGAAGGTCGGCCTGCACAAGGCCCGCAAGCGTCCTCAATACTCCAAACGCTAAGCCTGGCTCTCACGAGCCTGCAACTGGGGATTCGTCTAACGGCAGGACACCGGACTCTGACTCCGTATGTGGAGGTTCGAATCCTCCATCCCCAGCCAATATAGAACCCCCACAGCTCAGGTTTTTTCGCTGCCTTAAGTGAAGGATGAAAAGCGTCTCAATAGAGATAGACCGCTCCGGAATCCGTAGTCGTGTTGTCCGCCTGATCACCCCCTACCCCTGTCGCAGCCGAATCCTCATAGATCGCGCCGACAGCAAGTATTTGACCATCGCCGGATAAACTAACGCTGCTGCCAAAACTGTCACCAGGGCTAATAGGTTCACGCAAAGGAACTACACCCCAGTCACTACTCCAATATCTATCGTTGTAGACGCCCTGATCCGTATTGGATGCTTTGACATACGCCCGTTGGTACCAGCCTGTATCAGCCTTGATGAATAGATAGGCTGCACCCGGAGAGCCCAGAGAATCATCATATTGATCACCATTGACTCCGATAGATGCTGAATCCTCACCTACTGTACCCACCGCCAGCATAGTGCCGTCTTCTGACAAGCTCAGGCTGTAACCAAAGTAGTCACCACGCCACCAATCATAACCATAGGTTTCCGCCGAGCCTAACCTGGAATCCGGATCCAATGCTTTAATGTAAGCTTGCTGCACCCAAGCGCCATCCTCATTGGCAAAGAGATAGACCGCGCCTGAACCAGAAAGGGTATTATCCTGTTGATTACCATTGATACCTGTCGCGGCGGAGTCCTCCTGGTACGCACCGACTGCCAGCAAGCTACCATCTGCAGATAATGCGACGCTGCCGCCAAAAGCATCGCTGGCATCAGTATTGGAAGCTTTGAGATAAGAGCGGTAGGCCCATCCCCCCTGATCGCGTTCGAAGATATAGACTGCCCCTGCTCCTCTGGCAGAATTGTCCACCTGGTCACCATCGACTCCGATCGCACCAGAATCCTCACCAATTGCAGCAACCGCCAGGGTACCTCCATCTCCTGATAGGGCTAAGCTACTACCAAATTGATCCTCTTCGTCGGCATTTGGGGCCTTGAGAAAGGCCTGCTGGCTCCAGAGACCGTCGGTTACAGCAAACAAATACACAGCACCCGCATTCGGCGTACTGTCATTCCACCGCAAACCTTCTGTATTTGAATCCTCACCAATAGCCCCTACCGCGAGGGTCGAACCATCGGTTGAAAGCGCCAAACCATATCCAAACTGATCCCATACCCCAGTATTCGAGGACTTAAGATAAGCCGTTTGCTGCCAGTTCTCCCCACTGCGCTGAAAAACATAGGCAGCCCCGGAGGCTCCGATCCTGTTATCCGTTTGATCGCCATAGGGACCGGTTGCCCTCGAGCTTTCACGCGGTGCACTAACGGCCAGTGTATTGCCGTCGCCTGATAGTGCAAGACGCACACCAAAATAGTCTGTTGGATCACCATTCGAAGCTTGCAGATTGGCTTGTTGGCGCCAGCGGCCATCATTTCGAACAAAAATGTAAACAGTTTCTGAAGAGATTTTAGGGGACATTCCACTACCGACTGCAAGCGTACTTCCGTCGCTAGAGAGCGCAACGCTTCCCCCAAACAGGCTCTCCTCGTTGGTATTGGATGCTTTGAAATAGCCGATACTTTCAAGCATGTATGGGGCAATACTGATTGCCTCAGAATCGATGCACTCGTCCGCTGCATTACATGCCTGGATCAGATAACTGACATTCACCCAATCGGTCAGATGAACAGCTATCTCCTCTTCCATTTGGGTTTCGGTGAGGTCGTTACCGACCTGGGTATAACCCGATACCCCATCCGGGTTCTTCAACAGCCGGTAGTGATCGGCGCCCACATTGGTCCATGAGAAGCTGAGCAGCTTGGGACCGTCGGATGTCACACTCAGGGTCGGGGCGACCGATGATGAACAGCTTATCCGGATATCAGTGACATCGCCGGTCACTGTACCGCTTCCATTGGTCAGGTTGCAGGTTTGTTCCCCAGGCTGAGTGACAATTGTTACGGCATAGCTGTCACCATTGATCAGCAATGTAGTGAAGCTGTAAGCGCCATCGGCATCGATGGCAAGGTCGTTTGCGCCATTAATCTGCAGCACCAACCCGTCACCCACCAGGCCTATTACTGTGCCACTAATGGTGTAGTGGGTATCGATTGGATCGCCCACGTCACTCGCGCCATTGTTATTGCCACCACCTCCACACGCCACTACAAGATTCAGCAGTGCAAGTAGTAAAGCAAGATCCCTAAGATTTCCTTTCACATCTCCCTTCCTGGTTGGGGCACTCATAGAGGGCGCTCAGCAGTTAGTCACAGATGACTATACCGCTGGCGCCCTTATTTTTGCAATCTATCTCTTAGTAGAGATAAACCGCCCCAGCGTATGGACTTGTATCATCCTCCTGATTGGCGCTGTCCCCCGAATTCTCGAATGGGGCGCCCACAACCAGGGTTGTCCCATCACTGGAGATGCTAAGGCTATCGCCGAACTCATCGTTCAATTCGGGACAGAATGAACAACCCGGCTGTGACCATCCCGCATCCGTATTCGAGGCCTTGACATAGGAGTGCTGAAACCAGCCTGTGTCGCCACGTGTAAACATGTAGACCGCACCTGGCGGAGAGGTCGCGCTGTCGTCCGCCTGGTTGCGATTGACGCCTCGACCGACTGAGTCCTCAAAAGCCGCGCTCACGGCCAGGCTGTTCCCATCCCCGGAAAGAGCCACTTTATTGCCAAACCCGTCGTTTGGATCGGCATTCGATGCCTTGAAATATGCGGTTTGCGTCCATACATTGGACTGACGCTCGAACAGGTAGGCCGCACCGGAATTCTCACTGTTATTGTTGGAGAAGCTGCCATTGACTCCGAAGGCCAGTGAATCCTCTTTCCAGACACCCACGGCCAGGGTATTGCCGTCCGCGGAGATTGACACGTCGTTGCCGAATTCATCACCGCTATCGGTTGCCGATGCCTTGAGATAGGCCTGCTGCGTCCAACTGGCGCCATCATAGGCGAATACATAGGCCGCACCGGCCCCCCGCGCGGCGTTGTTTGTTTGATCGCCATTAATGCCGGTTGCGGATGAATCTTCTCCCGGAGCGCCGATTGCAAGCGTCGAGCCGTTACCGGAGAGTTCCAGGGCGGCGCCGAACTCGTCCGGACCCTCGCCGCTGACCACCTCGAGGATCGCCTGTTGAGTCCAACCACTGCCACCCTGGTCGAACACGAAGACGCCTCCACCGCTTACCGCCAGCCGCGCCCCACTGCTGGAGAGCGATACCCGCTTGCCGAAATTGGCGCCCGACACAGGTGCGGATGCCTTGATATAGGCCTGTTGGGTCCACTCCGAGCCGGAAAGGCTGAAGACATACACCGCTCCGGATCTTGACAAGGAGTTATCCGCCTGGTTGCCGTCGATTCCCGAAGCGGCAGAGTCCTCGAATAGCGCGCCGACGGCCAGAGTCTGCCCGTCATCAGAGAGCGATACGGCAGAACCGAATTTGTCACCGGCATCGGCATTGGATGCCTTGATGTATGTCTGTTGACTCCAGCTGTCGCCATCTCGACTAAACAGATAGACTGCGCCGGAACTCGTTGCCGTTTCGGTATCGACGACCGGGTCACCACCGATCCCTGTCGCTGTGGAATCCTCTTCGGGCGCGCCTATTGCCAATGTCGAACCATCGCCGGAAATTGCGACACTGCTGCCGAACTGATCCTCTGAGCCGATGAATGAGGGCTTGAGATAGCCGATCGCATCGAGTATCAGCGAGAAGGCCGTGACGGGTGTCGAATCGGCGCAATCCTCACTGGCGCTGCAGGCCTGAACCATGTAGCTGGTATTCACCCAGTCGGTCAGATGAACAGGGATCACCGCATCCACAGTGGTCGCCGTGATATTGTCGCCCACTTGACTGAAGCCGGAGATCCCATCCGGATTGTACAACAATCGGTAGTGATCAACCCCCACATCGTTCCAGCTGAAGCGCAACAGCTTGGGACCCGCTACGCTAACGCTGGCGGTGAGATCCGCGTCAGGCGGACAACTTATCTGTACGTCGGTTACAGTAGCCCCGTCCAGAGTGCCGCTCCCGTTCACCACTGTACACGTTTGGCCAGTGGGCTGGGTGGCGATAGTCACCGTATAGGCGCTGCCGTCTTCCAACTGAGTGGCAAAGCTGAATGCGCCGCCGGCTGTGATACTGAGATCGTCACTGCCGTTGTTTTGCAACACCAGACCATCACCGGCCAGACCGCTGACGCTGCCGCCAATGCTGAAGAACCCGGTATTGTCGGTACAAGTGATGGTGATATTGGTGACATCAGCAGCGGCAACCGTACCGCTGCCATTAGCCACCGCACAGCTTTGGTCGGCGGGTTGGGTTGCGATGGTTACCGCGTATATGCTGCCGTCGCTCAGCTCAACGGTAAAACTGAAGCTGCCGTCACTGTTAGGTGAAAGATCATCACCGCCGTTGTTCTGCAACACCAGTCCGCTGCCCGTAAGGCCTGTAATGGTGCCGCTGATTGTATAGGTGGTTCCAGTCGTATCTCCATCATCACTACTGCTACCGCCGCCACCACCGCCGCAGGCGATAAGCAACAACAGTTGCATCAAAATCACTGCTTTGGCCACCCATATCAGATATCGATTCATACCAGGTTCCTGTATCTGTTTATTAACTGTACGGCCTTGCTGACAAGACCATATATTGCATCGACAACTATCTCAGTAACTTGATACGTTTTCTACGATAGGTGGGTGGTAAATGATCTGAATACTGGTGCCGTCGGGATCGAAACAGTAAAAACTGCGAGCTCCGTCACGGTGTGTGCGCGGCGCATTGCGCATCCTCACCCCGGCCGCCAGAAGATAATCGTACCAGGCATCCACCTGATCGGGATCGGAGAGGAAGAAACCGATGTGGTCGAGGCGTTGGGCGGCCTCGTCCAGATGCTCCGCCGCAGTCTTGTGCAGAGCGAGGTTGTCCGGTCCTGTGGTAAGATAGAGGTTATCCCGATCCGGCCGCCACTCGACCTCCATTCCCAGCAGCTCCACATAGAAGTGCTCGCTGGCATCCATGTCCCTGACATTCAGGGCGACATGGCGCATGCCGAGATGTTGCGACGGCTGTTTCATGAGAGTACCTCGTTCAGGACCTGTTCCCAGGTCTCCCGGTCGCAGGCGCGTTGCACCACCAACGGCAGGGCCACTGCACCATGGGCCAGCAACTCTTCGTGCAGCGAACGGAGAGTGGACCCCGGCCTTTGCTCGAGCTGTCGCTGGCAGAGATGTTCAATCAATTCGGCCCCCAACAGAGCCATGAAGGCGTCCGTCGGGCGCCTCGAGATAGCCGTCAGGCTGACTTCCGCCCAGCAGGGTATGTCCGAAAGCCGTTTCAGCCGCTCCAGGGCCTGACGGCTGTTGATCTCACCGGCATGAAACTCCAGGTCTATCGTTGCCTGTTCGGCCAGGGCCAGGCGTCTCTGATAGAGCGACAGACGATCATTGTCGGCAAAGTAACCGTGCTCCTCCAGGATCCGGCTCATATAGTGGGCCCACCCCCTTTTGAAAGCGGCGGAGGGGTTGATCTGGCGTACCAGACTGTGTGCCGAGACCCCACCGGCCCAAGCCAGATAGTGACGCCCAGCCCAACTGCTGTAGAGATTGCGCATTCGAATGGCGGAACGGCTCTCACCACCCCCGACCTGCCGATCATGGGGTATCAGAAATACTCCTCCCTGCTGCGTGCGCAGATAGCTGCCGCAATCGGGCTGCCTGAAGCAACTGTCGGTAATCCGGAACGCCAGAGGTTGCGGGGAGTCGGGCAGGATTTCGAACCGCTGCAGGAATGACCTTAGACCAGCCGCCTCCTCCCGATAGGCCTGCAATCTGTTGTCACCGTTGAGCCGCTCGCCGTTGACCTGTTTTACAGCCTGCAGCGAAATCTCCTGCCGTTCCAGCTCTTCGTAGGTCTGTTGCAATCGCCTGCGGGCATAGGCCAGGGCATCTTCCACCGGGATATCGATCTGATCGCGGTGACGCAACAGCCAGGCGAGCAGTTCCTTTCCGCAATCGGCGGTTCCCGAGGCTGCAGGGGTCAGATCTTTGATCATCGCCAGCTTGAAATCATCCACGGCTTCCGCTGCCTGGCTGCTGAGGGACTGCAAGCGTCCCTTGTCGGCACAGCATTCATGGGTCTGCGGAAGATCCCTGCCAAGCCGTTTCAGCCAGGGCACGCCCTTCTCCGCCGTCTCCAGGGCATCGGCCAACCACAGGGTGGATACCAGCCCCGGAAGCTCTCCCAGCCGCCCTCTGGCATCCCGCAGGTAGTTGGGGGTCTTTTCCAAGACCCCCATCAGGGCCTCGCACAATCTCTCCGGCTGGCGCACTACCAGCTCCTGGAGCAGATGCAATGGGAGATAACGGGCGGGATCCCGATGGCGCCAGTCGTGCTCGAGCAGCAAACGGTGCTCAACCATTGCGGTACCGTAGATCAGCTGCAGATCAAGCTGACGATCGGCATCCAGGGCATCATAGTCCAGCTCCTTGAGACTCACCAGGAGATTACTGATCAGGCTTGCCAGCGCACCCATATCATCATCCCCATCGGCTGTCAGCAGCCCCTCGTAGCCCGGCACCGATGCATAGACAGCCGCCACCGGATGAAAACGGAACCAGACCCTGTAGTAGTCTGCGATCAGGCTGTCAAAGGCGGCGGCCTCATTGCTCATCGCGGATCTCATAGTCGTGGGTAATCTCAGCGCTCTTTCCAAGCATCAGGGATGCAGAACAGTATTTCTCAGCACTTAGCGAGATGGCACGGGCCACATGTTTCTCACTAAGCCCCTTACCGGTGACGATGAAATGGGCATGAATTCGGGTGAATACCTTGGGATCCTGCTGTGCCCGCTCTGCTTCGAGCTCCACCACACAACGGGCCACCTGTTGGCGGGATTTGCGTAAAATCGACAACACATCGAATTCGGTACATCCCCCCATGCCAAGCAGCAGCATTTCCATCGGCCTGACGCCCAGATTGCGGCCCCCATGCTCTGGCGGACCGTCCATCACAATCCCATGACCACTCCCGGACTCCCCCATCATGACAGAATCCTCCACCCAAACGACCCGTGCTTTCATCAGCTGCTCCAGTTATCTGCCCCGAAGCCAGCAAAGATGTGACACTGGGGATAGATGATTAGTATGAATTGCGTTAAATTAATGAACTATTGTTTTTGTTAAACTATGCGTCTATTGAATATACTGAAGGTTGTACATTCGACAAGTTGAAAAGGGTTGCTAAACTAGATCCTAAACTCTTTATAGAGACGACGACAATAAAACTACGGAAGAGGGCTCAGATTTTACTGCGATGAAGATCACCTGAACCTGCCAACAGGCAGATAGCTGGATCATTACTGCAGGCTGATCTCTCCCCACAACAGCTAAGAGTCCCAAGATCATGACGATCATAAAACCGCCACCGCAGGAACCTGAGTATCTTCAGCGATTCCTCTCCTTTTGTCATCGCCGACGTTACCCCAAAAATACCGAGATTATTCATATCGGTGATCCGGCGGATATCCTCTATTACATCACGGAAGGCTCGGTAGCTGTCTACATCGAAGATGAAGACGGTCGGGAGATTATCCTCACCTACCTCAACAAAGGACAATTTGTCGGCGAGATGGGTCTTTTCATCCCCGAACCCAAGCGCAGTGTGATGGTTCGCACGCGAGCATCCTGTCAGATAGCGGAAATCAGCTATCAGAGACTGGAACAGCTCTTCAACCACGATCTCAAGGATTATACCAAAGATATCCTGTATGCCATGGGGGCACAGCTGTCACAGCGTCTCAATCAGACCAGCAACAAGGTCGGGCATCTGGCCTTTTTCGATGTGACCGGTCGTATCGCCAGAACGCTGCTCGATCTGTGCAAGGAGCCGGACGCCATGACTCATCCCGACGGTATGCAGATCCGCATTACCCGTCAGGAGATCGGCCGTATTGTGGGTTGTTCCCGTGAGATGGCGGGCAGGGTACTGAAGAACCTGGAAGAGCAGGGGCTGATCAGCGTAAAGGGCAAGACCATCGTCGTCTTCGGCACCCGCTGAATACGGGTCCCCCCAATCCCCGGCTGCACAACTACCCGCTACCGGGGCGGCGGATGCCGCTAAACAATCCCGATCCGCACGTCTGATTCAGCATTTCCGGCGACAGTCCGATGTCGCGGACAGCTGAGCAGATGATCGTTCACCATCCCCACTGCCTGCATAAAGGCATAACAGATCGTACTGCCGACAAAGCGAAATCCGCGTCGTTTGAGCTCCTTACTCATCACATCGGAAAGTGGTGTGGAAGCCGGTACCTCCTGCAGGCTGCGCCAACGGTTCTGGATCGGCTCACCATCTACGAACGACCAGAGCAGCCTGGCCAATCCCTCCCCCGACTCCAGTTCCAACACGACCCTGGCATTATCGATCGTCGAAACCACTTTGAGCCGGTTACGCACGATACCCGGATCCGCGAGTAACCTCGCCACATCTCCGTCGTCATAGCGAGCAATCCGCTCCACGTCAAAATCATGGAAGGCGCGACGATACCCCTCACGTTTACGCAGTATGGTCAACCAGGAGAGGCCAGCCTGGGCACCCTCCAAAGCGAGCATTTCAAAAAGGTGGCGCGGTTCATGGGAGGGGACACCCCACTCCACATCGTGATATTGCCTATACTCTTCATTCCCCAGACACCATGGACACCGTTTATCGCCACTCATTCCTCTTCTCCGGCATCAGGCCCTATCCAGAATTGGGGCACATGGGCCACTTCCCACAGGAAACCGTCCGGATCGGCAAAGTAACCGGAGTATCCGCCCCAAAAGGCCTCCTGGGCCGGTTTCACCAACCGTGCACCGACGCTCAATGCCTCGGACATTACCCTATCCACCGCCTCCCGGCTGGTTACATTGTGCGCCAGGGTGAAACCGGGAAAACCGGAACCCTGGCCGGAAACATTGGCATCATCCGCCAGGGCCTGTTTCGGATAGAGCGCCAACCAACTACCCTGCAGCTGAAAAAAGGCAACCTCTTGGCTGTCGAAATCGAAGCGCGTCAAACCGAGGGCCTCATAAAACCCGATGGATCGTTTCAGGGCCTTTACCCCTAGAGTGATGAGATTGATTCTTGGTTCCATAGTCACACTACTCCCGGTCGGTGGTTGTCCAGTGAAACCATGTTACTCCACGGCTACTGACACCATTGTGTCAGTAATCCCCATACCACCTGCTCTCCAGTTCGGTGAATTGTTCATCACCGGTTAGTGATTTTTTTAATAGTTGGACGCTGACAAAGGTGAGATGAGGCAGTCTCTACACTGGATAAAGCCGTCAAACAGATGAAAAGGCGGAAATCGGCCAAATCTATTATCGACGATTTGGAAGGAGGATTGAAAGCCGTTAAACGGCGTATGCGGTAACCGGCGGGAAGGTCTCCTGGGCCTGCTTTACCCGCTGTGCCCGGGTCTTGGCGGTCTTTCCGTGGCCTGAGTGCTCCCCGAACCGCACTCATGCATCAGCGGTGGCACCCACGGCCAGGAGAAAATCGTTCAGTGTGCGTCCCTCCTTGGTCTTAAAACGGGTACCTGTCTGTGAAATGTCATCTATCCGGTCGAGTCGAAAATGGCGAAACGCGCCACGCAGCTCACACCAGGCACCCAAAGTCCATTTCTCACCCCAGTAGAAGAGACAAAGGGGCCAGACAATGCGTTCGGATTTAACACCATCCGCCCTTTGGTATCCCATCTTTACTTTGCATTTAACGGCAATGGCCTTGCGCAATATCGCGACATGCCCCCGTACCCTTTCGGGCAGATGTATGTCTGGTACCAGCATGGCCTCATCTTCGAGCACCGGACGCAACCGTTGCGGTACTATTCTTTCTATCTTGCGTCGCACCCGAGCCGCCGCCCCGGCTAGATCACGATCCGACCAGGCCTGCGCCATACGGATACCGAGTAACAGGGCACTCAGCTCCTCGTCATCGAACATCAAGGGCGGTAAGCGAAATCCCTCGCAGAGCCGATAACCGGCCCCTGCCGTTCCCTCAATGGGTACACCGGATGCCGACAGGGCATCGATATCGCGATAGATGGTACGCTGTGAAACCTCGAGCATGCGGGCCAGCTCCCGGGCGGTAAGGTAGCATTTCGTATCCAATTCCTGGCTGATGCGGAAGAGGCGGTCGGCGCGACTCATCAGGCAAAGAGTTGAGCCAGCTTCGCCCCCGGATCTTCGGCCCGCATAAAGGCCTCGCCCACCAGAAAGGCGTTTACCTGATGGCTGCGCATCAGGGCCACATCCTCGACTGTCAGAATGCCACTCTCTGTCACCACAGTCCTGTCGGGTGGAATCATGGGCAGCAGCGCTAAAGTGGTGTCGAGACTGACTTCGAAGGTCCGAAGATTGCGGTTGTTGATGCCGATCAGGCGGTTGTTCACCCGCAAGGCCCGCTGCAACTCCTCACCATCATGGACCTCGATCAAGACATCCATGCCCAACTGGTGGGCCAGATCATTCAATCCGTTGAGTTGCCGGTCATCGAGACAGGCGGCAATCAATAGAATACAGTCTGCACCGATCGCCCGCGCCTCATAGACCTGATAGGGATCGATAATAAAGTCTTTGCGGATAACCGGCAGGTTGCAGGCAGCCCGCGCCTGTTGCAGATACTGATCGCTACCTTGAAAGAAGTCGATGTCGGTCAACACGGAGAGGCAGGCAGCCCCGCCTCGAGCATAACTCTTAGCGATCTGCGCAGGCTTAAAACACTCTCTCAACACACCCTTGCTGGGTGACGCCTTCTTGATCTCGGCGATCACTCCAGACTCGCCTGCCGTCAGTTTGCCTGCAATCGCATCCGCAAAGCCGCGCGGTTCAGAAGCCTGAGATAGCTGCGTCTCCAGCTCGGCGATGGATCGTAGGGATGCCCTTTCACTTATCTCCTGACGTTTACGCCGGGTGATCTTCAGCAGAATATCGGGAGTGCCGGTCATGATCAATCAAGGCTCTGGGTCAGTACCACCAGGCGATCGAGGCGGTTGCGGGCCTCACCGCTGGTAATGGCGTGATCGGCCTTCTCGATACCCGCTTGCAGATTCTCAGCCAGGCCGGCGGTATAGATAGCGGCCCCGGCATTGAACACCACGATATCCCGCGCCGGCCCGGGACTGTCTTCCAGCACCCCGCGGATCATGGCCAGGCTCCCCGCAGCGTCGTTGACCCGAATGGCATCGAGCGAACTACGCTGCAGACCGAATTGTTCGGGTTGGATGATAAAACGCCTGATCCGGCCATCTTTCAACTCCGCCACATCGGTGACATCCCCGATACTGATCTCATCCAGGCCGTCACGGGAGTGAACCACCATAACATGCCGACTTCCCAGTCGCTGTAACACCTCCGCCAGAGGTTCTAGCAGATCGCTGTCGAAAACGCCAAGCAGCTGATTCGGCACACCCGCGGGATTGGTGAGCGGCCCCAGCACATTGAAGATGGTGCGCACACCCATCTCCTTGCGCGGACCGATGGCGTGCTTCATCGCGCTGTGATGGCCGGGGGCGAACATGAAGCCAACCCCCACTTCACGCACGCACTGTTCCACCTGTTGAGGCGACAGGTCGAGCCTGACACCTGCGGCCTCAAGCGCATCGGCGCTGCCCGACTTGGAAGAGACCGAACGGTTTCCATGTTTTGCCACATGACAGCCGGCAGCCGCGGCAACAAACATGCAGGCCGTCGAGACATTGAAGGTGCCCGAAGCGTCACCGCCCGTGCCGACGATATCTACCGAATTCGAAAGATCAGCAATGGAGACACCGGAGGCCAGTTCACGCATCACCGAAGCGGCAGCGGCGATTTCGCTGACGGTCTCCTCTTTCATGCGCAGGCCGACAAGAAATCCACCGATCTGGGCCGGGGTGGCGTTACCGGTCATGATGTTGCGCATCACGGCAGTCATCTCATCGGCGGCGAGGTCCTGGCGGGCCAGCACTTTTTTTATCGCTTGCTGCATTTCCACGGATCATCTCCTCTAGGGCCTGTTATCCGGAACCAAGGCATTTTAATAGGATTTCGACTTTAATGAAATCGATAGCCTGGTTGATAATCCATCTCAATACAATCAGCAAAGAGATTATTCAGGCGCCTGCCCAAAATCTATTTTTTAATAATTTAATTAGGCAGCATTCAGAGAACACCGGATATCAAGGAGTGATACCATTCCCAGGGAAATTCTTAATCACTCTGGACTCTATACCCTACTGCCATTGTGCCTCGTTACACTGTCCATCACTCTTGTTGTGTGGCATTGATTCCGAAAATAACTCAATACCGACAACACTTGCCGCGAGAGGTAACGCTTACGGATTCAAGCTTGCGTTCAACTCGATGACTGGACAGGCTCAGGAAAACATATGAGGAATTTTTGGCTATAATCCAGCGACTATACGCGTGCGGATATAGATGATCCCAGCTGAAAGCTCAGAACCGAAAACCGCGAACCACGGAGCGCATGTTCTCAGCCAGCCCGGCAAGGTCCTTGGAGAGTTCGGTCATGGCCTCCGCGCTGCGGGCATTGGTCTGTGCAGCATCTCCCACTGAGTGGATGTTGCCGCTGATGTCCTGGGCCACGATGCTCTGTTGATTGGCGGCGGTGGCCAC
>JBEVXH010000005.1:0-397913 GCA_040506195.1 Candidatus Thiodiazotropha sp. | reverse complement strand
AAAAGAAAGACAACTTAGTCCATAATCAGACCAAACCAGGCGGGTCAATTTTCAGTGCAAATCCTGGGTCAGTTTTAAATGCAAATCAACAGATTTTCACTAACTATTAAAGTTGATGACCAGTATCACACAACAACAGTCAGTAAATTCTTATTTCTTGGATGAAGTATGTGATTACTGCTTTCGGCCATTAGCGGACCTGTACCAGGGCAAGTGTTATGAATCCCGATTACTTCATAGCGGACATTTGGGAAGTTCATCGGCAGAGAAACCACCACCATATATATGATGCTGATCGGTCCGTCCCAGTTGGACCGATGAGTCTGTTGTCCTGCTATCGAAGGCCCTTTAATTGATCAAACGGACTGCACACATGCTTGTGATCAGGCGTGATGTGCGTGTAAATCATTGTCGTTTCAACGTTTTTGTGTCCTAGCAGTGTCTGGATGGTTCTGATATCCGTTCCAGCTGCCAGCAAGTGACTCGCAAAACTGTGTCTCAACGTATGCGGCCCGACATGTTTGTGGATCTTCGCTTGCTGCACTGCGCGTTTAAAAGCTCTTCGAAGCCTACTGGGAGACGCATGCCATCGCGCCATCTGATGGGTATTCAACCAGGGCCGGACCACCGTTGAAGGGAAGACGAACTGCCAGGCCAGTGACCTAGAGGCGGAGGGATACTTTCTGTAAAGGGCATTGGGCATAGGAGCGTAGCCGTTGCCACGGAGAACGTCAGATTTGTGTAATTGTGCTACTTTGATGAGGTGATTACTTAGCACCGGCATCAAGGCCTCGGGGAGCAGCGTAGCCCGGTCCTTATTACCCTTAGCGGCTCGGACTGTAATCGAGCGAAGGTCAAAATCGATATCCTTGACCCGCAGGGACATACATTCATAGATTCTCATCCCTGTTCCATAGATGAGTTCCGCCATCAAACGTGTGGTGCCGCTCATCCTCGCAAAGGTAGATTCCACCTCTTGCTTCGACATCACCACAGGGATAGATTTGTAGCGTTTGATCCGTCTCAGCTTATCAAGCTCAGGTATTTCCTGTTGTAAAACAGCACGATACAGAAAGACAATCGCATTCAGTGCGCCAGATTGGGTACTGGCAGAGACACGACGACGGGAGGCCAGGTGATTGAGGTAGCCTTCGATTTCTTGCTTGCCCATCTCGCTGGGGTGTTGCTTGTCATTTAAGAGGATGAACTGACGTATCCAGTAAATATAGGACTTTTCAGTTCTGTGACTGAAATGTTTCTGTCGACAGGCGATTCGCACCTGATCAAGTAGACGTGGCTTGCGGGGTTCGGTTGGCTGGCCCCATGATTTTCCTCCAAAATCCATAGTTTGCCACTGTCACGACTTGTTGAGAATGTATAACGAGGCAGCAGGAAGCTAAGCCATTGATATTATATTGATTTAGGTGTTATATAGAGGTCTTGCTATAAATGTATAACGAGACAAGAGGTCTCGTTAATAAAGCTGTTAGGCAAAAATATGAATAGGACATTCCAAGCTAGTGCCATAAGACGGAAATCGTTAAAACCAGGTGAGAAACTTGAAGAATTCAAGTCCGCGAAGCCAGGCACGATGTCTATCGACCATGATTCGATTCAATTTAATGATTGGCATGTATCTATCTCATCAATAAAACATTCATACAGAAAAACAGCAAAATTACTATTTTGGAGTCACCATCAATTATTCTTAACTGATGGGAATTATGATTACTTATTTAATATTCCTAATGAAGTGGTCAAACAAGGATTGCCTTTTGATTGTGAGGTTGTTATAGACAAGCAAATAATGGTTAATATTTTTATATCTATATTAATGATCTCAGGGATATTACAGGTAGTTAAATATGTATTCAGTGCCTAAAAATGTATAACGAGACAAGAGGTCTCGTTAATAAAGCTGTTAACGGTATAAAAATGAAGCTTGAATATTACATATCAAATAAACAGGCAAGAAGAGCGAAACGTTTAGTATCTGAACTTTGCATCAAGAAGACTGCTCTTGGTGTTTTCTACCAACTTGCAGTATTTATAAGTACGCTGTTTATTGGATTTAGTTTGATGCAGCTAATTCCCAATACAAAACAAGTATATGAAGCGTTTCCATATTACATGGTTTGCTTAGGTATTTTAGCGGCTGGTGTCTTTTTATATTTCTTTGGTAAATGGTTTGTAACAAAAAAAGCGATCGAAAGAACTGGTTTACTAAAATCTAAAATAACATATGAAATACTTCCTGATAAAATTATTCACTATATGGACGATGGATTGAAGCTCGAAATTACTGGTAATGATATTAAGCAGTTTGTTGATTACAAAGATTATTTATTTATGTTTGTTAGAGAAAACTATGCTTACTACATACCGCCGACAGTATTTATAGATAAATCTCAAAGGGAATCGATAAAGAATGAGATTATTTCAATCACAAACAACCGCTAACAATCAGCTTCACAGGATTCGCTCCCTACGGTCGCTCTCCTGTGATCTGGTGCGTTAAGTTGCCATGAAACGGACATGGAAAGTTTTACTAATTATAAGCGATGTCATTAGTTGGCTTTTTTGGCTTTTGGCAGCATCATTTTTAGTGCAGTTCGTATTTGAAGTAGATAATCCTCTTCGGCATGAGCTTGGAATAGGAATGGCAATGGGCACAGTGTATGGTTTCTGGCCAGGTTTATTTAGTCTCGGAGTAGCAATCTACTGCAGAAAAGAAATAAAGAGCTGGCTTCTTGTGGTATCAGTGGCAATTCTACCTGCATTTGGAGCTTTATTTGGAGTTTATAATGCAATCGCAACTTAAAAATGTATAACGAGACAAGAGGTCTCGTTAATAAAGCTGTTAGCCGGTTAAACTCACTACGGCTTAATAGAGAGGAATATTCTTAATGGACGGTATCGCTGCAGCTGCAGGAATTGCAACAATTGTTGCTTTGCTTCTAAATATTTATCAATTCTATTTATCTCGCCGTACAGCTGTCGTAGAGGCTGCTAAGTATAGATCGCAATTAGAGGTAGTTAAGCATTTAAAATTTGATCTTCTTGGCGCGGCGGAAACCATCAACCTTATTGTTCAGAGAACGAAAAGAATGGGGACACCCAATAAATGGAATGACACAGCTACTGAATGTAGGTAAGCGAAAAGAATGGGGACACCCAATAAATGGAATGACACAGCTACTGAATGTAGGTAAGAATTTATGTATGTAGCACATAACAAGAAATTGCAGAAACAGGATATGGGTTAAAACTAAATGTAGAGTATTTAGTTATTTGCCTTAATCCATTAAACGCTTTAAACAAGCGTAACGTATTTAAACGAAGCTCTTTAACAATTCGGTATAGCAATCAGGTCGCTCATGCGAAGATGGTGTCGTGAGCGACCGGACAGGCAGGATGAAGGAGCCGGGGAATCAGCCCGGCTCCCGACTCCTTTCCATTTAGCGATTGGCAACCGCACCAGTCTGAGCGATCCGGACGGCAAGATCAGCCGCTACAGCTTCGATGCTATCAATCGCCTGACCATAGTGCACAACACCACCGGCATCAGCAACTACGGATATGACCGCTCCAGCCTGTTGAGTACTGTTTCCTACCCCAACGGGGCGGTCGCGGACTACCGTTATGACGACGCCCGGCGGGTCACCCAAGTAACCAACCGCCTCAACGGCGCGGTCGCTTCCCGGTATGACTACACCTACGACCGTAACGGCAACCGGCTTACCCAGCAGGAGAGCAACGGCGGCGGCATCGAGATCACCGCTTACACCTATGACAACAACGACCGCCTGACCCGGGCCGACTATCCGGACGCCACGCTCGACTACGGCTACGACGCGGCCTACAACCGTACCAGTGAGAGCGCGGTCGAGAAGGCCAGTGGCACGACCGTTTCGAGCAAGACCTTCAGCTACAACAACCGCAACCAGGTCACCTCGATCAGCGACAGTGCCAATGCCGCCAATAACACCACCTACGCCTACGACGCCAACGGCAACCAGACCCTCAAGACCCAGAACGGCTTCACGCTGAACTTCGTCTACGACGTGCGCGACCGCCTGGTGCGGGTCAGTCAGGACGCCACCACCCTGGGGCAGTTCCGCTACGACCATGCGGGGATGCGGATACAGAAGGAGGGGGCGCAGGGGATTGTTCGGTATACCTATGATGACGGTAGTGTACTCCTTCAGACCGATGACACGGGCACGACCCTGGCTAAATACGACTATGGGCCTGATCGGCTGCTGAGCCTGGAACAGGCCACGGAAGGGGAGCAGTTTTATCATTTTGATGCGCTGGGTAGTGTTGTCAATCTGAGCAGGCCCGATGGCAGTCTGCAGGCGCGGTAGCTGAAGATAAGCCAGTCAACAGAAAGCCCCAGGAAAGGGCGAAGCGAATAGATGGGACTGGCGCGTGGGGCTTCCTATTGCCTGGCTGTATCTCCCCCCAAGCCCCCCTCAAGGGGGGATGTGAGGCAGTGCCAAGTAACATAACGCGGCATTATGTCCACGGGCCGCACGCTGCGCATGTGATGGCGTCCCGCGGACATAACGTCGCGTTATGTTAAATGGCCCTGTCGGTGCGCCCCCAACCCCCGCCGGGGGCTGACGACGAGTTAGATGAGTCACTCAAGAAGTTGTGCTCGCTTGCCCGGGCAGAGTAGCACCGTGCTCGGGCCGTCAAGGCCAAGCCCTGCGGGTGCTCCGCTGCGCTGCGCAGCCTTGACAACCCTGCGCGCGATGCAGAACGGAAAGGGCAATCCAGCACAACAGGAGAAAATATCATGGAAAATCAAGACTTACCCTGGCAGATCGAGAAGATCATCGACGTGGCCAACTGTCTGGCGTCCACCGGCAACAGCGGGGCTTCGACCGGCGAGCGCATCGCGGCGGCGTTCGTGTTGAACAGGCCCGAGTATCTCCCGCCGATGTACGACGACCTGGTGGAAGCTTGGGACCGGCTGGAACCCGAGTGGCAAGACTACGTGCGGCTGATCAAACGGGTTTATCAGCATAAGCTGGTGCCCTGGTAAACCTCAACGGGGAGCCTTCGGGCTTCCCTTTAAACCCTCAAGCCAGGGCGCTTCGCGCCCTGGTTCAGCAACTAAAGAGGCAAAAAAGTGTCAATAACTGATAAAATAGCTAAGTACACAACCGGGTATCCCGTTATGGCCACAGACAGCAAAAACATTACTAAACAACTTCATTCTGAAATCGATCAGACCCCCGAGCGCTATCGAGGTCTGCTGTTGAGGCTGGTGCACTCCTTCCGTGAAGGGATCGAAGAAGACGAGCCCTGGCCGAGTGCCGCCGAGAGCTTCCGTGAAGGCTGGCGCGATGTGAAAGCCGGTCGCACACAGGCCGTGGATACCCTCTGGGACGGTATCGACGCGGACTGACGGTGTTAGTCAGCTACTCAGACGCCTTCAAGCGGCAACTAAAGCGTCTGAACCGAAAATACCGCCGTATCCGCTCTGATGTGGAGCCGCTCATCAGCCAGCTCGAAGCCGGGGAGACGCCAGGCGATCAAATCCAGGGAACCGGTTATACCGTTTACTAAGTCCGGGTAAAAAATAGCGATGCCCAACGGGGCAAGAGTGGCGGCTATCGGGTCATCTATTATCTGGCGACACAAGAGAGCGTGTTGCTCGTCACCATCTACTCAAAAACAGAACAATCCGATATCGACGATGCAGAAGTGGCACGCCTCATCAGCGAAGAAGAGGGCTGACTGAGCGGCTAAGAGGGAAAATCCCTCGGATCTTGCCGGGTTCAGTCGTAAACTCCCCGTTATGCGCTTCTGGAAACGGATCACCCACTTGCTGTTGACTGTGCTGCTGGCCCTCGGGGCCAGCGGCGTCGTTAGCGCCAAAGTCGCGCGTCGGGGCCTCAAAACCTAGTCGGGACCGGGCATCAGGCCGAAAACGTTTTTAACTGGCTGACGTGTCAGGGAAAATCGAATCGTAGTATGACGGGTCCGCCGGAGTGCTCTGTTGTTCCAAAGAGTGGAGATAAGTTCAGCCGATCACCTAAAAGCATTCAAGATCAAATGGCATTAAAATCTGCTCAGGAAGGGCAAGGTGATGTAGGCGTTAGTGAGTCAGACACACATACAGTCGAAGAGCTGGTGGCTGCTTCATCTGGTAAAGCGGCACTTTCCATCTTCATTGCCGTATCCACGGCAGATTTCGGTTTGGCCTGAAGTTTTGAATCGAGTTCTACGAGTTCCCCTGAATTACCATATGCAACAACCGGCAGATCCAAGCGATATACAGGGTATCGATCAACCCATGGCAATCGATAGCCTGATTTTAGTAACTGCTGACAGACACGGTGGAAGGAGCCATCTAACAGCACATAGTCCATCATCCACTCACCGGTCTTTGAGCCGCCTGGCTTACCGGTAGACGAGGGCATCAATCCTATCTGAGTCATTTTTCGAGCCCATTGCACATTATGGTACCCACGTCGACCAGGATTACCAAAATGAGCTTGCCAAATATGAACCATCTCGTGGCAGAGAGTTTGGCAAATTTCTATGAGGGGATATTTAGCAAAATACTCAGGATTAACTGCCAATTCGTCTACATACTGTCGCTTCTCGTTCACCCAACGAGCAATTGATGCATAACCCATAACTTTTCGTTGTCGATGAAAGGAGATGATCACATCTGGGAGTTGCCCCTCGAACAGAGCTTGATTAAAATAATCGTACGCACGAACAAGCGTGTCGTAACTTTCAGTCGTCGGTTTTTCTGCCATTTCTCCCTTTTTGCAAAAAATGAGTGCAATTATTGGATTGTATGATCCAAAAAACGCACCAATCTTGTGCAATCTCCCGTATTTGCCTATTAACTCACTGAAAAAGTAAGGTTTATAGCCTGTCTGGTTCGCCTAAACTTCCATCTCCTTTTACATAATCATATATTCTTCCAATGTATGATTTCTATGGCAAGAAGAGGCTAGGACGACTTAAACCACGCCAATTCATACACTCATCCAAGTCTGACAATTACAGCAATTCCATACAAATTGCCAAATATGTCTAGTGTAATGAGTGATTTTGGAATGCAATTTATGCGATTGAAGGCGAACTAAATGAGCTATCTGAAGTGGTGATATCAGCAGATACGCACAGACTTAAGATCAGATCGCTTCAGTATCATCAACATCGATTTAAAATTTACAATAACCAGCTAGATTGCGAATCCTCGAGACATTCAAATTCTGTGAGTAAATTAGTGACAATTAGATTATTTTACCTTGCGATTTTTACCGCTTTTTGCGCGCACCTGATTTTCAGTTTGCACATATATAGTGTCAGTTGTTGCCATACTGGCGTGTCCAAGATCTTCTGACAGATCTTTCAACGCACGCCCCCGTTCTATTTCCATGCTAGCGCCGGTGTGTCTCAACCAGTGAGTGGAGGCTTCCTCTAGCTTTCTAGCATTATCCTCTCCTTCAAGGAGTCGCATTTTGTCGTAAGCCTTGTCTAATACATCCTGTACAATTCGTGTGAGTTGACGTGACGTCATACCGCCTTGGCCACGTATTTTTTCGACAATAGGCTGATTTTCACTGGGTGATGGCAGGGGGGTTAACCCACGATATTTTCGATAGCGTTTGAGATATTCAATGAAACTCTCGGGTACCGTAATATCCCTGAGTTTACGGCCCTTACCGAAGACTTTAAGCCACCAATTGCCGTCAGAATCCTGCCAAAAATGACTCATCACGGGCGTCCAGTTCTTACGTTCCGATAGCTCGGATATACGTAAAAACAGTGTTTTCAGTGCGCAAATGATAAACAAGCTACGTTCGTAGAGCCGATCTTCATTGGCGAGATCCAAAGCAATGTTGAAGACGTACTGCCACTGCGATTCCGTTAACCGACGGATTTCCTTGACCTGAGAATCCTTGATGAAATGCCGGCAGTCAGGCTTGGCGATTTGAGCGGGGTTGCCATACAGATGCTCTTCATTCATCAGATATTTATAGAAAGCAATGACCGCAGTAAAGGTCGCCGTTAGTGTTTGCTGTGATGGTTTGTACTTTTTCTTATCGGGTGGTGAAAGGTTTGGATCACTGTTTTTGGGGACCTTGAGCCTGTAAGGCGCCCAAGATGTATTTTGGGTATATCGTCCATCCTGGAGGACGAATTTTTCATGATTGGCCAGGCAAATCCAGGATGCTGGCGGTTGCCAGCAGAAATCGGCATATTCCAGGATGTCCGCTTTGCGCAGCTGTTCCATGGGCATCGATTTAATCAGAAACACCCAGAGCAGGAATCGTTCTGTTTCGTTGCGAAAGCGTGTGAAGGTATGTTCAGACTTGTTACGGCCAATGTAGTTCAAGAATTCTTGGCCCCAGTACCAATTCTTCATCCGCCAGGATTCTCCAGATTCTAGAAACCGCCCGAGTTCCGGGTAGTCTCCAAAGTTCAGGTCTTTCAACTCGTTGTAAGTTGGATACAGCGGTACGGATTTTGGGATAGCCATGGTCTGCCTGAATTGCTGGAATGGTTCGGATGCATTGATTCTACAGGCTTTTATCTGCTATGTCGAATACTAAAGGGTATTGGAAATAGTGTGGGTATATATATTTTATCCCACTTTGATTCAGTGCTCATGAGTACGTCCCTGCTACGCTCTAATTGATATGTTTATTCGCTGTTTTTATTTCAAAACCAGAATTTGGGACACTGGTGGATTGTCTAACAATATATAACCATAAGCATCGAAGATCGGAGTTCCATAACTTCTTGGTGGATAACCTGCGTTTGACAGCTTTTGATTCAGTTCTTCCCTTTTATTGTTGTCTTTGTCGATGAAATATTCGACGAACTTTACTCCAGCGGACCGCAACTCCTTCGATTTCCTTTTGCAATACCCACAAGTCGTAAACGAATACATAATCAATCGATCATGTGATGCGCCTGTAAACCCCTTTTGTTCTTGATGGTTGTTGGTATACCAGTGATAGGCCCCAAATAAGATCAAAATCAAAAGTAGATATTTCATTTTCAGAAATCGGTGTCTAAATTAGCGCTGTAAAAAAGTGAGTGCTCAGGTCTCTGAATCCATTATCCAACTGATTCACCATACCCACCCATCAATAATGCAATCGATGGGTGGATACGGTTATTTCTGGCTGCACCAGATCTCTTTTGAGACGCAATTGGTTTATTTAGCACAGCTCATTCTGGTGTGACGGGTACGATTCTGACGCCATCGGCAATGACGTAGCCATCGGTCTCATCGGTGAGGTAAATCTGGTAGTCACCCCCCTGGGTGAAGCTGTAGATACCTAACAGATTCCACCGCACACCATCGGTTTTTTGATTCACCGTTACGGTATTTACACCATCATCACTCTGGATCGAATAAGTGGCATTGATAGCCCGGTTCGGATGAGCGGTCCATCGAGCATAAACTTCATACTGGCCGGTTTGGGGTACTGTGGTATTCCAACTAAATTGATTTGGTGCCGCATCGATGGGCGATACTTGAATTGCATCGGCGATCACATAACCATCTGCCTGGTCGGTCAAGGTCACCTGATAGTCAATTCCATCGGTGAAGTCGTAGGTGCCGAGAAGATTCCAGTCCCCCCCATTCAAGCGCTGATTGACAGGGACCGTGGTATCACCGAGGTCACTTGAAATGGTGTATTTTGCATCGCTCGCCCGATTGGGATGAGAGGTCCAATTTGCGAAGACCCGATAGGAACCCGGTTGCGGTACCGAGAAACTCCAAATGGCTGAGTTGGGTCTGGCATTGAGTGGTACGACCTTGATGGCGTCTGCGATCACATAACCATCGGCCTGATCACTCAAGGAAACCTGGTAACTGCTCCCCTGATTGAAGGTAAATGTGCCTAGGAGATTCCAGTTACCACCATTGACGCGTTGATCCACCACCACGCTTGTCTCTGTCAGTGCGTCCGTTACCACGTAAGTTGCATTTGAGGCACGATTCGAATGGGCGGTCCATTTTGCAAAGACCTGGTACTGGTCAGTCTCGCTGATATCAAAGGCCCAATGTGCCTGATTGGCCGCAGCGTCTTCGGGTACCACCAGAATGGCGTCGGCAATCACATAACCGTCGGCATCGTCGGTCAAGGCGACGCCGTACTGCACACCCTGGGTGAAGTCGTAGCTACCGAGCAGGTTCCATTCCCCACCCTGCTGTTGCTGATTGACCCGTACTGTATCGGTACCACCATCATGGGTAATGGTATAGGGTGCATTGCTGGCACGGTTACTGTGACTGGTCCATCGGGCATAGACTAGGTGACGCCCCGTTGTCTCGATTGCCGGGAACCAGGTGAAACTGTTGGCTCCACTACCAGCACTGTGATACTGATAATTGCTAGAGTAGTATCCCGATGTGCTGGTGGAGTTGTTCCAAGCGCCCAAACTCATCACCGTTGGATCACTATTATCCGCGATTTGCCCTGTTGGCGGCACACCATTGGCCGCATGATGTTGGTAATCGGCACCTTCGTAGCCACCAACCGAGGTAGACAGGGGCCAATCGCCAAGGGTGGTAAAACCGCTATCCCCATTGTCGATGACAAGGCCATCCACCGGATCACCGTTTGCAGCATGATACTGGTAGTTGTCGCCAACATAACCATTGACTGCCGTTGAATTCGTCCAATTACCAAGTGTGCTAAAAACAGTGAGATCGCTGTTATCCAAGGTAATAGACTCGGGTGAGGGACCGTTTGCCTCATGATACTGATAATTTTCACCCAGATAACCGGAGACCGAGGTTGAAAGAGGCCAGTCGCCACGTACAACCACATTGGCATCGCTGTTATCCAGCACGATTTCCGTCAACCTAACGGTTATTGTGTAGGGGTTGTACACGGTTGTTGTGCTGTTACCATCATCGATTACCGCGTAGACCCAGTAGTCCCCCGGTGGCAGCATTGCTACCATCCAGCTATAGGCATCATCCGCCTCGTCACTGTCTTCGGCAATGTTGTCGATGATCAATGTACCGTCTGCGCCCAGTTGATCATTGTCGTAATAGAGCGCAATGGTGGCACTGCTATCGGGATCGTCGTCGCTCCAGCGCAGTGTGGTGACACCCGTGGTTACCTCGATATTTGCTGCTGGCTCAAGGAAGCTCAGGGTCGGTGTATCGTTTACCCCATTATCATCCACGAAGAAACGGGCGGCCGCTGACCATTCACTGAGGCCGTTTGCGTTATCCTCCGCCCTGACACGCCAGAAATACCAGGTGTTGTTGATCAGCGGCGTGGTAACAATCCAATCGGTTTCAGTTATGATCGATTGGGCGACCAGCCCGGTGAGATCGACGTCACTATAGAGCTCGAAGCGATAACTGACCGGGTCGCCGTCCGGGTCGATGCTGGGATTCACCGACAGGGTCGGCTGCAGGGTCGCCACCCAGGCCCCGTCACCGGGATTACGTACCGACGGTGTGGGTGGTGGCGTATTGGAGGCATTGACCGTAAAACTGGCAACTACCCAATCACTATCGATCATGCCGTCAGACGCCTTGGCACGCCAATAGTAGGTCGTGTTCTCCTCAAGCCCGGAGACCGCCCACTGAGTAGTCACGTCCTGTTCGGGGATGGCTACGGAGGCCTGCTTGTCGATACTGTCGAAGGTATCGACTTTGTCCAGTTCGAAGAGATAACTCAAACTGTCACCTTCCGGATCGACACCATTCTCGACAACCAGCGCGGTGTTTGTTTCGGTGACGATGCCGCCATCCGATGGTGACAGCACGACCGGCGCTAGGGGCGCGTCGTTGGCCGTATTGACGAAAAAGCCGGCAATGGGTCCAACCGATTCGAGTCCATGCTCATCCACCACAGTCGCGCGCCAGTAATAGTAGCTGTTCTCCGTCAGTGCCACATCGACTACCCAGCCTGTAGAACCCCCCAATCCCGGGGTGATGCCCTCCACGCTAGCAAAAACCGTCGAGAAATCGACCAGTTCGGAGATTTCGAAACGATAACTTAAGGCATCTCGGTCGACATCCATCGCATTGGTGACCGCCAACAGTGGATTGACCCGATCGACCTCAGCACCATCCAATGGCGTGCTGATGGTAAATGCCCCGGGCGGATCGTTGACGGTATTGACGAAGAAGCGGCCATGGCCCCAGAGGCTGTAGACCGTCCCGTCGTAAGACCTCACCCGCCAGGTATAGCCGGTATTGTCATTCAGAGAAACCGGTATCTGCCAGCTGGTGTAATCGATGCCTTCGGCGAGGTTTTCGGCCTGGCTGACCAGCTGCGTCATCTCCGCATCGGCATAGAGCTCAAAGCTATAGGTCATCGTCACATCGGCAGGATGCGTATTGTTGACGATGGTCAATTCGGGCTGCAGCTGATCGACCTCGGCATCATAGACAGGTGCATGAATCACCGGCACCTGGGGTCCGGCAGTCGGATCAGTGCCATTCAAGAATTCGTCAAGATCGGATATACCGTCACCATCGAAGTCACCCGTGCCGTCCCGATCCAGGTTGCCGAAATGCTCCAGCTCCCAGGCATCGTCCATCCCGTCGCCATCGGTGTCCGTCGAGGAGTTGACACGTATCGTGGCCGAGCGGGTTGAGAACAAGGCGCCGTCTGTCGCCGTATAGGTAATGGTGTAGAGCCCGGTCTGCCCCTCCGCGGGTGTCCAGTTAAAAAAGGCGGTGCCATTGCCGTTGTCGGCAAACACGGCCCCGGTGGGCAGGGGCGCTGCCGAAAGTGCGGGGATTTCGCCGTTCGGATCGCTGGATTCGACAATGAAACCAATCTGGTTGCCGACATAGGTGGTGCGTGGCGGGATGTATTGAATGATCGGCGCCACCGGTCCGGTCACCAGATCATCCATCTGCACACTGTAGACACCGGTTGAGTTGACATCAAAGAGGTTGATGTAGTGATCCCAGCTTATGGGGTTGGTATTTCGGTTACGTGTCCTGGAGGTCCAGGCGTTGTCCAACGGTATCAGCTTGCCATCGGAACGGACCACACGGGTAATCACCTTCTGGCCGTTATGGGGATCGGGAAGCTTGACATAGGCGAAACCGTTGGTCGCCGGAAAGGTCAAGTCATAGGTCATCAGTGAGCCGCTTTGGTTATGCAGCGACAAAGTGGCCTGTGACGAGTGATCCGTCACGACCGTATCGTTGCTGTCCGACTCATAGACACGCAGGACATCGCCGTCTTCGGCAAGAAAATCGCGGACATTGTCCCTGCCGGGCAGATCGACGCGCACATCCCTGACCAGCAGATGGGCGTGAGTGGCCTCCAGGATCGATGTCAGCGCTCCGCCCAGTTCGTCAGCATGGGTGAAGGTGGCCGTAAACTCGACAAATTCCCCCGACAAAGTGCTGATCATGTCCCAGCGCCCCACCTTGGAGCTGTTACCCGCAATGGTGCCGAAATCGATAAGCAGTGTGGGGGCGCTCGGCTGATCGTCCACCGAACTGCCGGTGATCTCGAACCCGATCAGCAAACCTTGTTCGTTTTCGATGATCTTGGGTTGGGCCGAATCGATTTTAAGGTTTCTTGCTTCGGCGATACCGTTGTTTTTTACCCTGACGCCCAGGGTATAGGGCTCGATCGGCTCGATGGCCGGTGTCAGGGGATCGTCGGCATTGACCTCGCGGGTCAGAAAATAGTCCAGGGTCAGATTCGGGAGCGGTTTTACCGTAATGAAATCGGGTGTTACCGTGACGCTTTCCGGTTCACCGCCCAGGGTGTAGTCCAAGGTGGCGCCGACAAAGTAGAGTTTGCCTGTCGGATTGTTTTCCGCGGCGTCTTGTGCGGGAATGATCAGCCAGTGAATCTCGGCCGTTGTCGAGGGTAGTACCGAGCCGTAACCGCTGACATCCGCGATATTGTCCATGGTATCGATGCGAATGAAAAACTTCGCCAAGGTGTTGTCGGGATCGGAGCTGGCCAGTACGCTGTTACCGTCCTCGTCCGCAAAATTGACGGTGACGTTGACATTGTTGATGGGGAGCGTGTCCAGGCCATTGTTGATGCGCATCATGGCATCGAAGGCCTGTCTTTCCAGGGTCAGCTCCTGTTTGATCTCTATCTTGACCTGCGCACAGACGGTTTCGGCACGGCTATTGCCGGCGAACAGTGTCAGTAAGGTTAGAAATGCGAGTGCGCCCCAGTCAATCCCTTTAAAGAATACCCTATTCAAACCTGCATCCTCGGTGTCCTGCTGTGGTGTTGCAGAAAACTGCTGCAACCTGTCCAAAATGCCCTTACTAAAAAAGAATCCCTTAGCCTAACTGCCCATTCTGAAGATGAAAAATTAGGGAGTTGAATACGAAGTAGATTCCTTTTTCAATAACGCTATCCTTGAAATGAAATTCCGATAGCAACGCTCTTCTTTCTATGGATGAATACAGCTCAATATACCGATATATGAAAGGGATTTATTGATCCAGATCAACCATAACTGTGTTAAAGATGGTTGGTTCCTTGAACCAGATTTTTTTACAATTTTGTAACGTCAGATAGTTCTAAAAATTCAATTCTCCAGAAATTAACCTAACGAATATTTTTTGATTCTTGCAAACGATACAACACCCAGTGGCGTCAATATTTTAAGCTATATTTTAATCTAAGCATGGCGTACAAAGATCAGCAGTATTTAGATAATAATAAATATATAGGCATATTCTATGGACTGAAAGATCATCGAAAACAACATGAGGTAGTGACATCATGTGCCGGTAAAACTGTAGTCAACCTGAAAGCTATATTTGATTATCATTTTATCATCCGCTTTTTTTCCTAGCTGAATCCCTCAGGCCAGTATGGGTCTATGAGCTTACCATCTGCGAATAAAATAAAGGACCCGTTAGATGCCACATCAAGCAACCATTTATCAGCATCAGTAACATTAAAATACACGTCAATGCTAGGGATGATCAGAAGTTCATCTATTTCAATTATTTTTTTCATATAATGCTCATGCTTGCTCAATTCTTTTTTTGATACTATATGGGCTTTTAATATAGGTTTAGATGTTTCATTGTCTTTATATGCTATCAGCAGAATTACTGGTGAAAATACCCAAAACTTTAAAAAAATTTGTCTTTTTAGCTTTTTTTTTGCTGAATCAGAAACTAAGAACATTTTCACACTTCATTTATAAAAAACTAATCTCATTATATACAGCAAACTAAGAGTTAGACTGAAACCGAAACATGTAATATTTATCATTTCGATTACATTGGTACGTCTACCTCATCTGGGAATGGAGTTGATGGACAAGTTGGAGGCAACAGACCTCTGATCTCTTTAATCCTAATATAATCATCCCATGGATCTTGGAATGGGCAATTTGGATCGTCTGGATCCGGTCCGCAATAATAGAAGCATTTCACCTTGTACGTATAGATTATCGCGAACCATGACTCAAATGTAGGCCCTTCTTGGGCAATAAATGTACATGGATAACCGGTTGGTCCAGTTCGATCACGTACCAATCCTAATACATCAGTATCAATAATTGGATTTCCTCCAACATAGGCATACCTATTAATGCCACCTTTAAGACCGATCGGATCAGACTCAATATAGCGTCCGGTACTCGGGTCGTAATCCCTAAAATAGTTGTGATGTTTATTCGTTTCTTGGTCAAAATACTGCCCGGGAAACCTCAACCGATTCTCCCAAGTCCCAGTCTCAGTTATAATTCCCCCAAAGGCTCTGAACTCTCCTTCCCATACCTTAGCACCATTTTTCTGAATTAGTTGCTGCGGCATCCCCAAATGATCATTCTGATAATAGGCATACCCTTGCGTTGTTTTTTGATAGATCGGATCGGTTGTCCATGTTGAGTCAGGTTGATAACCATAAATCCGCAACGGACTCCCGGTTTCGCTGAACTCTCCCACCAAGCCTTCATCGGTATAATGAAAGTATACAATCTCACTCTGTGTTTGCTTCCTGATCCGTCTACCCATGGGGTCATACAGATACTCGGCAATCAGCGTTTGGCTGGCATCTTCAATTCTCGCCAGCCTACCTTCCGCATTGTAGCGATAGTAAGTGGTTATCCCCCCTTCCGCAGTATTTCTGGGACACCCATTAAATATTTCTTAAATGTTTCTGATATTTCAAAGAGTTAATCCCAAATAATCCCTTTAATCACTATTAAGTAGTAACAAGGCGGTAACTATTCAGTGCTGATCGCTGCCCTCTGTGCCAGATTTTTTTCTGGAGCTGGGCATACGCTTTGATTCGGTCGATCGCTCCCAGCACTGAAAAGTAGTTTTGGTTGTAGTGGCTGACGCTCTGTAGCCAGGCATCTGGATTTAATCCTATACGCTCCAGGATCGGGGCCAGATCGGCTGGTATTGATCCTTTCTTATCATCTCGTATGGCTCGGCCTGTCCAGTCTACAAGTCGTAGGTAGTCATTGAGTTCAAAGTCAATACTCTTTGCCGGGTCCTTCTCTCTAGCTTTCTTAAAGGGATAGAGCTTTGTGGACTGTTTTTGAGGGCTCCGTTTTGCTTTGCTCGCGTGCTTTTGCTTGCCATAGGCTTCGATACGTTCTTGGATCGAGGTAAAATCCGAGCTCTCCGGTGTCTTTGCCAATCCGGCCCGGATGGGATTGAGATCGACATAGCTCATGCAGGTCAGCAGAGCCCCTTCGTCCAGCAGGGCCTGACTCTTGAATCGCCCTTCCCAGAATCTTCCTTTGCAGTTGTCTTCCGCATTGGCTTGCTGGGCCAGGTGTTCGTTCAAACAGCGCATGAACCAGCTGATGTCATATAATCTTGAACGCCACTCCCCGACCAGCTCTGAGAGTGCCGACCATTCCGCCTTGCTCAGGACTTCACCAGCCAGGTACCGATCAGCCAGCATGTGGCCTTTATATAACCGGTACCACTGTTCGATAACCTGTTGATCAGTCCAGCCTTTAGCCTTGTCTTCATCAACATGCAGCACCACATGATAGTGGTTGGACATAATGGCATAGGCACACACATCAATGGCGAAAATATCGACTAATTCCTGCAGCCGATCAAGCACCCAATGGCGTCGATGTTCGAAGCATTGGCCTGTATAGGGATCCTCACCACATAACCAGGCACGGCGTACGCAGCGGGAGATACAGTGGTAGTAGGGGGTGGCTTCCAGGCTGATTAAGGTTTCACGGGCGCGGGTCATCACAACCTCCTTGTTGCTTCAGATGAACTCTGAATAGACTATCTCAACCTCGGTGAAATCGCAAAAATTTTATGGGTGTCCCTGCTTTATTATCGTGGCGAAAATATCGACTAATTCCTGCAGCCGATCAAGCACCCAATGGCGTCGATGTTCGAAGCATTGGCCTGTATAGGGATCCTCACCACATAACCAGGCACGGCGTACGCAGCGGGAGATACAGTGGTAGTAGGGGGTGGCTTCCAGGCTGATTAAGGTTTCACGGGCGCGGGTCATCACAACCTCCTTGTTGCTTCAGATGAACTCTGAATAGACTATCTCAACCTCGGTGAAATCGCAAAATTTTTATGGGTGTCCCTGCTTTATTGCAGAGAGTATCTGCTTCGGCATCCAGCATGGCGTTTAAGGTCTCTTCCACAGTTCCTCTGACTAATTCCCCTAGATGATCATTGATTTTTGCATCATCGATGTTGACAACCTTACCGAGTTTCTTGCTATGGTTGTTCATGGTGGTGGTTCTCCTATGTGGCTGTTGAAATGTCGCAATTCCAACTTAACCACATGAACCACCGCCTTCTCAAATGTGCGAAAGATAATTTACGTTATCGCCTTGTCTTCATCAACATGCAGCACCACATGATAGTGGTTGGACATGATGGCATAGGCACACACATCAATGGCGAATATATCGACTAATTCCTGCAGCCGATCAAGCACCCAATGGCGTCGATGTTCGAAGCATTGGCCTGTATAGGGATCCTCACCACATAACCAGGCACGGCGTACGCAGCGGGAGATACAGTGGTAGTAGGGGGTGGCTTCCAGGCTGATTAAGGTTTCACGGGCGCGGGTCATCACAACCTCCTTGTTGCTTCAGATGAACTCTGAATAGACTATCTCAACCTCGGTGAAATCGCAAAAATTTTATGGGTGTCCCTGCTTTATTCTTTATTTTTTTTAATCTAACAAAACTTCCTCGCATAATATAATCTCTTTGAGTTCGCTATCCTCAAATTCTTCATTTGATGGAACATTTGAAGCAGAATCATATTTTTTTATTCCAACAGCAACATCTACAACTTCAGAAACATTATGAAAAACACTATATAATGCCACCTCATCAAAATACTTGTTATTGCCTTCACTAATAAATTCTGCTTTCTCGATTACTGGTTCTTTGCTAAGCCCAATATAATCTCCATTTGAATTTTTAAAGCCCCATCTGATAATGAAACTCTTTGATCTTCCTTTCTCACCTGTTATATCAATTCTGTAACCTGCTTTTAATTTGCGCCCACTTTTAGAAACAAAATAATAATCGTTTCCTTCTTTATAGCGACATAGTATTTCTTCATTTGCAGTAACGTGACTTTTCAACCATTCATCATATCCACATGATGCAGTAGTCATTGTAGTTACTAACAAGATGAAAATTATTGTTATGTGCACCCTTTTTAAGGATCTTTTACTTGTATTGTAGTCATGCATATATTCACCAACGGTAAATGAATTATGTTAAGGATAACAAATACTAATTACAGTGGGCCTTCATCTACAGGAGGAAAGGGTTCGTCGCCCTCTTCTCGATCTGATCCCCAGTAATATGACTCTTTGCCAGTGCAATCATCCACACATCGTACATATCCTGATGTCCATCTAGTTATAATCCCTTCCTCAATCCTATTTTGAGTAATAACCCATACTTTTTTACAATATAATTCGCCTTGTAAAACAAATCCCTCTTTTGGGATAATTATACATGTTGTCTTCCAGTAGCCAATTTCTGGTTGTACTTCAACCATTTCAACTTTTGTATAACGTTTTGTAACCACCCAATTACACGTTTCTTTAAGGCCCATTTTATCCATATAGTTAAGCGGATTTAAAGAAACATAAGTAAAAGTATTAAATCCACCATACAAACCGATAGGATCTGACTCTAAATATCTTCCAATTGTAGGATCATAATCCCTAAAGTAGTTGTAGTAACTGTTGGTCTCTTCGTCGAAATATTGGCCGGGAAACCGCAACCGATTCTCCCAAGTCCCAGTCTCGGTTGTTAGTTCCCCAAACGCTCTCATCTCCCCTTCCCATACCTTAGCACCACTCTTCTGAATCAGCTGCTGCGGTGTACCCAAATGATCATTCTGATAATAGGCATACCCTTGCGCAGTCCTCTGATAGATCGGATTTGTAGTCCATGTTGAGTCAGGTTGATAGCCATAACTCCTTATTGCACTTCCCGTTTCGCTAAACTCACCCACCAACCCTTCATCGGCATAATGAAAGTATACAATCTCGCTCTGTGTTTGCTTCCTAACCCGCCTACCCATGGGGTCATACAGGTACTCAGCGATCAGGACTTGATTGGCATCTTCAATTCTCGCCAGCCTACCTTCCGCATTGTAGCGATAGTAAGTGGTTATCCCCCCTTCCGTCTTGCTGATGGTATTACCGGCCTGGTCATAGCCATAGGTGGCGATCGGGCTGTTTTGCAGCCGGTCATTGAGATCATAAACCCAACTCCCCGGATTGAGATTGTCTTGAGTCCGGTTGCCGTTAGGATCGTATTGCCAGCCTTCGGTCTCAACCTGCGGGTCTCCGGTCTCGGGCTGGATGGTAGCGGCTGCTTCAGTCAGCCGTTGAAGCAGGTCGTAATCGTAGTCGACTGTCTTGGCCTGGGTGGCCTTTTGCAGGATGTTGCCGGTGTCATCGTAATTGTACTGGTAGTCCATCAAGGGGTTTTGCCCCGGATCCTGGGTGAGGATGCGGGTGGGTCGCAATAGGTTGTCATACTCGGTCTGCCGATTACTGCCGCCGGGATAGGTGATCCTGGTCGGTTGGTTCCAGCGGTAGCTGTTGTAGGTGATGCTGCCCTCGTTGGGTAGTTCGATACGGTTGAGCTGGTCGTTCACCCGGTGATAGGTGACCGTGATGTTGTCGGGACCGGTGTAGGTGCGTTTGTTACCCGCAGCGTCGTACGTGTAGCTGTGGGAGAGGCTAAAACTCCCGTAGTTGACTATTTCACTGGTCTTGCGATTATTTACGTCATAGACCAGTGTGGCGCTGATGGCGCCGTCGTTCCAACCGGTGAGGTTGCCGTTATCATCATAGCTGTAGCTGACTGTGCGTTCGGGATCGATGGCGCCGGGGGCGTAGTGGACCTGGTTAACGAGCTGATTGGCATCGTCATAGGTATTGACCGTGCGTCGGCCGTCGGGGTCGGTGGTGGTGGTGAGGTTGCCTGCCGGATCGTACGTGTAGCTGATGGTCTGCCCGCCGGGGCGGATCTCGCTGGTTTTGCGATCGGCCCGGTCGTAAGTGTAGCGGGTGGTGTGGCCGTTGGGATCGGTGACGCTGAGCAGGTTGTCCCGGTTGTCGTAACTGAAATAGGTGCTCTGATCCTGCGGGTCGATGATCTCGATCAACCGGTTGAGGGCATCGTAGCGGTACTGAGTGACCCGATCCTCCGCATCCATGGTGCTGAGCTTGTTCCCCACCTCATCGTATGTCGTGGTGGTGATGGCCGCGCCCGTATCGAGATGATCGATAACCCGGGTGCGGCGGTTGCGGTTGTCGTAGTCGTAGGTCTGCAAATAGGTTGGGTACTGCATGCGATTGAGCTGGCCCGGGTAGTTGACACTGCCGGTAAACCCGCCCCCTTCCCCGGGCCGCTCGCCGTAACCGAAGGTCGTGAGATTACCGGCAGCGTCCTGCTGACTGATAAGGCGCTTCGAAAGGTCATAGACGATCTGCTGGCTATTGCCGAGGGGATCAGTGATCCCGGTGAGTTGGCCCGCCGGGTCGTAGCTCATTCTTGTCGTCTGGGTCAACGGGTCGGTGACCGTTTTTTGTTGATTGTGGGCGTCGTAGGCGTAGCGGGTGATATGGGTACGGGGATCAGTGATCGTCAGTCGGTTGCCCACCCCGTCGTAGGTCATGGCGGTGTCCCGCTGCAGGGGATCGGTTTGGGTCAGACGGTTGCCCGCGTTATCGTAGCTATAGGTCCAGGTGTGGTCGTTCGGGTCGGTACGGGTGAGCACGCCTCCCCAGATATTGTGGGTATAACGTGTGTCGCCTCCTTCCGGGCCGGTGACGATGTTGAGATTGCCGTCAGCGTCGTAACCGTAGGTGGTAACGGCCTCTTGGGTGTTGGCATCAGCAAGTTGTCGCTTTTCGATCAGCAGGCCGTTGGCATCATACTGGTATTGCGTGGTGCGTTCGGCTTCCGTACCCGCAGCTTCGATACGTTGGGTCAGGTTGCCTGCGGTGTCGTAACTGTAACGGGTGATGCGTCCCAGCTCATCGGTACGTTCCAGTACCCGGTCGGTACCGGGCTCAAAGCGGGCGCTGGCGCTGCTGCCATCAGGATGGGTCACCTGAATGCGGTTGTACCAGGCGTCATATTGTTCAACCGTCTCCAAGTTGCGTTGATCGCGGATATGGTAGCGTTTGTTGGCCTTGTCGATGGTCTGGCTATAGACCTGGATGTTGTTGACCGCTTTGCGGATCAGGTTGCTCTCGTTGTCGTACCATTTCTCGGTGATACCCCCGTTGGGATCCCGCACCTGGACATAGATCTCTTTTCGGGTCCGGTCGTAGTCGTAGCGGTAACCAGTGACGCTACGGGTGCCGTCGGTATCGATCCGGGTCTCGCTGCCGACTCGGCCGGTATTGCCATAGGCGATCTCGGTGATCCGGTTCTCCTGATCGGTGATCTGTGTCAGTCTGTTGTTCTGGTAAGCGTAGCGAGTGAGGTTGCCGCGTAAATCCACCACCTCGGTGAGCAGTTCACCGATATAACGGTATTCGACTCGGCGCCCGCTATTGTCTTGGATTTCACTCAACTGATCTGAGGCATTGTAGGTGTAGGTCAGGATGGGATTGCCACTGCGGTCATCGATGCGGATCAGTCGGTCATTGGCGTCGTAGGTAAAGCTTGCGGTCAGGCCGGTTCTGTCGCCGTAGCGATCGATTCGTGCCGTGGTTGCGTCGGCCGCAGGTTTGAGATAGACGGCCCACTGGCCGCCCCGGTTCTCCCAACGAACGGGCAGCATATTTTCGGCATCGGGGTTCGGGGTAGTGCCGGCGATATCGCCTTCCCGCACAAACCATTGGCTATTGAGGCCTTCCGCGGCATAGGTGACGCGCTTACGATAGCCCGGCCCACCGCCCGGCATTGTAATATTGGTTGAGCTTTCACCACTCTTATCAAAGGTCTCGCCGACTTGTTCGATACTGCTGATCGTCAACGCACTACTGCCAGTCCCAGCAATACCGTATACCAATTTCAATGCTGCATGGCTTTTATTGTATACCCACTGGCCATCATCCCACGTGCGGGTGACATCGATGCTCCCTCCCAAGGATTTAACCAGGATATCGGTCACATTATGCGTGTACGTGCCGGTGCGCTCATCGATATCGGCAACTGTGGCTGGACTCGTCAAGAGAAGCGGCAAACAGGTTAAGGCGCCAATCAGGGCTTTTTTCATGATCATCATTCCGTGCTTCTTTTCCATCAGTACATGCCCCTTCCTGAACCGAAACCGTTTCCGCTTCCGCTGCCACTACCTGGGCCACTGCCAAATCCATTACCACCACCCGCCTGATTTATAGGCTTACATTGGGGGGGGCTAGGACAGTCGGGACCACCATTAGGTATTGGAATAGTATTTCGTGGACAGGCTCTATTGCAGCATTTGTTTCGACACTTCGGACAATCGATACAGGGTAGCTCAGGCAAATAGCTACCTGATGGGCCACCGCTGCCACCGCCACCGTAGCCGCCACCGTAGCCGCCACCGCCACCGCCACCGCCGCCACTACCACCGGTGCCGCAGCTCCCACTGGCCTTGCCGTTCCAGCTATGTCGGGTCGATCCGCTGGTGATCTGACCATTGGCGCATTTGTACCAATAGTCGACCCGGGAGCCCGCCGCATAGCCGCCGCATCCCCCTCCACTCCCCGTACCGTCGGGGTCATAGGGCGCCAACGCCGTGACCCGATAAGGGATCACCAGACTCTCCTTGGCCCCCAGGGTATCCGGCAGGTTGGCCAGGAATTCATAGCGGAAGTAACCGTCTTCGGACGGGGGTATGAATTGCAAATCGTCGGCGCGAATCAAGCCGTAGTTGGTGAGGCGCAACTCGCCCTGAAAGACATCGCCCACCGCCATATCGGGTAGGAGCGTGCTCGCAGGCTCAAGCACGATCACGGCGGCTGGCACATCGGTCTCGTAGGTGGCGTGGAGCGTGATCTCATACCTGTCCTCGATAGTAATCTCGGTCACCGACCACTCGACGGTAATGAGATCAAAATCGAGGAAGACATCCTGGGCTGTGGTGATCCCCGGTCTGACGGTCAGTCGTCCGAGCACGTCCTGATGGTTGGGCGCGCTGGCGCGGAAGCGGTAGCGGCCCGCCGCCAGGTCGCTGAGGATCAACTCCCCGTTGGCATCGCTGGTCCCGATCTGCTCGATGTTATAGATCTCCTCATGCTGCACCCGGATGCGCGCCCCCTCGAGGCCGGGGATGGGGTTGCCGTTCTCATCCAGGGTGGCGGTATAGATGTCCGAGGCCTTAAACAGGACATTGCCGACACCCGACTGGGTCACGGCCACGAAGATGTTGATGTCGGTGGTGGGATAGTTACTGCTCTCGACCCGCAGCTTGAAGGGATAGACGCCGTCCGGCACCAGGTAAGTGGGGCTGGCGGCCAGCTGGATCTGGCGCGTGGACCCGATCGTCAGGTTGCCCTGATTCTGGGCGGACATCAGGTATACCCAGGCTGGGGCCGGGGAGTCGTACTCATCGAGGAGGCTGACCTGGATGTCGGTGAGATCGGCCAGGCCCCGGTTTTCCAGGGTGATGGCTTCAGTGACCGCATCATCATGGGCGACACCGGTCTCCAGGTAGTTGGGGGTAAAATAGAGGGCGGGCTCGGCCTCGGAGAGTTCGTAGTCAATGTTAATGGTGGCTAAGGGCTCACTGCCGCTCTCGTCGCTGACGACCCGCATCACCAGGCTGCCCACGGGGTCGGCACTGTTGTCCCCCTCGATGGTAAAGGCCAGGGGTGAACGCTGCTCAGACTGTAGATTGACCGGTGCTGCCGGCGTGAGGGTAACCCCGGTGGGAAACTGGCCGGTAGGCTGATCGACCGCATCGTAAACCAGCCGCAGGTTGGTAGCGGTGGTGCCCTGCCCGGCATCTGCCAGGATCATGTCAAAGGTCTGCCGGTAGTTCTTGGCGAGATAGAGCCGTAAATTGACCGGGCTTACCGAGACCCGGTTGAGGGTAAAACTACTCTGCCCCGGCCTGGCCAAACTGCCGGGATAGACGGCGGAGACGGTATAGACCCCGGCATCGCCCGGCTGCGGGCGATGGCTGTATTCATAACTGCCGGTAGGGTCGGTGGCCACGGGAATCTTGCGCTCGAATCCGTTGACCGAGAGCACCAGCTCCACAGGCACCTGGGCCAGCGGCAGGCCGGTATCACGCGCCAGCGCCTGCCCCGAAATAACGATCGGTTGATCACCATAACTGCTCGCCGGTGTAATGGCGGTAATATCGGCGGTATAGGCGGTGTCGCTCAACAGTACGGCAAGGCCGCTCTGCATGCCCGGGATGGAGACCTGCCCGGGCTGCCCGAGCTGGTAGTGGAACTGATCGACCTGCACCTGAATCCTGACACTGTTAGGCGCGCTGGCCGGGATCGGCAGCAGGAACCATTCCGAGGTATAGGCTTCGCCCGGCTGGATACGGGCCACGGTATCGCCGTTGGTCAGGGTCAGCACGCCGTTGCCCAGCTGTTGCATGAAGGGGACCGTAGATAGCACATTGCCATCACCATCCTCGAGCATCACGCGTATCTCCGGCGAGGCAGTGTTGTTTCTGGCGGTGAGGATCTCGGTGACCACCTCGCTGGTATTCTCCAGGACAAAGCGCAGCTCACCGGCCGTGCCCCGGTTGAGCTCCCGGGTCTCGATCCGCAGCGACAGGGTCGAATCGGTGACGGGGATCTGGCCGTTCTCCACGATCTCCACCAACTCACCGCTCTCGGGGAGGATTTCCAGGGTGGTCTCGATCGCCGCCAGATCGGGCAGGGTATCGAAACCGCCGAGGATCATCTCCACATTGCGCCGCTCGCCGGCGGCCAGATCGAAACGGGCCGAGCTGTGGTTATGGCCCTCGATATCGGCCTGCAGGCGCACACCATTGATCGGCGTGCCGCCGGGATTGACCACGTCGTAGATGATACGGTTCATGACGCCGCGGCGGATGAGGGCATCCTGGGGAAGCGTGGCAGTCAGCAAGGGCAGTTCAACGGTTCTGCCCAGACTTTCGACACCGTTGCTATCGAGGGCGGTGACTGTGTAGCCGCGCAGTGCGTTGCTGTAGCCGAGGTCCTGATACGGGGTGCCATCCAACGGCGTGGCGTTGACCGGGGTGGCGCTGCCGTCCAGGTAGAGGTTGTAGCCAGTAATGGTGGCGCTGTTATGGCTCCAGCTGAGGGTCGGATAGCCGCCATCGACCTGGCGGACCTGAAGGGTGGCGACCGGCAGCAGTTCCACATTGAGGTAGGCCGAGGTGGAAGGCGCCGATTCATTGCCGGCGGCATCCACCGCCGTTGCCGCATAGACGGAGGCATTCACATCCGGTGCGGTATCGAGATAACCCAGGATGGCCTGGTTGTTGGCGACGATGTCGGTCTGAATGGGGGTCAGTCCGGTGAGGTCATTCAAGACCGTGCCGCTGGTGCGATAAATATTGTAGCTGAGGGTTTCGCTGTTCCCCGTGGGTGGATCCCAGAGGGCCTGGATACCGGCCCCGACCAGGGCCAGTGAGAGGTTCTCGGGGCGCGCGGGGACCTGGCTGTCGGCGGTCACGCTGACGGCTGCACTCTGACCGCTCACGCTCTCCTGGGCATTGGCCTGACGGACGCTGGCCACCGCATAGAGATAGTCGCCGTCGGCGGGCACGGTTTCGGTGAAATCGGTCGTGGTGGCGCGCTGCAAGGGCGTCAATGCGGTTTCACCGGGCGCCTGCCGGTAGAGCTGATAGGCCACCGCATCATCGACGGCATCCCACTGCAGCTGGACGGCGCCGGCGGGCTGGGCGGTCGCGATCAGGTTGCGGGGGATATCCAGCGGCGGCAGATCGCCCTGGTAGACCTGAAAACTGTTCTCGCCTTCAATGGTGCTGCCCAGGGTATTGAGATCATCCCGCGCTGTGAGCTGAAAACTCAACAGTTCGGCCTGCGTGAGGCCGCCATCGGCCGGCAGCTGGAAACTGCCACTCCAGTTCAGTTCATTGGTCGAAGTCAGGTTGTCGATGGACGTCGACTGACGGCCCACCCCGGAGAGCTGATAGGCCAATGCCGGCAGGGTGCCGTACATGACCGGCTGATCCAGGGTGAAAGCCACATCGACGGTGACGGGATTAAGCTGATCGTTACGGATCGGCGTGGCCGGTGTCACGTTGAGCGTGGTAATCGCCGGTCCGGCGGTATCGATCAGAATCGTCGCGCCCTGGTCGATCTCACTACCCCGGTTGCCCACGTGATCGCGGGCGGAAAAGACCGCATAGGCGGTCCCGCTCGGGGTCAGATCGCCGATGGTGAAATAGCCGCGATAGAGAAGATCGCTCTCGGCCGTCAGCTCGACGCTGATCGGCACCCCGCCATCGGGGGTCAGGCTGAGGAACGGCGCGGTAATCAGCGATTCGCTGACATCCACTTCCACATCCACCCGGCCGGCGGCCATGCGTCCGCTGACCGGATCGTGTTCACCTCTGGGGGTGTAGCGGATCGCCAATGCCCTTGGCATCAGGCTGTCGGCCACCGCAGTGGCGGCATTGGACGGGGCACTGACGGTGTCGAGCTCGTTCAAGGCGACGACCCGGTAGTGGAAGGTCCCCTCCGCCAACGGCAGGTCGGTGAACCGGTTCTCCGTCACCGGACTGGTGTTGGCCTGCACTGCCTGGTCGATGGTGTCGAAAGGTGCGGCGGCGCGGTAGACGGCGTAGGAGACCACCCGGGTATCCGCTGAGGCATTCCAGGTCAGCAGTACCTGCCCATTTTCCTGCGACTGGGCATTCAAACCCAAAGGCGCATCGGGCACCTGGGTATCCAGGGTCACGGTGACGGTACTGCTCAGAGGGCTCAGGCCACCGCGATTCTGCGCCTGTGCGGTCAGTGTGTTGGAGCCTTCCGCAAGAGTGACCTGGGCTTGGAATTGGTGATTGGCATCCAGTGCCAACGGCCCCGCCACCTGGGTACCGTTGAGCTGCAGCAGGACTTCGGTCTGCGCGTCCGCAGTGCCGGACACGTTCAGGGTCGCCTGGTTGGTGACACTGCCGGTAGCCGGGGAAGTAATGAGCGGTGCCGGGGGCGCCGCGAGACTCACCGTAAACGTGTACGATTGAGTCGTCGCATTCTCCAGCACATCGTAGGCGGTGAGCGTCAGGGTATGACTGCCGTCGGCCAAATTCATCAGGTCGATGACGGTGCTGTACCCGTCGTCGCCATTGGTGTCGGTCGACAGAGGCGACCCATCCAATTGAAACGCGACACGGCTCATCCCAGTGAGATCGCTGACCGCTACATTGAGGGTGCCCGACTCGCTCAGGGTGGCGCCGGATGTGAAGGGTGATCCCCGAAACGTGAGCGCACCCAGGGTCGGGCCCTGTTGATCGGACTGGGGGGTTGCACTCACGGTGGTGACCGCGGGTGTCTCTCCGTCAGAGAGATTGATGGTGGTGACGGCTAAGTAATACGGGGTGCCGTTGGTAAGCCCGGTGACGGTGGCTGCGGTCGCCGACGGCCCGAGGCGCAGGCGCGGTGTCATACCGGCGACGCTGGCAAAATCGCTGGTCTCGGCATAGATGGCGACCTGACTCACCAGGTTGTTGGGGGTTGCGGCGTTCCAGGTCAACCCTACCCGGCTCTCCTCCCCTGCCGCACTGAGGCCCGTGGGATTCGGCAGCAGGGTGGCGCCGGTGACCGACCGGCCCGCACTCTCGTTGCCACTGTTGTCCAGGGTGGTAATACGGATGGGATAGCCGGTGGCCGCTGACAGACCGGTGCGCTCGGCCGTGGTGGTGGCCACATCGAGCTGGGTGCCGCTGTCGTTGTTGAAGAAGAGCCGGTAACCGGCCAGATCCCCATCCGTGTCGGCCGGGGCGTTCCAGCTCATCTGCAGGCTGGTCGCCGTCGGTACGACATTTAGACCGGTGACCTCACCGGGTGGGTTGTTGTCCGCCGTGGTCGCAGTGACCGGCGTGACATTGTCGAGGCGGTTGTTCTGGCTGTCGATGGCCACCACCGCCAGATAGTAGCTCTGATTGCGCACCAGTCCCTGGGCCGTGTATTGCTTGTTTCCGGCCGTTTGCGTCGCCGATGGGGTCAAGGCGGCGACCGAGGTAAAGGGCGTTGTCTCGATATAGACCGCATAGCTGGCGATATCGTTACCGTTCGCCGCTTCGTCATAGCTGTTCCAATCCAGCAGCAGGGAGATGCCGTCGCCCGGGTTGGTAACCGAGAGCGTGACGGGCCCCGGCGCGGTATCGTCATAGGTGATCTCCACCACCGTGGGCACACTGGTGTTCCCCGCCCGATCACGCACCGTGAACGAGAGGGTGTTGAGCCCATTGGCAAGAGTGACCGTGGTGGACCAGTCGCTCAATCCGTTGCGACTGACGAGGATCTGGCCATCGAGCAGGACTTCACTGTCGATCTCTTTGCTGCCGCTGACGGTAATCTGTGCACTGCCGGTGACCGCCGGCAGGCTGTTGATGACGGGTGTGTTCGGCGCCGACGTATCCAGGGTAAATCCATGATTCACCGTATTGGAGAGATGACCGGCCAAGTCCTGAAGCTGTTGGGTCAGCTGATAGACGCCATCCAGCAACGGTTGATCCGGTATGAAGCGCAATGCGTTGATCTCCTCTGCCCAACTCCCGGCAACCGGGGAGCCATCACGTGTCACGGTCAGCACAGAGTTATTCCGGTCGATACCCGTGCCAGTCTCGGTGTAGTTCACTGAGATCGTGACCGAGGGTTGGTTGGTATAGCTGTCATTGGGGGGTGTATAGCCGGTGATGACAGGGGCGATGGTGTCGTAAGCGAAACGCAACGTGACGGGATCGGAGCGGTTGCCTGCCTGGTCTTCGGCTTCGAGTATGAAATCGTTGGTCCCCTCCACCAGGTTCAGAGGCAGCGACCAGGTACTACTACCCAGCGCGACAGACTCGACACCGTTGATCCAGATGGAGACTTCTTCCGTGCGACTGCCCTGCACGGTAACCGGCGAGAGGGAGACGATATTGATCTGCGGTGCGAGCAGGTAATTGAGGCCGGCGGGTGGCGCGGGGGGCGTCAGGTCGAGTTCGAATGAGGCAGTATAGATATCACCCGGCGTTTCCCCTGGGGTTCCATTCTGGTTCTGGTCCATGCCGCCCCCAAACAGGGTGGCGATATTGGGTCCGATACTCAGATCGTAGAGGCCATCACTCGTCAACGGTGCGGTGAAGGAGACGGTAAAATTCAGATTGTTCGTGGTGGTGATCGCGCTGGGCGTAATCGCCCCGTCAGGGCCCGTGAGTACGATATCATCGACGGTAAAGCTGTTTGGATCGACATCGAGCTCGAATTGGACCGAGAGGGAGGCCACCGGGGTATTGCCTAATCCGGTGGGTGATACACTCAAAACACGTGTCGGATTGGGATTGCCCAGCGTCAGAGATGATGAATAACTGTCCGCTTCCGGCTCCCCAAGGATCCCATCCTGATTCTGATCCATGGCCAATCCGTTTTTGCCGAGGATATCGGGACCTATCACAAAAAAGTAATCGCCGGGCGTTATCTGTGGCGGAAAGCTGACGAGCACCTGTGACTGACTGCCGTCATTGCTCTCAACGGATGTGGCCACCACAGCACCATCCGGGCCGCTCATCGTAAAATCATCCACAGTAAAACTGTCGATGCGTATATCTGAATTGAAACTGACCAGCAGGGTATCGGCGAGTCCGCTATTGAAAACCAGCGATTCGACGGTCTCTACGCGTGGAGGCGGTTGCGTGCCGGCGTAGTAGTGTTCCTCGACTTGCTCGGGTGTCAGAACATAGTCGTAGAAGGCGATCTCATCCATATAGCCACTGAAGTAGCTGTTGATCTCACCACCATACCAATCCGCGCCAACACCAATTCGGACCATATCGTCCGGTGTACCGCTCGTAAGATTATCGTAGCTGATCCCGGCCCCAAGATTTAAACGTTCTGCTACCGTGACACCATCCACATAGATACGAATTGCACGAAATGTATCCGGTGTGCCAATCATATAGGCAAAGGTCACGACAACATGATGCCACTCGTTGTCATAGATATCAGTACCTCCAAAAAAGTTCTCTGGCTCACCATAACCCGCACCCCATTCCAGAGGTGGGTTATCGCATCCTGTGCTAAATGGCAGACGTATTGTGATACCGCGAGCATCGGTATATGCACCTAGAGGCAAATTGATATAAAGAGGTGGACAAAATGATGAGGGAAGCGCTCTCACCCAGGTTTCGTAAGAAAAAACCTGTAGATCAAGCAATCCATCGTTAGGCAATTCAATGTAATGGGGTATAGTACTGTCGTTTAACAACAGGGAGTGTCCGTCATCAAAAGGCACACCCGATGGATTGTTTCTTGTTGGATTTCCGATCAGCGTAGCGTTATTGGCCGCGATGGAATCGACGGCAACATTTCCTGTTGTCTGATCAAGCTTCCAGTAGGCAATCGGATTATCCGCAATGATGACGTCACTGTATTGGGACGCGAATACATTGTGACCAATAGATAAAAGCGCCAGGTACAACAGTAATCCATGCACCTTTCGTACAATCCCATTCATGCGTATCTTCCCTACAAAAGCGTTCCTAAAAATACACCGCGTCCTGATCGATCAGTTCATGGTGATCTCGAGTAATTCCGCGCCACCAAATAGTCGCTGTGAACGACGTGTTTCCATCGATGAACCATCCCTCAGAATCGTCATCGCTATATATTCTTCAGCCTTGTCCATGAAGATCTCCCGGTCGGGATCGACCAACCGCCACTCGCCATCGACAAAGACTTCGACCCAATTGTGATAATCGCGCGGTCGTAAAACCGCATTTTCCTTCGCTGTAAACCCGGCCATGTTCCGAGTCGGAATCCCATTGGCCCGGCTCAGTGCTGAAAAAAGATACATGGTGTTGGTACAATCACCCGCTTCAGCCAGTAATGTCTGCAGCGCTCCTTGTTCTCTTTTGATATAACCCGTCTTTTTGATATGGGTGGTCACCCAGCGATAGATATTTTTGAGGGTGTCCACATCACTCTCCGCGGCAAGTCGCTGGGCCAGTTGCTGAATCTTGGGCGCATTGACTTCGATGAAGGTCTCCTCCCCAAGAAAGGTTTGACTATCAATCTCGGCGATCGCATTAGGTTCAGCAGACAGCTTGAGTTTTGCGGTTACTTCATAGATTTTTGTGCCGTAAGGCGGCAGCAGATCAACATTGTATTTTAAGCGTTGGTTGCCCGAACGATCGGCTTCCATCTGATAGGGATGGCTAGAGGTCAGCGCATCCAGCACTTGATAGACCCCCTGTTTTAAGGGGTCTGAAGTCCAACGGAACGAAAACGTACGCTAAGGATTGGCAGAGCGAGATACCTTGTGGTTTTACCTTCGCCATATTTCTAAGCCCGGCCGACCAACCGGGCTGTCTCTGGGTCGTAGACCATCTCGGTAATCGCCCCGTCCCGAATGCGATCAACCGCTTCGTCTATCACTTGGAGTGGTACCATGAACCATTCCCTAGGCTTCACCGGATGTCCGAAACGGTCTTCGATGGTAAGGTCGAGCTGTGCTGCACCGAACAAGCGGTGGAATATGTTTTCCAGCCTAGTGCGGTTCAAGTTGTGGAGTTTGTAGGTAGCGACAACCTCTACATCAGCCAATAGGTAGGTGGCATCCTTTTCTGCATTTGCGATGCGAGCCTCAACATTACCGCCTGTTACACCGATCTTGTGAATCAACTCACGGTGCTCTGTGATGTATGGATGGCTGGACAAGCTGCGCAGCACATAGATGGTTCCGGTTTTAATATCGTCTGGTTCAGGTTCATCGCCAAACAACGGCCCCATATGAGGATCGGTTAGGCGACGGCCTGTATCGTCCTTGTAGAGCGCCCGTTGTAGCGAACGGCGCAATAAATTACTTTCCGTGCCGTTGTCATAAATGACACGCAGACGGGCATCGCTTTCGCCGTTTGGTGCCTTGAAGGTTTCACCAACTTCAGCAATATACGCAAGCTGACCACCGACGATGAAGTAGTTTCCGCTGGCAATGCTTGTATCACGACCGAAGCGCAGCGTTATACGAACACCAGCCTTCAGTTCCCGTTCCACCTGCGCAAACAGCGGCTGGTACTTGTCAAATTCCTCACACGGTATACGATCGGCGATTTCCTCAGCTGCACGTCTTTCAGCGCGAGAACGCACATGTCGCAGCACGGTGATGTCATTCTGGTCTGCGGGTTCAGCACCGATTCCTAGCTCTGCTAGCAAGGCGTCTTCGTCCAAGTCTTCCACATCGACCGAGGCTGTGGCTGCTCCAGACAACAGACCGGGGCCATCCAGCCCAGCCAGTAGGGTTTGTGCTTCAGGGAGTTTGCGCAGCTGATCCAGGCGCACGGCATACATGCGTTCGAAGATGTCACGGCGCTCGTCATGCAGCGGGGCACGACCATGCGCTTGATGGAAGCGCAGGATATCCTCGAACCCGGCGATAATCCGTTCCTCTCGTGGGGTTCGCTTTTCGGCTTTGGGCGGTGCGACCTCTACACCCAATGCATCCAACAGTTCGTCGTCGTCCATTTCAGTCATTGCTTGATTCTCCTTGTACCTGTGCCGCTTTCGCTTGTGCACGGAAACGCGCTAGTGCGGCCACACCTTCAGCCATACGCTTTTCCCACGCATCAGCAGAGTTGATGTCTGGCAGGCGGCCACGCTCATTCTTGAACTGCAAAGCGCGCTTCGCCAGCTCACGGGCTTCATCTTCGGGGATACTGATCTTCTTGGCAGCAATGCTGGCCTGCACCTGGCGAAGAGAGTTCTCATCCATGGCTTTTGCCAACACCGCATAGGCGGCATCAAAGGGGTTAATACGGTCAATCAAGTCAATGTCCAGGTCACGCACGTTGACGAACTTGCGCACCCCATCCAGCAATGCCGTGTTGCCTTGCATTGCACCATCGGTATCGGCTTGCGCCAATGCCAATTTGGCCTGCTGGTTGATGTTCATGGCGGCGATGGCTTGCTGGCGGATAGCCTCCTGATCGGACTCGCTCAACTCGGGGTAACGCTCGCGAACGATTTTGCCCATGTGTAGTTGCGTGAGCTCCTCGGGCAGGGTGTTTTCCTGGTCGAACAGGCCGCGTTCCAACACAGTTTTATCCTGCAAGAAACTGGTGACGACTTCGTTCAAGTCCTCCTTGCAGATGCGCGTGGCCTCCGGGCTTTGTGGTGTGGCCAACCCATTGATCTCCACGTGAATCTGGCCTGTGTCCTTATTTACCCCGATGTTGTGACCATCCTCCTTGTAGCCATCCTCGCCGTAATCGAAGCCATCCATTGGGCCATTGTTCTTGGGGGTGAACTCATAGCGCGGCGCCAATACCTGCTCCATCAGCAGACTGGCGGAAATGGCCTTGAGCATGTCGTTTACGGCTTCTGTCACCGCAGCCTGTTCGGCTGCGGGTTCAGCGATCAGATTGGTGAAGCGTGCCCGTTCCTTGCCCATGGCATCGCGGGTGGCTCGGCCAATGATCTGCACGATTTCAGTTAGGCTGCTGCGGTAGCCTACGGTCAATGCGTGCTCGCACCAGATCCAATCGAATCCTTCCTTAGCCATGCCCAGGGCAATGATGATATCCACGTTGTCGCGGTTGTCTTTCTGCGCCGGGTCTTTTAATGCAGTAAGCACTTTGGAACGTTTGGCTGGATCGCTATCGTCCACCAAATCCGCCACTTTCAGAGTGCGGCCATCATGGGCCAGCACTAGATGGAAGCCGGTGATTGGATCAATGCCTTTCCATTCACCCAAGCAGTGCATGATTTCATTTACCTCGCGTTCCTTATCTTTGAGGCTTTCGCGGGCATTCACATTGGGAATATGGACGATGGTTTTCAGGGCTGGATCCAGCACCTTGGCTATGGCCTCAACATAGCTTCTTGTGTAAAAGAAGTAGCCGATGTCCAGCGACTTGAGCCAGCGGTAGCCGTTGAGTTGCTCATAGTAGGTGTATGTCACTGTCTCAAATCTAGCCTCATCCGTCGGACCCAACACCGCTTCGCTGTCGCCACGGAAGTAGGAACCGGTCATGGCCACCAGGTGCACCTTGTCGCGGGCGATGAAGGCACCCAACTGGCTACCCAATTTGTTGTCCGGGTTACTGGAGACGTGATGGAACTCATCGATGGCTATCAGGCGGTTATCAAACACTTCTATGCCCAGCTCTTCCACCGCAAAGCGGAAGGTAGCATGTGTGCAGACCAATGCCTTGTCAGCACTTTCTAAAAACTTACGTACCGCGTCCACCTTGGACTTGGCTACGCGTGGTTCATCCACGCCAGGGGCATTGCATAGATTCCACTGTGGAGCTACTTGCCAATCCCAATAAAAACCGTACTGGCTCAGGGGTTCATCGGCAAAGCTACCACCAATAGAACGCTCCGGTACCACAATGATGGCCTGTTGCAAGCCCTGGTTGTAGAGCTTGTCCAGTGCGATGAACATTAGTGCCCGTGATTTGCCCGATGCCGGTGGCGATTTGATCAGCAGATGCTGTTCGCCACGCTTGGCGTAGGCGCGCTCCTGCATGGCACGCATTCCTAGCTCGTTGGCCTTGCTCGATGCGCCAGTGCGCGAGGTAGTGATAGACACCGATGGCACGGTATAGGCGTTGGTCGGGTTGCTGGTTTGTTCGCTCACGCTTTTTTCCCTCTCTTTGATTTCTTTGCGGGCTTGGTCTTGGCCGCTGCCGCCGTCATCTTGGTATAAAGCTCAAACAGTTTTTCCAGCCGCTCGGTGTCGTTCTTGAAGCGGCGACCGATGTAGATGCGTTCCAGCACTTCGTCATTGCGCTCATGGGCATGGCGCAAGTTATCTGGCATTTTGTCTGGATCATATAGGTCTGCAATTGTAGCTGGAAAATGGGCTTCGCGGGCCAGCAGGATGTTTTCGGCACAAGCGGTCAGATCGGCCTTGTTTTGGTCGGTGAGCAGGGGTACAGGGAAGGTGTTCCAGCCAAGAGTGTTGGAGTACGAAAAACGCATTTCAAGGCGCACGCAGACTGCTCCAATCCAGACCCAGTGCAGGCGCGAGGCAATAAGGGCGAGGTTCCAGAGTGGGACATCATAGAGGGCGAAGTTTCGGTCGCCAATAATCGTGTTGCTATCTTCAAGGCCAATCGGGAGATATTCGCGGTTCTCTGAACTGACGCGGGCAACGACCAGTGAATAATTTTTTGCAACGGACTGGATTTGGCGAAACCGATGCGGGAATGCCGCTGCTGGGCGCGTTTCAGCTGCTTTGCTTTCAGCGCGCATTTTGGCAACAGCATCAATGCGGCGTTTTAATTCAGGGATAGCTTCTGCATCTATCCGACAATCATCTTCAATCCACAGGCAGTATCGCTGTTCGCCGCGTATGAACTCCTGTGCGCCGAGAAATCGTTTCATAAAGTGATCCGCATCAGGTGATTCACGCAGCAAGCAAGCGCGTTCATCCGGCGTAAGAAACAGGTTGCCGCCATCCGTCGGTTTGTTCCCCCATTCCATCAGCCCCCGTCCATCTGATGGCTTGGAAATCGGCGAGACGATGACATCCATACCGCTGACAAGGTAAGCGTTGATGAAATCCGCTTGTTTTTCAATAGCTGCGCCTTCATCAGTTAAGGAGAACAGGCGCTTTGTCTTTCCATGCTGGTTGGTAATCGCAACAATAACCACTGTCACACCAGCATTGTAACTTGCCAAGTTCGCCCACTTGAATGATGTATGCGCAAATGCAATCTGGTGGCCGGCGGCAAAAATCAGTGGCCATAGAATCGGCACCTGTGAACCCTGGCAGATGGAATTTGTAGACACAAATGCTGCAGTGACATTGGTTTGGGTGCCATAGTCAGCAGCTTTCATAAACCAGCTCGCCACATAATCCAGTGATTTCCATTTCTTGGCGCGCTTTCCAAAGATGGATTCCATGTCCGACTTTTGTTCTTTCGTCTGCCAAGTGGAGCCTAGATAGGGCGGATTGCCGCAGATATAGGTCTCACCGCCTTCGTTTTCAAAATCTATTTCTGTTTGATCCAGAGGTGTATCAAACAAATCATCCGCCACCACCTTCACACCCGTCCCCTTAGGTCGGCAAATACCCAGCCAATCCAGCCGCAACGCATTGCCACAAACAATCCAGTTCTGCGCATCCAGCGGCAGGAATTCCGCCAGCGCATCCTTCTGCCCTCGATACAGCACGTCGCACTGAAACTCGGTAATGATGAGTGCCAGGCGCGCAATCTCTGCAGGGAAGTCACGCAACTCGATGCCCCGGAAGTTGGTCAGCGGAATCTCGCTACCCAGATGCGTCTCACCCCGGCGGCGGTTGATTTCCGCCTCGATCTCGCGCATCTGTTTGTAGGCGATGACCAGGAAGTTGCCAGATCCGCAGGCAGGGTCGAACACACGGATTCGCGCCATGCGTTTGCGCAGGTTTAACAACTTGATCTTGTTATCGCCCGCCTTAGCCAAATGCGCACGCAGGTCATCCAGGAACAAGGGGTTCAATACCTTCAGAATGTTGGGCACACTGGTATAGTGCATGCCCAATGCGCCGCGCTCTTCGTCATCGGCCACAGCTTGGATCATGCTGCCAAAAATGTCGGGGTTGATCTGTTGCCAGTTAAGGTTACCTGCGTGTATCAGATAGGTACGCGCTATACGGGTGAAGCGCGGTGCCTCTGCGCTGCCGGAGAATAGGCCGCCATTCGCATAGGGGAAGCCATTGGTCCAGTTCGGTAGACGAGGCTTGGTATTCGAGCGGTCGCCACTCTTGATGTTCATAGCACGGAAGATGCTTTTCAGTACCTCATGAGTATTTGAGCCGTCACGCTCGCTCATTTGCTCCACGGTCTGGGTAAAAAGGCCGGTACTGCTGAAGATGTCGGTGTCTTCAGCAAAGAAACAAAACACTAGCCGGGCCATGAAGTGATTCATGTCAGCACGTCGATCATTCTTTGCCCAATCTGGGTTCTCTCGCAGCAGTTCGACGTACAACTTGTTCAGTCGCCCTGTTGCGCGCACGTCGACGGGGTTGTCCTTAATCTCCTTAATGGTGGAGATACCGGCCAGCGGTAGGAAAAATCCGAAGTGATTGGGAAAGTCTGGATAGTCAGAAGAGATGGTTTCACCACCAACCAAGTCTTCAGCTTCTAGGGACTGCCCATCGGTGGCAAGGATGAACTTAGCCTTGGCTTTTATAGTGGTTGGGCTGTCACGCAACACCTTGAGGGTTTCACCCACAGTGCCCACTTCACACACGGCAATATGGATGTTGTTTCGCTGGAGCACGCCACCAGGTACATCCGAAGTATTGCTGTTGCCAGAACGCAGGCGCTTGATTGTTGTTGCCTTATTGCCGAAAGCTGCCAAGAACGCGAACGGAAACTCCGCCGCGTCGAAGAGCTGAAGAGCTAGGTCAGATATGGCTTCTTCGATTTCTACTGCATTCATGGGTAATCATGCCTGTGTTCGGCGAAGCAATCATAAAAGCACTTAATCATATTGGTGAACGAGATTATGAATATCACTGTTTTTAGTTGGATGAGAGTATTTTATATACCGTGGAGCGGCCTATCTTTAGCTGTCTGGCAATCTCCGTAGCACCAACTCCTTGTCCATGAAGATTGTGGACTTTGGCTTTGTCTACCGTTGGCTTGCGACCAAACTTGACCCCCTTGGCCTTAGCTTCCAGGCGGCCCTCGTTGGTGCGTTCCAGTATCCGTTGTCGTTCGGCTTGGGCTACGGCTGACAAGATAGTGATCACCATCTTACCCATCGTCCCTTCGGTACTGATCCCATCATCCAGGAACCTGATGGCTACGCCCATGTCGTCGAATTCCTTGATGAGCTGGATCATGTCCGCTGTATCTCGGCCCAGACGGTCGAGCTTTTTCACCAGGATAACATCGTCTTCCTCTACCTTGAGCCGGAGCATCTGGAGACCTTCACGGTTCATATGGCTACCGGACTCCTTGTCGGTAAATATCCGATTCGCCCTGACACCTTCGGTCTTGAGCGCCTTTACCTGCACATCAAGGGACTGCTGACTGGTTGAGACGCGGGCATACCCAAAAAGTCGCATGGCTAATTGTCTCCTAAATCGATTTATAGACAATTCGTCTATTAAGTGATGCTTTTACGAATTAATAGACAGTGTAAGCTGGTCCCGTTATGATGTCCACTAACTTATAAATTAATAGACAGTGCAATTGCTTACTTTTTGCACAGCTGCGTGGTTGAGGGACGCCGCATGCCCGTCGATTTTCTATCCTCGGAACAGAAAGCCAGCTATGGCCAATTCTCTGGTGAACCGAATGAAGTCCAGCTGGCCCGCTACTTTCACCTGGATGAAGCCGACCAGGCCTTTATCAATAATCGGCGTGGCAATCAAAACCGATTCGGTGTCGCTTTGCAGTTGGGCTGCGTTCGGTTTCTGGGGACCTTTCTTTCCGACCTATCACAAGTGCCGGTCAACGCCCAATGGTTTGTCGCCCGACAGCTTGAGCTTACTGATGTCTCAATATTATCCGCCTATGCACAGCGGAAGACCACGCGGAGGGAACACGCTGCTTTGATCCGGAATCAGTACCAATATCGTGAATTCACCTGGCCGTGGTCGTTCCGGTTGAGCCGCTTACTCTATACGCGCAGTTGGATTAGCAACGAGAGGCCAAGCCTGCTATTCGATCTGGCTACCGGCTGGCTCATCCAGCATAAAATCCTTTTGCCCGGTGCCTCAACATTGACGCGATTGATTTCAGAAGTGCGCGAACGGGCCACCAACCGCTTATGGCAGCGGTTGTCAGTGTTACCGACACGGGATCAGGCCGTCAAACTTGAGTCGTTACTTCAGATCCCGGAAGGATCAAGAACCTCCCGCTTTGACCGCTACCGCAAGGGACCAGTAACCATCAGTGGTCCCGCATTCAATGAGGCGGTTGACCGGTATCAGGAACTGAAGTCCTTCGGTATGCAGGAACTGGATTTTACTGGTATTCCGCCGGTGCGCTTCAAAAACATCGCCTGTCACGCAGGCATGATTTCAATGCACAAAATAGCCCGCATGCCTGAGCGTAAGCGTACTGCCATTTTGGTGGCCTTCGCCAAAGCGTATGAGACCATCGCGCTCGATGAGGCCCTGGACGTGCTGGATTTACTGATCACCTATATCGCCGGGGAGGCGAAAAAGCTGGGCCAGAAAAAGCGGCTGAGGACTCTGAAGGATCTGGATAAATCCGCACTGGCCCTGGCGGAAGTTTGTGCTCTGATACTCAATGACAGCATGCAGGACGAGCTGCTGAGATCGGCGATATTTGCCAGAATGCCACGTGAACAACTGGCTGAATCCATTGCCACTGTCCATGAACTGGCCCGTCCCTATGACAATAACTTTCAGGATGAAATGGTGGAGCAGTATGGCCGAGTCAGGCGCTTCTTGCCGAAATTACTGCGTGATATCGAGTTCAAAGCGGCCCCGGCAGGCAAGGCGACTTTGGAAGCCCATCAGTATCTAGCCGGTCTGCTGGAATCGCGTAAGCAGCTATTGGAAAAGGCCCCGCTGAATATTGTGTCCAACCCCTGGAAACGCTTGGTGTTCGACAAAGAAGGTAGAGTGACCAAACGAGGCTATACACTGTGCTTTCTTGATAAGCTGCAAGACAGCCTGCGCCGCCGTGATGTTTACGTCGAGATTAGTGATCGTTGGGGTGATCCGAGAGCCAAGCTGTTGCAAGGCCAGGAATGGCAGGCTAACCGCATTCAGGTATATCGCTCTCTCGGTCATCCACTGGATCCTAGGAAAGCCATCGATGGACTGGTATGCCAACTGGATGCCACTTACAAACAGGTAGCGGAAAACTTCGATGACAACAAGGCGGTTGAACTGGATCTGTCTGGTAAGCGACCCACACTAACGATCACTCACTTTGACAAGCTCGATGAGCCATCCAGTCTAGCCTTGCTATCCCAGCAGGTTGAAGCATTACTGCCCAGTGTGGATCTCACCGAGCTGCTTCTTGAGATCCATGCCCATACCGGCTTTGCCGACGAATTTACCCATGTCAGTGAATCCAATGCCCGCGCTGAGGATCTGACCATCAGCTTCTGCGCAGTGTTATTGGCGGAGGCCTGCAACATCGGTTTGGAGCCGCTGATCAAGTACCAGGTGCCCGCGTTAACTCGGCATCGGCTAAACTGGGTCAACCAAAATTACTTGCGGGCCGAAACGTTGGTGAAGGCCAACGCCAAACTGGTTGACTACCAGTCCACCCTATCCCTGGCCAGAAAATGGGGCGGCGGTGAAGTGGCTTCCGCCGATGGCATGCGATTCGTCACCCCCATCAGAACCATCAATGCCGGACCGAACCGGAAATACTTTGGCTCCAGCCGCGGGATTACCTGGTACAACTTCGTCTCGGATCAATTCTCCGGCTTTCACGGCATTGTTGTCCCCGGAACGCTGCGTGATTCCATCTTTGTCCTGGAAGGTCTGCTGGAGCAGCAAACCGGACTGAACCCGGTGGAGATCATGACCGATACCGCAGGTACCAGCGATATGGTGTTTGGCCTGTTCTGGCTGTTGGGCTATCAGTTTTCACCGCGCCTGGCAGATGCCGGTGAATCCGTATTCTGGCGCGTGGACAAGACTGCCAATTATGGTGTATTGGATGAATTGGCCCGCAGTTGTGTCAATACGCATAGGATCGAGCAGCATTGGGACGACATGATGCGCATTGCCGGTTCTCTCAAACTGGGTACCGTGCAGGCCTCCGAGCTGATCCGATCGCTACTGAAAAGTGATCGTCCTTCCAGCTTGGCCCAAGCCATCATTGAGGCAGGTCGTATCAACAAAACCCTGTACCTGCTGAACTACGTGGATGATGAGGACTACCGCCGGCGAATACTTACTCAGTTGAATCGCGGCGAGGGCCGTCACGCTGTAGCACGAGCCATCTGCCACGGGCAGCGCGGTGAGATACGGAAACGGTACCGTGAGGGCCAGGAAGATCAACTTGGTGCGTTGGGCTTGGTCACCAACGCGCTGGTACTGTGGAACACAATCTATATGCAGGCGGCCCTGGATCACTTGAGGCAACAAGGCGAGGATGTGAAAGAAGATGACGAAGCCAGATTGTCCCCGCTCAGCCATAAGCACGTGAACATGCTGGGTCACTACTCGTTTACTCTCGCGGAACAGGTACTTAATGGGCAACTCAGACCGTTGAAGCAGCCATCGGAGCCGGACGAATGGCCTTAGCGTACGTTATCGTTCCGCTGGACTTCAAGCCCCTTTAAAGGCGCATGGAGCCAAACGGGAGTATTTTGAAGGGGTTGGTTTGTTGGGTTTTTGACCGTTAGGGAATATTTGATCGTTCTGTCGATAGGATAGTCTGCCTCTGCAACCGGCTGAGGCAACCACATCAGGTAAGCGACAGTAGAAACTAGTGCGAGTAGTAAAACTACGAGAGAAATCCGTCTAACCGACAACATTATCCATTACATCCCATCCTGACCTGAAAACCCTTTCTTAGACGCTCTACCTGGGCCGCATGTTTTTGTGCAAACCGCTTAAACCCGCTTACCCCACCCGATAGGTAGTAAACATCCTTTATTCCGAAATCCTGAAACTGCTTCTTAATTATCCCGTTTTGACGTCCGTCCTGACTGATCACGAGGAAGCCGGTGATCACACCGGATTTTCTGGTAGCCTTAAAGGCGGCCAGCTCTTCCCTCAGTGACGCTAAGTCCTCTGAATATTCGATAACACTGGAAACGGATATTAGGTGGCGTAACGCTTTTGAGGAATGATCCAGGTCAATAAAGACCCAATCACGCTCGTTGATGATGCCCATCAATTCAGCAGGCGTTAAGTCGCTGAAACCTTGAATCGCCAGCTTATCGCCGGTGATGGGATACCCTGCATCGCTCCATGCCTTCAACCCATCCTGCAAGACAGCTATCTGCTTGAATCCTTTTTCTTTTAGTGCCTGACAGCTTTGTTCCAAAATTGCCAGTTGCGTACCTTTATTGACAAGGACAAGAGGCCTATTTTGTAAACTATTTTTAACCTTTAACATGTATAACGGTAGGTTGATTGAATTAGGAATTTTGTTCTTGTTGTATAATTTAACATCCCTGATATCGACCAACAGTGCTTTGCCACGCTTCCAATCACTGTATACGTTCTTCACCGTTGACAAGCATTTGAAGTCTCCTTTGTATACTTGTGGTGTTGATTGTGACTGATTCTGATCGGAGAGTTTGATCGTTTTAAGTGTTTTTTCAGGAATAATTTCATTCTTACATTCAGCGATAGCGGGAATAGTGGTGTCCTGACGGACAATATTATTTTGTGGAAGACTATCAGCGTGCACATTGATAGAGAAAGCGAGCGCAATTGTTAGGCATAGATGACAAGTATGTTTCAAAATGACAGATACGATGTGTAATTGAAAAGTCGACATAGTGGTCTGTATCCTTTCTCTTAAAAACTTCCTACTGAGATCATCATGACCTGTTATTTTATTTGCGATTTCTACTGATATAAAGACCAGTGTTTCTATAATCAAAACCAGTAGAGAGCGTGAACACAATCCATTTAATAGCTGTGCCTCATTCCTCATCAGGATCATGTTGAACTGTACCAGCACGTATTTTGAATTTCACAAACCGATGAATCGCAAGATCATCTGTAAAACTAATATTTTTAATTCTAAAAACCTTTCCAATCAATGGGACCTTGCAAGGGTACATGTGTTGGATGCCTCTGAATGCTATCATTTCAATGTTGCATTCGGCTATGGTGTCCACCGTATTTTTTTCCTGTATCCCTATACCCTATTCAGTGCCATAATCGTCCAAGGAATCGATTTCCCTTTTGGCAAGGTTACGTAGTTTTGCATGAGTCCGCGGCGAAACGAGTATTCCAACTGTTTTTTCCCGCCACTTATGTGAGAAGGCTTCTGCTTTGTCCTGAACCAGATCGTTCAACTCTGACACGACTGCATGGGTATTGGTCAAAATACCGTAAACATCGAACGCCAGAGTGATTGCCATGGATTCCCTGCCTCCGTTAGATTGTAATAAAGTTAACCTAACTTGCTATTTATTTATTACAGCTTTCCATTTCCCGTCAGGTTGCTTGCAAAATATTGAATTTGATGTGTGCTCCTGCCCTTTCGCACGATTGGTGATTTTGAGCTTTTTGCAAAGTTTCCCGCTGCTTTTACCTGCTTTCAAAATCGTTAGTTTGCCTGAATTCCCGGAGTCGGGATTATCCCACATGACACTGTCCCCCAATTCACGGCTTTCCAGTATGTCCCTGGTGGCCATTTTGGCAATGTCCCAATCCTGTTTCGTAAAATACCTTGCCGGTGAATTTTTCAGAAAATGCAGGTCGAATCCATGTGCTGATAACACAGAAAAAATCAGTGTGGCTGCAGAACCGAGGAGGGTAATATTTTTCACAGTTTACTCCGCTTTCTAGTGTGGATTCTGAATGTAGATGGATGTGTGCGCAAATTATTCCATGAGCTGACTATGGTTGAGTATGTTCTTCAGGTTTTCTTAATACAGATCTTACAAACGAACCTATTGTAGATATACTCATATTATCAGAGGCGTTTTTTTTCGATAGTTGTATGCCTCTAATCAACAATCATACAGTGGAGACCTTTTGGAATTATAAAATATTATAAATAACTTAATCACACATAAATAGATCAACAGTGATGCTTCCGGCTGTTGATTATCCAAGTTTACACCACGCAAGAGGTACTATCATGGAGGCCAGTAGATTTTTAACTGTCCATTATCTGGACGGTTCCAGTGAGACGTTCACCTTTCCCAAGCAGGCCAAGGATCAATACGATCAGATGAGCAAGCTGCATGATGCAATGACTACTGATCGCCTGGTTATCGAAGCTGACAGCAGTTTGCATATCATTCCCCTGAGTGCTGTCAAACGCTTCGAGTTTTCTCCCTTACCAGACAAGCTTCCAGACGGGATTATTCGGCACGCGAGCCTGAATATACATGGTTAAACAACTGGTCGCTCAAGCCATTCATCTTCATCATGAAGTAACGGAGAAGGCTCTGAGGGATAAGTAAAAAAAATAACGTGCGGAACATCGATAGGCAAAGGGGCAATGCTAATATCGGGCATGAAGCATTCGTGATCGACCCTCCATACGGTCTGCATTAAGTGGCCATATCAAAGCACACCATAGTGGTGATGCACTGGGAAACTCCTGCATAATGGAATGATGATTTGTTTCGGACCTATGCGGTAATCAATCATGACAATTCAGAAGATTATCGAACATGAAAAGCACTACTGCCACCTACACATTAGGTGACAGCAACTTGTCGCACCTCTTCCTGTAATCGTAATTTTGCCTGCTGCTGAGTTTCAGCAACCATCTCAGGTACACTGATATATTCTAGGGCCTGTTAACACTATTCCAATCGGCCCTGCTGTACCTGAAAAAGCGCCAATCAAGGCGCACCCCAAGGGCTGAGGCTATTTTTCCGCCCAGCGGCGTTATCATTCGCTCATGTAGCATGACTACACTTAGCAAGGTTAATTCAATCAGGAATTTGGTCGTATTTAATGTCCACTCCTGTTTCATCCCTATTCAATTGTTGGCTGTCAGAATAATATAATGTTCAAAAAAATACTGCCGTTATATTGACGAGAACATATAAACAAATGGCCTGCATTTTTATATAATCTGGAGATGCGATTTTATGATATCGTTATAATAATGAAATTATTAAGTAGAACGGCTGACTTCGACCATGCATTTCACTACTCTGCTGATTGAGCCGCCTGGCATTGACTCTCAACTGATCGATCTGATGCTTGCACCGGAAAAATTTCTGGTCACTAAAGCTGAATGTGGTCCAGCTGCCTGGAATCTGATCATCGAGAGCGAACCCCCGGACCTGGTGATTATCGACACAGATCTTCCCCTAAAAGGAAATGTCCACATTGGTGCAAGTAGACTGATGGAGCTCATGTCGAGCCGACCAGACTGGAGTAAAATACCCAAACTCGTACTCACCTCACATAGTAGCTCCAGCATTTTCCAGCAAACAACAAAGAAAAATGTCTGTGCCGCCATATTGAAGCCTTATGATCCGCGTAGATTTATTCAAGAGGTATTTAATTGCATCAGGAAACGGTTGGATGCCCATATCAAAGAGATCAACCGGCAACACATTCAGCTCGGCACCGAGATCAAGAATGTATGTAATATGACAAATCAGGAGGATATCAAAGAAAGCTTAGGAATGATCCATAGCCATATAGAATCGCACCATGCTTTTGAAGAACAGTTCATGTCACAGCACTGTTACCCCGATTTCATCGATCATCAAAAAGGCCACAAGCAGATGTTGAAGGATACAGAAATATTGATCGATGAGATTTACTCCAGCAATCCAAATGGTGCCATCGAAAAAATGAAGCAACTGAACGTCGTTGTCTTCGATGAAGATCAAGACAAAAAATATATCAGCTTTCTATACGACTTGCTCGACTCTCTGACAAGCGATTTAAAAAGCCTGAAAAGCTGATGATTACTACCAACGTAGTAAATGATTTTGTTGAGATGAGCTGATCTGTCCCAGCGCCTCTTCCTTGCCACCCAGCATATTTTCGTTGACAGGATTGTCTGGATGTCCCGCCAAACCGGCTAATGCATGATTGTTCATGCCGGATCCGGCCAGGGTTTCATGACGCGTATCGGCGGCAACAGCCATTCCGTAACCGTGAATGGAGAGGATCAGCCAAAGAATGATGAGTCTGCGCTACATGCGAATCCGAAAATAATCAATATCCATAAATTATAGGAATGCACCGACTGGGAGGCAAGCGACAGGCTGAAATGATTTGCAGCTCGAGCATCATATTCGTCTAGGCACGTAAATCTTCGGCTTCGTTGTCTAGGATACGATCCGGCATACTCGCGGCGACTGGAAACGTCATCGCCATGGCGATCTCCTTGCGTGCTTGGCGAACCACTGTAAACGCGGAGGTCAACGCAAGACTGGATATCATTACAGCGACAATCAGATCCGGCCAGCGCGTCCCGGAACCCAGGACCCCCAAAGCGGCAACGATGATGGTCAAATTGACGATCGCGTCATTACGGCTGCACAACCATACAGAGCGCATGTTGGCATCCCCATCACGGAAGGTGTAAAGCATCAACGCTACACTCAGGTTGGCGCTCAACGCCAGTAAACCGATGACGCCCATGGTATAGGGTTCGGGTGCGACACCGTACAGGGCCACCCAAGCGCTTTTGCCCAGCACGAACAGGCCGTATCCCCCCATCGTCAAACCCTTTACCAGAGCCGCCCGGGCCCGCCACATCAATCCCAATGACAACACGGTCAACGACAACGCATAGTTCACGGCATCACCTGCGAAGTCGACCGCATCCGCCAGCAGGGACACGGATCCGGCATGCAGGCCGCCCGCAATCTCCACCGCGAACATGATGGTGTTTACGATCAGGGCCACCCACAACGCCTTGCGGAATCGAGGATCGACAGATACGTGGTCAGATGAACAGTGACCTGAAGAACAGCACGCAGGCATGGCGTTTCCCTCCGACTGGTTCTATAAGATTATTTAGAACCATGGAGCTACTCCAAGGTCAATAGTGTAATCTGTCTGAAATTTCCTGTAAGTGAGAACCAAGGGGATCGGCTATGCGCATTGGTGAACTGGCGAAACGTGCCGAAATGAAGACCGATACGGTGCGTTACTACGAAAAGGCCGGCTTGTTACCGCCACCGCCGCGGCGTCATAACGGATACCGGGACTACGGCACACTCCATCTCGAGCGTCTCGCCTTCATCCGCCATTGCAGGGCCTTGGACATGTCGCTGGCGGATATTTCCCGCCTGTTAGAGTTCGTCACCCATCCCGATGTGGAATGCGGCGCCATTGATCGGCTTATCGATGGCCAGCTCATTCAGGTACAGGCACGTATCGCAAGCCTGCGCACCCTGGAGAGTCAGTTACTGGCACTGCGTGATCAATGCCATGATCAGAAAACCGCCGGTGAGTGCGGCATATTGCAGGAACTGGTTGCCGCTGCACATGACGAGGACTGTGTTTGCCACCCCGCATCGATCGGCGAGACCGATACCGATGATTACGCTTCAGTCCCCGAAGATGGCCATGATTAAATTGTCTGTCCCAGCGATCAACCCGCCACTGCTGAATAGCTGTTACAAACAAGATACGCGATCATTCCTTACGACATCCCTACCCTTTAATATCCCCATATTCAGTGCATTTACTGAATCAACTATTTTGATTAACGTCAAACGGATCTTTTTTAACTGTGGTCAAATCACCGTAATTACACATAGATTTCAGCAGACTCACCTGTATGACGACATGATTCCAATCCGATGCCAAGGCCTATTATCCTAATCTGCCTCTCCATTCTGCCAACGTTGAGTCCCGCTTTCGATTTTGAAAACGGTGAAGAGATCAATGAGGTATGCGCCGGCTGTCATGGTGAATACGGTCAGGGCGGCAAGGAGGGGGAGTATCCCCGGCTGGCGGGGATGCCGAGCGCCTTCCTGGCCAAGCAACTCCACCTCTTTCGGGACCGTATTCGTCCCAATCTGGCGATGGTGGAGTATGTGGATGATCGACAGATGCCCGATCAGGATATTGATGACATTTCAAAATTTCTCGAGCAGATAAAATTGAAGACAAAACTACCGCCGGTGGATGAGACCGCGCCGGGTTTCAACGCCTATCAGCGTCTGTTGGAATCCAAACGCCTGATGCAGATTCCGCGCGCCCCCGGCGATCTGGATCAGGGCCAGAAAAGCTACAGGAAGGAGTGCGCCTCCTGTCATGGCCGCGATGGGATGGGAGACAAGGAAAAGGCGGTGCCGATGCTCGCCGGCCAATATACAAACTATCTTTGGCGGCAGGTGAAAAAGTACCGGGAGAAGATCCGTATTCATGACGAGGATGCACCGGACGACGAGCTGCTGTCGGATTTCACTGATGACGAACTGACCGATATATTCGCCTATCTCTCCATCCTCGATGACTGAGCGGGAATCGTGTATTCGGTTAAGTGCCAGCACCCAGCAGCGGCACGCCCTGCCGTACCGTTGGATTTATCCGCAGACTGCATGAACTGCGGCCCTAGGGCAAATCACTTCGCTTGAACATAACAAACCCCAGACCGGCACAGGCCGTACCCAATGCGACGGGATAGAGCATTGCGTAGGTGATGTAGCCACTCTGCCCGAAGTTATCCAATATCACATAGGCGGTGGGTCCCAGCAGCACCAGTTGGGGATCGAACAGCATCATGGTAGCGGTGCGGAATACCTGCATCGGATTGGTGAGTGCGATCGCCACCGCCGTCTCCGGCGGCAGATGTTCCTGGATCAAAATCCCCAACAGGATCAGGTCGAGAAACAGCAACAGGGTCAACCAGACCACAAAGGCGGCGCCCTGGGCCACATCGGTACTGCGTGTCAGGGTGGAGATCAACATGCCGATCCCCAGAAAGCACCATGCCAGGGCCATCAGCAGACCGCTGTAATAGAGCAGCAGATGCCAGGGCACCTCGACTCCTTTGACCGTTCCCCAGGCTGTGGCGCCGAGCATGGCGAGAAAGACCGGCAGAAAAACGACGAAGAAACGGCCGAACACACGTCCCCAGAACCAGGCGCTGAGTGTGATCGGCAGTGACAGCAGATATTCGAAGACACCCGCCTCCCGGTCACCGGCCACCGACCTCACGGTAGTGATCAGGACAAAGATTGGCAACATCGCCATGGAGAGTTGGATGTAGGTGATCAATAGCCGTGAAAGGCCGGTAAAACCCATGATGCGCGACTCGGCCAGACCGAAGGCGAATAGGATGACCACCAATCCACCGAAAACCGTGGCGTAGACCATGAACCAGCGCGCCCGCAGGGACTCAATGATATCGGTGTAGGCGGCGAGCCAGAGATATTTCATGGATTTTCGACTCCCGTTCGATGAGAGAAAGTTATTATCGCCATCATTCACTCCCCGCCTCTATCCGTATTCTTTGTTTTGTCACGCGCTCTGCGCGCTTCCTGTTCCTTGAGGCGTTCCAGCAGATGGACCGTGTGTATCTGGTTCTGTTGCTCCGCACTGCGGATATGCCCCTTCGCCTGGGCGAAGTCGAGTCCGTCGGGTGCCGCCTCCGTTTGTGCGCCCAAGCCATACTCCATGGGTGTGTGATGGCCTTTCACATAGATTGCCCGGGTGGCATCGATCCATTCCCCACTTCGATGATCGGTGACCCAAATCTCGGTTCTTGGGTCCTGTTGCCAGGGTTTTTCAGATAACCACAAGACAGCGCAGCCGATATCATCGAAGCGGGCTACTGCCGATCTTTGTTTGTGTGGTGGAAAATAGCGGATCTGGGCCGAGTGTTGGCGATCACTCAATACCATGCGACAGCGTTCGCAAGCATCCCTGTCCCATTTAATCGCCAGGGGACCACTGCCGCTGTCTCCCGAACAGCCGATCAGCAGGAACACCACTGCCGACATTACCGCGAGAAGCAGAGATCTAAACCACATTTAGGCTGCTCCCCTGGTTCGGCAACATCCCCTGCCCTTCGGCCTCGGAGATCTCTAAGTTCGAAAGCAGTGCTGCATAGCGGGAGAGCAGACTGAGAAAACGCAGGCGATCCGGTCCGGCAATGGTTCCTTGCCACACCAGCCCCGCTTCCTGATCTCTGAATCCCCACTCGGCGATGGCCTTGGCAAACGCTGCCTCGGGTTGCAGCAGCCGTATGGTGCAGTTGAGTTGTGATGAGAGTTCCACCAGATCGGCCACCCGGTCATCCAGGACGATCTCTCCCTGGTCCATCTCGATCACCCGATTCACCAGGGTGGCGACCTCATCCAGTCGATGGCTTGATATCAGCATTGCCGCCCGCTCCTTCTTCTCAGCCAGGAGCTTGAAGAAGATATGCCTTGCTTCAGGATCCAGATTGGCGGCTGGCTCATCCATCACCAGCAACTCACTCTCTCTGCCCAGTGCGATGGCGATCAGCAGTTTCTGTTTCTGACCGCCGGAGAGTTTCACAAAGGCCTGATTGTGAAAACGCCCGGCATCGAAGCCGAGCTGCTCCGCCACGCCAATCATGCGTGCCGGATCGCTGTCGCACAGGGTGGCGGAGAAACGGATCAGCTGTCCCACCGGCATGTGCAGGGGGGGCGGCAGCTGGGGCACAAAACCCACCTTTGACAACACCTCACGGCGATTCTGGCGTGGATCCATTCCATCCACCAACACCCTGCCCTCGCAGATGTATTCACCGAGCAGGCAGCGGATCAGGGTGGTTTTCCCCGCCCCGTTGGAACCGACCAGGGCGACCCGGTGACCCCGTTCGATGGTGAGATCGATGCCCTTGAGTACCCGATGCCGGCGGAATCGCTTGACGATGTTTTTAAATTGGATCATAGCGTGTATCCGGTTCCTGTCAGCACTATTTGAGCATCTTACTCAGCCCTTTGACCTCGAAGGTCAGAGAGCTGGTGGGACAGATATCCACGCACATGCCGCAGCGGGTGCAATCGGATGTCACATCCTGGTTCACTTCCGCCGCGCCGTTACGGATGGTCAGGTCCAGCACATGCGGTACAAGACAGACCTTTCGACAATCACCTTCGTGGTGGCAGGCTTCGGCATTGTATTTGACCCGCACCGGTGAGAACACGCCTACCATGCCATAGGTCACACCGATAGGACAGACATATCGGCACCAGGCCCGTCGTGAGTAGAAAACCTCGAACAGCAGCAATAACCCGACCCAGGCCAGCGCGATACCCGGTCCGTATATCAGCGCCCGGCTGAGTATACCGGTTGGCGAGATGGTTTCGAAAACGGTATAGCCGGTGACCAGCGCCAACAGGGCAAAAATGAGATAGAAGACACTGCGCACCTTGCGGCTGAATGTTTGGTTCTTGATGATCTTCTTTTTGACTAGCCATAGATGCAGATACTCAGCCCATTCCGACAACAGATGGTAGGGGCAGACCCAGGAGCAGAAGGTCCGTCCTCCCAGCAGCATCCACATAATAAAGACCGTTACCATGCCGATCACCAGATTGAGCACAATATGCTTGTAGGCCAGTGCCACCTGTAAGGCCGCATTGAGATCGGCAAAATGAAAACCAACGACTCGCGCACCGGTGAGCGAACCCTCCACCAGTTGAACATCGAAATAGAATGAAGCCACAAAAAGCAGGTTCACGATAATCAGGGTCGCCCAACGGCGTTTCTGCCATTTTTTGAGGAAGGTGCTGCCTTTGTGCTCGATGTGAAGCGCTTCCAGGTCCGCTTTGGAGAGCTTGCCCATCTTCCCTTCATAGATCGCCCTGACCTCGGGGCTCTGCTGGTCCTTGCCGGGCCTGGGGATCTTGTAGCCGAAGACCTGTAACAGAGAGTCTTTGATATACCGCATCTCAGCCCTCTATCACCGTATCGGCGTTTTTGTCCAGATCGATAACGATGGCTGCGCTCTCGACCGGGCAGATCATCTCACAAACACCACAACCCACACAGCCCTCCTGAACCACCGGTTTCATTCTATTCACACCATCCCCCAAGTCGACAGGCTCAAGTGTGATGGCGTGTTTAGGGGGGCATTCATTTCCCACCTGCTGCGCTACCCGGGCGAGCTGCTGTTGATCACTGTCTGATGCATTTTCTTCGCACTGGGTAATACGGATCTCGATGGGACACTGACGCACACATAGGTCGCAGATCTCCAGATCATAGGGATAGTCGGCAACCGGTATGGGGTTCCAGCGATCGACCTCCTCATAACGCAGCAGTCCCGGGTAGTCCGGTCCTCTCGCCAGCCCTTTAAAACCTTTTCCCTGCATGGCGAGACATGCCTTGGGACGTGAGAGCCTGGCGAAGCCCATGCGGGTATCCGCCGGATAGTCCAGGTCATGGGTCAAGGCGCCTGTAGGACAGGCCAGAACGCACTGCAGGCCGTCACAGGAGAAGTCGCAGGCCTGTGCCCTGGCATCGATATATGGAAGTCCGATTCCGAAACCATCGGGCAGGTCAGCCAGTTTGATCGCCTCAACCGGACAGACCTGAACACATTGGCCACATTTGATACAGGAGGCGAAGAACTCCTGCTCGTCTTGCGGGGTTTTCAAGGCGCCGGGTGGACGCAGCCGCATCGCCTTTCCCTGGATGACCGGCACGAATCCCAACAAGGAGATACCGACCACGCCGGCGGTCAAGACGGTGGCGCGCAAAAACTCACGACGGCTCTGCTCCCTGCGCTTGGGCGTCAGAGGCCGTTTGTTTCTATTTTTCGCCGTTTTTCTCTCGCTCATCTCAATGATGACCTCTCAACGTCCCAGTGACTCGCGCAATGCCTTGTAGGCGTCGAAGGCTTGCTCAGTCTGTTCCGACGGTGATTCGAATTGCTCTGTCGTATCGACATCGCCCGCCGACCCGGGGATGAACGGCTCCGCTGTCAGTGTGGCAGCTGCTGTGCTCATCCGGGGTTGCTTGTCCCGCACCAGCATGTTGGGTTGCGTGAAAGGCGCGAGGCGTTCCAGAAAATCCATCACTTCGAGTACAGGGGATCCCTTGAAGAATCGTGCCGAGGGCACATCCATCCATATCCGGTCGGCATAGCTGAACAGCTCATAAGGTTTGTCACCCACCTGGTCACGGTCGATATCGAAACCTTCGTAGTCATCCCAGTAGTTGGCCTGCCACAGATTGCGATTGGCCGTCTTGCCGCCGCCCGACACCGCCACTTGAGTGATATTGCCTTTGAAACTGTTGCCGATCAGATGATTGCCAGTCCAGTCGTTGAGAAACAGCACCCCGATACCGCTGTAGGCAATCAAGTTGTTTTCAATACGGTTGACGGAGTCCGGCTGAAACGGCGAAACATCGAGATAGAGACCAGTGGCGCAATAGAGCACCTGGTTACCGGTGACCACCACATCGGAGGTCTCCTTGAAACCTATACCCATCCCTGTGGCGCCGGTGGCATGGGCGATGTAGTTGTTTTTCAAATGCACGCCGTCACTGTACATGACGAATATACCGACAGAATTGTCTTCGTAATGGTTGTCTGCAACCTCGTTGTATTGGGAATACATAAAGTGGAGCGAATAACGACCGCCACGCGCGTCATTGCGTGCGATCAGGTTGTCCCGGGAGTACCAGACCACCGTATCCCTCGAGTTGCGGATGATATTGTCCGTAATCTTGTTGTCAAAGCTGTACCAGAGTCGGATGGCATCCCCGCGCACTCCGAGTTCCAGCGGCTTTGAGGAGATGCGATTGCCGCGCACGATATTGTTTTTTGACTGTTGCAGGTCGATACCGAAGAGGGTGTTATCGATGACATTGTCTTTGATGACATTGAAATCGCCACGCACCTGAACCCCGGAATCGATGGTGTTGTGAGACTCGCCTGAGTTGGTCAAATGGAGATTCTTCAGGGTAGCGCCATCGGTTTCCAGGTAGATAACCGATCCCTTACCCCCCGCATCGATGGTGACTTTCCCCTGTCCGTCTATCGTCACAGGCTCGCTGATCGTAACCGGTCCAGCATAGGTCCCCGGTGATGGGACAAGGGTACCGCCGGCCTCCGTCTGATCGACCAAGGTCTGGAAGGATGGATAGGCTGCCGATTCCGCAGATGCCTGAAAACTCTGCAGTGACAGCAACAATACAATAAAAAAATGAATTTTGAATTTTGGATTTTGAATTGATGGGTGTGGATGCGCGCGCAATCCATTAAAAAGATGTGAACGCAGCGAACACAACAATTCAACATTCATAATTCAACATTCAAAATTTACTGTTTCAGTTGCTTGAACCTGAGCAGTGCGGCAACAGCCAAAATCAACGATGTGAGCAGCATCAGACCAAACCCGATATAGGGATAGGAATGGGTGGTGAACTGCGCCACCTTGCCATCGCCGAAAACCGTCGGCATGAAGGGTTTGACGGAAAAGGCGCCCATATCGTTCAAGGTGTGTCCGTACCACCATAACCATGCGGAGTAATCGATAACGAAAAAAACCGGCAGGGCGATGGGCACCAGTATCAACAACCAGTAGAGAATGCCACCATTCCTGCGGGAACCGAAAACCACCAGGGCCATGGCGCCCAGAAGAGCGTAAAAGACCAGGTGAATCGCCAGCTCCAGGTTCTTCACCATCGGCACGATCTCGTGCGGATTGTTGAAATAGCGTCCAAGACTCTTGGCATAGTGCCACGTCATCACCTGAAAGGAGCTGCCGTCCCAGGGCGATAAACTGTCTGATTTCACCTGATCGATATCATAGGTCAGCTTTAGCTGCTCAATCAGGTGCGCCTTTTCCGCACCTGCCGATTTCGTACCGGCCTTCCCGGCCGCTTCCAACTCTGAAGGCAGGATGACCTCGACTCCGGATGCCTCCAGGGAATCCTTCAGGACACCGGTGACACCGCCAATCACAATTTCAGGTTCACCGGTTTCCCCCGAGGCCTCCTGATCCAGCGAGGTCACCATAGCGCTGACATAACCCTCGTTCTGCAGGTTGAAACCGTTCTCGCCATAGAGCGTCATCGTCATCCAGGCGGCAATGCCGGTAAATCCGACAGTCAACACGATCATACGCTGCTTCGGCCCGGTGAAGATAAAGCCGATCAGCATTACGCCAAGGAAGGCCATCAAAAACTGTCCGAATCCACGCTCCACAGGGCCGCCGGCTGCAATGGGATACATGCCCACATAGTGATTGATGGTATCCATCTCATGTACACAATCCAGTGCCTCGTCTTCGGCTATCTCCGCCTTTTCCTGTTTTTTACAGCCGTTGAATACCCCATTCATATGGAAGTGGATGCGTACTCCGTCCGGGAAGGATTCCTCGGGGTAATTGGGCGCCGTCAACGACACCCACCAGATAGGCGTATAGAAAATCACAGCAAGCAGTCCCAATCCGATCAGGGTGAGTACTGCAACTTGAAGGGTTTGCTTAGACTGCATGGCGTATCTCTATGAAAGCGATTCAGTTTCCAGTGGTTGGAATGATTGAGATAGTGACTTTCAGATTGGGCTGGGAAGTGAAGTCCAATGTACGGCAGGCGTTTGAACCACCAGTTTTGCATCGCACCTCAGCCTGACCTGAACCTGAGTCAGACAAGTCCCGCAGAGAGAGGCAACCCGTCATGATGACGGGTTGCCGGTTCAACAGGCCATGTCTGTCAGGCTGGATCAATCGTAGTCCGGGTTTTGCCAATCCTTGGAGGGAGCAAGCATATCCTTTGGCACCGGCAGTCTGGATACGTAGTTGATGACCATCTGCATATCCTTGTTGGAGAAGTTTTTTATCTGCTCCACCATGTCGGGGTTGGCATTGCGGCGTTTACCGTCACGAATCCACTCGAACTGACGCAGCATGTAGGCATAGTGCTGTCCGTGAATCTTGGGATAGAACTTTACGTCATCCCCTTCACCGATCTCACCGTGACACTGCACGCAGTTGTCATCGTACAGCTTTTTGCCTTGTTCGAATTCCGGGAACAGTTTATTCCAGGGGCCTTTACCGTTTTCCGGATTCATCGGTAGTTTAGCGATATAGGCGGTGACATCGGCAACCAGCTGCGCGGGTTTGATGTCACCCTTATGATAGCCGGAAGCGGCCATGATCTGCTCGTCCAAGGCAAACGGGTACATTGTCGGATTGTCGCGGTTCTGGGCGCGAATATCAGCCAACTGCTTGATCAGTACGTTACGATGCTGTCCCGCCAATTGAGGGAAGGTACCGTCCGACAGACCCCAACCCTCTAAAAGATGGCAGGCCGAGCAGACTTCATAAACTGCAATACCACGCTCACGGTCGGGGGTCAGCAGCATCGCTTCATCCTTCTCGCCGCCGACTTCGTTCCAGCCGGCCAGGGCACTGCTGCATAAGATTGCGCCCAAAGCGGCGGTCAGGCTCTTCAACATCGGTTTTACTTTCATCATTCGATTCTCCAGCCCCATGATCTGTCACTGGGGATAGTTCGGATTTGCCACCTTATTCAGGTGCTAAAAATCAGGTTCTACTGTTAAGCCGATTCAGCCCCTGAAAAGAGATGCTGCAGTGTGTCACAGGCTATATTAGAACACTTTGATATACATCAACTGCCCCAATTCGGCATCTTCTGATGGAATCAGCAGCAGATTCACACTGGATTTACAGGGTGCCCAACCAGTCAGCTATCGCACGCATCTCCTCTTCGGAAACAAGCCCCATGACACCCTTCATGGCTGCGGTCTGGCCATTACTGCGGGCACCGGATTTGATATCCATCATCTGATTGAAGGCATAGTCGGCATTCTGCCCGGCAAGCTTTGGATAGATAGGCATAATCGGTGTATTGGCATCTTTACCGTGACAGGACCAGCAGGTCTTGGTCTTATAAAGTTCCGCCCCATCGGCGGCCTGTGCCTGAGTGGTAATCCCAACAGCAAACAGCAGTGCAGCAGATGACAATGCGATTTCAACAATTTTCATCATATCGATTTCCTCTAGCAAAATAGGGCAATAGTCTTTTCCGATGGCATAACTCTATTGCATTCTGTAGTCAGATGAATTGAGCTATGTTAAATCAGATCCCTAAAAACCTCTGAAGTTTTATGTGAATTATATCCTCAACGTAGAAAGGGGCCGGATGGCCCCTTTCCACGCTCACTCAAAGACCTGAAGGACAGTCTATTTGACTTTCTTAGCGCCATGCTCCTCGAGGAAGGTCTTGGCACGCAGTCCCAGATCAGCCGTCTTGACCTGATACTGCCACCATTGGCCCGCCCATAGAGTGGCGTTCTGAAAGTCACCCTTGGCCGCGAACGTCTCGGACTTCTTCTTCGCCTCTTCCGCGAATCCGAGCTGATCGGTGGCATCTTCCACAAGTGCTACAACTTCCGGGAAGTCTTTGTAGTTGTGGCTGGTAATGAAGCCGACCACAGAGTCGATGACAGCCTGGGTATCCAGATTGGTCTTGACCTGTTTCTTGTAGTCAGCCTCGGTGTATTTCGTTCCCTCTGTCATCTGAGTGGTCTTGGCTACATAACCTTTCGGTTTGACCAGCAGATAGCCCTGCATCTCGAGATGGAGCGCCGAACAGAACTCGGTGCAATAGTAGGGATAGACGCCAGCCTTGTCGGCTTTGAAGGTAGCCGACACGGTTTTGCCTGGTTCGATGGAGAGATTCACGTTCTCGTTATAGAGCGCAAAACCGTGGGTCTCGTCTTCAGCACGCTCCAGGTTGGTAAGATGGATTGAGACAGTGTCGCCCTCTTCCACTTCGATGATCTCAGGCGTGATATGGGAACGGATAACCGTACCGTAGACATGCACTACGCCATTCTCATCCTTCACGACCTTCTCACGTCCCGCACGGGTCTTGTAGGGAGACTTGGCATCGGCACGGCTGTTCCAGCCTGATTTGTAGCGTACTACCGGTTTCAGTTTGTCGGCCTTGATCGCCACAACATAGTGGGGTTCGCCAAGCGGCAGCGGCATATCGTAGAGCAGTTGCATCTTATCGCCGCTGATATCGATCAGCTGATGGTTCTGCGGATGCAGAGGACCGACAGGATTGAAGCGGTCGATAGCCAGCTTGTTCAGGGAGATCAGATATTTACCGTCAGGTGAAACAGAGTCGCCCTCCATCGCTACCAGATGGCCGATATTGTAGTGGATATGCAGTTGATCCAGCACCTTGCCTTCGCAGTAGTCCCACTTGGTAACCATCGAGTCGACGTAGATCGAGGTATAGACCACACACTTTTTCGCATCATACTGGGTATGCAACGGACCCAGGCCCACCTGTACTTGGGTATGCAGGGCATCCTTCATGGCAATGATCGGAATACCATAGGGGTCTTTGCCTTCGAACTTCTTGTTCTTGATGGCTTTTTGGATCTTATCCCAGCTGTAGACCCAGGCGTGACTGTCCAGCTTACCGGAAACGATGATGTGAGTGCCGTCCGGGCTTACATCGACGCCATGCGGACTCTTGGGCTCTGGGATCAGATAGAGCAGACCCTCTTTGACCGCCTGATCCATGGGGATCATGTAAGCGCCCTTGGACTTCTTGACCTTACCGGCGGCAACCAGCTCGGCGGCCTTCTGCCAGTTGGTGACATGCAGGAAGTCGGTATCTTTCTGGGAGCAGCCGGCCTCGAAAGGAGGACGTCCGCGCTCGATACCGCCCACATAACGCTCGGAACAGAAGGAGTTGGTGAAACCCCAACCCATGGAGGGTCCTTTACCGGCGTCGGAGAGGTCCTGGCTGTAGGGAGGCAGTTCGAAGGTAAATGATTTCTCGGGATCGAGACGACCTTTCTTGTCGTCGAACTTCCAGTAGGTTACCGCACCCCGGTACTTCTCATTGAACTCTTCGAGCGGTACGAAGTCGTCGCTGAAAGGCGCTGCATATTGCGCCGCCTCCATGACATATTCGGTATTAGGCGTCACGAAGGCGCCACCATGCTCGGATTTCATGAATGGGTTAACGACGATCTGCTTGGTCTCGAAATCGTGCAGGTCGATGACCGCCATGCGCGGGTTGGCCTTATCGTTGATGAACAGATAGCGGCCATTGTACTCACCCTCGGTTTCAGAGAACGCAGGGTGATGGGTATCACCATAGGTGATGTCTTTACCGTTGATTCTGCCCTGTGCCAATACAGCCTTGGATTCATCATCGAAGCCATAACCCTGCCAAGGCTCCGGAGTAAACACCGCAATATACTTCAGGATCCTCATGGATGGCACACCGTATACGATGACCTGGCCGCTCTGTCCCCCCGAACTGAAGGCCAGATACTCATCCCGCCCACCGGTCGGCGTATAGGTTTTGGCGGCTGCCAAGAGGTCCTTCTGCGTCAGGCCACGCTCCTTCATGACCTCCTCTAAGGATGACTGGGCTGAGGCATTGGAAGCGGCGCCCATACCGATCCCCAAACCCATTACCAGTGCAGATATGCTTTTCAAGCTTTTGTTCATTATTTCCCGTCCCCATGGTTGGAAGAGATGCGAGATACCAGACGGCATCATACGGGAATGGTCGCAAAAGTGAGTCATATGACACATTGATGTAGGTCAAATGCCATAGTTGGGCAGTGGAAACAAGTTTAAACAGACTGCAATAATCTACCGACTCAATAGATAGCCTATTAGAGAAACAAGGATAAAAGTCAGATCAATTGCATTGAAATTAATGGATTTTGTTTATCAAAATTCTCGCGCTATATAAGGATTATCAAGGCAGCAGCATACGAAGCTGCCGTGCAAGGTCTTCAGGTGCAATGCCATGGGCAAATTTCGTGAGGAACCTTCCCTCCGGGTCGAGGAGATAGAGACTGGCGGTATGGTCCATCAGATACATCGACGGATCAGTTGTATCTTCCTCCACGACCTTTTCGTATCTCGCCTTGAACTGGCTGGCCACTCTTTCAATCATCTCAACGGAACCGGTGACTCCAATCAGGCGCTCATCGTAATACTGCACATAGTTTCTCATCACTGCGATGGTATCCCGGCCTGGGTCGATAGTAATGAAATAGGGCTGAAACAGCTCCGATCCCTCGCCGAGAATATCCAGTGCCTGGAATAGAATCTGCAATGAGGTGGGACATATGTCGGGACAGAAAGTATAGCCGAAATAGACTATCTGATATTTTCCCTTCATGCTCTCCTTGGTGACCAGCCTCCCCATATGATCTGTCAGGATATACTGACCGCCGCCGATGCCTTCAATCGACACGGCGCGCTCCGGTATGATCGTTCTTGATGCGGTTTCGTCGGTCTGTGACTCGGCTTTCAGGCAGCGTTTGATCACATTGGTGTTGTGTTCCATGATCTCGAAGTAGAGATTGGGCCCAGCCGTAACACCGAAACCCAGGCTGTTCAATTCTCCATGATTGACACTGCCCTTATTCATCAGCAGTTCGCTGTGCCTGACTGGAAAGCCGCTTTCCGACAACAGGCAGGTCACTTCTCCGTTAACGATTTTCTCTCGGACCTTGAGCAATTCGGCTGTATCTATTCCCTTGCCTGGTGTACTGGCCACATGGTCGATGATCTGTAACGCATACGCCTGTTCGAAATATTGCAGTGTATCGAAGTACTGAATGCCCAAGCCGGCCTTCATGCCACGGTAGCCATATTCATACTCTCTGTCGATTCGCGACAGGCGTGAAAGAATATTGCGTCTGTTTCGTTCATATAGATGGGTGCGCAGAGGATCGGCATCCTGTAGAAGCCGGGCGATGTCGTCGATGATGATGAGCAGGTTTCGATTGTCCAGCCAGAAGAAGGGATCGCGTTGATCAGGATCCGCCCTCGCAGGAAGTATCTTCATGCCCTGATGCGATAGCAGTTCAATCACTTTCACCTGCGGGGGCAGGGATGCGATGACCTCAGCGAGTCGCGGCTCAAGTTCGGCGCCTACCCAGAACAGTATGTCCGCACTGCGCATCGACGCCAGCTGCTCCTCGGTGGGGCTGTAAGCATAAGGAATCTGATCATCGATCAGCAACTCAGGTGTTTCCGCGTCCTTCATCAGTCCGGCAATGATCGAGTGAATCGGTTTTATGCTGGCCGTGACGCGCAGGGAGTCTGCGCCCTCGGATACAGGGGCAATCAACAGCCCAAGAATCAGAAGGGGGAAAACTAGCGGTAGCCTTGATTTATGACAACTCATTTTGCGGGATAGAATGATTTCAACCTATCAAGGGCCTCATCGACCCGTTGTTCCAATGACTGGGGAGTTGGACAGGTGTTGTTTTTCTCGATAAACGCCATGAATGACCGATTGGTTTCATAATCGAACAGTTCGCCCAGCTGACGCCGCTTCGGGAGTGTCGCCACCAATGTCCGCTTGATTCGTTGTGTTTCACTTAGCGCCTTACAGTGCAGCGCGATGCCGTTGAGTGAACCGAGCGCAGTGATGGCCGCAAGCTGCTCGCTGCTCTGCGCTGACGCCTCTCTTGGCTGAACAGTCGTCAGGGCAAGGCTTGCAGTAAACATCAAAGTTAATTTATTTAATTTAAATAACATATAATTAGGCAATTTTCCTAACCCTATCTATATAGATGGATAGAGATGGATCATAGCCCGGCAAACAGAGATTGTCAGCCATAGACCGACATCTTCCGGATGATTGCTAATGGGTGAGTATTAAAGCCTATCTCGAGCTATCGCAGATTGATGAAGATCAATCCATGCCCGGTGGATGTCGGAGAGCGTCAATCTTACATGCACTCAGTCGCTGACAAGATCCTTAGGCGGATCGATGACATCGGTAAAATCCGGCGACTGCATACGCGCATTGACAAAACGGCTTCCTGTGAGTCTAGCGCCCCGGAACCGTGTCTCTGTCAATGTTGTCCCGTTCAGCAGCGCGCCGGTTAGATCGGCTCGGGTGAAGTCCGCAAACTCCAACGCGGCGCCTGTCAATACCACTTGACGGAAGCTTGAGCCGCTCAAGTCGCTTTCGATAAGCACAGCCCGCATCATGAAGGCCTGATCAAAATTACAGTTCGTCAGCCGGCTCTCCTCCATGGATATGTCCTTTAGGTTTGCATGGGAGAAATCGGCCCTGTCGGCAGTTACCCCATTCAGACTTGCGCCGAACAGATTGGCCTTGGTGAAATCGGCATTGTCGATGCTGCTGTCGTCCAGATTGGTGTGAAACAGGTCGGCCTTGGTGAAATCCGCCGAGGATGCCCTGCAGCCGGACAGCATAGCCCATTTGAGGTCGGCATCGTTAAGCGTCGCCCCCTCCAGATTGCAACCCGGCATCCTGGCATTCTGTAAATTGACGCCGCTCAGCTGACTGCCTTCAAGATTGACTGCGGAAAGATCCCTGCCATTGAAATCACAATGGCGATAATCACGGAAGGGTGCCGGTTGCAAGCAGTCGCCCTTCGATAATGGCTTCCAGTCCTGGCCATAGACCAGGACTGGAAAGAGTGCGATAAGCATCAACAGTTGAGTGTACATTCCACCATCCGGTCGCTTCGCAAGCGATATATCATCATCTATCCAAGAGTGCCCGTTGTTGTTTGTTGAATCTCAACAACGCGAACAGCAGATTCTTTAAAAAATAGAGTGAGGACAGGCTTAAAGCAATGCCGGAAGTTCTCGCTAGCGTTGCCGGCATCAGTGTAGCGGCAGCGGTCACTGCAATTGCCGCCAGATGCAACAGATAGTGGCGCTTTGCATCCACTTCATTGATGTAGTGTTTCATCGATGGCAGCCTGGACGACAGCCTCCCCTGCTTCACTAACAGACTCTGCAGGTGAAACCAGCATAGAAACGGGATGACTTTGTAGATAATCCCGATCGGGATGGTTATACAGACGCCGCCAAGCAAAAGCACCCCGACCAGAAGTTCATTGTCACCAAGCATCCAGACAATAGCTGCAAGCGCCAAACAGATCAGGCCTGTCCAGAGGAAAACCAATGTCATGTCGACTATCTTTCGTCTGCGTTTCCATATCATTTGAAACAGTACGAGACTCAACAGAAGAAACAGCGCAACAACCATCGGCAGACTATAGGCAAGCAGTTCGCTGTTGATATATTGCGACAAGCTGAACAACGCCAGCAATGCGAAAACGATAGTGAAGGAGATGTCCCTGATATTGACCGGCATTTCCCCGGTAATATAAAAGATCGGTATTATCTGGAAAATTGTCGCAAATAGCACAATACCGACCCATCCTAATAGCCCCCATGAGAGATGGACAGCGATGAGCACAGGCATGTCGTTTATCGTCAACATACCGGATAGCCCCAGGACCATGTAGGCGCCGATAGCCACCGTGGGAATGACAGCCATCCAACCGAGGCCGATTGGAAGTGCATTGTCATGCCGACTCTTGGAGCTGATCAGGGAAACCGCCATGGCGAGTAGAAACAGGGTAATCGCGAATAATACGAGGCCGGCGCCTGTAACGAGAACAGATTGATGGGAACGGATAAAACCCAACCCCATCAGCAAGGCGCCGGCGAAAAGTGACAGATGGATAATTCTGCTTACTGCGTTGACTGCCGGAATGGGAGAACCAGCCAACACAGGTAATAGTTGGATCATGGCGCCCGTCATCACCTGAGCGAGAAATCCAACGGTCATTAAATGGGTGATGCCCAACGCCGGAGGACTCCAACGGGACAGAAAGACCGCCTCGGCTTCTATCATCAAGACGATTCCCACGATGACGCTGAACAGTGAGGCTGTGAGAAAGAATATGAAAGGTATGATGATCGGTGGGGCCTGATCGAGAGAGAGCCCGGTGGTTTTCACAGCCTCCTTCCACTATCACCGGGCGGTGGACTCCCCGCATGCCAGATCAGGATAATGCACTCACTGTTCTCCCACTTGGTATTCCAGGCAAAACCCATTTCACGCAAAAGACTGTAGAGTGGGTAGGGTTCACGGCTGTGTCGCACCTTAAGCCAGTCATCAGATGGCAACTCTTCCAGGGTTTCCAGTATGCGCTCCAGCGGAACAGGCGGCTCCAACTCCCGTACATCAAGCCGCAGCTCCACTAGGCAGACTCCGAATACGCCTTATCAATTACATCGCCGGCGTCCGGAACCGCATTGTCCGCCATCGGATAGAGAATACTCTCCTCTTTCATATTATGTTGCTGCATGGTGACGAGTAATGTATCTACATAACCGGCGGAGAGTGATCTGGACATATTGTCCAACGACGACACCAACTGCGACATCAGATTTCGCATTTGCTCATGCTCCATCAACATCACGTTGACAGGGCCATTTGCCTGGTTTGTTGCTTTCAAGAGTGCCGGAAAAAGCAGTTCCTCTTCTATTTTGAAATGGTGCTCCATCGAATTGATAAACGCCTGACAGAGACGATCCGCCTCCGGCCACTTGTGCTGCATAATGGCCTGTTCCATCTCCACGAAGATTTCATCACAGCGACGGTGATCCTGTGTCATCGAATCATTGATCGTTTTCATAGTGTCGTTACCTCGCTACCGTCACTATTCTCTGCGTGTAACAGCCACCCTCCTTGACATTCATCAATACAGCAAAATAAGAATATTAGGGGCTGTTAAACTGATTGTGACCGCAACGGATCAATCCCGCGTCAGACGGGCGTAGAGCAATGGCAGCTTGCGGGGCAACTCCTGCGGCTTGTGAATCACCACATAACCACCGCTGCCGAAGAGGTAGGGCAGATAGTCGTTACCTTTTTCATCGATGGTGACGCAAAAGGGCTGTATACCCGAGTTGCGGGCTTCTCTGACGGCCTGCCGGGTATCCTCCACACCATAACGCCCTTCATACTTATCCAGATCGTTGGGTTTTCCGTCGCTCAACAGCAGCAGCAATCGCCGTTGTGCCGGCTGCTTGTTAAGCAATTGGTGTGCATAACGGATTGCCGCACCCATGCGGGTGTAATAACCGGGTTTGATCGCTTGAATTTTTCCACGTGACTTGGCTGAGTAGGATTCGTCAAAGGCCTTGATTTGATGCACACGGACAGGATCCCTTTTTCTCGATGAAAATCCGTACAATCCAAACCTGTCGCCGGTTGCCGAAAGCGATTCGGCAAACAGGTAGAGGCTGTCGCGAATCACATCGATCACGCGGTGGTGGTTGTCTATCCAGCTGTCGGTGGAGAGTGACAGGTCGGCCATCAGCAGACAGCTCAGATCCCTGGCGCCTGTTCGCAGATCCCGGTAGAGGTTATCGGCAGTGGCGAGATGACCGCTTTTCCGCTCTGCCGAGAATCGCAGGTAGGCCTCCATGTCGATCTCACTGCCGTCCGCCTGGCCATGCAGCCAAACGCGCGCCGGCATCAATTGTTGAAACTGGGCGCGCAGCTGCTTGGCGGTCTTTGTAAGATGAACGGGCAGATCGATTGCCGGGACATCCCCCGTCTGCAGCGTCACGATGCGGCAATGGGCCTCCTGCATAATCTGGTGCTTCCAGTCCCACTCCGGCAGCAACACGCCTTCCTGCACGATCTCATCGTCACACGCCTCGGACGGCAGGTCGAGATCGAACTTCAATTTCGATGCGACGGATTTGCCGTCACGGGTCACGCTGAACTGCTCCATCTGTTCCGCCGCCTCCATGGCCTGGTCCAGATCCTCATTCTCCTCGGCACCCCGGTCGACCTTGGCGAACTCTCCCCAACTCAGGATGTTCTCCATGCGGATGGTGATCAATCCCCCGTCGCCATCGGCCATCTCAGTACGCTCTCCCCGGCGGCTGCGGCCATCATTCACAGCCTTTGACTCGCCCCCGGATTCATTCTCCTGATCAGGGGCATCACTCCCATGAACCAGCCCTGGCGGAGACGGATGGAGCCACAGCGGTACCGGCCAAGGCGCATGGCCGGCAACCGGTAGTCGTGCAACAGCACCAGGATCGACAAGTGCGCACCTGATGGCGCGCTCCTGTTCCGCCTCATCCTCTCTCAGGGTTCCCGGATCGGGCCGTTGTACAAGGTGTGCCTCCTGCAAACGTCGGTAACGCGCCAGCATACCCGGATATCTCTCCAGTGCGAGCTTGGTCGATTGTTGGTTCTTCACTATCCAGGGTTGGCTTTTGCCCCGATCACATGCGGCCAGCGCCGCGAGCCAGAAATAGAGATCACGGTTAAGGGATCCCCGGGGAAACAGATCGATGACTTCGGGCAGGCGCAATGCATGCTCATCGCGCCAGGCCAGTTCAGTCTTGGTGGCGCTGCCGGCAATGCGCTGCAGCACACCGCGCCTGGCATTGTGCTCAGTCGCACCGGCGGCTTCGACCCGCAGTCCGCCATCACCGCCGAAAGCACGAAACAGAATGCCCAGGGTGTGGTTCAGATCGGTCAGACGCACAGCGGCCTCGGGATAGCGGTCCTGCGCCAGGCGGGTGATCAGCCGGTGCCAGAGTTCACCGATCTTCTCTTCCATCAGTCTCCCCCTGGCTCAAGCGGTTTGGCGCCCATCATGACATCCTCAGGCACGCTTCGGGCAATGCCCTGCCGATAAGGGGATAGCGGTAACATTTTCCCGCCATCGCCTTGGCGAGACCGAGCATACCGATGAGAATCAGGGTGGAGTGGCACATCGTAAAGTAGATGATGACCACCATCCAGGTATAGGCGCCGTCATAACCTCCAAGCAAAAGGATAACGATGTTGACAATCACCAGCAGCACGCCTGCCCAGAGAGAGGCCGAGAAGGTCTGTTCAAGATGGGATCGCGCAAGCGGCGGCAAGGATTTGCCCTGCTTAAAATAGATCACCAACAGGATGGCGAATGCAATACCGGGTATCAACAGCAGATTCGCCAGATAGAGAGACTCCGCGGTGACAGCCATGGCCGACCCCGGCGGGTCCCCCTGTGGATGATAGTCACCGCCCGATTGTGGCATAGACGACCTCCATCAAGGCTGTCGCTGTTTCCATATCGTCTGTGAGTGGCTCGACCAGTGCGGAACGACAGGCCTCGACCGGCTCGTAGCCGCCCAGAATCAAGGTGGCTGCATAGACCAGCAGTCGTGTAGAGGCAGCCTCCTCCAGATCGTGATCCTTGAGTGCCCGCATGGCATTGGCCAGACGCACCAGTTGGCGGGCCATATCACCATCGATACCGGTCTCTCCAATCAGAATCTCATGCTCCAGCTCAGGGGCGGGAAACTCGAATCGGAGTGCGACGAAACGCTGCCGGGTGCTTGGTTTCATGCCTTTCAGAAGATTTTGATAGCCGGGATTGTATGACACAACCAACATGAACTCCGGAGGTGCCTTGAGAATCTCTCCGGTACGCTCGAGGGGGAGAATGCGCCTGTCATCGGTCAGGGGATGGAGCACCACGGTGGTATCCTTCCTCGCCTCCACCACCTCATCCAGATAGCAGATGGCGCCCTCCCTGACCGCACGGGTCAACGGGCCGTCCGACCAATAGGTGCCACTCTCGCCGATCAGATGCCGCCCCACCAGATCGGCGGCACTCAGGTCGTCATGACAGGCAACCGTATAGACCGGCCTGTCGAGCTTGGCCGCCATGTAGTTGATAAAGCGGGTTTTGCCACAACCGGTCGGACCCTTGATCAGCAAAGGCAGCTGATGTTTGTAGCCATATTCGAAAAGTTCGATTTCCCGTGCCTGGGGTTTATAGAAGGGAAGCGATTCGTCACTTTCACACGTATTTAATATTACAGGTTTTTCCATCGCCATCTCCTCATCCGACCAGGGTAAAGGCGACACCGATCAAACCACCGGGAAGAAACAGCCAGAGGCTGACCGGCCAGCGCCAGAAACCCTGGATCCGTTTCAAACCCATAAAGTAGTCACCCACCATCTGCCCTTTGATCAGGGCAAAAGCCAAAACTGTCAGCGAAACACCCAGGCCACCCAGACTGAATTGACCGATCAGATAGGTTGTCAACGTCAACCCCATCATGATCAGCCAGACCCAGGTACAGGCACGGATGCCAAAAGCGGTTCGTCTAGTCATTGTGGATCATCTCATGATATAGACAAGGGGAAACAGAATCAGCCAGACCAGGTCGACCATATGCCAGTAGGATGCACCCGTTTCAACCCCCGTATGCTCCCGGTCACTGTAGCCACCCCTTTTGGCCTTCACCGCGACTGCTGCAAGAATCACCATACCCATGATGACATGCATGAAATGAAAAAAGGTCAGCGACAGATAGAACATATAGAATGTGTTCGTGCTCAGCCTGATGCCCGCTTCGATATGATGGACATACTCATGCCCCTTCACAATCAGGAAGAGTAGCCCCATCGCCAGCGCCGCCAACAACCAATGCACGCAGCCACGACTGTCATCTTCGCGAATGGATGCCACAGCCCTGACAACGAAATAGCTGCTGGTAATCAGGGCAAACGTGTTGATCAGCGCCGCATCGCTGTCCAGGGTGCTCTGATAGTGGTTGAACAGATCCACATTTTTCATGCGGGTGAAGGCATAGGCACCGAAAAAAGCCGCAAATGCAGCCAGCTCCGCCAGTATGAAGACCCATATCGCCAAATCACCCGGGGGAAAGCGGTTGGATTTAATCGTTGCTTCGGCCTGCACGGGGGATTACTGCTCCTGTAGGAAAATTCACAAACCCAATGCTAAAGCAGGCCCCATTCTTCACCTTGATGAATATCAAGCTGAATACCATGAATAAAATCATGGATTTGCCTACAGCGCAGTTGCGATAAATTGATCCTTGTCAAAGCACTGTCACCAGGTGTACAGACAATGGCATCTCACAACATCGATAGGCCTGCGCGCATTCAGCCTCCGACCTTAATCATTACATGCCCAATTCCATAGCCCCACCAGTACAGGCAGCAGTACCCGCCAAGAATCATGTACCCGGCAACATGGCCATCTGGGTCGGGATTCTCTCGGAAATGACCGAATTCGCCCTGATGTTCATCGTCTATTTCATCGCCAAGGTACATAACCCGGAGTTTTTCGCCGACGGTCCGCTGCGTCTGAATACCACCGCCGGCGTGTTGAATACCCTGGTCCTGCTCTCCAGCAGCTATTTCGTCATCAAAGCGATTAAATCGATCAGGATCGGCCGGATCGACCAGTGTCAGCGCTGGCTTTTGTCGGCGGTCGCGATGGGTGCGCTCTACCTGATCATCAAATTCTATGAGTATCACTGGAACAGTGAACACGGGTTGGCAACCGACACGGATATCTTTTTTACCGTCTACTACTACACCACTTTCAACCACCTGCTGCACGTCGGTTGGGGCAGCGGCGCCATTTTATGGGCTATTATGGGAATCAGGATGGGCGGAATAACCCAGCATAACCACAGCGGTCTGGAGGCGGTCGCCGTCTACTGGCATATGATCGATCTGGCGTGGATCGTCATATTTCCCTTGTTATATGTTTTGCGTTGATAGGAGTAACAGGTGTTCGAGACAAAATCCGTTGATATGATTTGGCTGATCCTGATGGGTTTAACTCTGCTCAGCGCAGCCATTGCCGAATCGCCCGATCAGGGTTTGATCATGATCCTGGTGATCACCCTCACCGTTGCCTACAAGGGCCGTATGATCGTCGATCACTTCATGGAACTCAAAGACGCCAACCGGCTGCTGCGCAACAGCATGCGTATCTATTTCTACGTCATCCCCGCCATGATCGTGCTTGTCTATCTCTTTCCGGATCTCATTGCCCGGCTTACTACGTTGCAATAGAGGTTTTTTTGTGAAGAAAGGCCGCAAATAGACGCGAATCACCGCTAATGGATGCAAAAGGACATTAGATTACTCGATAAATAACGAAGTCGAGAATGACGAATTTGTGATTAGGTTATGCTTCATTCCTTGCAAAGAACACCACATCTTCGTGAGAGAAAACCATAGTCCAGCAGCCGCTTTTTGGGAACACATACCAATCCCCTGAATCAGGTGCAGTATCCGGGAATGTTTCGTCCGTACAATCCCATACCTCTGAAACTGATTCATTGAATAAGTAAAAAATCTTCTCTATCTTGCGCATGATAATGCTCGTAGGCCTTATTTCCGATCACGGCTGCTTGCAAACCGGCCAAATAATTCTCCCACTTGAAGTGGCCAACAGTGTACTTTCCTGTGCTTTTCATAACTGTCGATGCGAACAATTCGAGCCACTTCATCTCGATTTGATAAGCTTGTTTTCTTTTTACGAGGCAGTGTCAATTTTGAGCGAAACCGGCTTTGTTTGGAAACGGTATCAGGAGAAAGTCCAGACAAGACGGCTACTTCTTTAACGGTAGTGTGGAATTCTTCCGCCACCGCACGGGGGCTGACATACCCCGCTTCATCAATTAAATGTGTCGTTAAGATACTCATATGACACTTATAGTGCCGTATAATACGGTCTAAATATAAGGTTAAGACAGGTGATTGCCCACATTCCCAGATAACCAAACTGTACATAACGGCAATATGCCACTATAATAAGTGCAAATTGCCGATTCTTGAGATGAAAGCTATGTCGATGCCCGAATCAATTGCTCAAATTCTTGGCGGTGAAGAGGTTCTTGGGTTAGCCGTCAGCTCCGAGCTCGAGCTCGCCAGGGCTGTACGACACGGATTCTTGCCGACTGTCACGGAAAAACTGTTTGACGGCAGCGTTTTAAAAAAATCCGATATGGAACGTTTGGTTATGCCGCGCCGCACGCTGACCCATCGGATTAAAAATGGTGAACGCTTGACCCGGGAAGAATCAGATCGAGTTGCCCGTGTCGCCCGTATCGTCGCCATGGCTGAAGAGACTTTCGGTGATCGCGAGAAGGCTTCCCGGTGGCTCCACAAACCCAAGCGTGGTTTTGAGGGCCAGACGCCGATCGATATGCTGGATACCGAAGAGGGCGCCCGAATCGTTGAGGACCGACTGTTTCGAATTGCCCATGGCCTGGCGGCGTGAGGGTATGGCGTGTTTGTAGGGAGCCCTTTGCCGACCTGGATGGCAAGGGGGCGGAACTCAAGGGAGGTCGCTGGAATTCGCCCGGTCGGCCGGTTGTATACACCTCGAACCATCTATCCTTAGCGATATTGGAAGTGCTGGTTCATTTAGAGGTGGATTTCGAGGATCTACCCGATGACTACGTGAGCGTTGAAATCGATATTCCGGATAATGTCGTCGCGGAGGAACTCAAAGCCGACATCGATGTTCATAACATCGCGGTTACACAAGGTATTGGCGACAGGTGGCTAACATCGGCTCAAAGTGTTTTGCTGAATGTGCCCTCTGCCGTGGTACCGAAAGAACGAAATCTGTGTCTCAATCCAACGCACGGTGGTTTCCAGTCAGTTCGGACAGTGGATATCGAACCGTTCCAGTTTGATCCGAGGCTCTTTGAGTATGGATAGAAATTCAAACCAAACGAAAAGGAAGACATCTTCATAAGCTAGTGCCATATTGACCTTTATTGAAAACCAACTATTCGGTGTTGGCCTTCGATGGCCAAAGCACCTGAATATCGTGAATATGTTGATCATCAGCCGCTCTAGAACCATCAACTAGCTCCCGGCCATCCAGCAGGGCATAGATAAAGGCCCGTAAGGTATTTCCCGATACCATCTGCCGCCCTTCCCGCACCTGACTTAGCCGATCCATCCGCCAATTTTCAGAACCATTGAGCCAATGGGGAGTAACGACACTTACTTCAACAATCTCTACCGACGTGTCATTTGTAAGCGCCATCAAATCGTTCACCTTGGGCAAGAAAAAAACACGCATACCCAAGTTCGAGTTCGGATCGACTGACCGGGAAACTACATGAAACCAGGGACGATTGCCTTTTTCATTATTAAACACTGCCAGTATGATTTCAGGTCACCTAATTGTTTTATTGTCCTTAAAAAAAATGGTGATGAAACATTGGCTGTCATGTCCAACTATGTTCGTGAACCCGTTTTTCATATAGCCGAAAATAAGATAAGGAACATGAGTAACAAAATCGCTGCCAAAAGCATTTTTGCACCAAGACGGCTATTAGCTATTTGCTCTAACGTAAATCGACGTTTTAAATTCTTAATCTCACCATCCGATAAACCACTACAGTGTGGACACTCTTCATTGTCTACGGTGTATCGCAATCCACATCGGTTACATTTTTTTGTGGGTTTTTGCCGACGCCTAAACGCGCCGAATGCGCCCATCCCGATCCCTTTCATTTCTCCTTTTGACTCCTATTGCCATCTAGTGATCTATCAGCGGAAAACAGCACGCATAGTCGACAGGTGGTGCAGGTTGGTTTTCCGCTTGATTTTATTGTAAGAATTTCCTGATGTGTACTCACATGTGGGGTTTTCTCCAGGAAGCAGCCAGTTCTTGTCTTTCAATTTTACTTCATCTTGTTTTGTTGGCTTAGTTTGACTACCATCAAGGATCGGTAAAGATACCGAAAATATACACCAAAACTACTGCTATCAATGACCATAAAATTAAATTTAATAATATTTCCTTCCATGTGTTATTAGTGATAAGTGGTTCTGGGTTTTTGTTCGTGCGTTGCCAATCTATTTCGAACTTTTCAATAAGCTGAATTGCAGTAGTAATATCTGTCTCATCAAACACCCATATTGCACCATCGGTGATAAATGTTGATGGTGTCTCATAAAATACAATTTCAGATTGTGCTAATAATTGCCTTACGCCATTAGCTTCTGTTTCAGGTACATCCTTTAAACTAAATACTTTATGACCCATGGCTTGATTTATCGCGCTAACACCAAAGTTATGGGGCCTAGACGAAGCCAAGGCCTCAGCCCAGAAAGAGCGACAATAACGCTTCGTTATGCGAACTCATTATTCATGCTCTTCGGTTTCTGCTCGAAGTTTTTCTCTAAAACGTACTGAATGACTCATCATGCAATGATCATAGAGTGCATCTGAAGCACTGAAACTCATTCGGAAACCTTCACCTATGCACTCACCTATTTTGTCGGTAATTTTATGGTTGAATACATAATCACTTCCGCTTTCCTCTTTTCGGTTAAACTCGTCCCACACTGGTTGTGGTCGCAGTTCACCACAGCTTTTCTGAGATAGCTATCGCATTCCTTTTGGCTGAGCCGAAAGCATTTAGTAAACTCTACGTCCAAGCAATACATGTTGCTCATGTGTTCAGCCATTTGAAGATTGAAGTCTTCTGGCATCTCTATAGCGTAGCACTGTGAAACGGCTGCAAACGAAGCCAGTAATGTTATCTTATACATCATATTTCAACCGCCACTCATTTCTACGATTCAGACACATACGGTTCAAAACGCTTTCTATCTTGCTGCGACAGTTTGTGAGGGCGCTGCTTTTCTACGCTGATGAATAGGCCAGCTTGCTCTCCAGTTGCTACCAACTGGTTATGCTGATTGTAGAATTCGAAGGACATGTTTGCGGACATGCTTCGGAGTTCAGATAACCACAGTACGACCCTGACCTCATCGCCAATGAATAGGGGCTTCTTATAGCTAATATTCGTTCGCACTAGAGCTGGAACAAATCCTTTCGACTTGATCTCGTGGATCGGAAGGCCTACTTTCTCCAACAACCTAAGACGAGCGACCTCCATCCATTGAATGTAAGCGATGTTGCTGGCGTGCTGGCCCGCATCGATTTCATACGTATAGATTGTCTTTGTGTACTCGATCTTTTTCATTTTCTAAAGCGCTTCACTGCTCCCTCGTGTTTTTCTGCCCAACGCTATGTAGACAGACACTTTGTTAATGAAGATAGGAAGAGTCTGTCTATCTCGGTGGAAATTATTGATGTTGTGGGTACGCTTGTTCGTAGCATTGAGATAACCGCGGAGGCCTTTCAGTATCGATTTCGACGATGACAGCGACGAGCCCGATCAGGATTGATTCAAGTTCCATTACCTGCAGAAACAGTTGATACCTCTGAATCCAATGACCCGATGCCATCCCTGGCATTAAGTGTGCCGTGACCTACTCCATCATGTCGTTGATGACGTTCTTGAACCAGCTGTGAGCGTACTTGACCTCCCGCTTCCGTTGCTTGGTCGATGCATCCATGGGTGAAAGACCGCCCGAGCCTTTGATGGGCAGAATGGTGTTGGTCGCTTCGTCGAGGGTGTAGACCGCGGCCACCGATATCCCGTGCTCCTCACCCAGAATGCTGTAGCAGGTGTTGACGAAGGTCGGATCGCCGGGATCCGCGCCATCGAACTTGGTGACGATGGCGGCGGCGGCGACCTTGGCCTGGGAGTTGGCGGCATAGGCCGATTTCGGCATCTTGGCGGCACTCGACGCATCGCCCAGCACGTAGACATCGGGGTGACGCTTCGATTCGAAGGTCCGCTTGTTGACCGGGCACCAGTCACCTTCCACCAGGTCTGAGGCGTAGGCCACCTTGCCTGCCTTCTGGGGCGGAATGATGTTGATCACGTCGGCGGTGAACTCCTCGACCTCAGCCTGCAGGGTGCGGGTGGAGGGATCGAGCTCCTCCACTGTGCCGCCGCCCGCTGCGCCGACCCATTCGATCATGGCGTTATCGCTGCCGAAGCCATAGAGCTTCGACCAGCCCTGCCTGAACAGCCCCTGCTTGGAGAAGGCGTCTTTGGGGTCGAGGATGAGAATCTTCGCCCTCGGTTTATGGTGCTTGCAGTACATCGCAATCTGCGCGGCCCGCTCATAGGGCCCGGGCGGGCACTTGTAGGGATTCGGCGGCGCAACGATGATCACCCTGCCCCCTTCCGGCATAGACTCGATCTGCCGCCTCAGGGTGAGTGTCTGAGGACCTGCATACCAGGCGTGGGGAATGGTCTCGGAGACCGCTGCATCGTAGCCCTCGATGGCGTCCCACTTGAAATCCACGCCGGGGGAGACCACGCAGGCATCATATTCAAATGTGCCGCTGTCGACTGTGGCGACCTGCTTATTTGCCGGTTCGATGGCCGTGACCCTGTCGATGACGATCTCCACACCATGCCGCTTGAGTCCTTCGTAATCGAAAGTGATGGAGTCCAGGGTGCGGTCGCCGCTCAATACCTCGTTGCTCATGAAACAGGATGTGTACTGTTTTTTGGCCTCGATCAGGGTGACCTTCAGGTTAGGATTCAGCTTGCGCAGGTACTTGGCGGCAGTGCAGCCCCCTACGCCGCCGCCCACCACCACCACCCTGGGAGCGGCTGCCAGGGCAAGGGCTGGAAACATAAGCGAGCTGCCCGCCAGGGTCAGGCCTCCACCCAAGCGGATGAAATCTCTGCGATTGATTTTATTCATGATTATCTTTCCTTCTCCGCGATCAGTGCTGACTGCCGTAGTAGTGGATCAGTGCCGGCATGGCCTGTTCGCCCTGCTCCTCGATAGCGGCATCCACCTTCCGTTTCATCTTTCTCGGGTAGGGACGCCTGCCGTCGATGAAATCCTGCATGCTGTAGTCGAGATAGGGCATCCACTGGCCTGCAAGGGTGCCGGAGTCGCCCGGACGACCACCCTCTTCATGGCACTTCTCGCAATGGCTGGTGTGCAGCTTTTCGCCGAGACTGACAAGTTGCTGATCGGTCTTCTGGGTGTAAAGACGCAGTTCCTGCTTGGCGAAGAACCAGGCCATGGCCTTGATCTGCTCGTCGTTGTAGCCCTTGGCGATCCGGTTCATGATGGTGGAGTTGCGCTGGTCAAGCTTGTAGGCCTGCATGGCATCGATGAAAACATCCGGATCCATCGCCGCGATGGAGGGACTGGAGGGGCCGACGCTGGATCCATCGGTACCATGGCAGCCGGCGCAAGTGAAGGCCAGCGCCTGGCCCGACGGCCCCGACAGGGCAACCGTCGGAAGCAACACCAGTACAGCCAGGAGTAGATTGCGAACTTTCTTGCTCATCGTATCGTTTCTCAACATGTTATCCGCCCCCATCAGCTTGGTGTGGTCATCAGGCCGATCAGCACCAGGGTCAGCAGGGCCAGACCCGTCATGATCAGCACAGTGGTGATGAAGGAGGCCGCCAGATCTGAACGGCGCGAGGGACGTCTGACCAGATGCCTGTCCAGTTCCCCGCTCTCAAGCAACCGCTCGTATTCGAGGCGGTGATCGTGCTTGAACTCCTCGATGGGGATCTTTCCGGTGAAGATGGTCGTGCTCATCGGGAACCGCTCGGGCCTGAAGTGCACGTTGAAGAAGTGCACGGAGTTGAGGAAGATGGCCGCCAGCAGCGCCTCCTCGGCATGTACCAGGGTGGCGATATTGAACATCCAGCCCGGCAGGATGATGGCGGTCGTCTCCGGCGCGAACAGCATGATACCGGATGAACCGATTATCGCCGCACCCCAGAAGGGTGCCCAGTAGTCGAACTTCTGCCAATAGGTCCAATGAGTGAACTCGGGACGCGGACCCTGGCCGAGGAACCACTTGAACATGCCTTTCAGGTCATCCCAATCCTTCCAGTTGGGCAGCATAGAGGTGCTGCCGAACCACTTGAAGCTATCTCGCTTGCTCCAGATGTTGCTGACGGCTATGGTCAGGTGGGCCAGGAAAATACCCAGCCAGATTACGGCCGCGGTACGATGGATAATGCCCTCCATCTCCGTTCCGCCGAGGAAAATCACCACCGCCTTGGCCCAGCCGGTATGTGAAAACAGCAAGGTGGTTCCGGTCAGGATCAGGGTCATGGTGGAGATGGCGAACAACGCGTGGATCCAGAGCCAAACGGTCGGGAAACGGCGGAAATAGACCACATCGGGATTATCCAGGTCCTCGTTGAAACCCTTACCCTGGAGACGGTCCATCACCTCGCGGTAGAGCCACAGCACCACATGGACCCAGAAAAAGGCCATGACCGAGAAGATCAGCGTCTGCATGAATATCTTGAAGAACCACAGACCCGGGTATCTCTCCCTGTCGTCCGCATCACCGTGCGGCCAGAAGGTCAGGAAGTTTTCATTCGCGTCTTCGTGGCAGACCCTGCAGTTTTCCAGACGATTATTGGCGTGGATCTCCGATGTCGGATCATCTTCGCCCTTGATCTTGTGGCTGCCGTGACAGTCGTGACACTTGGCGGTATTGGTATAACCGAGTCGATGCACCTGGCCGTGATAGGAGTCGAAGTAGGTACGCTGCGCCTCCTTGTGGCAGTCTCCGCAATTCTTGGTGATCGCCAGCTTGGCCTGATCGGTGTCGGGTGAGCTGATAGTATGGGTCGTGTGGCAGTCTGAGCAGACGGCCGATTCGCTGTCGCCCTCTACCAGCACCGCCTTGCCATGGTCTGACTCCCGGTATTCGTTGAGCTCCTTCTTGTGACACTCGCCACACACCTGCGGGTTATTCAGGCGGTGCTCGGCGCGCTGGTGGCTGCCCAGGGTTCCGATGTTATGGGCATCGTGGCAGTCGTAGCAGGTGGCGTTGGTCTCCGACTGGTCGTGCTTGTTGGGGAGAGCATGTACCGAGTCGTAGAAGGCATCGATGGTTTCTATCACTACGCCGAGGCGTTCGTACTTCTCGTCGGGATCGCTCCGGTGCTTGTTCCAGGTCTCCCGGTGGCACTCCACACAGCCGACGACCACCTCCGGTGACTCGCGATGCGGTACTCGCTCGATGGTGGCGTGACAGTTGGTACAGGCCTGTTCACCGTGCACGCTATCCTCGATCTCTTGCGGGTCCGCGTAGATATCGACGATGCTGCCGTCTTCCCGGGTATCGGTCTTCTCATGCGCGTCGCCATGACACTTCAGGCAACGTTCGTTGGGGATGATGCGCTTCCCCGAGACTGGGTCGAAACCCGGTGGAGGCGTTTCACCCAGGATGGTCAGATTACCCTCGGCACTCTGAACGGGAGTGAAAAAACAGAGTGTTAAAAGAAAAACGAAAATCCAGACTGGCGATCGGAATGCCATGTTCAACATTATTATTTCCTCGTGCGTCAAGTGCACAACCGCTAGAACGAGGCTTATAGGTTGAAAAGATCAAACGGAGCCAAAAGCGGGACTGCAGTGCCAAACGATCCTACTATCCGAGCAACTTGGAGTATCTCGTCCAGTATTCATACAGGTCAACATAGATTCTGCGGCATTCACCAAGTCAAGAGAATTTAGGCAGGCTTGTGTTGATCTTGATCAATTAACAATTAATTACTAATACGGTTTTCAATTATTCCATAAGATGCTAATATTCACCTTGAGATTGTAGATGTTTTCAATTTCAGATTGCTAGTTGGAGATCATCATGAATGTAGCACCCATCTTGATCATGGCATCAGCGGTATTTATTTTTGCTGTCACGGCTTTGAGCATCGCCACCATCCTCGGAGTGGCCATAGGCCAGGCGCGACTTTTCTTCCAAAAGAAAACCCAAGCCTGAAACCCGCACATTTTCCCGCCCGGGAAATAAAGAGGGACAAACCACGGTTTTCTTGCATAAACCCTGGTCTGCCCTCAGTCCGGTTCCTTCTCGCGCCACGATCTCGGATCGCGGGATGGTTGGCTGTTCCTATTGCCGCTAGAAAAGAGGGCCCATAAAAAAGCCGGACGGTTTGATGCCATCTCACCATCCGGCCAGGGGGTTGCTTTCGGTTATCAGCCGGCCGCGGCCTCCGCGGCGCCGCGCGCCTCACCCTGGGGCTCCATCGCCGGCATCTCCGCCGCCGTCTTCTCACCCGGAATGAAGAAGCTCCAGATGTAGACCACCAGACCGCCCAGGAACACCACACCGGCAAAGAAACGCAGCCAGTAGAACAGCGCGATCTTGTCCTGCACCACCAGGAACGACAGCGGCGTGTCGCTGAAACGCTGCAGATAAACCTGCAGGATCCCCGCACCGGTCAGAAACAGCGTGATGAACACGATCGATACCGTCATCAGCCAGAACGCCCACATCTCCACCACCTGCGCCCGCTCGCTGTTGGCCTCGCGGCCACGCAGAATCGGCACCGCGTAGCTGATGATCGCCAGGTTGATCATCACATACGCCCCGTAGAACGCCATGTGACCGTGCGCCGCCGTGATCTGGGTGCCGTGAGTGTAGTAGTTCACCGGCGCCAGGGTGTGCAGAAAACCCCACACGCCCGCGCCCAGAAACGCCATCACCGCCGTGCCCAGCGCCCACAGGGTCGCCGCCTTGTTGGGATGGTTGCGCCGCCGCCGGTTCACCATGTTGAAGGCAAATACCGTCATCATGAAGAACGGGATCGGCTCCAGCGCGGAAAAGACCGAGCCCCACCACTGCCAGTACTCCGGCGTGCCGATCCAGTAGTAGTGATGCCCCGTCCCCACAATACCCGTGATCAGGGTCATCGCAATGATGATGTAGAGCCACTTCTCGATGATCTCACGGTCCACACCCGTCACCTTGATCAGCACAAAGGCCAGGATCGCACCGAGAATCAGCTCCCACACGCCTTCCACCCACAGGTGTACCGTCCACCACCACCAAAACTTGTCATGCACCAGATTGACCGGGTTGAAAAACGAGAACAGAAAGAACACCGCCAGACCCACCAGACCCATCAGCAGCACCAAACTCACCACCGTCTTGCGACCCTTCAGAACCGTCATGCCGATATTGAACAGAAACGCCAGCGCCACCACCACGATCCCCAGCTTGGTGATCGTCGGCTGCTCCAGAAACTCACGCCCCATGGTCGGCAACAGATCGTTGCCGGTGATCTCCGCCAGCGTCGCATAGGGCACCAGCAGGTAACCCGCCACCGTCAGCGCCGCCGCCACCAAAAATACCCAGAAGGTCAGCGTCGCCAGCCACGGCATGTGCAGCTCCGTCTCCGATTCCTCCGGAACCAGATAATAGGCCGCCCCCATGAAACCCATCAGCAACCACACGATCAAGGCATTGGTATGCACCATCCGCGCCACGTTGAACGGAATCTCCGGAAACAGAAAATCTCCCCATACATACTGCAGCCCGATAATCAGACCAAACAGGATCTGCGCCACAAACAGGCCAATGGCCGCGATAAAATATGGCATCGCCACCGCCTGGGATTGGTATTTGAACGTCATCGTCTTCTCCTCAGCTTGTCTCTACTCTGTCAGCACCACTAACCCTGAATGTTCGGCGGCCAGTCCGCCGTGTCGATCTCAGAGCTGTACTGCAGAAACTCCGCCACCGCCTTCAGCTCCTCATCGCTCAGGTTGAACTGCGGCATGCTGCGACGACCCGGTATCCCCTCCACCGGACGTCCCTTGATGAACGCCATGATCGCCTCCTTGCTGTTACCGTAACGCCGGTAAACATTCCCCAGCTCCGGCGCAAAATAGGCCCCCTCGCCCAACAGCGTGTGACAGCCGATACAGTCGTTCTCCTCCCATACCTGCTTCCCCAGCGCAATCATCTGCCCCCGCTCCGTGGTCGGGTCCAATGCCTCGCGATTGTCCCGCTCCGGCAGCGCCAGATGGGTGTCAAAGGTCAGCGCCAAAAACAACAGAAAGAAAAACGCCGTACCGCCGTAAAAGATGTTCCGCGACATCTCCTTCGTGAACGCTTGTGCCATCACTCTCCTCCCAAGCCTGTCTTGATTGTGTCTCCGCTATTAGAAATCAGACTCCCTTCCCTACCTTGACATGTGTCAAATGGGGCGCCTGAACAAAGCCGCATGCCGTAAATGATGGGTTGATCGTCGACTCAGCTTGTTTGAGGAAAAACAAGACGATAGAGGGCGAAGCTGGCATACGCCATAACCGGCAGAACCAACAGCAACAAGGGCAGCAGCATGACGGCAATCAGGATCGAGAGACTGAGAAATAACGCCCACAGCATAGTGGTGACGAAGTTTCTGAAGACGGCGCGCACACTGGCGTGAACTGCCTGCACCAACCCCCCCCTGCCCTCGAAAAGCAAGGGAACGGAGAATGCCGAGATACAGAAGATGATGAATGCGAGTACAGACCCCATCAATGCGCCCCAGAACCAGAAACTGGTGATTGATTCATCCACTTGCAGAAACCATGGCAGTTGATAGGGGAGATCGGTACCGCCGATGATAAAGCTGTAGAGTACGCCCGCATCGGTTATCCAGATCAAAAAGATGAAGGCGCAGAAAAGTGCAACCATCCAGGTTTGCAAGGGTGTATGCAAAAATGCTGAAAAAGGCGTGGCTAGCGACACTTCCTGATGCGCCTGTATCCTTGTGGCCAGTTGAAAAAACCCACCCAGCATCGCTGGCGCTATCAACATGAAACCACCGGCAAACGGCAGCGACATGGGGGAGATACCGAGTTCACCGACAGCATAGAGAAGTAACAGACCTATCAGCGCCGCGACCGACGCATAGGCCGCGCTTGGCAATGGTGCAGCGCGAAATATGCCCCAACCTGACTTGATGGCTGCGGTTAGATCGGAGAGTTTGACTTTAGCGGGGTCTAATCCTGTTTTGTTCAACCGGGCCTCCACCCTATCTTTTCGATTGACTTGATGTCTCCGCTACCTCGGCAACAACAAGGCAATAATCAAGGTTGCAGCGGACAGCACCACAAAGAATATAAGAAACTTCTCCCTGCCACCGATGCGAAAACCCCTTTTTTGATAGTGCGAGGGAGCACCGCAGTGTGGACAATGATCGATGTCATCTGCGATTGACTCGCCGCAATAGAGGCAATTGACCCGCACAGATTAAAAACCGGCCGTATATGTTTTGAGTATACCGGGCACAAGCTCAACCTGATTACCGAACACCCTTCTCTCTAAGAAACTGACTGTATTTCTGGTCGGTCCCGGCAATATGTTCGATCAACCAGCTCTTGAGGAAGCCGTTCAGTTCATCGATAGTGGATTCGCGGTCCTTTTCATAGGAGTCCAAAAAGCGGGACACCTTGGCAATCATCTCTTCATGCTGCTTTTTGTGGTCCTCGTATTCCGGATATCCGTTTTCACTCATCAGTTTCTCTTCCCGAGCAAAGTGGTATTTAGTGTAGTCGACCAGATCACTCAACGCCTGGCGTTCAAAGGACTCGCCAGTGGGATAGAGCACCGCCGTCTGCAGATTGTTGATGAGTGTCAAGAGCTTTTGATGATCGTCATCTATCGCCTGAATCCCCACGCTCAAGTCGTCGTCCCAGGAAACGAAATCGCGGGAGGTCATTTTTTTGTGGATAACCGGTAAAACCAAGAGTACGGCGATCATGATCCAGGGGACCGGATTGTCGATACCAAACAGAAAACCGATACCGATAACCAGAAAGGCCAGCACAATGAAGAGGGAGAGGCCAAAGGTCTTTAAGCTCTTACGCATAATGGATATCCCCAGAGGATTGTCTGACGGAAAAGCGGTGTTCTAATGTTAAACAGGCATACCCCGCCTGCCGGGATCATCTCACCCAGATTCCTTTTAGCCTTGATCCGTATCAATTCGAGTCCACACTTCCTGAATCGTGAATCAGACTATCGGAGATATGAACATTTTTTGATTTGACATTTGTCAAGGTGAGTACGCCCGACCGGGCGCTTAATCTGTCTTGCGTAATCGACAAGAAGGGAGGATTTCTCCAATGATCAAAAGTTCCCGGCCAGGCGCACACTCTATTTTAAACGCAAGTGCACTATCAATGGCAATCGGCATATCCATCAGTGGCCTAGGGTTATCCGCCCAAGCAGCCACGCCAACTCTCAGCGAAGCAGACTTCGAAGCATCCAAGACTACCTACTTCCAGCGTTGCGCAGGTTGCCATGGCACCCTGCGTAAAGGCGCGACCGGTAAGAATCTGGAGCCGAAGGAGACCCAGAAGCTGGGACAAGAGCGTCTCGAAAAAATCATCAGTTTCGGTACTGAAGGCGGCATGAACAACTTCGACGATATCATGACAAAAGATGAGATCAAGAAGATGGCCACCTATATTCAGATGGAAGCACCCATTCCACCTGAGATGTCCCTGGCATTGATGAAAGAGCGTCACAAGGTTTTTGTTGAACCCAAGGATTATCCCACCAAGCCTATGCATGGACGTAACTGGGAAAACTTCTTCCTCGTCATCGAACGCGATGTGGGTAAGGTGGCGGTTATCGACGGTGACAAAAAAGAGGTGGTCGCTCACGTACCCACCGGCTATGCGGTACATGTACTGAAAGCCGCCGAGCATCACAACACCCTGCATGCCAAAAACCCCGGCCGCTTCTGGTATACCCAGGGCCGTGACGGCAAGCTGACCAAGATCGATCTGTGGCAGACACCTGACAAGATGAAGGTTGCCGAAGTTCAGATCGCTTATGACGCTCGTGACGTGGCGGTATCCGGCGATGGCAAGTATGTGGTTGGCGGCGGCTACTGGCCACCCCACTTCGTCATTGCTGACGCCATGACCATGGAACCGTTGAAAGTGGTCTCCGCCCGCGGTGTGAATGTGGACGGCGAGTATGTCAACGAGTCCCGTGTGGCGGCTATCTACGATACGCCCAACCACCCCAGCTGGCTGGTCTCCATGAAGGAGCTGGGTCAGATGTGGCAGGTGGACTACACCGATATCGACAACCTGAAGATCACCAAGATGGATACCGCCAAGTTCCTGCATGACGGTTTCTACGATCCAACAGGCCGTTACTTCCAGATCGCGGCAAATGCTTCCAACAAGATGGTTGTTGTAGACACCGAAACCCAGAAGCTCACCAAGCTGATTGACGTTGACAAACTGCCGCATCCCGGCCCGGGCGCCAACTGGGTCGATCCGAAGTGTGGACCGGTCGGTGGCACCGTGCATCTTGGTGTCGGCAAGGTCACTGCCTGGGGTAACGATCCGAAAGGTCATGCCGATCAGGCATGGAAGGTCTGCTATGAGACTGAAACCGACGGTCCAGGCGTCTTTATCCGCACCCATCCGAAGAGTGACTATGTCTGGGCGGATCAGACCAAGCATCCCGAGCCCGAAGTCCAGCAGTCCATACAGGTCATCTCCAAGGAGACCCGCGAGATCGTCAAAACTATCCGCCTGACCGATAAGCCCGGCTATGCCGCGGTCCATATCGAGTTCAACAACGATGGTTCTGAGGTCTGGACCTCTGTCTGGAATCGTAAGGACAGCAAGGAACCCAATGGTGAGATCATCATCTTCGATGCCAAGACACTCGAAGAGAAGGCCCGTGTTAAAGGCCTGTTCGCACCGACCGGTAAGTTCAACGTGCATAATCGGGTCAATCACGTCACTTGATGACGTAAGATTACTCGCACGTAACTGACGACCGGGCGGACATGAGGCTTAGCCTCCTGTCCGCCCGGCATACGCCAACACCTGCACCACACAATCTCCAATAGTGGTGTGTCACCTGACCATTGTGACCTGAACGGGGAAAGCGATGCATCAGCACTCTTTATTCAAAAGCCTGCTTTCACGTAAAGTCGCCTTTGGCGCGACCCTGGGTGGTGCTGTCCTGTTCATGATCATCGGTGTGGTGCTCTGGGGCGGTTTCAATACCGTGATGGAAGCCACCAATACCATGGAATTTTGTATCTCCTGCCATGAGATGGAGGAGAATGTCTATGCCGAGTTCAAGGGAACGGCACACGACGGTAACCGCAGTGGCGTGGGCGCGAGCTGTCCGGATTGCCATGTCCCCCGGCCCTGGGTGCACAAGATCGTTAGAAAGATAAAGGCCAGTAATGAAATCTGGCACAAAATCATGGGGACTGTAGATACCCCTGAAAAATTTGAAGCTCATCGGCTGACCATGGCGCGACGGGTCTGGCAGGCGATGAAGGAGACGGATTCGAGAGAGTGCCGCAACTGCCACGATTGGCACACGATGAATCCCGAAAAGCAGAAACCGCGTGCCCGCAACCAGCACGTCTTCGCCATGGAGAACGGCAACACCTGTATCGATTGCCATAAAGGTATCGCCCACAAGCCAGTCCATAAAGAGATCAGCGAGGAGGAGTTGGAGGAGTGGGCAAAACCTGTCGAAGCCTACAAATTCGAGATACCGGAATCGTTCAAAGCGGGTCTCGCAAGTGCCGAAGCGGCAGAGGCCGAAGCGGAAAAAGCCCGCCAGGAGGAGGCCCGGAAAGAGCGTGAACACCGTAAGGCTCAGGCACTGGCTGCACAGAAGAAGATCGATGCCGCTGTTGCCCGGGCAATTGCCGCGGTCAAATCGAATCAGACAGACGACACTGCGGTAACTGCCGTCGCTACTCGCGGTTTCGGTGCCGATTGGAGCGGTTCTCCGGAACGTCTGATCACCCTCTTCTATCCCGGCCAGACCTCCATGGAGTGGACCCTGGTGGGTAAATACCACGGTGGCGCCAGACCTTTCCGCGCCGGCGATCGCTGCACAGTCTGTCACGACAAAGAGACTGCCGACATGGGCGAGAAGATGGTTACCGGGCAGAAAGCGGAACCCACACCACCCGTTGGCAAGCGAGGATCGATTCCCGTAACCGTCCAGGCCGCCCATGACGATGAGAATCTCTATCTGCGCTTCCAGTGGGAAGACACGGAACATGTCCCGGTGCCCTTCGTGGACGGTGGCAAGATGGATCCGGACAATCAGGTCAAACTGGCCCTGATGCTGGCGACCGATGAGGTGGAATACGCCTCCCAGGCCGGTTGCTGGGGTACCTGCCACGAAGACCTGAGAACCATGCCCGGACACCCCGAAGATGCCGCTGCCGCAGGTCTCAACCTGGATCTTTCCAACGGTGTCACGAAATATCTCAAGGAGTCGCGCACCAAGGTCGAGGAGAAGGGGCGCCGGGGTAAGAAACTCGGCGGTTGGGATAAGCTGAAGGACGATGCCGCCATCCAGGCGGAGCGGGATGCGCACAGGTACATGGACCTGGTGCGCTGGAACAGCAACGGTAAAACGGAAAACGGCTATGTGCTTGAGCAACGCATCATGGACGACGGCAGCAAGATAGATGCCCAAGGCTGGCTGGAAGCGGGTCTCTGGACCGTTGAAGTCAAACGCCCCCTTAAATCCACGGGTGCGGGCAATATCTCCCTTGAGCCCGGTACTGTCTACAACTTTGGCTTCGCCATCCATGACGACTATACCGACGCACGTTTTCACCACGTTTCACTCGGCTACAAGCTGGCGCTGGACAACGACCAGGCCGAACTCAATGCGGTAAAAGCCAAGGTCACGGCAGCTGTCGCCGCGGCGACACCGCCAAAGGCAACGGCTTCCGCCGGGGATGGAGTGGACAGCGGTGTGGACTGGTCAAAAGCGGGAGAGCGCCAGATTACCCTCTTCTATCCCGGTCAGACCTCCATGGAGTGGACCCTGGTGGGGAAGTACCATGGCGGCGCCAGACCTTTCCGCGCCGGTGATCGCTGCACAGTCTGTCACGACAAAGAGACTGCCGATATGGGCGAGAAGATGGTTACCGGTCAGAAGGCCGAACCGACACCGCCCGAAGGCAAGCGCGCGGCAATCCCGGTGACGGTCCAGGCCACCCACGACAGTGAGAATCTCTATCTGCGTTTCCAGTGGGAAGGCGCCGAGCATGTTCCCGTCCCGTTCGTGGATGGCGGCAAGATGGACCCCGACAATCAGGTGAAACTGGCGTTCATGCTGGCAACCGATGAGGTGGAATACGCCTCCCAGGCCGGTTGCTGGGGCACCTGCCACGAAGACCTGCGTACCATGCCGGGACATCCTGAGGATCCGGCGGCCTCAGGTCTGTCGCTCGACTTCAGCCGGGGTGTGACCAAATACATCAAGGAGTCGCGCACCAAGGTCGAAGAGAAAGGCCGGCGCGGCAAGAAACTGGGCGGCTGGGACAAACTGAAAGACAATGCAGCCCTTCAGGCGGAACTCGATGCCCATAAAACCATGGATCTGATACGGATAAGCAGCGGCAGCGGCAATGTGGATAACGGCTATGTCCTGGAACAGCGCATCATGACGGGAGGTCAAGCGTTACAGGGCAGCATCACGGAGGATGCGGGATATTGGACCGCCACTTTCAAGCGCAAGCTGAAATCTGAACTATCCGACGATGTCAACATCGAAAAGGGGACAGTCTACAATTTCGGATTTGCGATCCACGATGACTATACCGACAGCCGCTTCCATCATGTCTCACTCGGCTATAAACTGGGGCTGGACAACCCGGATGCGGAGATCAACGCCGTGGCGCAGTAACCACAGAGCTCTCCACACCAAAGGAACGGGAACGGCAGATGACGAACAGAGGTAACCATTATGTTTCGAGCTCACATGATCCTGCTGCTACTGGGGCTGTTTGTTGCGTCATACACCTTGGCAGGAGAGACGGTCACGGTCATTGCGAAAGACTATAAATTCCAGCCGGAGGAGATCACCGTCAAGGTCGGCACCACAGTGCGCTGGGAAAACCACGAGAAACGCCAGTATCACAGTGCCTGGTTTGAGGTTCTTGGCGAGGAGCCCGGCGATTACTTCTTCCCCGGTGATATCAGGGAACGCACTTTCGATGAACCGGGTAGCTATCACTATATATGTGAACCTCACCATGAAAGCCATCAGATGAAGGGTGTCGTACACGTTGTAGAATAGTCGGCCATCCGAATTTATCTGTCTGAGAGCACCCTTTCACGCCAGCCTCGATTACTTTACACGATCAACCGCTTCGTCCAGCCGGAAAACCAAGGATAAAATGAGATATCGAGAACAGTTCTGGCTCGTCGGCATTTTCACCCTCCTGCTGACGAGTCAGAACAGTCTATCCGCCGCGCAAGAGGAGCGCAGCGTCACACTGCTGCCCGACTCCCTTTCACAGTGGTACAAACCTGACAACAAGCGGCAGGTCTGGCTTCACACCATGTTCGCCCTGAGACGGGAATTGCAGGCTATAGACGAGTATGCCGCCGAGCAGGATCTGATACTGACCAAGAAGTGGAGCGACAAGTTCGTCGAGCATTTTCGCAAGCTGCCCGAAATGGTGCCGGAGTGGCGGGATGAGGTGGAACTCGATGAGTCCACACGGTTGGAAACGGCTGCCCGGTCGGGGGATTTCAAAACCGTCACCAGTGCTGTTTCACGGCTTCAGCGCAACTGCCGGAACTGTCACCGGGAGTATCGCGCCCTTGCCGCGCTGCGATACCGCTCACCGGATTTCAGCCACATCGAGATTGCTGACGAACAGGGTATCTTGAAGGGCTACGGCACTCACATGGATGCCCTGTCCCGGACGGTCAACCGCATCAAGATCGCCAGTGAAGACAAACGATGGGCGCGTGCGGCGAAGGCCTCCCAACAGCTCAGGGGGCAACTGTATCGATTGGGAGAGAGCTGTGAGTCCTGTCACAAAGATGAACTGCCCCGCCAGCGGATACTTGGCGACGCAAGCTCCCGTACGCTCGATGAACTGGATGAGGCGCTGACCCGGCAACAGCCGAAATCGACTGGTAAAAAGCTGGGCGAGGCTGCCGTGATCATCTGCGCAAGATGCCATGGGGTGCACCGTACATTAAGCGATACCCGATCCTTTCTATTTGATTGATGGGAATCGAAATGAATCAAAAGGCCAGTCTCGTTATTGTATCGTTTCTGTTCCTGTTCGGTACCGGCGTGCAGGCGGATAAAACCGATCGCCTCATCAGGAAGGCCAACCGCTACTTCGAAGCATTGCCCCAGACCATGCCCGGCAGCGAAAACGACACGCCGGCACGTATCGAACTGGGAATGCAGCTCTATTTCGACACCCGCCTCTCTATCAATGACACCCAGTCCTGTGCCAGCTGTCACCCGCTTGGGGACGGCAGGGGCGGCATGGACAACCTCCCCACTTCGCCGGGAGCCCGCGGGGAGCCCGGAGACCGCAACACCCCCACCGTATTGAACGCCGGGTGGCAAAGTTCACAGTTCTGGGACGGCCGCGCGGCGGACCTGGCCGATCAGGCACGCCAGCCGATACTGAATCCGATCGAGATGGGCATGCCCGATGAAAAGAGCGTGGTGAAGAAACTCGGCGCGATACCAGAGTATGTCGAAGCCTTCACCAAGGCATATCCGAACGACACCCCTCCCCTCTCCTATGCCAATCTGGCAGAGGCCATCGCCGCTTTCGAACGCACCCTGCGCAGTGAATCCCGCTTCGATGATTTCATGCGCGGAGATAAATCGGCACTGACGACTCAGGAGCGGTCGGGGCTTACCGGATTCATTCGACATAACTGCATTCGATGCCACGATGGTCCCATGCTGGGTGGCACACTGATCGAGAAACTGGGTGTCTACAAAGACTTCCACAATACAGAGGATAAGGGACGGCATCATGTAACCGGAGACGAAGCGGATGAGATGATGTTCAAGGTTGCATCACTGCGCAATGTGGCGATCACCGGTCCCTGGTTTCATGACGGTTCCGGTAAAACCCTGGAGGATGTCATCCGCATCATGGGGAGCATTCAGCTGGATATCGAGCTCAAAGAGGATGAAGTTGCCGATATCGCAGCCTTCCTTGCCTCACTGACAGGAAAAGCGCTGGATAAAAATCATTTAAATAACTGAAAAGTATCTGACACATTTGTCATTCCGGCCTGCGGCCGGATGACGAAACAGAATGATTCGAAGCTCTTCTCAATCAACAAGCGGCCGGGGATCGGTCAATATGGATCCCGGCTCCGAAAAAGGCGCCAATCGCTCCATGAAATCGATCATTCCCATAATCGGCGTACCGCGAAAGAACTGTGTAACCGGTCTGTCCATCCAAATCCGGTCCGCGTACAACTTGATTGTATGAGGCGTATCTCCATATCCGTCAAGATCACGATCGAATCCCTGATAGTCATCCCATAGATTTCCATCCCAGTCATTGCCTTTTGCACTCTTCACGTGACTGACGGCAATCGTGGAGAGATTGTTGATAAAACGATTGCCATGAATGATATGCCCCCCTTTCTCGCCATAGAAATACATCGCCACATTGTTGTAGGAAAAATGGTTGTTTTCCAGATAGAGAATATTCTCTGGAAATACCGGTGAGTTTGCGGTCAATCCCACGGCATTGTGAAGAATAATGTTATCCTTGATCCTAACCTGTGAACTCTCCTTGATTGCCAGCGCCGAGCTACCAGTGTTTCTGATATGCTCGACATGGTTGTTCTCGATCAACAGCCCGTCGGAGTAGATCGCCACGATTCCCGTGTCGTTTTCACCAATACGATTTTTTTTGATGAGATTGTCTGGAGAGAAGATAAATTCCAGACTGATCCGGTTATGGTGTAACTCATTTCCGATAATCTTATTTGCTGATGAGTTGGTCAGAAGCAGATCACGGACATAATGAAAGGTATTGCCTTCTATCAGGTTTTCGTTTCCGTACCAGATTCTCAGTCCTTCACCTCGCAAACTCGGCTCGAACGGTTTCGAGGTGACTGTGTTGTTGCGGATGGTATTGGCATCTCCTTGCTTGATGTGAATGCCAAACAAAACATCATCTAAACGGTTGTCTTCGAAAATGACTTCATTGGCCTCAATCAATACTCCAGCATCCATGTCATTGTAGGAAGTACCGGAACCAGTCAAATGAAGTCCACGTACCGCAACGTGATCCGACTTGATCGTCATCACCGTTCCCACACCCTCATTATCGACCGTCACTTCGCCGCCACCCTCGATGACAATCGGTTTATTGATGACGACAGGACCGGAATAACTGCCTGGTATCAGTCGGAGCGTCTTACCCGGAGGAGTTAAATCAACAAAAAGCTGCAGAGGGGGTAAAGCCATAACTGGCGCAGCCATCAGCAGACCAATGAGGATCAATGAGTTTATAGTGACGGCATTCATGCTACTTCGATGGATGACAGTCATACCTCCTAATGAATGTTCGATATCCCAATCACGCCCTAGCGAACAAGATATTAATCCGCTATCCAATCATGTCACGTTCAGGCCATAGCCGTTTGCCTACGATTCAGCCAGGCAATGTAAGCAAACGTGGGAATCAGCATAAGGATACCGTACATCACCGGTGCGATGGTCATGGTCGGATTATTCAGTATTGTACCTGTGACCAGAATCGCCGTACCGCCGTTTTGAATACCCGTCTCTATCGCAACAGTGCGCGCGTCTGTCTCAATTATGCGCATTATACGGGCAAAGCCATATCCCGCCCCCAAGGCCAGGGTAGCAAGTATCAGGGCGGGTACGCCGGTCTGGGCAATAAACAGCGGCATCGATTCCCAGTTCTGCCGGATGATGCCTACAATGACCAGGAGCAGCATGATCAGCGGAATCCGGGTCAGAATCCTTTCATGTTTTATGCAGAAGTTGGGTCGATAGTGACGTAACAGCATGCCGAGAGCGACAGGTATCAATGTCACGACCACAAGTTTTGCAAATGTGGGGATAAAGGGAAGAACTATCTCGCTGCGACTGTCCAGCTGCCATTCAATGACCTGACTTGCGAACAGCGGAATGGTAAGCGGCGTCACCAGACTGACAATTGCCGTCAAGGTAATTGAGAGTGCCACATTTCCCCTGCCCAGGTAGGAGAACATGTTGGATGTTGTGCCCCCCGGACTGAAGGCCAGGATCATGAAACCGACAAAGAGCTCAGGAGGCGGTTGCAGCAGCATGAGCACGACAAAAGCCACAATAGGAAGAATGAGCATCTGACTGACGATACCAATCAGCACGGAGAATGGAGATTCAACGATCAGCCGAAAGTCCCTGGCTACAAGTGCCGTACCCATGCTGAACATGATACAGAACAGCGTGACCGGTAGTGCCAGACCCAGGATCATATCCTGGTTCACGGCAGGTCCATCCATAGGGTAGCAAGATAGGTTGCGCCAAACAGGAGGTAGAAGCGGCCTGTCAGCGGTGTCAATCGCTGCCGCTGGGTGGTTGGTGAATCGAGCAGATTGAGAGGACCTACCAGTGCCAGCGAAGTGATCAGCAGCATTAAAAATCCTGGCAGCATCCCGGCCCAATAGAGCATCGCGCAAATGAGATAGACAAGGCTGATGAGCAGGTAGTAGAGCCTGACACCTGAATGGTAACCTATGCGGACTATCAGGGTACGGATACCTGCATCACGATCGGATTCATAATCCCTCAACTCATTACTCAGCAATAGCAGGGATGAGAGCAGGCTGAAGGGCAGCGACAGCCAGAACACCCTCCATGTGTAGAGACCGCTGAGTACATAGTATGAACCGCCGATCAGCAATACGCCCATTAGAAGAAACACCAGTACGATACCCAGGCCACGCTGTTTATAGTTGACCTTGCCACCGGTATATCCCCAGGCACCTGCCACTCCGACCATGCCCAACAGGAGCAGAGGCCATCCCCTGATGGAGACCATATAGAGACCCAGCATGATGGCCAGCAACATGATGACCCAGCCGATTTTTCGATTCCGAAGAATGTTTTGCCGACTTAACCGGTCCAGCTCAGGATTCACCAGATCGGGTGCGTCATTGACCAGATTGACGGCTATCTGTAACAGCAGGCCTGTAAGGAGCACGAGCCAGGCCAGCCAGCGCTCATCTGCATTGTCTATGAGCGCCAGACTGACGCCAAGTCCGCAGGTGGCAATGGCTACCACAAGCGAAAAAGGGCGCAAGGCCCCAACAAAGGTATATTTTTTATTCATAGTGTATAGAACCAGGTGGCATCCAGCGATGCTACCCACTGTTGTTCCTCCTCACCGAAGAATATTGTTGGCACCTGTCCCGCAAAGGGCTTGCCGTTGCCGCTGTATTGATCGTAACGCAGCTCAGGGCGGATCCTAAGACCGTCCTGCACCCACCAGGAAAGGTTCATCGTCAGCGATCGATAAATACCTTCAGGCAGTAAGGCATGCGCTCCCTGCTCGTCTCTGAACCACTCAGCCCGCATACCAAGCTGCTTGTTTTCTTGCCATTGAAAATAGTAGTTCAGATTGACGCCATACCATCGACTCTCTTGCGTGATGAGAAATCCCGGTGGGTTGTTGGCATCTGCAATAGTGTCCCCTCCTTCCTGCTTTCCGTAGACCGCATTCACGACGATGCGATGCGCCCGGGTGAAGCGGTGACTGAGGGTTGCAGAATGCATGCGCCTCAACAGTTTCTCGCCAGTACTGCTGACTGCATTAAAGGGCCTTGTCTGATCGGTAGTGCCCTGCTCCGACTGTTCATAGCCGACAATATTTTCTATATCGATCCAGGTCCTGAAATCGGGACTACGCCAACGAAGATCGAAGATCAGTGTTTTATCGTTGTTATTGTCCTGCAGATTGTTCCATCCCTGCACAATACCAAGTCCGCTTGACCAGAGCCCATTTTCTGGCTTCAACGGAAGTTTCAGCGCTCCCATCGCACCGACATGTTTTACCGGCTGGTAGGTGAATGCATAGGCGTGGGTGTAAAAGGCCGTCGGCGGATCGACCGGCGCTCCGATCTCATGACCGATGGAAGTAAACCAACTGCCTGTTATCCAGGAAAAACCATCCCCTATCGGCAGGTAACCGGTCAGGAACCATTGCGGCAGCAGATAGAGTCTTTCATTGCCTTTATTGACATCGAGTTCATCGTCAAGGCCGAAGGTGATGGCGGCATCCTCTCCATAGCGAAAATCGATCTCGAAACCCCAACCAGCCAAATTCGGCTTAGGCCCCGGAAACGGTCCGATGCGCGGTTTGATGTTGCTTTGCGGCACCTTTTCCAGGATCAACTCGGCCCGGTTGAGATTCAGGCCCTCGTCAAAATTTAGAAAACCCGAGGGAAAGATGTTTTCCGAGGCGTTGTCGTTTTTGATCGCACCGAATTGAATGCGGGTCTTTAACGCAAACTCATCGCTTCCATCCGCGCTCAGGGAGCAGCTCATGAATGCAATCCAGATCAGCAAATACAGTTTTATTTTCATTCTTCGCAACAATAACAAGTAATCAACCGACATCCGAATCTAATACAACTTCAAGAAATATGGCCATGACTATTCCCGCCTCGCTACCCTGCTGAGCACAGTTAGCTGTATTGCACATGATCAGGAATAAGCCGGATTCAGGTGGCGGGTGACTTCACCTTGAAATTCAGATCCTTCAACGCATCAATGAAGTACCTGCCCAGAGATGGGCCTGTTCGGGCAGCAAGCCCCATAGTCCCAGCAGTTCCTCCTGGGCATTACGTTGCAATGCATGATAAGGATGAGCGGGATCTTCTGCAGCAGTTGGCCTGACGATAGCATATCCGTTTAACACCATCCGTTCACTTAGGGAAACACCTTCTGTATCCATCAAAGTGCCGACCAACCGGCCATATCTATCGCGCTTTTCCGGCTGATACTGCAGGGTAAAGCTATCCTCGCCGGTTATCAGTTTGATCAAGTGCTGGGTCGCAATTGCCCCAAGTGAGAACAGCGTGTCGTAGTCCAGGCCGGTTCTACGCATATCGAGCTTGAATTTTGCATTTTCGGTGTCTTCCGGTGCATCGATATCCATCAGCTGAACCCGCTCCTTGCCGTCGGCAAAGCTGATTATCAGGGTATCCCCATCCTCAACGGTGATATTCTCTGCCTGAATCGTCAATTCACTACACCATGTACCGGATGAAGCGAATAAGAGTAGGTTGCAAATCATGAAAACCTTGAAATTCAATCGCATCTATCTCTGCCTCCCGAGGGTCTGTAAACATTAGTCAGATCATTTCTGATCAATGGCTGGTCCCTGAGGAGCGTGTCAGTTTATTGTGGACATTGTATTTGCCGGACGGCTTTTTCATTGACAGACGTTTCACCTCATTGAAGTTATTGGCATCGTAGACCACCAATGCACCGTCATCATCCCAGACACTTACAAGGGCGTACTGCCCATCCTTGGTAAACTCCACATGTGCCGAGGTTTTGCCCTCGGCAGGACGCAGGGTCTTGACGATCTCCAGGGATTGCTTATCGATAACATGCATGGCGTCTCTCTCCTTACCGAAAAAGACATCCACCCAGGCATACGGACTCTGCTCGTGGCTGCGCATGAAAAAACCGGGTCCCAATGTTGGTATCTCTTTGATTACCTCCCAGCTTTTGGTGTCGATTACGGTTACTTTGTTCGCCTTGATATTGGGCGTGGCCATCACATGGCGATCACCGCTGCGCCAGGTGATGGCGGAACTGAGGTGCGGCATGCCGGGCAGCTCGAGTGCCTGCACGGCCCGCCCGATATCGAGATCAACCACCTGTCCGCTGCCGTCCCGCGCGGTACCGGCAATCTGTGTGTAATCCTGGGTGATGAAAAAATCGTCCAAGTAATCTTTCACCCGGATCCGGCGGACTGGAAACGGATCGGTAACACCCGGTTCGCCCGAATCCTCCCTGTAGTCGTGCATCCACCTACCAAATCCCTTGGGAGGCGGTATCTCATAACTGATCTCCCATACCTCGGTTATATCCTTTAACGCAGCGATGAAACTTGAACGGGGATCGGCAGTATAGACGGCACTGACCCTGGATGAATTGCCTTTGTCATCTATCACCGGAATGACCTTCAATGGTTTAAGGTCTTCCGCGTCCAGCACCACCAGAGTATGGGGTAGATAGTTGGCTACCATGACAAAACGGCCGTCATGAGAAACGGCCAGATTACGGGTGTTGACACCTGCCCTCACCTCGCTGGTGTAGGTCAGGTTATAGATGTCGAATTTACTGATCCAACCGTCTCTGGAGGCAAAATAGACATAGCGACCGCCCTTCGCATATTTAGGCCCACCGTGCAGCGCGAAGCGGGTCGGGAAACGGTGGATCGGTTTGAAGCTGTCGCCGTTCAGCAGGGTCGCGTGGTGATCGCCGAGTTCCACCACCACGAACAGGTTTTCGATATCGGCCTCGAAGCGCGGCTGATCCGGCAGTGTACCCGATCTGTGATGTTCGATTCGACTGGCTGAAATCTGCTGCATTCCCCATTGTGGTATATCTTCCAGGGGTGTGTAGATATGTTCGACAAGTGTATCGATCTGGCTATCATTCAACCGCTCCTTGAATGGCGGCATCTGCGTGGCCGGCCGGCCTTCGGCAATTGTCTTGTGCGCCTTGGCAGGTCGCAGACGATGCAGATTCTCGGGCAGCAGCGCCGGACCCTGGCCTCCCAGCCTGTCTGCGCCGTGGCATTCGGCGCAAAATTTCAGATAAAGCTCATCGACCGGTTCAGCATATGCCGAACCGGCATACAGAAGGGTCGGCAGAAGAAGTATAACAAGCAAAGCCGACACAATCTCATGGCAATACTGTTTCGACAGCAATGAATCCATCCGCGAGCCTTGCATATTACTCATTGATTGAATCTATCCGGTAACTGGCATGACAAGAGACACAGTTCGTCATCAATTTGGCCAATTGCTGCAGGCTGTGCTGTGTGTCCCCCAGCTGCTCTGCATCCAGCGCCAATTGGTCGAATCGACGATGGGTGTCAAAACCCAGCATTTTGAATCCAGCCGGTAATCGCTTAACCAATGTCCCTGGCATGCCCTGTTGCTGAGTCACCCCCACTTCTCGGGCCGCATCCGCTATACCCTGTGCATTTCCCCTGTCGGCTGCAACGAGAATTGCCTGTACTGCCTGTAGGAATCCCCGCATCTCCCTGAGTACTAGATCCCGCTCTTGTTGAGGCATCAGGATTGCACTGCGTCCGTCACTGGCAGGCGCCACCTCTCCCCGCCAAAGGAACTTGTACAGAAGCCCCATGACCACCAGCAACAAGAGTGCCGCCGGGATACAACAGCTTTTCATTCTCATGGATGCCAGGCCATTAGACGATGCATGCCTTTCAGCCTGTCGCTACCCGAACACTCGGCAGGGGCTTGATTTCATCATCCGTGAGATAGCAACCCGGATCTTCCGCCCATGGATTGCCAGTGAGTCGCCATGCGCGGGTACGACTGTTGCCGCCACAGATCAACCGATGGGTGCATTCGGCACAACGCCCTTCCAGCGGTCGCATTTTCTGTTTCAGGCCGGCCATCAAGGGTTCACTGGTATCCTGCCAGATCTCAGAAAAACGACGTTCTTTGACACTGCCGAGCGTATAGTCCCACCACATGGTGTCGGGATGTACACGGCCTTCATTATCGATATTGGCGATATTGACACCGCTCGAATTGCCGCCCCATCGGGACACCATTTCCTGCAACTTGGCACGATGTTGCGGCAGATGGTGCGCTGCCCAGAGTAACAGGTAAGCCCCATCCGCATCGTTGTTACCGGTAACAAACTCCCTTTTGCGTCCTTTTTGTACATCACCCCAGCAAGTGGAGAAGAGAAGATTCATGGCCTCCCGGGTAATTCGATGATGAACATCGTCATCCCGGTTTTTGTAGCCCCGTCCGGCATAGTTCAGGTGCGAAAGATAAAACTTGTCGATACCCTCATCGTCCATCAACTGTAAAAGATCCGGCAACTCTGCAGCATTATCCTGGGTCAGGGTAAATCTCAGGCCGACTTTAAGACCGGCATCCCTGCAGTATCTGATCCCTCGAATCGACTCATCGAAGGCACCCTGTTTGCGACGGAACCGGTCATGGGTATCCCGCATGCCGTCGATACTGATCCCCACATAGTCGTAACCGACTTCGGCGATACCGGCTATTGTGGTTTCATTGATGAGCGTGCCGTTACTGGAAAGACCCACATAGAAACCCATTGACTTGGCGCGCCGGGAGATTTCGAAAATATCGGGTCGCAACAACGGTTCACCACCCGAAAGGATCAACACGGGAACGCCGAAATCCTTCAGGTCATCCATGACTTCGAAGACGTCAGAGGTTGTCAGTTCGCCCGGAAAGTCTTTGTCTGCCGAGGTGGCATAGCAGTGGCGGCAAGTCAGGTTACAACGCCTGACCAGGTTCCAGATGACGACCGGGCCTGTCGGATTCACCGTGCGCCGAACAGATGCGGCCGGTCGGGTCAGGGCATGCAAGTAACGACTGATGCGAAACATAATCAAATCCTAAAAGGCGAGCCGCATACCGGTTTTCTTCAGTACGGCGGAACTGAAAAGCACCTCATGTCCCTGGTTGTACTCTCTCAGTTGCTGACTCAATTCGTTAACCTTCTGCATGACGTCGCCGCGATCACTTCCGTGCACCATGGCGAACAAGTTGTAAGGCCAATCGGGCAGGTGACGCGGCCTGGCATAACAGTGGCTGACGAAATCCATGGCGCCAATCCGCTCGCCTGCCTCGCGTAATTGATCATCCGGTATATTCCACACGGTCATACCGTTACCTTTGAAGCCGAGGCGGTAGTGGTTGGGCACCAGGCCCAAACGACGAATAACGCCGGACTGCAGCATATTATCCATCCGGGTAACCACTTCGCTCGGCCAGCAGCCGAGACGCCACGCCAGGGTTTGACAAGGATCGTGCGTGAGCGGCAAACCTTGCTGTGTCTCGGCGATGATCCGTCGGTCGAGATCGTCAAGATCGAATGTCTCCGTCGCCGCAGCAGCGGGAATAGAGCGGGTGTTGAGGCTGCCGTCATCGCCCATTTCGAACCACAGACCGAGATAGAACTCCTGCTCTTTGGGAAAGGCATAGACCCGCAGTCCTGTCTCGCTTTCGATCTGCTGGATTGTTGCCTGCATCGAGTCGGTGGTATCGGTTGCCAACACGAACCACATGTTCAGCCAATGATCTCGTCGATAGTTGTGGGCAACGGCCGCCAATGCGTTGACCTGCTCCGTTATTTTATCGAATTTCGTATCGGGTACAGCGATCGCCGCGAGAACCAGGCTGCCTCCCAGCCGCTCAGCGTTGTAGAGCGGGCCGAAGCGGGAAAGCCATCCCCTTTCCAGTAAGCACTGTACCGACCCCAGGACCGTGTCTTCTTCGGAGTCGAGTGCTTTGGCCATCTCGCGAAAGGGTCTATTGGTTAAATCCACACCGCCTTGGAAACGGTTGATCAACTGTCGTTCAAATGATGTCAGCGTTTGTTGCATGTTGATACCGATTCCTAAGAGAGCCCCGCTGGCAGATGACCGGACCCCTTGACGGATCCATCACGTTCGCTGATATATTTTGCGCCGCGCTGTTTAAACTGCCGCAGGCTGAACAGGACATCGTGCGTGATCCATCCAAGATTGCAGTCATGGATCAACCGGTCCAGATTGCGCAGTACACCCTCCCTGCTTCTGCCATGAATCATGCAGAAGAGGTTATAGGGCCAACGGTCGGGGCGTCTTGGCCTGCGGTAACAGAGTGTGACGCAGGATTGCCGGCCCAGCAGTTGACCGATTTCGGACACGCGATCGTCAGGTACATCCCATACCACCATGGCATTGGCGCGATAACCGAGTTCCCGATGACGCACCACAACACCAAGCCGCCTGATATCACCTGTCTCCAGCAAGCGCCCGAGACGCCTGATGACTTCCGCCTCTGTAATATTCAATTCGCTTGCGATCTGGGCATAAGGCTGCTCAACCAGCGGCAATCCGCCCTGAATGGCATGCACCAGATCAAGATCCAGCGGATCGGGTTGCAACAGTTGTGACAGTTCCCTCAGGTCCATTGCAGGGGAAATCCCAGGTTGATGTAGAAATCCTCCACCATCGGCAGATCAATCACCTCAAGTCCCGATCTCTTTTCAATCTCTTTGAGTACACAGTTTAACGACATCCTGTCTTCCGCGGTGACCACAAACCAGAGATTCAGACTGTGTTCCCGCTCGTAGTTGTGGTTGACTTCACCGTAGCTGCTGACAATCTCGGCAACCTGTTCCAACCGCTCCTTAGGCACTTCCATCGCAGCCAGGGTACTGGCCCCCACGCGATTTGGGCGGAAAACCGGCCCCACCCGGCTAATCAGTCGCTGTGACTGTAGATTGAGTATCGTTGTCATCACTTCACTCTCCGTGCTTCCCACGCGTTCCGCAATGGTCTGGAACGGACGTGGCGTCAGTGGAAAGCCGTCCTGGAAGTCATTCAACAACCGACGCTCCAAGGCGTTCAAGGGTCGATCAAGGATGGTCTCTTTCTGCGCAACCATGATCAAAGTCCAATTTGGTGGGCCCGGGAAGTGAGAAAGATCCCGGAGGGTTTAAGTACCGGCCAATCGGCGCGACGCGAAAAGGTATCCGTATCGTAGACCTGCAGCCTGTCGATATCGCGTACGGAGACCCAGACCTCTTCCCCCCGGGGTTCGAACTCCATATGCAATACGCCTTTTCCCGGCTTCAGTGTGGTGACCAGTTCAAGGCTCTGAGTGTCGATGACCTGCAGGGTGTCGTTATTGGGAAAGGCGAAGTTGACCCATACCTGTCGGCCATCGGGGCGCGCCATCACAAAGACGGGTTGACCGTGGACATCGAGTCGACCGACCTCCCGCCAGCCGTCGGTATCGACGACCAACACCTGATGCCGGCCCACAGCAGGAATGAACAAGCGTTTACCTGCGACAGCCCAGCCTTCAAGATGGGGCATCTTATAGACCGGCAGCTTCCGCTCACCTTTACCGTAATCAGCCAGAATCCGGCGTGGCCCCTTATCCAGATTCCACAGATCCAGGAGGGCCAGGCCGTCTTCCCCATAGAGTCCGGCAATGTAATAACGGCCATCCGGTGTGATCAGGGCATCGTAGGGTTGCCGGCCGATGTCCATGAATTTCCTTACTACGGGTTTTGCCTGATCACTCATATCGACCATCCAGATTTCGCCGGCATCCCACAGGCTGAAAACAAACCGATTGCCCGGTGCATCGACCAGTCCAACCACTTTCGACTGTTTTCCGTCTTCGTAGGTTGCCGGGATATCGGCCACCATTTCCAGACTGGCGGCATCGAAGATACGCACGCCGCCCGGCTCGTAGTTGGAGACCGCCACCAATCGGCCGTCCTGTGATATCGCCCCCCCGATGCTGTTACCGGACTGGACGACACGGGCGGCCACTTTTCGTTGCAAGATGTCGACTTTAGTCAGGCCCCCGTCCCGCCCAAAGAGATAGGCGAACCGCTCATCCCGGGAAAAGACGGCCGAGGCGTGAGAGAGATCGCCCAGCCCCTCGATACGACCCAGGATGGTGTTACCGGTTGTCTCGATGACCTGAAGGCTTCCGTCCGCCCGTTCCACGACCACCCCGAGATCACCCGTGCCTCTCCATTGAGCGGCGTCCGACAAGGGGGAAAAGATCAGCAGGAAAATGATTGTGAATAGCCGCATTCTCATTGCACACCCTCTTTGATCCGCTGGGCAAGCCAATCGGCCTCTCTGTTTGTGAGAAACGGCCGCCATGGCGGCATGGGAGTACCCGTACGGCCATAGAGGATGGTGGCAGCGAGGAAGTCGACCGGTTTGCCTTGCAGGTTCACCGGTGTCAGTGGCGGACCCAGCCCCCCCTTCAGGGAGAGACCATGGCAGGATCCACAATCGTGTTTAAGCAGGTTGAGCAGCTCGATGCGCCTCGGCTCGGGAATCCCGGCGGCTGAAACGGACTGGATCAGGAACAGGAGGCTAGCAATGATCAATACAGGTTGTTTCATCGCTCATCTCCTGGGTCTGGTACCAGGCAAGTTGATCGGCCAGCGCCACCGTCTCACCGATAATGATCATTACAGGCGAACTGAGCCCCGCCTGTTCCACCTCGTGACTCAGCGTAGAGAGCGTTGCCTGAACCATGCGCTGGCGGGGCGTGGTGCCTTCCTGGATCACGGCTGCCGGTGTTTCCGCCGCACGACCTGCGTGCATCAACTGTTGGGTGATTGTCTCAATATTCGACAAACCCATATAAACCACCAAGGTTGCGCTCTCATCCGCCAGTTTCTGCCAGTCAAGATCCAGCGCCTCCCCATCGCGGAAATGACCGGTCACCATCCTTACCCCCCGGCTCATTGAGCGATGCGTCAGGGGGATGCCGGCATAGCAACTGACGGCGGATGCGGCTGTGATCCCAGGCACGATTTCGAAGCGGATACCGTGCTGACGCAGATGCAGCGCCTCCTCGCTACCCCGCCCAAAAACAAAGGGATCGCCGCCCTTGAGACGTACGATAGTACGGGATTTTTTTGCCAACCGGGTTAACAGCGAGTTGATCTCATGCTGTGGCACACAGTGCATGCCCGGTGACTTGCCTACAGCTATGCGGGAGACGCCCGGAGGGATCATCTCCATGATCTCCGGTGAAACCAGGCGATCGTAGACCACCACATCGGCTGACTGCATCAGCCGCAATGCCTTAACGGTCAAGAGTTCCGGATCACCGGGTCCTGAACCTACCAGATAGACAACCCCTTCTGTTTTCATATGATGCGCCTGTCAACGTATTGGCTTGAGTCGCACCGGCAAATCCATGATTCTCGATATCGATTCGACGCCGGACTGAATCTCATACGATTTATGCATTCCGCATGACTGCCGATCCATTGGTCTGATAGTCACTTTAAGTTTCCGTGGCTAACCATCCTTGACAAAGATCAAAGTGAAAAGCGCCAAAAATTCAAAGCGGTTAATGAGGGGCGAATCTATCCTGCCCACTTATCCAAATACAGCCGTCTCCCGCCATTAAAAATTACTCCCTTAGTAGTGGAAAAAACGTAAAAAAACCTGAAGGCCACAGGCTGCCCATAAAAAAGCCGGACGGTTTGATGCCATCTCACCATCCGGCCAGGGGGTTGCTTTCGGTTATCAGCCGGCCGCGGCCTCCGCGGCGCCGCGCGCCTCACCCTGGGGCTCCATCGCCGGCATCTCCGCCGCCGTCTTCTCACCCGGAATGAAGAAGCTCCAGATGTAGACCACCAGACCGCCCAGGAACACCACACCGGCAAAGAAACGCAGCCAGTAGAACAGCGCGATCTTGTCCTGCACCACCAGGAACGACAGCGGCGTGTCGCTGAAACGCTGCAGATAAACCTGCAGGATCCCCGCACCGGTCAGAAACAGCGTGATGAACACGATCGATACCGTCATCAGCCAGAACGCCCACATCTCCACCACCTGCGCCCGCTCGCTGTTGGCCTCGCGGCCACGCAGAATCGGCACCGCGTAGCTGATGATCGCCAGGTTGATCATCACATACGCCCCGTAGAACGCCATGTGACCGTGCGCCGCCGTGATCTGGGTGCCGTGAGTGTAGTAGTTCACCGGCGCCAGGGTGTGCAGAAAACCCCACACGCCCGCGCCCAGAAACGCCATCACCGCCGTGCCCAGCGCCCACAGGGTCGCCGCCTTGTTGGGATGGTTGCGCCGCCGCCGGTTCACCATGTTGAAGGCAAATACCGTCATCATGAAGAACGGGATCGGCTCCAGCGCGGAAAAGACCGAGCCCCACCACTGCCAGTACTCCGGCGTGCCGATCCAGTAGTAGTGATGCCCCGTCCCCACAATACCCGTGATCAGGGTCATCGCAATGATGATGTAGAGCCACTTCTCGATGATCTCACGGTCCACACCCGTCACCTTGATCAGCACAAAGGCCAGGATCGCACCGAGAATCAGCTCCCACACGCCTTCCACCCACAGGTGTACCGTCCACCACCACCAAAACTTGTCATGCACCAGATTGACCGGGTTGAAAAACGAGAACAGAAAGAACACCGCCAGACCCACCAGACCCATCAGCAGCACCAAACTCACCACCGTCTTGCGACCCTTCAGAACCGTCATGCCGATATTGAACAGAAACGCCAGCGCCACCACCACGATCCCCAGCTTGGTGATCGTCGGCTGCTCCAGAAACTCACGCCCCATGGTCGGCAACAGATCGTTGCCGGTGATCTCCGCCAGCGTCGCATAGGGCACCAGCAGGTAACCCGCCACCGTCAGCGCCGCCGCCACCAAAAATACCCAGAAGGTCAGCGTCGCCAGCCACGGCATGTGCAGCTCCGTCTCCGATTCCTCCGGAACCAGATAATAGGCCGCCCCCATGAAACCCATCAGCAACCACACGATCAAGGCATTGGTATGCACCATCCGCGCCACGTTGAACGGAATCTCCGGAAACAGAAAATCTCCCCATACATACTGCAGCCCGATAATCAGACCAAACAGGATCTGCGCCACAAACAGGCCAATGGCCGCGATAAAATATGGCATCGCCACCGCCTGGGATTGGTATTTGAACGTCATCGTCTTCTCCTCAGCTTGTCTCTACTCTGTCAGCACCACTAACCCTGAATGTTCGGCGGCCAGTCCGCCGTGTCGATCTCAGAGCTGTACTGCAGAAACTCCGCCACCGCCTTCAGCTCCTCATCGCTCAGGTTGAACTGCGGCATGCTGCGACGACCCGGTATCCCCTCCACCGGACGTCCCTTGATGAACGCCATGATCGCCTCCTTGCTGTTACCGTAACGCCGGTAAACATTCCCCAGCTCCGGCGCAAAATAGGCCCCCTCGCCCAACAGCGTGTGACAGCCGATACAGTCGTTCTCCTCCCATACCTGCTTCCCCAGCGCAATCATCTGCCCCCGCTCCGTGGTCGGGTCCAATGCCTCGCGATTGTCCCGCTCCGGCAGCGCCAGATGGGTGTCAAAGGTCAGCGCCAAAAACAACAGAAAGAAAAACGCCGTACCGCCGTAAAAGATGTTCCGCGACATCTCCTTCGTGAACGCTTGTGCCATCACTCTCCTCCCAAGCCTGTCTTGATTGTGTCTCCGCTATTAGAAATCAGACTCCCTTCCCTACCTTGACATGTGTCAAATGGGGTTATATCGGGACATCAACAGGATGAAGAGCGCCTGAAGGACGCGTATTCGCTGACAGCTGCCACATCGGCGGCCAACTCAGGCTAAACAGATGAACGGATTATTGTACAAATACCCTTAATTAGGTGTTAAAGAATCGGGATACCTTGATCTTTGTCAAACAGAAAAATCTCGATTTCGGTCAGACTCAGTATCAGTCGCTGCCCGTATGCGAGGCATTGGCCGTTGGGATATAACACTTTTTGGGTAATTGACATTGTTCTATCCACTGGCAAATATGACAAGGACCACCACGTGTTACCCTGATATGATACTGGTTTCAAGTGATGAGCATTGACATTCGATTGGCCCACCTTTTCTCCGCTCTGGATGACGATCAGGTCAGACAGGTCATGGAAAGCAGCCATACAGGAACCCTGAAGGATGGCGAATCACTGTTTGAAACAGGCGATGAGGCAAATCGCTTTTTTCTGGTGATCGGCGGACAGATAAAACTGTTTCGTGTTTCATCCAACGGTGATCAGAAAATCATCGATATCATTCAGCCGGGCAATACCTTTGCGGAAGCGCTTATGTTCATGGAACATCCCATCTATCCTGTGAGCGCTGAAGCACTTGGACCGGCAAAAGTCATCTCATTCGATAATCGACGCTTCCTGCAGATACTGAGCGGATCAATCGAGGTTTGCTTTCGAATAATGGGCACGATGAGTCAGAGATTGCGCGGCCTCATCAAAGAGATCGATGATCTGACTCTGCAGAGCGCCACCACCAGATTGTGCGCATTGCTGTTGCACAGAATGGAGGATGTTGGCCAGGATCACTTCACGCTGCCTGCCGCCAAGGGAGTGCTGGCGGCACGACTCTCAATGAAACCTGAGACGTTTTCAAGAATTCTTCAGAACCTCTCGACAAAGAATATTCTCAAGACAAAAAGCAATGAGATAGAAGTATTGGACGAAGGTCTGTTGAGATCTCTGGCGCACCTGGAGTCCATTTATGGGCTCGAACCGGAAAAGCCATGTGTCCTGAATGGGCAGAGTATATCTATCGATCTCAACTAGGAACTGTAAAAAACAAATTTAATAACCTGTCCGATATATCGCTTTTTACAGAGTAAGATCAGCCGTTTGGGCAGAATGGCTGGTACTGATTGTATACAGCATTCAATTGAAAGCCTGATGCGTTCAGCATTGACTTCGTGGATATCGAGTGTGGTATGAACGCCATCCGGCTCTCCGTGACCGCCTCCGAACTACCTGACCGCCTGCGTATGCTGCGTAATCGTATCGCACACGCGATTCCGGTTGGATTCGGTATGCATGACCGTGATCAGGTGAAGCGCTCAACCATTGTTCCGTTGGCCAAGCGCTTGGATCAGATATTCGGCAAGCATCCTGCAATCGCCAAAATGCAGCGAAAGCGTCCCTACGACATCTGGATTCGCCTACTGGCGTCCCTGAGTGGCGGAAATCACTTCATCGATCTCGCGCGCTAGGATATGGGCGATCAACTGCCACCACAACAATGTGGTGCGGGAGCATCACTTCGGTGCTGATGTCTATGTCACCCGCAAAGGCGCGATTCGTGCCGGCGAAGGAGAACCGGGGATCATCCCCGGACCTATGGGCGCCAAGTCCTAAATTGTACATGGCAAGGGCAATGAAGCGTCCTTCTGCTCCTGCTCACACGGTGCCGGGCGTCGTATGTCGCGCTCCAAGGCAAAGCGGCAGTTCAACCGGGCGGATCTCGAATCCCAGACACGGGGAGTTGAATGCTGCGTAAGGGGGGTGTGCATGACAAAACCAACAAGGTACACCGCCGTAATGCTAAACAGAACCTGCGCAAGGCATGGTTTTCTCTAAGTGCATAGAGTGTACTGAGAGAAGACCATGCACCTGTGCCAACAGCAGTGTAATTCAGTTCTTTCTGATTCGAATCGTAAAAAGCTACTATATTTGTAATACAATATATACTTTGATTTATCAGTATAACTTTTTAATACCATTCTCCGGATCATGGCCCAAACCCTTCAACTCATCGATGCCCTGAAACGCAGCCTCAAAGCCCACGGGCTGACCTATGCGGATGTGGCGCGTCATTTGGATCTCTCTGAGGCGAACGTAAAACGGCTTTTCGCAAAGCGTCGCTTTACCCTGGAGCGACTGGACCAAGTCTGCCAATTGATGGAGATGGAGATCTCCGACCTGGTTCAGGAGATGAATGAAAGGGCCGGCGCGACAGCAATCTCCGGATTGAGCATTGAACAGGAAGCTGAGATTGCGGGAAATATCGAACTGCTGCTTGTCACGGTCTGTGTACTCAACCGCTGGTCACTGGATGATATCGTAGCGCGTTTCCACATATCCGAGACCAGATGCATACGACAGCTGGCTAAACTCGACCGGTTGCGTTTGATAGAGCTTTTACCTAAAAACAGAGTCAAGCTACTCGTCGCCCGCAACTTCAAATGGCAGGAAAACGGGCCGATTCAACGCTTCTTCCAGGAAAAGATTGAAGCGGAATTTTTCGCTTCCCGGTTTGACCACCAGAATGAAAGGTTGATCGTGATAAACGGTATGTTGGCCGAAAGCTCGAATCGTGTGTTTCAACGCAAAATGGAACATCTCGCCAGGGAGTTCGATGAATTGAATGACGATGACGCGAAGCTGTCCCTGGATGATCGGGATGGAACAACAGTTGTGATCGCAATGCGCCCCTGGTCCTATGGATTGTTCGATTCATTGCGCAAATCTGAAGCGCACGACAAGAGAATAAGAAAAAGCAGCAAAACCTGATAAACGATCCACCCTTTTGCTGCCAGTCACTCAAACAAGCCATGACGTGTTTAATTCATTGGCAACTGCACTGTCACAGTCGCACCGCCGTATTTGTGGACCGAGTCATGGGATCGAATAACGACTGATTTGATTCCGGATGGAATATGAATCCCCGACAGACGACGGGTGAACGGCTGTTCATTGACATGCGGATGATGAAGTGTCCTTGTGCCTAAGATGACACCCTTTTCATCCAATACCTCCCAGCGATTGGCATAATGATCCCAACCGGTATCCTGATGCATTACCGTTACTGAAAAATCATAGATGTTGCCCCCCCTGTTCTTTACGGTTACATCGACTACATCTGCTTCTCCGGCATGTACGGAAGAATGCGTAGAGAGCAAGGTTAGTAGACAGGCTATAGCGCACTTCTTCATCATTATCTTCCATTCGTCCATGGTTGTGTTTATACACTATGGACTATATTGTCATATTCAAAGCACTGTTAAGGTGAAAAAAACAGCACCATATAGCTTCAGCATATGACAGACGTTTATCTCAATATTTTAGACAAGATTGGGGATACTACGATCAAAAGAGATATTGGCAGTACAGCAATCAACAAAAATAACTCAGAATCAATGGAAACCAATCCCCGCACACCGTGCGGGGGTTTTTTACGAGGAGGGTACTGGAGTATGCCTAAGGAATACGTTGATCATCCAAAATCACAACACTTTCGGCAATATATCCATCCGCACTGCAGCTGCCGTTTATTCCCACATCCTGGCCGACCTCAAGGGTGCCGTCTGGTGTGATCTCACTGACCGTATCGGTGATGACAACAGTGAGAAAATCAACCCCATCTGCGTATGAAACCGTCAAGTCAGTGGTAGCTATACCACATACAGTATCTTCTTCGGGAGACAGGACAAAGCCGTTTGCAGCAATCGAAAGGATAGTTCCGGTGATCTGCTGATCGCTCTCTTCAGTAGTGGTATCGACAATCACCAACGCTGCTTTGAGTATGGCTTCGGTACCAGTCAGGTCGAGTACACCGTCAGCCTGGACCGCGCGGGGCACGGTAATCTCCAGATAATCCAGTATGTCGCCCGACTTGGAAACGATCCTGGTGCCATTGATACCGGGCTCATCCGGCTGAAACATGACATCAAGCGGCCCAGCTGTCACAACCGAGCCGCTTTCAGTGACATTCATACCAAACCCGCTGCTATCGGCATCCGTGGCGACTTCACCCTCCACCTGAAGGAAATCACCCAACTCTATGACCAGGGCATCCACTTCCATCAGGGGGTGATATCTGTCGCTCACCACACCCTCGTGATCCACCAGAACGGAAACATCTGTTATTTGTTCCTCCAATAATTCGCAGTCACCTGGAGTGGGTTGTCGACCGGGAGGTTCATCGATCATCCAAAGGCGACACTCGCCGGGAGATGGAAGGTGGCCCGGGGGAATATTGACATCCACATCCACATGAGGCATCACCTGATGATCGGGCCAGCCCACAACCACTACCTGTTCACCCAGATTCTCCTCCAACAACAGTTCATCGAGAGAACGTGGTTCACCTTCATAATTCAGGTTGTCGAAGAAAGCCGTATCGTCACCCAGTTTAATCTCGACACACTCCATACTCTCTGTTTGCTGCATGGGCAGGGCGTCACAAATCAACAGGGCATTATCATCAGGCATCACTTCAGTGATTTCGCCCTCCAAGCGGACCAGCTTACTTTCGAATCCTTCCTCAAGGACATCGACAAAGACCACTGGCCTGAAGTTGTAACCGTTGTTGTTTTCGGTGATATGAATCGAATTGCCGCCATCCATATCGACCTGCACGGTAATTACATTACCCTCCTCGACCGTGAAGCAATCACGCGCCAGCAGATCAAGTTTGCCATTGCCCGGCAGGTTTGGGTGATAGGTTTCATTATCAGTCAGATCATCGGGTGTATCGTCGACCAGCACCAGTTCAAGATCGCTCAGGATCAAACGAATCTTGCAGTAAGTACCCACGGGCACATCATCCCTGAAGGTGAAGGGAATCGACTCGTTCTTCAGGCTGAGAAGATCGATTGTTTGAGGTTCATCGGAAAAGAGGGTTACCTCATCGCCATTGTCGGATCCAATCAATCCCATCCTCTCTATGGTGGCGTTCATGGCCACAAACAGCGACGGATCGGCGGGCTTGTCGGTCAAAAGAATACCGACCGTACCGGTGCGTTGAGCAGATGTCGAGGTCGTAGCATCGCTACTGCTACCACCGCCACCGCAGGAAATAAGACTGACAGCCAGGATGCATGTCAGTGAAACCGATGTAATAAGTTTTATAAAGCGTGGCATAGTCACTATTCCTCTCTATATTTGGGAAAAACGTACCACATGGACAGGTTGAATTATGAGAATCAATTCCCGAAAATTGTGTACAAATGTAAAAAAAATGATGAAAGGAATTTTATTCACATCCGGTCGACTGGAAACCGGCCTATCCCTATCAAGCGATCACGCCAGTATGGATCGTTGAGTGAACCGTCGGCAACACGATTCTGCCCGGTAGAGGCATGGATAAATCGTCCGTTTCCGGCGTAGAGCCCCACATGCGATAACTTGCGTGAGTTTATCTTGAAAAACAGCAAATCCCCGGGTTTGGCATTGTCGATAGGCAATCGCCGGGATACTCGGTAAAGATCCCGTGTTGTTCTTGGAATTTTTATGCCGGCTTTACGGTACGCATAATGTACCAGACCGCTGCAGTCGAAACCTTTTGGGGTAACCCCACCGTAGCGATAGGGTACGCCTTTCAGTTTTTCTGCGATCTCTACCACGGGGTGAATAACAGGTATAAAAGATAAATTCCTATTGTCGGTTCCGGGACTCCCAGTTGCGCTGGCGGGTGTTTTCGATACTGAGGCACATCCCGAAAACAGCGCACTGGCGAACACAATACAGATTACAATAACAAAAGACCTGCACAGGTAGCGGCTAACGATTGCAGTGATACTTAAAGATTTCAGATGAGATGATCTGTTCAAAAAGTGAAGCCTCCCAATACATGCCTTTCCAGAAAGGCACACTTGCTATCCAATATAGTCAAAGATTCCGTAATGAGAGTGAAAAACACCTGTTCATTCAAGCAAGAAACCGACATTGTGAACACTAGCACGTCAAAACAGAATGGAACCTTAATGTCACTAATTACCACCCGTCTCTATCCACCGGCTGACCTGCCGGCCTGTAGGCATAGGCATTGCCTGCCCAGATGTAGGAGTGAACGATAGTTTTCGATGGCGACATTACCCTGATTACAGCAGGGTAATCCTATATGAATCCACAGACCGATAACGTGCGTATACCTTACTGTGATTCGTGTACTCAATGGCGTCGTAGCGGACCGGTTAAGAGGATTGACTGGGCTTGGATTGCACAACTGTGAGGCACTGGAAAATGATCAGTCTTCTACCTGCAGCAAAATCCTTGCTCGAGCCGGATTATACTTCCGAATTACAACAGCGTGAAATGAAGCCATTATGCATCCAAAGGTAGATATGGATCTGATTGGTGAATATGTGGCCACATCTGCTGCAGCCCTTTTGATATCCTAAAGCGTGATCGGTATGGCATTCAACAGGATTATAGCCCTACTCTTTTTGGCAGGCGGCATATTTATCGGCCCGGCTGAAGCAAGAAGCTATAAAAGCGGATTTGATGTAACAGATGCATTGGTGCCAATCGAACAAATATTGCCGGGCGGTCCCCCTAAGGATGGCATTCCCTCCATCGACAGCCCCAAGTTCTTACCAGTCCGCAAGGTCGATTTCCTTCAGCCCGAAGACCGTGTTCTTGGTCTTTCCCATAATGGTTTTGTCAGGGCCTACCCGATTGCCATCATGAATTGGCATGAGATTGTCAATGACCGATTTGGCAACCAACCCGTTGCCGTCACCTTCTGCCCGCTATGCGGTACGGGAATCGCATTCAAGGCTGAGCATAACAATAGACCGCTGAGCTTCGGTGTATCGGGATTACTCTACAACAGTGATGTGCTGCTGTATGACCGGACTTCAGAATCTTTGTGGTCGCAGATCAAAATGCAGGCCATCAGTGGAAAATTCAAAGGTGAGCGCCTGGAGCCCATCGCTCTGCATCACACAACCTGGTCCGACTGGATTAAGAGGCATCCCGACTCTCAAGTATTATCTGATGACACCGGTTTCGCAAGAAACTACCGGCGGTCCCCCTATGGTGACTACGAAACTAACCGCTCGATCTATTTTCCAGTTGAGTTTGCCGCTAAGGGTTACCATCCAAAGGAACGTGTTATGGGCGTGAATATCGGTGGGGTCGTCAAAGCCTACCCGTTTGCAGAATTGGCGAAAACATCAGGCAGAATAGCGGACCGCGTGGGTGGTGAATCGATTGAAATCGAATACGATATCGATAACCAGACAGCAAGCGCAATCGATGCTGAAGGCAAAACCATACCCTCAGTCATCGCCTTCTGGTTTGCGTGGTATGCCTTTCACCCGGACGGTCAGCTGTTCAAGTGGAGTGAATAGCCGGGGTGGGCATGGTGATTATTATGCCTTTTTTATTTGAAAAAACCTGCTTTAGATTCAGCTACCCGTTCATCCACTGGTGCCGGATGGCATACCGATATACGGTTATATCTATAACTGTAAAACAGGAAAACTTATCGAAGTACCCATACCGGAGTAGGATGGCGATACTTTAAAGTGCGGAAACCCAAGCGACTGTTCCGCGGTGCTGACTGGATCGATTTTCGACTGTAACGCTGAAACTGAATTCATGGCAAATACAGGCCGTTTATTACTCAGATAGAAGAGATGTTGTCCAATTTTTTTACCCAATACCAGCGCTGCACTCCATACAGGATTGACGTAGTCCGCATGATACCAAAGCGCACCATCAGTCGGATCTTTGGATTGCCCTTTATAGACCGCTTCGGCAAGATCCTGCGACCGCTGCCAGGCCTTTTTATTCATGGGCATATCGGAACGTCCATCGCACCACCAGGAAAATTGGCACCGGTTACGTCTCTTCTCCCCTCCCTGCTTGACCACGGCACAGACTGAATTCGGATAGCCTTCGTTCGCAACCCGGTTCATGACAACATGGCCCACTGCGAGCTGTCCCTGTTCCGATTCGCTACGTGCTTCAAAATAGATATTTCGCGCCAGGCAATCGATCTCTTGTGAAACCTCTGATATCTCTGAAGGTTGGTATAGAGATCGCCAGTGCCGGAGATCGTCTTCCAGGCTCGCTGGTTCAATGGCCCCTTCAGCCACCACATTGCCAGTACTGAAAATGACGAGTAACAACAACACTACCTTAGGCGGATAGCTGTCATCTTGACTGTGCTGAAGGTTGTTGCTTTTCATCGTTGTCGTTCGGGAAAAACCGGCCTGTTGCCCAGCTGTCAAAGAACCAGCAATGTCAGTTTTCTTAACACCCCTGTCGTAACATGATGCTTTTATGAAATGAATGCACAACTCAAGCCATATTTAATTTACAATCTTAAAATTAAATAATTACTGTATATTTCTAATGTATATAATAGAAACGGGCGTAAAGTATCCCGACAGTCAAAAAACCTTATAATTCCAAGTCTTACTGCCATTTTTCATCGAGTATATTGGGCATTCTTTTTTATCTGAGACAGACTTATGGCAGGGAAGGTATAAACTACATTAAAAAAGGGAGCCAATACGCTTGGCAGATATGAAATAAATTCGCATCTTTGTAAATATTCGTTACTATATAGCTACGTGTAATGGAAATACTCGTTGCCTTGCCAGGCACACATTTCCAGTAAGGTTTTGGATCTATAAAAACGATAGCAGGGGATCAATATGCAGCATTGCAAACAGGCCACAATGCTCGCGAAATTTCTATTTCTCATTTCCATCCTGATCTTTTCGCAGCAACTCTTTTCAGCCGAGTGCAGCCATGTGGCTCAATTGGTCTCCCTGGAAGGCAGTGCAGAAAAGAAAAGAGACGGCCAGGAAACCTGGCAACAAGCGGCGCTTGAAGATCAATTCTGTGCCGGTGACGCCATAAGAACACTACACGATGGCAGGGCCGCCGTTCGCCTGACCAACGATACCCTGCTGCGTCTGGATCGAGATTCCGCGCTGGCATTTACCCAGGTCGGAAAGACAACGCCATCCCTCCTGGACCTGCTTCGAGGCGCCATACACTTCATCAGCCGCACACCAAAGAGCCTGGAGGTCAAAACACCCTATGTGAACGCATCCATTGAGGGTACAGAGTTTGTGGTGCGTATCCGGAATCAAGCCACCGAAGTGACGGTTCTGGAAGGTGTTGTGGTAGCCGCCAATGAGGCCGGCTCAATCGATTTGAGCGCAAATCAGGCCGCCCGGGCATCAGCCGATCAACAGCCGGTTCGGATTGAGATCGTCAAACCCTTCGAGGCTGTTGCGTGGGCGCTCTACTACCCTCCTCTACCAGAAGTCCCCGGTGAATCCGACACCCTGGCTCGAGAAGCGATCAAGGCCATCGTGCAGAATCGTCTGGAAGAGGCGACCGAACTGGCAAAACAGGCTTTGCAGCAGGATAGTCAGTCGGCTGCAGCCTATATGGCGCAATCCTATGTCAATCAGGCCATGTTCGACATTCCCGCCGCCCTGGCCAATAGCAGGAAGGCGGCAGAACTGGCTCCGCAAAGCGCTTTGGCACAAGCGCGTCTTGCAGAAGTCTGGTTAATGACAGGTCACACGAGATCCGCCCGGGAAGCCGCCAATCAGGCAATCAACATCAACCCCGATCTTTCGCTGGCACATACCGTTCTCGGATTCTCATCTTTGCGGGATATCAATTTGGATGCTGCCAAAAAGGCATTCGAAAAGGCTATCGCACTCGATTCTGCAGCCCCACTGCCCCACCTCGGTCTAGGTTTACTGGAGATTCGCCAAGGCGCTTTGGAATCTGGCCGTGAAAGGATCGAAACCTCCGTACTGCTAGACCCAAACAATGCACTGCTTCGCAGTTATATGGGCAAGGCCTATTACGAAGAAAAGCGCAACGGCTTGGCATCCCAACAGTTTGCCATGGCGAAGGGCCTCGACCCTTATGACCCAACGGCTTGGTTCTATGATTCGATACTTCTACAGTCCGGCAACCGTCCAGTCGAGGCCCTGCATGCGCAAAAGAGGGCTATTGAACTGAATGACAACAGAGGTGTATACCGTTCAAGACAGCTCTTAGACAAGGATGAGGCTGCCCGGAGTGTTGCACTGGGCAGAATATACAACGATCTGAATTTCGAGCAACAAGCGCGGCTCCAAGCAACCGATGCACTGGCACAGGACCCAAGCAACCACTCTGCGCATCGATTATTGGCAGACAGCTATTCAGGCCTTACCAACCTGGATGCCGCGAGACAGAGTGAATTGTTGCAATCAAAGATGACCCAGCCCCTCAATCTCGATCCGTTACAACCACAGTTGAGCAACTCTAACTTAGGCTTGTTAGATGGCAATGGTCCTGGTGAGCTTTCATATAACGAATACAATCCGCTCTTTACCCGCAACGGTCTGGCATTCCAGCTTGATGCGGCGATCGCCGAAGAGGACACCTGGAGTAACGATGCTATCATAGCCGGATTACATGATCGCTTTGCGTTCAGTGCAGGCCAGTATCATACTGAAACCGATGGATTTCGGCCGAATGCAGATTACGAACAGGATATCTACAATGTTTTCGCTCAATATGCGTTATCTGACACCACCTCATTCCAGATTGAAGTCAATCAGAATGAAGTAGTTAAAGGTGATGTCACCCAAAGGTTGCTACCCAGTTTGTTGGCTGATGAAACATTACGTGTGGATACGGACACAACGAGTTATCGTATTGGTTTTAATCATGCATTCTCACCCAAAACGAAAGTTCTTTTTACGACCTCAAAGATAGATATTGATGCAATCCTTAATTCTTCATCATCTTTATTCAATTTATTACGAAAAGTCGACACAAGAATAAATACTCATGATCTTCAACTACTACATAATGATGGGGCACATCAGTTCCTAGGCGGGATTAGCTTCAATCAAAACGAGGTCGACACCACTTCCACATTTGATTACTCACCCATACCATGCCCGTTGCCTTTTCCTGATTGCACTCAGCGTAACGTATTGACTGAGAAGCAGCCTCGACTCTATGGTTATTATTCCTATCAGCCTTCAAAAAAGCTACACTTGACTGCCGCAATATCCGCTGTTCGTGATAACAGTGAAATATTTGAAGAAAAAGAAACCCGAGTCCTTCCAAAATTGGGAGCACATTGGTCCATATCTAACAGGTCTGTGCTTCGCGCTGCTGTCTTTAGAACAAACTCAAGTGCGGTTACTGCATCCTTTTATCAAACACTTGAACCAACACATATTGCAGGATTCAACCAGATCCATGATGAGTTTCGTCAAACAGACAGCTGGAACTATGGATTAAGTTTCAACCACCAATTCACAGCGACTTTGTCTGCAGGAGTTCGAAGTGTAACCCGCGATGGTGAAACACCGTTTACCCTACTTGATACACGCACATTTTCCTCTTCGGTAGCAGATGTTGAATTTGACGAATCCACTGTAAATGCCTGGGTCAACTGGTCACCACAAAGGCATTTAGGTATTAATTTCGAATACGATTATAATAATCTTGATTCTGCGACCAATGTTGATGCCACTGATTTTAGTGGCGTATCACCGGATGGTGTACTTGAACTAGAGACGCACCGTTTTCCAATCACATTAAACTATTACCACCCAGCAGGTTTAATTATTGGCGCTACTGCGACATATATCAATCAGAAAGGTGTCTTTCTAGGCAACTCCATTTTTGATCCGCCGCAAAATGCTGAAGAAAAATTCTGGCTAGCTGACCTGCTACTTTCTTATCGTCTACCTAACAAGCATGGCCTCATATCGCTTGGCGTTAAGAATGTCTTTGATGAGGATTTCCGTTTCGAAGATAGAAATAGTTATGACCGTCTAGGTGTTGAAGCATCGGCTTCACCATCATCCTTCAGCCCTGAACGTCTTGTGTATGGGCAGTTATCTTTTACATTCCGCTGATTTAAGCTAATAATCTTCAACGACGAGGAGCATCGATATGAAGCAAATTAGAAATTTTATAACTCTAACCCTGATTGTTTTTTTCGCATCGACTATTTCAGCATGCGCTGAAATATATAAAAAACCGGGCAATGGTACTGATTCATCGCAAACTGATACATTTGTATACTCAATTCAATTTAATGCCGAATCAGGTAAATTGGAAATATTGAATAGCGAGCGCCAAGTCGTTAAAGGTAAACCAATTAACTTTCCTGAAGAGCACTTGCCGGTCGATGCAATTATAAATGTACACACAATTATTGAAGCAAAGGGGTCTTGTCTGATTATCGTTAGTGGTTTTGTATACAATCTCTGTCCATTCTAATTATCTTTTTTTTGTTCTTCACCCATAAGGAAATGTGGTGAAGATTTCACTCTCACACAAGTTATACATACATTTTTTAGGTTTCTTTTATTATCAATGGTAAATAAATCTCATCGCAACTACATCCCCCATGTACACCTATCAATTCATAGCGTTTTTCCTGCACCAGCCAATCCTTGATTGTGTAATGATCCTGCATCAACAACAGACGGTCACCAATCCGCCACGGTAGTTGAGGGTGGTGCAACCCCTGACCAAACCAATTCTTCTCGATTAACTCATTTGATTGATAAGCGACCGCTTTTCCGGCTAACTCACTTTTCACATATTCATCAAAATCATTTTCGCTGCCTGGACGTAAATAGCAATAGGCAGCACGCGGTTCACCACAAAGTGGCAAACTGAGCATTTCCAGTAGTTTCGGGTGATCGTCGAGCGAAATCCTGTCTTTCGGCCGGGTGTCTATCTGCCCATGGTCTGCACAGACAATTATCAGGCTGTCGGTGCCGCGGCATTGCTCCAGTAGATAGCTGAACGCTTGATCGATTTCCAATAGATGGCATTTCGCCTCTTCGCTCCAGATACCTGACTGGTGGCCAATACTGTCCAGTTCGGACCAGTAGGCATAGAGATAACGTTCATCACCCTCACGAAGCAATTTTGCAATCTGACTGGCGAGTTCCGGCAGGTTCCGGTGTCTCACCAGGCGCGCCCTGCCGAGGTGGGCCCGGTTAAAATCCGAATCGGCGATATAGGCCGGCGACAGCATGACTGAGTCACAGGCGATTTTATCGCTGAAAGGGGTGTGCCCAAGCAAGATCCCGGCGTCGATCCCGGCCTCTCCCAGCGTGACACCGCCATATCTTGGGCGTCCCGGCAATACCGCCAATACAGCGCCCAACTCCCTGAAGTAGACATGCCAACCGGTCAGGCCATGCTGTTGCGGCGCATCGCCGGTGAGGAAGGTGGTTACCGCTGTGGCAGTGGTTGGAGGAAAGACAGAGGTTATCGCTCCCTTGAGATGGGCATTCAGCGTCTCGGCTTCAGGATGAGCACGAAGATAGTTGACTCCCAAGCCGTCCACCACCCAGAGCAGGATTTTACGGTAGGACCCGAGTGGCAGGGATGCTATGAGATCGAGTGGCGGATAGCTGTGGCGGTCACCACCCATCGCCCTCTGCAATGATGCCATCAGATTGACGATGCTGCCGCCGTTGTAGTCTGGAAACGGCATAAACCCTACCGATCCTGGGCGATGATACACAATGAATCATTGTACATTTTTAGGTATTCTTTAATACTGGTGGCTCTTCCCCGGACCGGGTGGATAAATAACTGCGAAAAAAAGCCGCAAATGAACGCCAATCACCGCTATTAGACGCAAAATGTTCGCAATGAAGATACTGCCGGTTAAACACTTGCGATCCAAACACTGTGTGTTCGGCTATTTTACTGAGGCTGAGACCATTATGCACAATGCCTTACCATTTACGATAATTAGCGGTGATTGGCGTTCATTCGCGGCTAACAACCGTTTACGGATTTTCTAGAGAGGGTTCAAGGTTAGTGGTTACACATGATGACGATCGTCCCTCCCCTGATGATGAATCAACGCGTCTTGCCACGACCGACAGTACGGACAAGCTGAAGTCTGCCGACACTACCCATCCGACAACCGATCCCGGAAAGAACATCACTGAAGCATTGACCGCCATCTCCGATGAGCTGGCTAATGGAACCTCTACTGTAGTTGCTGTCGGCTCGGTACTGAAAAACCGCTTCGTGCTGGAAGAGATGCTGGGACGGGGCGGCATGGGCGTGGTCTACAAGGCCCGGGATTTGCGCAAGGTCGAGGCGATGGACCGGGACCCCTATATTGCGGTCAAGGTATTGTCGAAGGACTTTCAGGCCAATCCGGACTCTTTCATCGCCCTGCAACGGGAGAGCAAGAAGGCGCAGCAGCTGGCGCATCCCAACATCGTGACTGTCTACGATTTCGACCGGGACGGTCCGAATGTGTTCATGACCATGGAGTTGTTGGAGGGCGAGCCTCTCGATCAGCTGATCAGGCGCCTCCGCCCGGCCACCCTTCCGACTCAGCAGGCCCTCTCCATCATCGAACAGATGGCCCGCGCGCTTGCCTACGCCCACTCCGAGAATATCGTTCACTCCGATTTCAAACCGGGCAATGTATTTCTCACCTCGAAAAGCGTGGTCAAAGTGGTCGATTTCGGCATCGCCAGGGCCGCAAAAAGTGCCGACCGTCCTGCAGAGGACGCCACGGTCTTCGATCCCGGGTCCCTCGGCGCCCTGACCCCGACCTATGCCAGCTGCGAAATGCTGGAGTATGGCGAGCCGGATCCGCGGGATGACGTCTATGGCCTTTCGGTGGTCGCTTACGAATTGATGGCGGGCAGCCATCCTTTCGACCGGAAACCGGCGACCTATGCACGGGATCTGGCGCTCAAGCCCAAACGTCCCAAAGAGTTGTCGAAGGATATCTGGAATGCCATCTCCCATGGATTGGAGTTCGAGCGGGAGAAGCGGACCCGCAATGCGACAGAGTTTCTCCAGGAGATGTCAGGCCCCCGGCAAGGGAGGGACAGTATCCTCCCAAAATGGGCGATTCAGGCTGCCGCAGGCGTTATCCTACTGCTCGTCATCACCATCGGATCCCTGCTTTTCAACGGGCAAAATGGCGAAGTCCAACCTGAAATCGTGCTGCAGGAGACGACATCGCTGGAACCTGAACTCAGGGCGAAGATTGAGAGCATCCTCGAGGTCGCCGAGGTGCATATGCTTGTCGGTCGGCTGCTGGAGCCCTCTGGCAGCAGTGCCTATGACGCCTATCAGCAGATTTTGATCATGCACCGGCACAACAAGCAGGCAACCCTGGGCCTGCAGCAAATTGGCGATTATCTTGCGGAACAGGTCAGAGGCCTGATCGAGTCGAAACGGATTCAGGAGGGGAAGGCGCTGCTGGAAAAAGGGCTGGACGCCCTGCCCGACCATCAGGAATTGATCAAGTTACGGCACGATCTGCAATAGACCCTTTTAACGGACCCTGCCGGTCAACGATTGAAAACGCTGTCACTTGAGCGCTTCATGACCCCATACGCACCGGACATCGATACAGGCCAGTACCTCATTCCATATCTCCTCCCAACAGCAACCATGGGTGAAGTCCTCTAACAGTATCAACTGACTGTCAGGTTGATTGACCAAAGCATCACGTATGATATCGGGAGGTACGTTGCCATCCTTGCCCCCCGCCAGATGGTATTGCCGAATCATCGTTGGCAGCGTCGATAGCTGTTTAGGATTCCTTGACCCTTCCAACGGGTCGTAACCATGCAGATCGGCCCATGATTCAATATCCAGGTTACCGGCAACGGTGACGATGCTCCGGGTCTCGGGAAACCTCTCAGCCATCAGCATCGCCAAGCTCCCTCCTCCACTAAAACCCAACAGGTGGAGCTGTTCATGCCCATAGTCATTCATCAGCTTCCGAAGCGCCCTGGACATGCTGTCTATCACTTCCTCGGAGTAGCGTGCAGAGGTCCAGTAATCCGGCATACAGGGATGCTGATTCGCAGATCCATGGTAACAAGGACGACCCAGAAAGAGACTGGGGGATTCATCCATTGCCATCAATTTCAATGCAATAGGTTTTCTTGGTGTAGGATCGCTGGCTTTGATGAATCCACCGATCCAAGGGGTGCCGTCCCCCCCCAGGTAGACGTGCAGGGTGGATGCGGTGCCCAACTTCCCGTTATCGAAGACGACATGGAGGAAATCACTGCCCATTATCTCGGTTTTTTGCAATCCCTGTTCCTGCGCCATCCGTTCAAATCTTTGAGCGGGCGTGGAACAGGCAACCATCAGCAGGCATGCTGCGACGCAACAAAAAAGTGAATATGTCATAGATAGCCGATTAAACCATTTCCAGAGGGATTTGAATTGTCTATTCTTTATCGAGAGGCAAAATTATTAGGTTTTGGATATACCATGTTACATCTTCGTTCAAACAAGCAACCACCCGACATCAAACCGCTACCGCTGATCATCAGCGCTTTGCTCACTGCAGTGCTGGCCCTTTCAGGCTGTCAAACGCAGAGCACCCGGCAGAACAGCGCAGACGCGGCGGCACCGGTTAGCGGCAACCCGGACAGGTTTCTGATTGTCGACTGCCTGCTGCCTGGCCAGGTACGCAAACTGGGCGCCAACATGACCTATCTTTCACCCAGGCGGCCGGTTAAAACCACTGCCTCAGAGTGTGAGATTCGTGGTGGCGAATATGTGGCATTTGACCGTGCAGACTACCGAACCTCCCTGCGTGTCTGGTTGCCCCAGGCCCAGGAGGGTGACCCTGTGGCGCAAAACTATGTGGGCGAGATATATGAGAAGGGACTCGGAATCGAGCCCGATTATGCCACTGCCGCCGCCTGGTATCTAAAGGCGGCGGATCAGGGCAACTCCAGGGCGCGCATCAACCTGGGCTTTCTCCATGAAAAGGGCTTTGGAGTGAAGAAGGATCTGGCTCAGGCACTTAACTGGTATCGCAAAGCCTCCGGTCTGGAGGATGACAACCTGCAGTTTTCCTCCGCGGTGGAGATCTCCAAGGCCGAGCGGAAAGAACTGCGTCTTCTGAAGCAGGAGAGACAGCAACAAAAATCTGAAACGGAACGGTTGCGCAAACAGCTCAAGAACACCAGCACACAGTTGAAATCGGAAAGAGTCAAGCTGACAAAGGCTGAAAAACGACTGAAAAAGCTGAGGTCTGAAGCTGGTATTCAGCCTACAATGACGACTTCTCCATTGGTTGCTGCCGCTTCCGATGTCAAACAGCTGAAATCGGAACTGGCTGTCAGCGAAAAACAGGCGCAGCAACAGCGTACCCAGATAGCGGTTTTGGAAAAGGCGCTTGCGAAGCAACGGACGCAGATGGACAGTGCGCTCAAACAGTCGCAGCTGGAAACCGAACAGCAGAGAAAACAGGCCGCAATTCTAAGGCGTAAACTTGATGAAACCAACCAGCAGTTGATTAATGAAAAGGCCTCGCTTACCTCAACCGAGTCTGAACTGGCGATGCTGCGCTCGGAGTTGAGCCGAAAAGAGAAACTATCCAAGGTTTCCCAGGATGAGGCACTCTCCGCACTGCAGGCACAACTTGCCGAACAGGAAATGGCCGTAGTAACCCAACAGCGCAAGATCGTGGATCTGGAATCATCACTCTCCACTCAGCAGACAAAGATGAACGAGGCGCTCCGCCTCTCGACCCAGGAGAAAGCCCAGTTAGAGGAGGCTTTGAAGGTTCAGACCGGCAAGGCCGGCCAATTGAAACAGAAACTCGACCGGACACAGACTGAACTTGATCGGGCAATTACGGATATCGAGAAAAATCAGCCTGTGCTTGCCGATCAGCGCCGGCAACTGGAACTGGCGCAAAAAACATTGAATGAGGCAACCAGCCAGAGCCTCACCCTTGAGCAGACGGTAGTGCGTCTGCAACAAGACCTTGAGAAGCGCGAAAGTGCAATGGGGCAACAGGGTCAGGCAGTCGCAAAGCTTCGGGAACAGCTGACCAAATACCAGCAGCGCCTGCAAGTGCTGGAACAGGAAAAGATCAATCAGCAAACCGCCTTGCAGGGTGATGTCGCCAAGCAGGAGCGCCAGATTGCGGAGTTGCGCCAAAAACTTGGTGAGACAGAGCGACAACTCGACACCAATCAGGCACAACTGGCAAAAGTAAACCCTGACCTTGCTCGTCAACAGTCGCTGCTAAGGAAGACTCAAAAGGAGCTTGTCGCCACCAAGACGGCTGCCGCACGAAAGGAAGCGGAAGTCATTCGTCTGCGCAAGTCGGAACAGGACTTTCTCGATCAGATTCAGCAACAGCAGGTCAAGATCGACCGTTATCAGGCCGAAGCGTTGCGTTACAGGGCCCAGTTAGCCGACCTGAGATCCAATGAACAGGCCAGTCTGGTATCCGGACCGACAATCGAAATCATCGACCCACCGGTTGCCCTGACCCGTGGCATTCCAAGCGTCCGTTTACGCTCGGCGGCAAAGGAGCGGCAAATAACGGGACGGGTTTCGGCGCCGGCCGGGCTGCTCTCTTTCACGGTGAACGACAAAACGGAATCACCCGATAAACTGGGTATCTTTTCAACCAATGTCAAAGTGGAAGATGAACAGACCCCGGTAAAAATGGTTGCTGTGGACAAAAAGGGACAACATACCAGCCTTGAGTTTCTGCTCATACCCAAGCTGCGTTATGCCAGTAGTGCAGAGGAGCAGCTGAATACAAGCAGTGACTCCCGCAACACCACCCGACGGATCGCCGGACAGGTGGATTTCGGTAATTATCATGCGCTGGTCATCGGAAACAATCAGTACAATGACTTTCCCAATCTCCTCAGCGCCAGTGTCGATGCGAGGGAGACCGCGGAATTGCTGCGTAAAAAGTATGGATTCCAGACCACCACCCTGATCGACGCTACGCGTTATGACATGCTCTCGGCACTCAATCAATTGCGTGAGACCCTGACAGAAAATGATAATCTGCTCATCTATTATGCAGGGCACGGCGAACTGGACAGAGTGAATCTGCGCGGCTACTGGCTGCCCGTGGATGCAGAACCCAACAGTACAACCAACTGGATCTCGAATATCGCTATCACCGATATTCTCAACGCAATGTCAGCAAAGCATATTCTCGTGGTTGCCGACTCCTGTTATTCTGGTTCCCTTACCCGCTCATCCATGGCACGATTGGAGTCGGGAATGTCCGATGAGGTCAAGACCAAATGGCTCAGAGTGATGGCGAAAACCCGCTCTCGCACTGTATTGACATCAGGGGGCCTCAAACCCGTACTCGATCAGGGTGGCGGACAACACTCGGTATTCGCCAAGTCTTTTCTTAGAACATTGGCTGAGAATGACTCTATACTCGAGGCCTATAAGTTATTTCGTAATCTGGCGAAAGAAGTACAGCAGACAGCTTCGAGATTCGGCATCGACCAGATTCCGGAGTATGCACCCATCAAGCATGGGGGACATGAAGCAGGGGAATTTTTCTTCATACCCCAGGGTTGATCAGCTTATAGGCTGACAGCAATAAAGAATTTACAGAATCCGGGGAGGATATCAAATGTCTGATTGTGGTAAAAACGCGCCAGGGCGTAAGTTTTTTGTCGCCATGTCGAAGTACAGCTCAGTACTTCTTTTACTGCTGTATTCTATGAACGCTTTCGCGGTATTCAGCGTAACACCCGCAAGCTTGGACTTTGGTGGTGTCGGTGTCGGCACCAACAGCGGTGTAATGACCGTGACGTTCAACAACGATAACTCCACGTCTGCTATCGATTTCACCTCAATCACTGCGACAGGCGATTTCACAATCGCCAACAATACTTGTCCTTTCTTACCGACGCTTCTCGATGAATTGACGAGCTGTACCGTCGATCTCAGGTTCAATCCCTCAGTTTCAGGTTCGTTAACCGGCGCATTGACTTTTAACGGCCACGATCGTTCGATTGTCCTCGGCATGGGATACCTGCCTTTTACAACATCTGTAACACTCAGTGGAACGGGACTGATCGGTGATCTGGCAATAGATGGCAATGCCGTGGATCTGGGCTCTGTTCCATTGGGTATACCCAGCCAACCAGTGGCAGTGCCCCTATCCAATGCGGGCAATGACGCCGTTACTATCACTACAATCTCTGCAACGGCACCCTTTTCGCAAACCAATAACTGTCCAACAACCCTCAATGCCGACGCCAGCTGCACCATCATGGTCAGCGTCACCGCCACAGGCCTGGGCTCACAGGCGGGAACATTGACAGCAAGTGGTACAGCCATACAGGGCACCACCACTCAGACGATCTCGCTGTCGGCCAACGCCCAAAGCGGCGTATTGGACACATCCTCCGACAGCATCGTCTTTCCCGATACACCGGTAAACACCACCAGCAGTGCAGAAACCGTCACTATCACAAATACGGGTAACTCATCGCTCCTGGACCTGGCGGTGTCGAGTAGCGGCGACTTCACCCAATCCAACGATTGCCCGACCACACTTGCCGCCAACCAGAGCTGCACCGTCTCGGTGATGGCATCGCCCGCTACTGCAGGCGATGTATCGGGCTCGCTCGATATCTCCGCGACCGATGCAGGTCGCACCATTAGCAGTACAGTGGCCCTTAATGTGAATGCCACGATCGCCGACTTGGTCACATCCGAGACACAGCTCTCCTTTCCTGACGGGACGGTTGATGCATCCAGTCAACCTCAGGTTGTGACTGTCGCTAACCAAGGCAATGCGCCCCTCACGATCAACTCCATCACGACCGAGGGGGATTTCACTCAGACCAACAATTGCGGAAATGAAATTACGGCCGGCAGCAGCTGCGACATCCAGGTTGTATTCACACCGCAATCAAGCGGGGCGGCAACCGGCGCCTTGAACATCGACACCAGTAACGGTTTATCAAGAATCGTTCTGTCGGGCAGTGCCGATGCCGCACCCAGCAGCAATCCGGTTGCCGATCTTCTCAGGCCCTTCAGCGGCGGCAACCCGAATATTCTGTCATTGATTGATGTGATCGCCGAAGCCTGTCCCAGCGGCAGGCTCAGCGACCGGCTGCAGGAAGATTGTAATGCGGTCGTCGGTGCGGCAATCGATGGCGACAGCAACACCCAAACAGCGCTGTTTCAAGTGAGCCCGGAAACGGCAACCAAGGCCAATACCACATCCCGCCAGGGCGGCGAGACCCAGATACGCAATCTGGGGACACGCATCTCCGCCCTGCGCGCCGGTGCCAGGGGCCTCTCGTTCAAGGGACTCGATCTGCAGATTGATGATCAGAATCTACCCATTGAAATGATTGCAAAGGCATACCAGGAAGCGGGACGCCGCGGTGGTGGGGCCAGCACGGACAATCAGTTACTGGCATCGAGACTGGGTGTCTTCGTGACCGGTGATATCTCTACCGGCGAGCGGGATGAGACCGATCTCGAGACCGGTCTGGATTTCGATACCGTCGGTATCACCATCGGTGCGGACTACCGGATCACCAACCAGTTCATTCTGGGTGGCGCGGTAGGCTTCGTCGACACCGAAGCCGAACTGGAGAACGATGCCGGCGACCTGGATACCCAGGGAGTCAGCCTGAGCCTGTTCGGCACCTACTACAGTCCGCAGAACTATTTTGTCGATTTCTCCGCCACCGTGGGTAAGAATGACTTCGACCAGAAACGGAGCATCGTCTACACCCTGGGCGGCCTGGCGGACGTCAGTCAGGAACTCAAAGCGGACTATGACGGTGACACGGTCAGCCTGTTCATCGGTTCCGGCTACGATTTCAATCGTGGCGCCTGGTCCTTCGGACCCCGTGCCGATCTGGAGTATATCAAGTCCGATGTCGACGGATTTACCGAGGAGGTTTCCGATCCCACAGCCGACGGTGGTGGTTGGGCGACCCGTGTGGAGGATACCGATCAACGTTGGCTGACCCTCAACCTGGGTGGCAAGGTCTCCTACACGCACAGCGCTGACTGGGGCGTCCTTATCCCTTATGCAAGGCTCGACTGGCTGCATGAGTTCGAGGAAGATTCTCAGGTCATCACGGCACATTTTGTCGAGGATCCGGCCGGCATGGGGATCGAGATTCAGACTGACGACCCAGACCGGGATTACCTGCGCCTGCGCTTTGGCGCATCGGCCCAATTCCAGAACGGTGTGGTCGGCTTCATCGACTTCGGCACCATCCTCGCCCATAGCGAGTGGAGTGCCCATACCATCAGCGCAGGACTGCGCATGGAGTTTTAGCCGCCAAGGTGTTCTAGAAAACGATTCACCCAATCCATGGCAGGTGCAGGGGCCGGTTGTCCGGTTTGGATCGACTCTGCGCTTGCCAATAGTTGGATCAAGGGCATGAAACCGGTATCACTGATTGAATCCCGGCTGCTCAGGTTATAGAGAATCGAAGAGACTCTTTTTGGCAGGACCACGTTTTCCACCACCGCCGGACCGGGCCTGGCGCAATAGGCAGGATCGGAGACGACCAGAAATTCCCGGCAGCTCAACGGTCGATGCGGATGTATCGAACAGGATTGATCCTGCAAAAAAGGGCATGGCAGGTTGAGATCGAAATAGGCCAGGCCAATGGCCTTGATTCGTTCCTTGTCATGATCGAGCGCAGCCATCTCCAGCTTTTCGAATAGCCCGGGGTTCGTTCCCTCCAGTACGGCCATGTTCTTTGCAAACCTCGATCTCACTTCTGAACGTCTTGCCTCAGGCAATGATTCTACGAGGTTTAACAGTACTGCACCTTCTGCTTTACTGATGGGTACCAGTTGAGAGCAACAGGCGCCACATCCACTTTGACAGGAGATCCGCTTACCGCTATCAATCACCTCGGCAATCGCGATTTCAACCACTTTATCAGTAATATTCTGGAACAATGGGAGTAACTCATGCAGCTGAACCGCTTCATTGGTAAACTGGGCAGAGAAGCGAATGGTGCGGTTGCCAATGCGGATTTCAGCGTTTACTGTCTCTGTTTGTGGGTTGACGTCTGTCAAAATCCAGGCTCTTCAGCTAAATGGCATTAGGGAAAGTAAAGATGGCAAATAATGACATGCTTATCAAGCTCTTCAATATGGATATCGATTGGAGTTTCATTTCACAGCAGGCAGAACGACAGGTGACTATTCGCAAACCGATTGGTCCCGATCGGTCGGCGGTCCATTCCTGGGCTGAAAAGCACTTCCCACAAACCTGGTTAGGGGAGTTTCAGCACGCACTTAACAATACTCCATGCTCATGTTTTATCGCGCAACGTGAGTCATCTCTGCTTGGGATTGCCTGTTACGACGCTACCGCACTCGGTTATTTCGGTCCCTTAGGCGTTGTTGGGTCAGCACGCGGTAACGGTATCGGCAGTTCACTGACCAGAGCGTGCCTGTTGGATATGCGACTGAAAGGCTATGGCTATGCAGTAGTAGGCATGGCGGGCATGCCTGATTTCTACCGCAAGGTTGCCAATGCGGTTGAGATCCCCAACTCCAGCCCGGGTATCTATCAATCCACATTAGCACTAATTGCCCCCCCTGATTAACAGCCTGTTTACCCAATCATCGTATAAATTTACCCGGATAGGGGATCGTACCAACAAAACATAAAACGGATTTCACTACACTGATATTTTCATCGTGCAGCAATAACTGTTTTATTATTGATTGTGCTGGAGTGTTGGGAATTGTTGATTCGCGCTATTTTGCCACTATAGAAAAATATACAGCAGTAGCGCCACAACTATAAAAAGCCCTGCTACTCGAGCTTTTGCCTTAAAAAGAGGCGTGTTCGTTTTTTTGTCCCTATGCCGGTACACATTCCATGCCGTCACTGCATGATATACGCCAATAGCAAAAAACAGCAGTGGCAACCATGTTTGGATTGAGATCGCGCTCATTTCAGTAAACTTATTTATCCTGAATTTTGACGGGCATGTATCGTTGCTTGGACTATCTCTTCAATCTTTCACAACAGATTGTCTCATTCTATCTCGTACCATATGCTGCAATGATGGGTAATAGGCTTTCCCCAACTCACGCGCACGCCACCAGCCTCGTGATTTTCTTCCGATCAGTATCTGAGGTATCTCCAGAATATTCTTGTTTAGTGGTATGAAAGTACGCCAAGTCATTGTGAACAGGTCCTGGTCAGGTTCCAGAACGATAGTGTCTATCACCGCCTTTTTTTCAATGCTCTTGCCCATCTGATAAAAGAAAACCACAGGCACATCTATCTCTGGTAAGGTAAAGCCGGTGTGCCCTTCCTCAGTCAGGTTTTCCAGAAACACTCGTTCTCCACCTTGAGGATAGGGAATCTGCTGATCAGCAGGTGCGGACTGAAAGTAGGCAGAATCAAAATCTTCAGGTGGTAACGGAAAGATATTGTCTCGCCAGTTCTGATCGTATGTACCAGCCAGTTGGAGTCGCGGAACCCAGCCTCTCCCTATCGGACCGAACGACATCGGGGTATAAGTTCCATTTGGCATGGTCACTGGTCGTTTCAGCTCCTCCGTGTTCGGCATTGGCGAACCGTTGACAAAAGATCGGCTCAATTCTCGATGGTAACCCTTACCGACAGGATTATTCATGAATACACTGTGCTTATTTATATTCTTGTGATGATCATCTATTCCGCCGAATGCACGATCATAGCTGATCGGCATTCTATCAAAGATACCTGCATAGCCCGGACGAATTGAGATATTACCCGATTCCCAATAGCGATCGCCTGTGACGGCGAATGATTTTAACAGGGGTCCCAATCGCAAGGTTACTTCAACTCTTGATGTCGGTTTTTCTCTAGGCGAGTAAGCACTCCCGATCAATAGAACATCGCAGTGTCGTTTGAAAGGCGCATAATCAAGTTCATGAAGCGGTGCGGAAAAGCCAGGCTCACCTGTGTAGATATCGGCCTCTACCAACGGCTTTTGAGGTTCGGTATAGTCAGGCTGCCCGCCCCTCTCAGGCATAGTGAATGTACCTTTTACAACGACCACAAGCAGCTCACGTCCATCGGGAAGCATACTCATTGTATACCCGACCTGCATTGGTGTGGCATTAAGTAATTCCATGTCAGCTGATCTTTTTACTCAGCAGTGCTCAATGGTGGTGCTGTCAAGTGCATGCCACTTTGACGACAGGCCGCTATTTGTCGCTGCCATGCTTGCTGATTAGCCTGGTTGCGCCCATGTTCAGTCTGAGTTTCGTATTCCCGGGTTAAACTCTCTGCTCGCTGATCATGTTCGCGCATGGCCTGGCGCATGGCCAGGAGCAGTCTGTTTCTTGATCTTCCCCGCAAGGTCCTCGCTTCCGCTACAAGATCCCGGTAGCAGAGGCCGACTATATCGAAATGACCCTGTTCGTGCGCAAGGAGTTCTGTGGTTTTTGCGGAAACCACGGCCCATGACCCAGCGGCATTCAGAACCATCTCGAACTCCATCTCGCCCAATCTGTGTTCCGATTCCTCTTCTACTACCCTGACTCTGCCAGGTCGAAACCCCATGGAGATTCGCGCATCCTCGGACTCTCCTCGGGGCCGGCTTTGAATGTCTCTGAAATCGTTCCACGTCAACTGTCTGGGCCAACCGATCAATGTAGGACCAGGTTGTCCGGGCGATGCTGTCGCTCCCTGTGGCTGGGCAGAGCCGAATCCTGCATGGGCGATGCCCGGCGATGGGCCAGCTGGAACGGGGCGGTTGTTTCGGGCAGGTGATGGATTTTCACACATGATCGCCTCGCAAATCTTGCCCTGTCACTCTACTTTCGCCATGCATAATCGCTGATAAAAGGGTAACAGGGTCTCCTCGGTAAGGTTTCTGAAAAATTCGTCAAACCGTTTGAGATCACTTTGATGCGGCTGCTTAGCGCGTACTGCTGTGATCACATTATCGCAACACTGAAAAAGATTGAGTTCATTTTGCAGATATTCCATGGTGTATTTTTCAGGTGGCGACACACCTTTGCCCATCGCTTGATCCGCAGCCCGATCAACTGAGAAATACCCGGGGGTAACTGCCCTTAACTCATGGAATTGGCCAGTACCGGTATCGAACAGAGCCAGCAGACTGGGAGGCCATATCTGATAGCCCAAATCCGGATCGACCGCCTCTCCCCTGCCCGCTAAAAAAGCAAAAAGGAGTCTGTTATTACCCATTACCGGGATGGGCAGACTCATATAGTTTGCAAATTGAAGTGACGGACCGATGAGGTTTCTTGCCGATGCGGTGACGACCGATGTGGATTGTTGATCAGACATTGAATGGATACCTGTAGATTCAGCCTCTAGGAATTGGCGGCATGTCCAACCCAGTGCAAGAAATCCCCTCCGAACACATCATAAAATGGCAACAGGGGCTTTTCCGCATGCCGGTCGAAGTAGTGGACATACTGTTTGGCCGCCTGCCTGATTTCGGAACTGATCCCCGCATCTCCTTTTATAAATGCAGGAATCAGCAAGTCATAAAGCGTCCATATGCGTTCAAATTCCGGAATGATATCCTCGGGCTTGTCAAACGCCGGTCTGTTGTGAATCCATGGTGGCGGTCTAAGGTTCGGCACGTCCATCTCGAAGCGCTTTATGGTTACGAAGGCAGCGCCTGTTAGATCATAAATCGCGACATATTGAGGTTCTGTTATGGCGGTCCCGTGTTCCGGCGTGGTACGGGTAAAGTAGATAAGCCGCCGTACGATTACCCTTTTATTCTCGATCTTCACCATAGGCAAAGTGATACCGCGTTCTATAGGCATCATATTCGCGTGCTGTCCGATCTGCTGGACCGCTTCTTTCATGGACATGGCGGATACACCTGTCGTGTTAATACATAAGAACAACAAAAATAGTTTGGCATACAAGAATTCCCTCTTGTCCATGACCCTGGCTACCAAATCGGGTTATTGGTAACTGCCGCACCAGATGGTGCAAAACCATTTGCAATTGAGTTATTCGCACCTGTCGTCAGAAAATTTTGAAACTGGGCAGCCGTCGCCCGCTGATTACAGGCACCGATGCCGGTATCGTTGTAGATAACATGGGTGATATTGCCATCGTCATCGTATTCGTAACCGGTAACCGTTACGGCGTGTGCACCTGTCTGCGTCCCCCACCCCGGCAGACCTGAAACATCGCCATTGGCAATCACCCCCCTTCCCTGGGAAAGCGCGGTTTCCAGTTGGCTGAGCTGGAGTCCTGTTGAAGTGGGGGCCACTCTGCTTGACGGCACACCGTTATTGGTGAGGATTGAAGCCTGCTGCCCCGAGGTGGTACCACCGCTGTACCAGGCCTGATTCGCCGCCGTCACGGGACCGCCGCTTCCGGCACTGCCAATGGCAGGCTGGGTTGCATTGTTATTGGCAATGGCGGTGTTCATCATGGCTTCCTGGCCGGGATTCGCCCCGGTGGCTTGCTGCACGATCTGTCTTGAAGATTCAATGCCGCAATTGTTGTAGCTCTGGCCGGGGGTGTTGGATGCAATGGGATTACCACCCGAGTCGCTGGATCCGGGGGCAGGGTTTCTCCCCGCCGCCATGTTTTGACAGGCCTGATTGCCCAATCTGGGATTGCCGGTGACGCCGGATAGGCCGATCAGTACCGTCGGGCAACAAGGGGGCATGATCACCGAGCCGGGATGGGTGCCTGAATCGCTCAGTCTGGCGGCCGGCATATTCATGATAGGTACGGGAAAGGCGCCGCGCATAATGGGATTCGGCGCGGGTACCGGCGTAACGCAGATACTCATGTCGCCCATCCGTGCTGCCGGCTTGCCACCGACCAATACCGTAATCGCCCCAGGCGGTATGATAGGCAGCCCCGGTGGCGGGGCGTGGGGGATCGGCGGAACGGCAGGAAGTACTTGAGGTAAGCTACATAAGATCGTATCGCCTACCCGTGCGGCAGGTTTGCCACTCATTTATAGTCCCCCTCATTAACATTTTGCCGATATCCGTTCATCGATATTAATACTTTATTTATCACGTATTGATCTTAACCATAGTGCCCTTGATTGTGATGATACCGCCAGCATCGATATGCACCTTGCCTGCAGCGGTTTTGAAGGTCACATCGGTCCCTGAAACCTCGATCTTCCCGCTTGGTTCCATGCTGATGGACGCGGCACCGGTTTTCAGTTCAATCTTGCTCGCGGCCGTCAGTTCATATTTGTCCTGACAATCGATGCTGTACTTTCCTTTTACACTGGATTTCTTTTCACCGTCCACCTCCTCTGACAGGTCTCCACCGACCGTGTCACCCCTGTCACCGCCAACACTGGCTTTTCTGTCGCCAGCTACGGTCTCCAGTTTGGCGCCACCGACCTCTTCCGCCTTGGCGCCACCCACTGTCTCGTTCATCGCCGCACCTACAGAAACCTGATACGCAGCACCGATGGTGAGCACCTTGGCGGCGCCTACGGTCTCCGTGCTGTTGACACCAACGGTTTCCGACTTGTTCAACGCCACGGTCTCTGTTTTGTTGGAACCCACCGTTTGTGTCATGTCCACACCGATGGTCTCGGTATGATTCTTGGCGATGGTAATGGTCTTATCGTTATTGACCTGCTCAGACTTGTCATGCCCGACGGTGAGTGAGCGATCATAGCCTACGCTTTCGGTGCGGCTGCTCTCGGTGATATTCCTGTGGTTTTTCTCAGCGTGGATATAGAGCTCTTCGGAACCCTTCTTGTCTTCGAAGCGGATCTCGTTGAAGGTGTTGGGATTACCCCCTTTCGTACTGCGACTCTTGATCCCGCTCTGGGTCATGTTGGCGGGCAGATCATAGGGCGGCATCTGATCCGCATTGTAGACACGCCCGGTAATGATCGGCCGGTCCGGATCACCCTCCAGAAAATCGACGATCACCTCCTGGCCGATGCGCGGTATGTGCATTGCTCCCCAGTTCTTCCCCGCCCACACCTGCGCCACACGCACCCAGCAGGAACTGTTCTCATTCCGCTGACCGTAACGGTCCCAGTGAAACTGCAACTTCACCCGGCCATACTCATCCGTGTAGATCTCCTCGCCCGACGGACCCACCACCACCGCCGTCTGCGGCCCCTGCACCATCGGCTTCGGTGTGGACCGCGCCGAACGAAACCCCTCTCTTGTGTCAAAGCAGCTGAACTCACAGCCATATAACGGCCCTTCCACAATCTCAGGCACCGACTCGAAGGCATCCGAATGCAGCATGTAGTACGCCCCGGTCACCAGATACTCCCGGTTCTGATCCCCTCGCGGATGCTCGGTCATAGTGAACAGACCACCCGTCGTTATCCCGCGCGCATTGCCTTTCCCTTCCAGTACCTCATGACCTGCCTGCAACTCCTGTATCCGGTGCCTGGCGTAAGTCTCTCCATCCGGCGGCACATCATACTCGCCCGGATAATCGTAGATCTCATAGTCCGCATGGGGGTGGCTTCTCGGCATCAGGGCATTCGTCGAAAGATCCGACTTCGGCGTCTCGAAATTGTAATCGGTCTGCGCATACTTCCCCGGCCGTACCGACTTGCTGAACTTCCAGCTGTGAATGTAATCACGCCAACGGCTCGACCCGGTCTCCGTCGGCGGTAAATAGGGAATCTCCGAATACGCCTCCAGCACACTGTGCGAACTGTAATCATCACACAATATCAACGTGTGCTTGCCCGCCTCGTGCTTGAAATAGTAGTAGATCCCCTCCTGCTCCATCAGCCGGCTGACGAAATTGAAGTCGGTCTCGCGATACTGAACGCAATACTCCCATTCCCGATAACTGCCGCTCAGCCGATCCTCAAAATCACTGAAACCATTGTCCTGAAACACCTCCTTGATGATGTCAGGCACGGTCTTGTTCTGAAAGATGCGACAGTCCGAGGTCTGCGTCAGCAACCAAAGCCACGGCCGCAGCGTGACCCGGTAGTGGGCAAAATAGGCCATGTGCCCAACCTGGGTGAAACGACTCACATAACCGTCGAAATAGCGCTTGCTGGTGTTCACCATGTCCATCTCGACCGTCATCTTCTTGCCCAACAGATCGTCATGTAACACCGATTCGTTGTCACTCAGCAGGTCCACTGTAAATTCATACAACCGACCCAGCTCCTCACGCCCCTCCAGCTTGAGGATCAAGAGCTCATCCGGACCCAACGGGGTTTTGATCTGTAGCTGCCGATTACTCTGTGTGAAAGCCATCCAAGACTCCTGCGCATCTAATTAAGCATTGTCATTGTTTGTCTCATGCCTAAATGCTCTCGAGATGGAGAGATTATACGAAAGCATGTTAAGTATTTAGAGTATGTGATTCAGAATAGCTTCGGTCAATGCTGTCGTATAGGTAGTTTTACACACTGACTATGTGTCCCTTTTTACAATGCACTGCACAATAACCAATCCGCCCATCACTATGCCGAGTTCCTGATCGCCTGATTATTCATCCTGGCGGTCAAGACAAAGATACTCATGCGAGACATAATTGAGTAGTCACACAACGTGATTTATACCCAATATACTCAATAGATAGGGTTTTATGGACATTGAACAGTTGCCACGACCTGCTACGCTTGGGGTTTGTTGAGTGACATAGTTCCGTTGACTGCCACACACAATAAGGATGAGATAATAATATGTCGGAGCGAATGCACTTCTCGGTCGGGCTTGGTAGAAAGGCGGATCGGCATCACACACGGGAGTCTGCCAAAGGCTTTTCAATTGTCATGCTCGGAGCCTTTGGCGGAGGAACCGGCAGCGCCAATCCAATCTCTGAAAGTGGCCCTTCACTACGCAGTATCGAAGTCGAAACAATCGACAAGCAGATCGCAATACTACAACCTTCGCTTACGCTGGTGGGCGACTCGAACCAACAAATCACACTTCGATTCAAATCCATTGATGATTTTCACCCCGATGGACTGCTCGAACAACTGGCTGATTATCAACCTGTAACGTGTAAGCAGCAGACCCAAACCACCCCCGATGATCGCAGCAAGGAAGTATCAGGTGTTGTTGAGGGATCTGATGGGGATGAATCACAACAGGAGACACTATCACGGTTGCTCGGTCAACACCCCCTGTCTGGGAAACGGCAACAGGAATTAGGTTCGTCTTTAAGCAGTGCCAAACAATCGATGATTGCGGATGCGGTTCGCAGGCTTGCCGAAAACGCTTCTGGCGCGAATCAGTCTGATGCATCCGATGAGCCGCCTGCCGATACGATCGATGAGACAGAAAAAACCATTTTATTGAGAAGTGTTTTGCACAATGCAAGTTTCCAAAAACTGGAAGCAAGCTGGCGTTCCGCGGATTGGTTGTTGCACAGTATTGAGCCCGACCCCTCTATAAAATGCTATCTCTTGGATATCCGGCGCTCCGAGTTGGAGCTGGAACGGTCGAGTCATACGGAGCCAACAACCTCTTCTCTCTATCGAGTAATCATGGAGACGCTTGAACGACAAGATTTATTAGAATCCAGTTTTATACTTATAGACGATCACAATTATGGCCCCGATCTGGAAAGCACAACGATGCTGGATTGGTTGGGATTACTGATAGATCGTTTTGACGGCACACTGCTGGCCGGATCCTCTTCGAGTTTCCTCAACGATCAGGTCAAATCCGGGAATTCCTTCAATGCCTGGCACGCCTTCAGAAAGCAACCCTCAGCCAGGAGAATAGCGCTGCTGTATCCCGAGACGCTGCTCCGTCTGCCCTACGGTTCCGCCACCGACCCTGTTCAATCACTATCATTCGAAGAGCTAAATCAAAACTGGACGATTGATGAGATGTTATGGGGCAATCCGGCCTATGCGCAGGCGGTTGTGCTGATAAATCGGTGGATGACCGAGGAGGATACGGTCCAGGCATCGTTATTGACCGATTTACCGGCCTTTACCTACCAGAGCGAAGGTGAGCGCCACCTTCAGCCCTGCACCAAACAACTGCTAAATGAGCAACAGATCGAGCAATTACTCAATCTCGGTCTTGTCCCGGTTATCGGCAGCCGTAACAGGAACACCCTTCAGCTCCCTTGGTTCCAGCATCTTGGCTTTTCCAGCGGTTGACGGCGGTTTTATGGACAGCGCAACAGAAGTGCCATCATGTAAATGTTCACCCGCTACGTCAGCGACGATAAACCAGGGTGTAAATAATTACTTAATTGACCAAAATGGTAATATTTAACTTCCACTTATCGGCTTTTGTTATAGTATCAACTACAACGGTTTTGTGCTAAACCTAGTGGTTAAAAGGGATAGGCAAAATCAACATCGGAAAGATAGAAACAGATCAGATAAGCAGGTAGCCAACATAGTGTGAACAACGCTATTCCATGGGGGATGAAGGATTGACGACGACCATCGACCTTGAAAAACTTCTCACTGCGGTCTCAGAGGAAGCCCCGGCAGGTTCCGACATGGAATATGACCCCCTGTTCAGTGAGATGGAAAGGGCGTCAGAGGGTAAAGCGGAGCAGGAGTTCGGTGACACTATCGTTCCGGCCGAAGACCCGGACTGGCGTGAACTGAAAAACAAGGCACTACAGATCTTGCAGCAGAGCAAGGACCTGCGGGCTGCCATCTACCTCACCCGCGCGTTGATTCACACCGATGGCTTTGCCGGACTCTCCGACGGTCTCGATCTCATCAAGGGATATATTGATCAATATTGGGAGAGCATGCATCCTCAACTCGATCCTGACGACAACAACGATCCAACGATCAGAATCAATACCCTGATCAATCTATGCGACCCCTTCGACACCCTGGCCGCCGTCAATAAGATCCCTGTGGTTACATCCAACGTTATGGGGAGCTACAGTTACCGGGATATTCAGATTGCCACCGGCAATCTGCAACCCGCCGATGCGGATAACCAGGAGATTGCGCTCGATCAGATCGACGCCGCATTCCGCGAGTGCCCATCGGAACAGACGCAACAGACCCTGTCCCATATCCGCCGTGCCATCGAATGTGTGAATGCAATAGAGAGTCAGCTAAATGAACGAGTAGGCATTGATCAGGCACCCGATCTTCAATCCCTCGTGGATCATATGAGACTGCTGGAAAAAGAGGTGGCGACTCGCGCCGGTGTCGACACATTGGAAGAGGAGACGATGCAGGATGGGAGTGGCGCATCGGCACAACAGCAGAACACGCCTTCCGGCACCATCAACAGCCGTGACGATGTCATCAGAGCCTTAGAGCGAATCAACCAATATTACCGGAAAAACGAACCATCCAGCCCTATACCATTGCTACTTGACCGAGCAAAACGGCTGGTGAAGATGGACTTTTACGAGATCGTCCAGGACTTGGCGCCGAATGGCATGTCTCAATTTGATTTTCTGTGGAAGGAAGAAGACAGGTAGGGTCGGGGAATCACCCTGCCGGAATCGATTTATAGTGGCAACATACCGAACAGGTTTAGAGATAATAGAGAGGTAGATCGTGGCAAAAGAGAGCAGCCAGAAGTTCGTAGCCCGAAACCGGGCACCCAGGGTCCAGATTGAGTACGACGTGGAACTCTACGGGGCTGAAAAGATGATCCAGCTACCTTTCATCATGGGAGTGATGGCGGATCTATCTGGTAAACCGGAAGAGGCGTTAGCGCCGGTAGCCGAGCGTAAGATGCTTGAGATCGACGTCGATAATTTCGATGAACGTCTCAAGGCCATGAAACCGCGTACCGCCTTTAGGGTACCGAATACACTGACAGGTGAAGGCAACATCAATGTGGACATCACCTTCGAGAACATGGATGACTTTTCACCTGCTGCGGTAGCCAAAAAGGTCGGAGCCTTGCGGCAACTGCTCGATGCCCGTACACAGTTGGCCAACCTGCTGACCTATATGGACGGCAAATCCGGCGCGGAGGAACTGATCGCCAAGGCTTTGCAGGATCCGACACTGCTGCAATCCCTGGCCTCTTCCCCCAATCCTGACGAAGCATCATCTGAGGATTCGTCCTCAGCAGAGGAGTAAAGCATGGCTGAAACAGATACCCAACAGTCCGAAGGCAAAGAGTCGACACTTGGCGTAGTTCCCGACGAGTTTTCAGCACTGCTTCAACAGGAGTTCAAGCCCAAGACCGAGCGAACCAAGGAAGCGGTTACCAGTGCCGTGCAGACACTGGCCGAGCAGGTGTTGAAAGAGACCAGCATCGTATCAGACGATGCCGTCGAAACCATCGAGGGCATCATCGCCGAGATCGACAGAAAGCTGACCGAACAAGTCAACCTGATCCTGCACCACGAGGAGTTCCAAAAGCTGGAGGGCACTTGGCGCGGACTTCACTATCTGGTGAACAATACCGAAACCGACGAGATGTTGAAGATCAGGGTGATGAATATCTCCAAACAGGAACTTGGCAAGACCCTGAAGAAATTCAAGGGGACCGCCTGGGATCAGAGCCCGATCTTCAAGAAGGTCTATGAGGAGGAGTATGGTCAATTCGGCGGCGAACCTTATGGCTGTATGGTCGGCGACTACCATTTCGACCAATCACCGCCCGATGTGGAGATGCTCACAAACATGTCCAAGGTTGCGGCAGCGGCCCACGCTCCATTCATTGCCGGTGCGGCGCCGACGGTCATGCAGATGGATTCCTGGCAGGAACTGGCCAACCCAAGGGATCTGACAAAGATATTCCAGACGCCTGAATACGCCTCCTGGCGCTCTCTGAGAGAGTCCGAGGACTCCCGTTACGTCGGCCTGGCCATGCCACGCTTTCTGTCACGCCTTCCTTACGGCGCCAAGACGGATCCGGTCGAAGAATTCGATTTTGAAGAGGACACGGAAGGCGCACAACATAACAAATACACCTGGTCGAACTCCGCCTACGCAATGGCGGTAAACATCAACCGGGCGTTTAAAATGTATGGTTGGACAACACGAATCCGCGGCGTTGAGTCCGGTGGCGCAGTGGAGAGTCTACCGACACACACCTTCCCCACCGACGATGGCGGTGTGGATATGAAATGCCCGACCGAGATCGCCATCTCGGATCGTCGTGAAGCGGAGCTGGCTAAAAACGGATTCATGCCTCTGCTTCATCGAAAAAACTCAGACTTTGCCGCCTTTATCGGCGCCCAGTCTCTGCAAAAACCATCTGAATATGACGACCCGGATGCAACCGCGAATGCCAATCTGGCGGCGCGTCTCCCTTACCTCTTTGCCAGCTGCCGTTTTGCGCACTACCTGAAATGCATCGTACGCGACAAAATCGGCTCCTTTAAAGAGCGCGAGGACATGGAGAAATGGCTCAACAAATGGATTCAGAATTATGTTGAACCCAATCCGGCAACCGCATCCGAAGAAGACAAGGCGCGCAAACCGCTGGCAGCAGCCGAAGTTGTTGTCTCAGAAGTCGAAGGCAACCCTGGTTACTACACGTCTAAATTTTTCCTGCGACCGCATTACCAGCTGGAAGGATTGACGGTTTCTCTACGACTGGTATCAAAGCTGCCTTCCGAGAAGACAGCCTGATATCGCGAAACCACTAACTGGAGGATTTAATCATGGCAGTTGATATGTTTATGAAGATTGAGGGGGTTGATGGTGAAAGCACCGATGATGCCCACAGTAAATGGATCGAATTATTGAGTTACAGTCACGGGGTTTCACAGCCTGTTTCCGGCGCCAGCGGCACCGGTGGTCGAACCGGCGGACGAGCCGACTTCGCGCCTTTCCTGGCGGTAAAGACCGTAGACAATGGGACGCCCGATCTCAACATCAAGTGCGCCAAAGGCGAACACATCCCAAAGGTGGAAGTCGAACTATGTCTGGCTTCAGGTGACAAACACACCTTTATGAAATACACCATGGAAGATGTCATCGTCAATTCGGTCATGCCCGGTGGCAGTGCGGGTGATGAGACCAAACCTGTTGAAACCGTAGAATTCGCATACGGCAAGATCAAATGGGAGTACACACCTATTGATCATACCGGTAAACCTGGTGCCGCCACGGACAGAACCTGGAATCTTGAGACCAACAAACAGGAGTAATGCATCTCATAACAGTTCAATTTTCAATATAAATCACAACAGACACCATTGCTCCCCAAGGGGAGTGATGGGTGTGTTGACCCAAGGAACTGTCAGCCTTGGATTTTATATCACGGGAGCAAAGATACCATCGTATTTTGCGGAAGCTTTGGGATCACTCATTGTTACTCATCATCATAGGTATCCTTGAGCAGTCATCGCTCATTCTGCCTTGCCGGATGAAAAACAGTCTCAGCTGGGCTAATTGAATTAGTGTTAACAAGTCCCGGCAATCACATTTCATTGGGATCGTCGCAATTTGCCTCGATCAGAGAGCATATAAGGTCATCACGATGGATGCAGAAGATTTTTTAAAACAGGGTCAATTAGACGAGGCTCTCCAGGCACTGCAGCAGACAATCCGAAAAGAGCCCTCGAACGCGAAATTACGGGTCTTTCTCTTTCAATTACTCTGCGTAATCGGTGAATGGGAACGCGCACTGAGTCAATTGGACGTAGCAGGCGACATGGATTCACTGAATCTACCGATGACGCAGACCTATCGCGAGGCGATACATTGCGAACTGTTCCGAAAAGAGATATTCAGCGGTGAGAAATCCCCTTTGATATTCGGCGATCCCCCCGAGTGGACCGCATTTCTCATCGAAGCACTGAAACAAGCTGGAGCCGGGGAATACGCTCAAGCCGAAACACTGCGCAATCAGGCCTTTGAGTTGGCGCCAGGAAGCGCCGGCACTATCGATGAGCAGCCTTTCGAATGGATTGCCGATGCCGATAATCGTATCGGACCGATGCTGGAGGCGATCATCAATGGCCGATACTATTGGATTCCGATGCAGCGCCTGAAACAGGTGACTATCGATACCCCTGAGGATCTGAGGGACATGGTGTGGGCGCCTGCCCATTTGACGTTTGAGAACGAAGGTCAGACTGTTGCGCTGATTCCTGCGCGATACCCGACCACCGAGGAAGAGAGCGATGCGATGCTGAAGCTTTCCAGGAAAACCGAATGGCTGGAACCCTACCAAGGACTCTATACCGGGCTGGGTCAAAGGATGTTTACAACCAATCTGGACGAGTATCCCCTGTTGAGTACCCGTCAGATTGATTTTAAAACATCGATAGCGAGCGAAGCGGACTAGTCAAACCAATCATTCAGTATGCATATCAAACGTTCCAAGCAAATGGCGGTTAATCGGAGTATTCAGCTTGAAAACCGCTAAACAACAAAATCAGTTACAACCGTCTCTGCTTGACCGGCTAACCGACGATGAGCCAGGCAAAACCCGTGAATCACAGGATAAGCGCATAATCTCCATGCGTCGGCTTCGACAAATGGTCATGCGTGATTTAGCCTGGTTGCTGAACACTACCAATCTCTCGACCACAGAAGATCTTAATGCCTACCCGGAGGTGGAACATTCAGTACTCAACTATGGTCTTACGGAACTCTCGGGACATCTGGTAACGGGGATGGATCTTGCGCGACTGGAACGTTTGGTACGGCAGGCGATTCAGGATTATGAGCCGCGCATATTACCGCAATCCGTCAGGGTACGCTCTATCAGAGACAGCGGCAAAGAGAGCCACAATCGATTGATGTTTGAAATCGAGGGTCAGCTATGGGCGGTGCCGACACCTTCCCATCTGCTTATCAAGACCCAGATCGACCTGGAGGAAGGTGGCGTGACCCTGTCCGATGCATTCAGTTCAGGCATGGAGTAATCCCATGGATCCGAGATTACTCAAATATTACAACAGTGAATTGCAGTTCATGCGCGAAATGGGGGCAGAGTTCGCAAAATCCTATCCCAAGATTGCCAGCCGCCTTTCACTCGACGAATTCGAATGTGCCGATCCCTATGTGGAGCGCCTGCTGGAGGGCTTCAGTTTTCTCGCGGCCAGAATCCAGCTTAAGATCGATGAGGAGTTCCCACGCTTTACTCAGCATCTGATGGAGCGGGTCTTTCCCCACTATCTCTGCCCCACTCCTTCGATGATGGTGGTTCAGTTCCAGGCCGACATGCTGGAACCCTCCCTGGGAGACGGCTTTCTGCTGCCCCGGCACTCGATCCTGCGCAGCCGCCTTGGCAAGCGGAGTCAAACGGCCTGTATCTATCGCAGTGCACAAGATGTCACATTATGGCCGATCGAGATTCAAAGCGCGGACTATCTCCCCACACCGGCTGCAATCAATCTGGCAGGTATAGGTAGACAGGAAAAGGCCAAGGCTGCCATACGCATCAGGCTGAACACTACCGGTGAGATCCCATTCAACAAGCTCGATCTGAACAAACTGCCCCTCTTTTTAACCGGAGGGGAAACCGGAATGCGTACCTTTGAGGCGCTGGCAGGCCACGCCTTGTGTATCAACGGTAAAAATCCGGATTCGGATCGATACAGCACCACGTCAGCTCCCAGACCGGCACGCATCATGGGATTTGAGAAAGACGAATCCCTGCTGCCATATGGTCCCCGATCATTTCAGGGTTATCGGTTCCTGGCGGAATACTATGCGCTACCCGAGCGATTCATGTTCATCGAACTGTTCGACCTGCAGCGGGTCATCAGTAGTTGTGAGGGAAATGCACTGGATCTCTTCATCATGCTCGATGAGAGTGACCCCGAACTTGAAGATAGTCTGAACGAGTCAAATTTCCTGCTCTACTGCGCTCCGTGCATCAACCTTTTTCCGAAACGCGCCGACCGTATCCATTTGACCGACAGTGAAGCGGAATATCATATCCTGCCCGACCGGACCAGGCCTATGGACTATGAGGTGTATGAAATAGATGAGATCAAGGGTTTCGGCAGCAGTAGCGAGCAGAGTCAGACCTTCTATCCCTTCTATGCCAGTAATGACTTTATCTCAACCGATCAGCCTCGAGCCTATTACGCCACCCATAGAATGCCAAGGTTGCTGTCATCCAAACAACAGCGTGAGGGCACCCGTTCCAGCTATGTGGGCAGTGAGGTATTTATCTCTATCGTGGATGGGGACGAAGCCCCCTTTGAAAGTGATCTACGGCAGCTTTCAGTAACGACACTCTGTACCAATCGTGATCTATCGATACATCTTCCACTGGGTCACGGCGAATCAAACTTCAGCCTCGACAGCAGTACCCCGGTGAATAATATCCGCTGTATCGGTTCTCCCACGAAGCCCAAGCCATCCACCGCGAAGGGAGGCATCAGTTGGCGTCTGATCAATCATCTTTCGCTCAATTACCTGTCACTGTCCGGTGAGGACCGGGAACAGAGTACAGCGGCACTGAAGGATTTTTTGCAACTCTATGCCGACACCAGCGATCCGACAATGCGTAAACAGATCGAGGGAGTCGTATCGATTACATCTAAACCGGTCAACCGGCGACTACCCTCGCCTGGACCCATCGCTTTCGGGCGTGGCCTGGAGGTAACCCTGACTCTGGATGAAATGTCATTCGAAGGCAGTGGTGCATTCCTGTTTGGTGCGATGATGGAACAGTTTTTTCGAAAATATACGGCAATCAACTCCTTCACGGAGACGGTGATTGTCACCCTGCAACGCGGAGAGATCATGCGATGGCCGGTAAGGCTGGGTCTGAGACAAACGCTCTAGGCCTGTTTGACAGGCTGCAACAGGGGCCCTATCGCTTTGATTTTTATCAGGCGATGCGGCGGCTGGAGTGCGCCTATCCGAAACAGCCCCGTCTGGGCGAGTCATTGCATACCAAACATGATGCAATTCGACTCGGTCAGGATCCGACCATGGGGTTTCAGCCATCGACCCTCTCCTCATTCAAACAGGGCAAGCGGGGATTACCGCCCCGTCTGGGTGTCTACTTTTTTGGTTTGTTAGGCCCTAACGGGCCGCTCCCACTTCATCTGACCGAATATGTCCACGACCGAATACACAACGAGCATGACGCCACCCAAGTCGCTTTTCTCGATCACTTTCAGCATCGGCTGCTGACCCTCTTCTACCGGGTCTGGGCAAACAGTCAGCCGACCGTCAGTTTCGATCGCCCGGAACAGGACAGATTCGGTAACTATCTCGGTTCTGTATTCGGCATCGGATCCCCCCACCTTCGTGATCGCGACGCGATGCCGGACCTGGCAAAACTGCACTATGCCGGGAGACTCTCGGATCAGACCCGCAATGCAGAAGGTCTGGAAGCGATCATACAAGACTTTTTCCAACTTCCGGTACATATCGACGAGTTTGTCGGAACCTGGATCGAACTGCCTGACAACAGCCGTTGTCGATTGGGCGCCTCGGCGGATATCAGTACACTGGGGGCGACGATTATCATCGGTGACCGGGTTTGGCAGGGACAGCAGAAATTCCGCATTGTGATGGGAGCCGTCGAATATAACGACTACCAGCGCATGCTACCCGGCGGCGAGAGTCTGAATAGACTCATCGCAATCGTAAAAAACTATATCGGGGATGAGCAGGACTGGGAGTTGAACCTGATCCTGCAGGAGCAAGAGGTACCGCAGTTAAGCCTGGATGGCGAAAGCCGACTCGGCTGGACGACATGGCTTGCTCAGGAACCCCTGGGCCGGGACGGCGATGACTTGTTCCTGCATCCGCTTGAAATCAGAGGGCTTCATACATGAGCGAGATAAATCGTGCCGCACTGTTTGGAAAACTGAACAGCCTCGGCTACAAGGCCATCGAAAGTGCGACGGTATTCTGCAAAATGCGCGGGAATCCCTATGTGGAGCTGGTTCACTGGTTTCACCAGATTTTGCAACTTCAGGATTCGGACCTCCACCGCATCATCAAGCAGTTCAACCTCGATCCCTCCCACCTGGCAAAGGACATAACCGAAACTCTCGACACATTACCCCGGGGTTCGACCTCGATATCCGACCTCTCATCCCACGTGGAAGAGGCCACCGAACGAGGCTGGGTCTACGGCACCCTGATGTTCGGGGACAGCCAGGTGCGCACCGGTTATCTGATCATCGGGATATTGAAGACCAACAGTCTCCGCAATGCCCTGATGCGTATTTCCGACCAGTTCAAAAAGCTCAGTATCGATACCCTCACAGACCGTTTTGACGAAGTGGTTGAAGGCTCTCCGGAACAGGCGCTGCGTTCCAGTGACGGCTTCCAAGTCGGCGGTGGCGCCGCTCCCGGTGAGGCCAGTGATGCCATCGCCCCTGCCCAGATGGGCAAGCAGCAGGCACTGCATCAATTTTCCGTGGACCTGACCGAACGGGCCGGAAATGGAGAAATCGATCCGATTGTCGGGCGTGATGAGGAGATCCGCCAGATTGTCGATATCCTGATGCGCAGACGTCAGAATAACCCAATCCTTACCGGCGAGGCCGGTGTCGGCAAGACCGCAGTGGTGGAAGGCTTCGCCCTGCGGATCGCCCGGGGTGACGTACCCCCTTCCCTGAAAGAGGTTACCCTGCGGGTACTCGATGTCGGTCTGTTGCAGGCCGGCGCAAGCATGAAGGGGGAGTTCGAGAATCGTCTCAAGCAGGTGATCGAAGAGGTCCAGTCCTCCGAAAAACCGATCATCCTGTTTATCGACGAGGCGCACACCCTGATCGGTGCCGGCGGCAGTGCCGGTACCGGGGATGCGGCCAATCTGCTGAAACCCGCCCTCGCACGCGGCACCCTGCGTACAGTGGCCGCCACAACCTGGGCGGAATATAAGAAATATATCGAGAAGGATCCTGCCCTGACCCGACGCTTTCAGGTGGTGCAGGTGGATGAACCGGACGAAGATCGAGCCATCCGCATGATGCGCGGTGTGGCATCGACCCTGGAAGATCACCATCAGGTGCAGATCCTGGATGAGGCACTGGATGCCTCGGTCAGACTCTCTCATCGCTATATCCCTGCCCGTCAGCTGCCGGACAAATCGGTCAGCCTGTTGGATACCACCTGCGCCAGGGTTGCCATCAGCCAGGCGGCTGTTCCTGCAGAGGTGGATGACAGCCAGCGCCGCATCGAGGCCTATGAGACGGAACTGGCGATCATCGGCCGGGAGAAGGCCATCGGCATGGATACCGAGGAGCGTGAAAGCACCACCCTGGAAAAACTGGAGCAGGAGCGCGATCGCCTGGTCCAGCTCTCAGAACGCTGGGAGACCGAAAAGGCGCTGGTGGAAGAACTGCTGCAAATACAAAACCAGCTCAAGGGATTGAACGGTGGCGATGGAGATACCGGCACCGAAGAAAATGCCGGCGAGGATAGTGAAACGCAAAGCAAGATCGGTGTCAGCGATGAAACGGAGGACACGGACTCTGATTCCGCATCTGATCAATCGGCCGAAGAGATGATGCAGCGTCTGACCGAACTCAAATCGGAATTGAGCGAACTGCAAGGCGAACGCCCACTGATCCTGCCCAGCGTGGATGCTCAGGCAGTCGCCTCCGTCGTCGGTGACTGGACTGGAATTCCGGTCGGACGGATGGTTAAAAATGAGATCGAAACCATCCTCAACCTCAGTGACACCCTGGCAAGACGCGTCATCGGTCAAGACCACGCCCTGCAGATGATCTCCCGCCGTATCCAGACCTCACGGGCCAATCTGGACAATCCTAACAAACCGATCGGCGTGTTCATGCTCTGCGGCCCCTCCGGCGTGGGCAAGACCGAGACCGGACTTACTTTGGCGGAATCATTGTATGGGGGTGAACAGAATGTCATCACCATCAACATGAGCGAGTTTCAGGAGGCGCACACGGTCTCCACCCTGAAAGGGGCGCCTCCAGGGTATGTCGGCTATGGCGAAGGCGGAATATTGACCGAAGCGGTGAGACGCAAACCCTATAGCGTGGTCCTGCTGGATGAGGTGGAGAAGGCTCATCCCGACGTCCATGAGATCTTTTTTCAAGTCTTCGATAAAGGTTGGATGGAAGATGGCGAGGGCCGCCATATCGATTTCAAGAACACCTTGATTCTGCTGACCTCCAACGTGGGCACGGAGATGATCGACAATCTGTGCAAGGATCCCGATTTGATGCCGGAACCCGATGCCATCGCCAGCTCACTGCACGATCCCCTGCTGAAGGTCTTTCCCGCCGCCCTGCTTGGCCGGCTGGTGGTGATACCCTACTATCCTCTGAGTGACGAGGTCCTGGCCAAGGTAGTGCGTCTGCAGCTGGGCCGTATCGAATCCCGCATCCAGGAAAATCATGGCATTCCGCTCATCTATGAGGATAGTGTCGTGAAGCTGATCATCAGCCGCTGCACAGAGGTGGAGAGCGGTGCCCGCATGGTGGATGCCATCCTCACCAACACCCTGCTGCCGGAGATCAGCAGACACATTCTGATTGAAAAGATGGAGGCACGCCCGATTGGAAAAATCCACATTGGTGTGGAGAATGAAGAATTCAGCTATAACTTTTCTTGAAGCCGAAGAAAAGCGACAGAGATAACCAGTTGTTGACATGTTTTCTGAAAGCGGTGCGATGAAAATTACATTGACAGTCAAACAGGTTGCCGGGACACCCCCGGCACAGCCCCTGACTGTAACATTCGATGAGCAGGGCGGGAGTATCGGCCGCCGGGATGAGAATGACTGGGTATTACCCGATCCGGAACGCTTTATATCGGGACGCCACGCCCAGATCGATTTCAGCGATGAATCATTCCATATCACCGATCTCAGCTCCAATGGGGTGTTCATAAACCGTTCCGCCCAGCCCTTGGGGAAGAATAACCGTGTCGCCCTGCAGGATGGTGACAGCTTCACCATCGGTGATTACGAAATCGGCGTATCAGTAGAAAAGCCTGCCAGTCAAACCCTGGAGACAAATAGTTTCGAGGGCCTGGATGATCCTTTTGCCCGCATGGTGGATGCAGAGGCCGGGCAAGACTTGGAAGAGGCCTTTTCCACACCGTTGGAGCAACCGCAATCGGAACCTGTCATCGAGGAAGACTACTCCCTGGATGAGCCGGAGACGCCCAGCCTGGAGATGGACGAGCCACCCCCGGAGAGCGGAGCCTCAAGCCTCCCATCCCAATCAGACCACACCTCCGATTTGAACGCTTTCTTTAATCAGCCGACTCCGATCCCGGAAGATTGGGACCTGGATGATGACGGTAGTGATCGCAAGCATGAGTCAGAGGCCCTAGCTCCCCCCGGTTTGCCTCCCCTCGATCAGGAGCCGGTACCTGCAGCTCCACCACAGCCGTCTCATATACCGCCCATACAACCGAATGATCTGAACGAACCGCCTCCAGTAGTCATCAGGGAATCGATTCCCAGGCCGGGTAAACATGCAGATACGGCGGCAACCGCTCCTGTGCAACCTCCTTCGGAGAGAGCGGCGCCCGATATCGCGCAGTCATCCGATGAAGCCAGCATGCGTCGAGTCCTGGCTGAAAGCATGGGAATATCCGAACAGCATATTGCCGACCTGCCGATGGAGACCCTGTTGCAGAACCTGGGGAAGATATTGCGCACCAGTGTCAACGGCACCATGTCGATACTTCGCGCCAGGGCACAGATGAAGGGTGAGTTCCGCATGTCCCAGACCATGATACAGCCGGTCGAGAACAATCCACTGAAGTTCTCCATCAATATCGAGGAAGCGCTGCGCCATATCATCAACCCCAATCCCAGCAGCGGCTACCTCTCCCCGCTATCGGCATTCGAAGAGGCCCATGAAGACATCGAGGCGCATATGCTGGCGGTAATGGTGGGCATGCAGGCAGCCTTGCATGCCGTGTTGCAACGCTTCAAACCGGAAATACTGGAGCAGCGCCTGGGTCAACAGGCAATACTGGAAAAACTACCGCTCTACAGACAAGCCAAGACCTGGGAACTTTTCACAGAGCTCTATTCGGAGATTGCAAACGAAGCCGAGGACGATTTTCACCAACTTTTCGGACGTACCTTCTCTCAAGCCTATGAAGAGCAGATACGTCGCTTGGAATCACTCAAACAACCCGACCCTGGTTTACCCAACTGACAGAAAGGCACGCAGATGAAATCAATCATAAGAAACCTACTGCATATTTTTGCACTTCTCTACTTGGCGATGGTGACGGGGTGTTCGAGTGTTTCCAGTGTAACAGTGACGATGAGCGCCGCTCAAAGTGTCAACCCTGATATCAACGACCGGCCCTCGCCTATCGTCGCCCGGATCTATGAACTGAAATCGCTGAGTGTCTTCAACAACGCAGATTTCTTCAACCTGTTTGAACAGGATGTAGCTCTATTGGGTGAAGAGATGTTGATGCGGGACGAACTCCATTTCCAGCCCGGCGAGGTAAAGCTATTGGAACGGGAACTGCAACCGGATACGCGTTATGTGGGTGTAATTGGCGCCTATCGTGATATCGAAAACGCCACCTGGCGCAGGTCAATCGAGATCAATCTGCACGATGAAACAGCCTTTGTGATAGAGTTTGGAAAGAGCGGCATCACACTCCAAAAAAAGTAAATAACTTACTGTAAAAGAGCCGAACAAAATGTCTTGGATGTCTAGGATTGTCTGGTCAGAGGGAATGTTCCTCAGGCCACACCACTTTCAGCAACAGGAGCGCTTTCTGGAACATATGGTTCAGGCGCGCTGTGCTGATCTGACCCCTTTCAGTTGGGGCTTTACCCATCTGAAGATCGACAGACAGGCGCTGGCGCTGGGCAGATTGGCCGTGGAGTCCTGCCGTGGCGTGCTGCCGGATGGTACAACCTTCGATATACCCGGCAACGACAACCCTCCCCCGCCGCTGGACATCCCGGCCGAGCACAAAGGTGAGTTCATCTATCTTGCCCTTCCCCTGGCCCGCCAAGGTACGGCGAATGTCCGGTTCGCTGACCAGGAAGAGGGCCTGGAACGTTATGTCGTCGATGAGATAGAGACCAAAGACGGTATAGCGGGTTCTACAGCCACGTCCACCCTGCAAGTCGCGCAACCTACATTGAGGCTGATGATCGGTTCCTCGGAACTGGAGGAATTCGCTCATCTCGCGGTGGCCAAAATCGTTGAACGCCGCTCCGATGACATGCTGGTATTGGATGAGGATTTCATCCCACCCTGCCTCGATTGCGAAGTCTCCTCCCGACTCGACGGATATTTAAAGGAGATCGAGGGTTTGTTGCATCACCGTGCCGATGCGATCGCCTCGCGTCTCGTTGACGGCGGCAAGGGTATCGCCGAGGTCGCGGACTTTCTGATGTTGCAGGTTGTGAACCGTTTCGAGCCCCTGTACACCCATTACAGCGAGACCGCTCCACTTCACCCCCTCGCCTTTTACGAGACATCCCTGCAGCTGGCGGGCGAACTGGCTACCTTTACAAGCAGCAACAAGCGACCACCCGATTTTGCCACCTATCAGCATCAGTCACTGCAGGAGACATTCACCCCGCTGATGCGAGAGCTGCGTCGATCGTTGAGCATGGTACTGGAACAAAAAGCGGTGGCCATACCCCTCGAAGAGCGCAAGTACGGCATCCGTGTTGCGGTCATATCCGACCGTTCGCTGTTGAGCGATGCGATCTTTGTATTGGCGGTCAATGCCAACCTGACGGCAGATGTGTTGCAACGCCGATTCCCCAGCCAGACCAAGATCGGCCCGGTGGAAAAGATACGTGACCTGGTGAATCTCCAGCTCCCCGGCATCGGTCTTCGCATTCTATCGGTCGCACCGAGACAAATACCATACAATGCAGGCTTCAGTTACTTCGAACTGGACAAGAATAACGAGTACTGGAATCTGCTTGAAACCTCAGGAGGATGTGCCATACATATAGGAGGTGAATTCCCCGGTCTGGAACTCGAACTTTGGGCAATAAAAGGTAGTTGACAATGGATCATGACGACCCATTCGGCATGAAGCCCGGCAACACAGGTGACCGCACCGTCATCCGTCCCAGACCAGGAGGCAAAGGCCCGACAGCTCAACCGCCATCATCACCTCAGCCCCCACCGGCGGCAACACCGCAACGGACAGCTGCCGCCCCCAGGCTGCCGACTCGACAAGGCGCGAATAAACTGGAGATTGCCGCCACCTCACTACTCTCATTGTTGGGACGTTTGCGAGAGACGCCGTCACATCCGGATCCAGCCGCGCTAAAAAACAGCATCATCGAAAAGTTCAGGGTCTTCGAGCGCACCGCAGAAGATCTTGGCGTGGACAAAGAGACGATCTTCTGGGCGCGATATGTGTTGTGCACCACCATCGATGAGACGGTTCTTTCCACCCCCTGGGGCAATCAAAGTCTCTGGCGTGACCAAAGCCTGCTGGTAAGCCTGCATAACGAGGCATGGGGTGGTGAAAAGTTTTTCCAGCTACTGCAAAAACTGCTGCAAAATCCAGCCAAGAATATCGAGTTGCTGGAAGTGATGTACATCTGTCTCTCTTTCGGATTCGAGGGGCGCTTCCGCCCGCTACCGGATGGTTACGCCCAGCTGCAGACACTGCGCGACAACCTCTATCGCACGATACGCAATCATCACGAGGAGTATGAGCGTGACCTAGCCGGACATTGGCAGGGTGTCTATCTGAAGCAGAATGCGCTGGTTCAGTATGTCCCGCTGTGGGTCGTTTTAGCTGTTTCCGGTGTGATTCTGCTGTTGATGTATTCAGGCTTCAATCTCAGCCTGAATGTAAAATCGGATCCGGTTCACGCCGAACTGAACAATATCGCACGTAACGTAAAGACCGTGGTGGAGCGCAAGCCACCCCCGGCACCGGAACCTGAACTGACACTGCGTGTCCTGTTGGCGAATGAGATCGCCCGAGGCAGCGTCGATGTTGAAGAGGACTATGCGGAAGGCAGTGTGCGTATTGCCGGAGACGGCCTGTTCGCTTCCGGCAGTGGTGCCGTCAAGGCGCAGTTTCTGCCTCTGTTGAACAGTATCGCAGCAGCGATGGATCAGCTACAAGGCGAGATTGTGGTTGAGGGTCATACAGACAATATACCGATTCGCAGTCTGCGTTTCCCCTCCAATTGGCATCTTTCCAGAGCCCGCGCCGAATCGGTGGCGAAGATCATGGCAAGCGACCTCGTCAAACCAGGCCGTATCCAAAGCATAGGCAGAGGTTCGGCAGAACCGCTTGCATCCAATGACACCGGCGAGGGTAGAGCACGCAACCGGCGTGTAGAGATCACCCTGATAAAACCATAGGCAACGGCTACCCATATGCGCGCAATTTTAAGCATCGTAAAAAATCGCTGGTTCGTTGCCATCCTGGGATTGATTGCAATCTCGGTCATTATCTGGCTGGTCGGACCCCTGATTGCCATCGCCGGAGTCGAACCTCTGGGCTCGGCAATTGCGCGCCTGATCGCAATTCTCCTGTTGATGCTGATCTGGGTAGGCATGGAGTTGCGGCGCTTCCTCACAGCACGCAAGAAAAATCAGCAGATGCTGGAGAGCGTGGTCGGCCAGAAGGATCAGCCACAAAGCTTTATGCGGGAATCCGATGAGGAGGTGGAGATTCTAGGCCAACGCCTCGACGATGCGATCAGAATACTCAAGGAATCGAAGGTCGGCGGTAAAAACAATCGCCAATTCCTCTACCAGCTCCCCTGGTATATGTTTATCGGCCCGCCCGGCAGCGGCAAGACCACCGCCCTGCTCAACTCAGGCCTGCACTTTCCCCTGGCGGATAAACTGGGTAATGATGCGGTTCAGGGAATCGGCGGCACCCGCAACTGTGACTGGTGGTTCACCGATGATGCGGTATTGCTCGACACGGCCGGCCGCTATACCACGCAGGACAGTTACGAAGAGGTCGACCGGGCCGCCTGGATGGGCTTTCTCGATCTATTGAAAAAGCATCGTAAACGCCGACCGATCAACGGTGCGTTGGTGGCGATCAGCGTTGAGGATATCCTGCAGCTGACGGAGCTGGAGCGCCTCAATCATGCCAAGGCGATCCGCATGCGTGTCAAGGAGCTTATCGATCACTTCGGGATCCGTTTCCCCATCTATGTGCTGTTCACCAAATGCGATCTGCTGGCCGGATTCAGCGAATTCTTCGAAAACATGGGCCGGGAAGAGCGCAGTCAGGTCTGGGGCATGACCTTCCCCCTTACGGACAAGGCCGATCAGGAGAGTGGCATCAGCCATTTTCGGGATGAGTTCAAGGCGCTGGAAAAACGCATCGATGTGCGCCTGCTGGATCGCCTGGAACAGGAGCGCGACGCCAAACGCCGGATATTGATCTACTCCTTTCCACAACAGTTCAGCGCCCTGCGTGAAGCGGCGGAGGGCTTTCTGCACGAGGCCTTCAATGCCAACCGGTTCCAGGAGACCCCGATGGTACGGGGCATCTACTTCACCAGCGGCACCCAGGAGGGTACCCCCATCGACCGACTGCTCGGCTCGATGGCCCAGGAGTTCGGTCTCAACCGACAGATCGCACCCGCATTTTCCGGTTCCGGACGCAGTTACTTCATCAATCGTCTGTTCAAGGACCTGATATTTCCGGAAGCCCATTTGGCCGGCGTCAACACCCGGGTAGAAAAGCGGCGTGCATGGCTGCAACGCATGGCCTATGCAGGGGCCATCTCCCTGGCGGTGCTGGCCGGCATCGCCTGGTTCACCAGCTACAGCCGCAACCAGAGCTACATCGATCAGGTAGCGATCCAGGCGAATGCCGCCGAGGAGAAGGTGAACGCCGTCGCACCGGATGATCTGAGCCTTACTAATGTGGTCCCCGCACTCGATTCGGTACGGCAGATCCCCGGCGGCTACGCGGATCAGGAGGCCGATATCCCATGGCTCATGGGTCTGGGGTTATATCAGGGCGATAAACTGGGTAGTGAGGCTGTGAGCGCCTATCACACCAGCCTGAAGAATCTGTTTCTGCCTCGCATCATTCTCAGCCTGGAGAATCAACTCAACCAACAGGGAAACAACCCCGACTACCTGTATGAAGCCCTCAAGGTCTATCTGATGTTCGATGACAGCGAGCATTTCGATGCCGCCACCGTCAAGGCCTGGATGCTGCTGCAGTGGCAGTTGACCCTCCCCGGTGCCGAGAATGCCCAGGCGCGGCAGGCCCTGACAGGGCATCTCGACGCGCTGCTGGAGATGCTGCCGATGACGCCGACCCTGCCATTGGATCAGGACCTGATCGCCCACGTGCGCGGCAATTTGCTGCGGGTACCCCTGGCCGACCGGGTCTACAACCGCATGAAACGGACCACCGAAAGCGGCGCCATACCCCCGATTCGACTCTCCCAAGTCATCGGAGCTGATGCGGAAATGGTTTTCAGTCGTCGTTCCGGCGAGCCGCTGGACAAAGAGATCCCGGCCCTGTTCAGCTATGAGGGTTATCACAAACTGTTTCTCAAGGACCATCTTGAGACAGCCAACAAGCTGTTGGAAGAGAAATGGATACTCGGTCCCGATCTGGAGAAGATCGTCGGCAAAACCGATCTGGTAAGGCTCAGTGCGCGGGTCAAAGAACTCTACTACGAGGAGTATATCCGCACCTGGGATCAACTGCTGGCCGACATCCGGGTCAAGCCGTTCAACAGCATGCGACAGGCAGTAGATATCCTCAACATCATCTCAGGACCGAGTTCTCCCCTACGCCGCTACCTGAAGCTGATCCAGGAGCAGACCACCCTCTCCCGTCTTCCCGGCGGCGCCAAGAAGGCCGCTGAACTGGTGGAGAGAAACACCTCGGGCATCACTCGTCGACTCGCCTCGATACTCCAGGTGGCGCCGGATGGATCTGAGGAGACACCGCAGGATTCCCTGCTGACAACCCCGGTGGATCAGCATTTCGCCAGCCTCAACAGAATGATCGATGCCCAGGAGGGAGAGCAGGCGCCCCTAGAAAGAACCATGGAGATGCTGAACGAGCTTTATGCCCATATGAGTTCAATCGCCTCCGCCGGCAACCAATCCAACCAGGCCTTCAACGTGGCCAGAGACCCTTCCGCGGGTGGCAGCGTCATCAGCCGTCTGAAACTGGAAGCGAAACGTCAGCCCGGCCCTCTGGCGGGGATGCTCAACTCTTTGGCCGACGGCAGCTCGAATCTGACAGTTTCCGGGGTCAGGTCACATCTGAACTCAGTCTGGAAAACCCAGTTGCTGCCCTTCTGTCAGCGCAGTCTGACCGGCCGTTATCCCCTTGACCGTACCAGCAGCCGTGAAGTGACTATTGGTGATTTCGGGCGCTTTTTCGGTCCCGGCGGGATGATGGACAATTTCTTCAATACCTATCTGCAGGACTTTGTCGACACATCACGCCGCAACTGGCGCTGGAATGCCGCCGGCAACCGTGCACTGGGCATACCTACAGGAACCCTCAGACAATTCCAAAGGACGGCAGTTATTCGCGACGCTTTTTTCAGCGGGTCATCTCAGGAGCCGAAGATCCACTTCGAGATCAAACCCCTGAGTATGGATACCACCATCACTCAGATTACTCTGTTACTCAATCAACAGCGTGTCAGGTATAACCACGGGCCGGCCCGCTGGAACCGCATGACCTGGCCCGATGATTCCGGCATCAGCGATACTAAAATCCTGCTGGCGCCCCCTGCCGGCAACAAACCATCCGGGCTCACCGAAGATGGACCATGGGGCTGGTTCCGGATCATCGATCAGGCAAAAACCGAGGCCACCGACTCTCCCGAAACCATCAAGGTTGAATTTGACGTAGGTGGGCGTAAATCCCGATTCATGATGCGTGCCAGTGGAGCACTCAATCCGTTTAAACTTAGAGAATTGGCAGATTTCCGGTGTCCGAGCAGACTGTGAACAACTCAATGCACGAAGACGCTCCGGGGTTCTACGGCAAGATACCGTCCCTCGGCGATTTCGTCACACGACGCCTGCCAAGGGGCTTCATTGCGCCCTGGGAAACCTGGATGCAGGAGGCGATAGCCAACAGCCGTGAACAACTCGGGGATTTCTGGCTGGATAACTATCTCACCAGTCCCCTGTGGCGCTTCGCCCTCACTCCGGGTATCTGCGGTGAACATGGCTGGGCCGGGGTATTGATGCCCAGCGTGGACCGGGTCGGACGCTACTACCCCTTCACAATGGCGGCCAGACTCGATCCCAAATGCAATCTGTTCCTCTTCATGGAGGAGTCCGAGGCCTGGTTCGCGAGGATGGAGAGCCTCGCCCTTTCCTGCCTGGAGGACGATTTCCAGATGGAGTCATTCGAGCAGCAACTTCATGCAGTGGTCCTGCCCAATAGTGAGCGGGAGATCCACTCCGCGCAGCCGGAGGCGGCCACTACTGCGTTGAGCAATGCCTGGCATGCCAATCTCGATGAGCAACCCTCCATGCGCACCATCTATCCCCTATTTCTGCCCCATCTGATGAAAAAACTGCTGTTTGCCTACAGCCTTTGGTGGACCCAGGGTTCGGAACGCATCTCACCGTCACTGCTACTGTGTCAGGGGCTACCCCAGATCAAAGGTGCCAGTGCGCTGATCGACGGCGCCTGGGCTCAGCATGGCTGGGAGGAGATCGAGACCGGCGCCTACGCCATGGGGGCCGCATCCGATATTGAAGCTTCGCGGCCGCAATGAGTCTCAACAGCTTCTACTGGGTCTCTGCGCACGTGAGCGACAAGGGCATGGTGCGTTCGATCAATGAAGATGCCTGTCTCGACCGGGCCGATCTTGGCATCTGGGTGGTGGCGGACGGTATGGGCGGCCACGCCGCCGGCGATATAGCCTCAGAGATGATCGTCAACGAGCTCAAGTCGATTACCCCCGGGGATTCCCTTGGAGCACTGGCCAGCGATGTGGAGCAACGCCTGCAATATGTCAATCGGCAATTGTTGCTGGAATCGCAACGTCGCGGCGGTGAAATCATCGGTTCAACGGTGGTCACTCTGCTTACCTATCAGGGTTACTGTATCTATCAATGGGCGGGAGACAGCCGTATCTATCTCTATCGCCGGGAAAGACTCAAACAGCTCAGCCGTGATCACAGTCAGGTCGAAGAGTTGATTGAGCAAGGCATTGTCAGCAGCGATGAGGCTGAACAGTCACCGATCGCCAACTATATTACTCGTGCAGTAGGCGCCTGTGAGGAACTGGAACTGGACGCGGAGATCTTCGAACCCTGCGACGGCGACTTGTTCCTGCTCTGCAGCGATGGCCTGAACAAAGAGGTCAACGATGCGGAGATCGCCCAAATTTTGGGCAGTCACGGTTTTCAGGAGGCGGTGCAGCAGCTGATCGACTTGGCAATGGAACGCGGGGCACGGGATAATGTGACTCTGGTGCTGGTAGAGGTGAGATCGACCCAATCAAACGCGCCCGAACAGGGATGATCTGCTATATTGGCTCAAAGTCACTGGCAGGACAGCAGTACGCGGGATTCAAACATGTTTAACTGGGCCTGTTGACACTCATCCAATCGGTTCTGTTGTCCCTGAAAAAGCGCCGACCATGTTGCAAGAAGAGGAGTTTGGTTATTCAAAATGAAGGTAAAAAACCACACATCGTTCATGCTGCCTCGCTGGTCTAAAATAGTCCCGGTAGGGCTGTTTGGATGATTGTCAACAGGCCTTGAGAGACATAATGTTGTGAAAGATAGCGTTAAGAATATTCAAGATTTCGCCAAACACCTCACCATAAGCCTGGTTACCTTGAGCCTCTCCGCCTGTGTGGCAATGGGCCCGCAGCAGCAGCCGGAACCCGTCCAGGCGGAGCCTCAGGAAGAGGTGGAGACCATCCCAACACCGCCGGACTCGCTGACCCCGTCACAACGGGTACGTAAGGCGTTGCAACAACTTGAGCAGGGCGATTACGAAAATGCCAGGCTGCAACTCACATGGGCGCTGCAGGAAAAACCAACCCTGCAGATCGCTACGAATCTGCTTGAGCAGATGGATGCCGATCCCATCGACTATCTCGGTATGAAGAGCTTCTTTTACGACGTGGAACAGGGAGACTCGCTTTCCATCATTGCCAAAAAGTTTCTCAACGATCCACTCAAGTTCGTCATTCTGGCGCGATACAACAAACTGGAGAACCCGAGCAAACTTGCGCCGGGACAGCGCATCCGGGTACCCGGCGTCATGCCGGAGAGAATGAAACCCGAACCCAAGATACCACAACCGGAACCTGCACCTGTGGCGCAGGAAATCCCTGAACCGACATCAGATGAGGAAACCAGGGTAGCGCCTGATTTAAAGACGGATGAAGTTCAGATCGAGGAGTCATCCCTCGCCATGCCGGAAGAGCAAGCACCGCTGGAGAGCGAAGAACCTCTGCAGACATCGATGGAGCAAGCTGTTGAAGAACAGAGTGCGGCAATGACAGCGGAGGAAGCACTCAGCACTGCAATGGGACTGCATGCGGATGGCAACCTCAGCGCGGCAATCTATCTGCTGGAAAACGAGATTAGCCAACACCCCAATGCACAGGAACTGCCGAAACTGCTCGCCGGCTACTACGACAAACATGCCGATCAGCTCATCAAGCGGGATGACCTGGATAACGCGAGGACCATTTTGGAGAAACTGATCATCCTCGACTCATCCGACGATGCAGCGATCAACAAGCTGATTCAGGTTGAAGACAGGATCGAGGCCCAGAAATTAATGCGCGCAGCCCAGGATCAGCAAACTGCAGGCAACCTGGAAGAGGCTTACCAGACCTATACCCAGGTATTGACATACGACCCGGACAATTCGGCTGCCCTGGCATCGCAACTCTCAATCCGCGACCAGTTGACGGACAGCTACCACCGACGCGCCATGCAGCTCTTCAGAAAGCAGGAACTTGATGATGCGATAGCATTCTGGAACAAGATACTGGCGTTGAATCCGAACCATCCATTGGCGCCAGGTTACAAGGCACGCGCATTAGAGATGAAACAGCAGCTGCAAAAGATAGGTCCTGGCGAATGATCGGTAGTGGGTGGATTCTGATTTGAGGATCCAGTAATGGTACTTTAATTCCCATTTAAGTCGCTGATTCCCTATCATGTCGCAAAACGAAGCCAACATAGAGGGTTTGTAATTGCCTCAGTCCCTGAAAGCGGTTATATACCCCTGTAGTCAGACCCAGCGCTAATATCCACGACCAAGGAGGAACCAAGTGCTCAAATCTCTACTTAAGCGTTTCTTGATACTCACCCTTGCACTTAATACCGCCCTCATAGGTTTTCCCTCCCTAGTCCTCGCATCGCCAATCGATACCATGACGGTTATTCAAATGGATGAGAGGGCAATGCATACAGACCGAATCCGCTCGGCGATGACCCGCGACGATGTCCGCAGCACCCTGGTCGGTATGGGCATCAATCCTGCAGAGGCGGAATTGCGCCTGGATGCACTCACAGACGCTGAGCTTGTGATGCTTAATCAGCAAATGGATGAACTGCCGGCTGGCGGTAGTATTCTTGGCGTCCTCGGCGCTGTACTCATTGTTTTAATTGTATTGGAACTACTGGGTGTCACCAACGTTTTCACCAGACTCTAAGCGGGTTTTCTGAGCAAAGATACTGAGCTGTCCCGCATGGTACGCGTTCTTTGGTGAACTGGCATGGTATGGTGTCGTTATCTCGTTGCAGTGCTGTTTTTGCTGTTGGCCGGATGTGCAAGCCGGCCGCCAATCCTACCGTCCTTGCTCACTACTGAGACAGCAGTCTCGAGATTGGAGATTGAGACTACGCCCTTCCATCCGCAAGAGAAATATCAGTGCGGACCGGCCTCGCTGGCCACCCTGCTCGGCCACTCAGGTATATCGGTAACAGCCGAATCCCTGGTCCCTCACGTCTATCTTCCGGATAAAAAGGGAAGCCTGCAGATCGAGATGGTGGCAGCCAGCCGTCGCCTCGGCAGAATTCCCTATGTAATCGCACCCGACCTGCCCACGCTGATTGGAGAGTTGCAGGCAGGTCGTCCAGTACTGGTATTACAGAATCTCGGTCTGCGGCTATGGCCAGTCTGGCACTATGCGGTGGTAATCGGTTACTCGGTAGAAACGGATGAGATAATCCTGCGATCAGGCATCACCCGACGGGAGATCCTTTCCGCCTTTCGATTTCTCGACACATGGAAACGTGGTGGCCACTGGGCCATGGTGTTGTTGAAACCCGGAGAATTGCCCACAATGCCCGAAGAATTGCCATACCTTAAAGCCGTGGCAGCCATGGAACGCCTGGCCCCGGTCGACAGTCTGATTTCAGCCTACCGGGCGGCTCTGACCCAATGGCCGGATAGCCCGACAGCACTGTTCGGACTTGCCGCCGCACTGCATGCCAAAGGTGATTTGACAGCGGCTGAGCAGCGCTATCGGCATCTGCTGAGCACAAAACCTGGCCATATAGCAGCCACAAACAACCTGGCTGAAGTATTGGCTGACCGGGGATGTTATGCAGAAGCACTGTTAGTGATAGAGCGGGCACTGCGCAAAGAACCCGGGGAATTACGTCAACATCTGATTGAAACGGGTCGTGAAATAACGATTAGAAAAGCGAACCACCCGCGCCGACAAACATCATGTGAACGAAATATGATACGGAAGCAATAGACGTTGCCATGCCAAAAAGATAGTCCCAGCAGGGCCGATTGGATTAGTGTTAACAGGTCCTAATTTAGGTAATGATTAAAAGGGAAGAAGTCCGGCATAAAATCCCAAGTAAAACACTTTGTGATCATCTCTTTGGGACAAATTCCTACTTGATGTGTTGGTTGCCTGGTCTATCCTTGAACGGTAATATAGCTCGCAATAAGAAGTACAATCATGCCAGACGGATAGAGTGGTACTATATTGTGGTTTTTTACCACCAAGATGATGGACCATCATCGGCATTGGGGGAGTCACGCAAGGATTAATACTATCCTCTCTGCATCCATTCCATGCCTTGGAAACTGCAACAGTCTCTTGCTGCTACAGCGGAGATCAGCAATACTGCTCGATACAATGGAACTATAGGGAGTTTTTAGCATTGCCTGGAAAGACAATATCGCCATGGACATCATCCTTTGACACATCTGACATCCATCCGCTACCGGTTAATCATGCCATCACGGCTATTTTGATACTTTATGTATCAGCAAATGATTTTGGCTCCGCGAATCGTCGACAGAGCATCAAAAAACACTTGAAAATATTATTTACGATCAATGATTTAGTTAATTAATCATGGAAGCATACGCCGCATGGATATATATGAGCCGACAACAACAATAATAAGTGACTGCCGTGATTGAATCTCTCTCCCTGGCCAGTCTTATCTTCGCGACAGGTGTCATCTGCCTGGCGTACCTGGTGCGCGGCATTGCCGGATTCGGATCGGGTCTTATAGCGATACCGCTACTTGCCTTGATGATGCCGTTGACGATGGCGGTTCCACTCATCGTCTTTCTCGATTACATCGCCTCGGCCAGCCACGGCATCAAACACAGGGAGGCCATTCAATGGAGAGAGATCGTTTCCCTGCTGCCCTTTGCGATTGTCGGTGTATTAACCGCTCTCTTTATCTTCAGGTCTGTGGACATGGAGGCGCTGAAGATGGGATTGGGCGCTTTTGTACTGTTGTTTGCCGTCTATTCACTGTTTTCCTTTTCCCGCAATACGCTTGTATCGTCGCTATGGTCGGTCCCTGCGGGCAGTATGGGCGGACTGATCGGTACCCTATATGGTACCGGCGGTCCCTTCTATGTCTTGTACTTGAAATTCCGTAAGATAGAAAAGACCCAGTTCAGAGCAACCTTCGCGACCATATTCCTGCTCGATGGGGCCGGACGTATCGTGGGTTATGTCTTTTCGGGTTTTTTCAGTTTGGATCTGATGCTGATGATGGCTGTGGCTATCCCACTAATGGTCATCGGGATGTTTATCGGCGGCCATATCCATACTAATATGTCACAGCAGACCTTTCAGCGCGCCATCAGCATGCTGTTGATCTTCAGCGGATTGGCCCTGTTATTGAAGTAGCCTTCAGGTCACACTAGTAAAATCTATTCACCAAGGTCCCTATACCGTCAATCTGCACCTCAACGGTACAGCCCCGCTGCATTGGTCCGGCGCCGATGGAGGTGCCGCAGGCTATGATATCGCCCGGACGGAGCGTCATGTCATGGGACAGGCGACTGACAATCTGATGAGGCAGATAAAACATATCCGTAACCGGATAGTTCTGTAGCTCAATCCCGTCTACCAATGTCCTGACCGTCAACTTAGTCGCATCCAGGCCGGTTGAAATAACCGGACCGACAGCGCTGAAGGTGTCGAAGCTCTTTGCCCTCGTCCAATGGACAAATAAGGGATCCTCCCTCAACAGGCCACGGGCAGTAACGTCGTTGACACATGTATAGCCGAATACATAATCCCCGGCATCATCCTCGCTGACATTACTGCAGTGCCTGCCGATGACGATGCCGAGTTCGCCCTCGTACACCACCGGGCCGTCATAGGTCCCGGGTCGCCTTATCGTCCCCCCTGTGGGCAGAAAAGAGGTGCTCGCCTTCATGAAATAGAGTGGATGTTCAGGCCTGGACCAACCCTCTTTCGCCGCCCTGGAATGAAAATTGTTCCACAGCGCGATCATTGTGGTCGGTTGACAGGGAGTCAGCAGCTTGACCGCATCCAATGGCAGCGTCTCCCCGGTTGCCGCCGCTCCGTTGTACATGTTTCCCTCAAAAGGGGTTACCCGGCTGTCGCTCAAGGTACCAAAGCCTTGAGTTCCCTGATATTCAAATCGAACCCACTGTTCCATTCCGAAATATCTCCTCTAATTCCCAATTGATGAATCTTATTCCTCTATTGCCCTCAATTAAAGCCCTTTGGCTCAAGAACGGATTCCCGATGCCACTAAAGAGTTTGATTGTTGATGGATTCAATCAGAGGAACCAAAGATTGTTACAGGCAGGACCCCTTCAAACAGTAACTGCAACTTCAAAGAAACCAACCAGGAATCCAGTTCCATCACCCGATAACATGATTATTCATATCTTCAGACTATTCATGACCAGCTTCACCATCGGTCTCCTCTTTTCGCCATTAATGGCCTACACCTTCTACCTATGGCTCAACCATACAGGATCCACTAATCTGGTCACACTTTATTGGTATGAATTGTTACTGCTTGCCACTCTGTTACTGTTACCTCTCGGCGCAATGAAACTGCTCAAAATCAGCTGGGCTGTCCGGGATATACCTGGCTGAGTAATTGAGTTGCATTTCACATATTGATTTACCATAGATCCCGTGTTTCGCTATTACATAGATTTGATTGTACGTAATCTCAAGCTGCTCTTCTTGTTATCAGGATCGAACTTGAGCGCATACTCCCAGTACTTAATTGCAAGTCCGGGCTCTTCACGAGAACTCCTCACACCCTTGATGTATAACGCCTTGCCATACGCCTTGCGCTGCTGCTGAATTTTCTTAAGCCTTTTGGCATCATCATTGAAGGCGTGCTCAGCCTGTTTGAGATAGCTCAGGGCATCATTGTACTTTTCTGCTTCGAATGTGTTGTTTGCATGCTTTAGAAGGGTCTTCGAGAGCAGATCACGCACCTCTTTATCCTTGGGGAATCTATTCAAGTGCGTCTCGATCTCTTTGATATATTCTGCAGGATTTGCTTGTTTATCTTCTGCCTGCAATATCCCTTGGCGTGAATAGATGTATGCCTCTTCCTCGAACCCTTTGGCAAGCTTCGACCTTTTCGTTCTGTTGTTGTAGTTGTGGTTTGAAACAGCAACCTTCTTTTTCATCGACGCCTTGGATGCTCTTTCATCAAGCTTACGCATGGCAGCAAGCGCTTGTTTATGTTTCGGGTTCAGACCAAGTACCTCGAGATAGTACCGCCTGGCCTTGTTCAGCTTGCCTTGGCGAACCGCTCGCTTGCCCTGACTCATCTTTTTTTTGCTTTGCGCGGCGATCTTCGCTTCAACCCGCTTGATCGCGGCGTTGATCTTCGTATCCCGCGCCGACACGGTTCTCGCCACCTTGAGATCGAACAGCGCACTTTGCAGATCGCCTTTACTTTCATGCGCTTCAGCGGTATTCAGCCAGATGGCGGGGTTACCGTAGTTACCCGATTTCACACCCTTGCTTGAGGGAGAAGATGAGCAGCCGCTATGCAGCAAGAGGCAAACCGAGAGTAACAGGCTGGATAACAGTGTTGATGATTGCATCATTGACGAAAGGCCTTGAAGGTCACTAGGCTCTCCTTGAAGGCCTGCATATCCCTGTCGCCGAATATCATGGTGCGGTGAAGCAGATAGGGGTAGGTAAAGGCCGCGTTGGGTTTACGCTGAACGGTCAATCCCAACTGCATGCCGTTCGCTTGCAGTTCTTCGATCACAAGGTCGTTGCTGTCGCCGAACGGGTAGGCGTAAAAACGCGGTCTTTCCCCCAGGTATTTTGTCAATCTATCATTGGGGACAGAGATCTCTTGGCGTACCCGGCGTTGATACTTGCTACGGCTCTCTCCAGCCTGCCGTACAGTCAGATTGCTATGGGTCTTTGAATGGGGCTGAATGCTGATCAAACCGCTTTTCTTCATCGCGGCAAGTTCCGATGTCTTCAGACCGCCATTGTTCATGTAGTCGCTGTAGACGAATACAGTCGCAGGATAGCCGTACTCCTTGAGGATCGGGAATGCCTCTTTATAGATGGAACGGTGTCCATCATCGATTGTCAGTACGACAGCGCGTTTTGGCAATTGCCGCTCACCCTTGAGAAATCCCAGCAGATCCTTCAAGGGTATCACCCGGTAGTCTTTGTTCTTCAGATATTCCATCTGCTCCCTGAACTGCCCCGGCGTAACTTCCATTCGGTCGCTGCGCTGACCGAATCGGTGATAACAGAGGATGGGTACAGTCTGGTATCCGCTATATTCAATCCCGGTTGGATTCGCCGTCTGCAACGGAATCACGATTTCCCGGCCCGCCTTTATCGGAGTGGCTTGATTGGCATCCTCGATCACCCAATAGCGTTTTTCATCACCGAGATAACGCCTTGCCAAGCTGCGCGCATCTTCATTTCCGACATACAGTACGATGAAGTCCCTGTCTTTGGCGATAATCTGGCTGGATGTGGCGCGAAGTATGGGAGAGGAACAACCGGCAACCATCAATGCACAGATAATCAGTGTTGTAAATCTCATCAGCGAAATTCGCATTGAAATGTACCTCGGTGTTTGCAGTTCGATACCTCCCGTAGTGACCACTTCCAAGCTCCCCACACTGCCTGACAGGCATAACGAGCCGATATGAGAGACGCCTATAGTCAGTTAATTTTTATGCTTGGGCGGCATGATTCTGGTGGCATCATCGAATTCCTGATCCGATGTGGCAAGCGCCTGCTCCTCCTGTGCGGGCGACTCTTCTGTCACAGGCCCATGAACGATGTTCGTGGTATCATCCCCTTCTTCAATAATTTGCGTGACACTCTGTTGCTGCTGAGACTGATACTCTTCGCGTTGCTTCAGCAGCGTGTCCGCCATTCTGTTGTACTCGGAAAAGAGCAATCCCAATTCATCGTTTCGCTCTTTATTGATCCGATATCCCAAATTTCCATGATGCACATGAGCGATGGCACGCCTTAGAATCCTTATCGGAACGGTAATACCCGTCGCCAGCAGATAGGCGACGATGACAACGGTCAGCACGACCGCCACCAGAAGCGCCAGCATGGTGTAGAACGTAAGATCGGCGGCAGCCAGCAATGGTGTCTGAGACAAGCCAAGCTGTACCTTTCCGATCTGCTTGTTCTGAAAAACCAGCGGCGCCTGAAAATCAAATACCATCTCATCATTCAGCTCCCTCTCGGAAATCGTGATCCCGTCGTCTTCACGCAGCACTTCCAGGGATTCGGGAACTTGCAGTTTCCTGCCCACCTCTTCAACAGAAGTACTGGCACGCAGAATCTTTTTATGATCGAGAATTCTCAGGTAGCTGATCTGTTGTCGCTGTTTGATTTCATGCACGAATGTTTCCAGGGCGACCCAATCCTGGATCAGCACAGCCTCGGCGCTCTCCACTGCGATGAACTCCGCCAAAGACCCGCCTGAGTCGAGGGCCAGCTCGATCATCGCATCCACTTGTTTCTGATACACAAGATAGGAGCCCAGGATCATTGCGATCGAAACCACTGCCGCCATCACTGCGGTCCACTTGATTCGCAACGGCAGGATCTTTGTTTCATTGAGATGCTGCTGCTTTTCATCGATCTCATGTACTACACTGCGCAGTTCCGTGGCGAGTTCCTTACCTGTTTGAAAACGCAGTTCAGGTTTCTTGTTAAGCAGTTTTTCGACGATTTTTATAAGGCTTTGCGGAATCTCCCCGGTCTTGTCCTCGATCGGCGGGGGATTCTCCTGCACGATCTTCATCAGCAGGGAGGTCAGGGTCTCGGAGACAAAGGGTTTCTCCCCTGTTATGAGCTGATAGAGAATGACACCGAGCGAAAAAAGATCGGAACGTCCATCGACCGGAAACCCTTCGACCTGTTCGGGTGACATGTATTGCGGAGTGCCCAGAACCGCCCCCATCCGGGTGCGGTGCTCCTTGTTGGGGGAGTCCACATGAGCAATGCCGAAATCGGTAATGCGAATCGTATGACCATCGTCCGGGGAGATGATGTTTCCCGGTTTCACATCCCGATGCACGATGCCGCGATTATGGGAGTAATCCAGGGCCTCCGCCAATTGAATGCCATACACCACCGCCTCTCTGACGGCAACCGGGGTGTTGGAGTCCATCATCTGTTCGAGGGTCCGCCCCTCAAGGAACTCCATCGCGATATAGGGCCCCTGTTCGACCTCACCGACATCGAAAATGGTGACGATATTGGGGTGGGTGAGCTTTCCTGCCGCCTTGGCCTCCTGCAGGAAGCGATAACGGTATTCCGGGTCTGCCGCAACCTCCCCGCGCAGGAGCTTGATCGCCAGCGTGCGATTGATCTCCGGGTCGAATGCCTTGTAGACAATCGACATCGCCCCCTCACCGATCTCCTCAATCAGGTTGAATCTTCCGATCATGTCAGGCATAGGCTTTTGCTTGTCCAAACCCCCACTCCTTCTTTACCGCATTATCCGGGATAAGCAGCCGCACTCCAGGCATGCATATTCTTATGTCTCGTCTATGCTTTCCCTGATAGAGTGTAGCAAATGGTGATCAATTAAAAAAAATCATATTGACGCCTGCTCCTTGTTTGGATTAGCGTTCCCTTGACGCGGGGACGATAATCCCAATCAGACGGATGACCTGGACTCAGTAATAAAAGCGGGCTAGCAGATGAACGAAACCTTCGATATCCCAAGAATCCTTGAATTGCGCAAGTTGACAAGATCAATATCGGAAAAGATCGAAACCGATCTGAATGGCTACTTATCAACCCTGGGACCGCTCTTTTCACCGGCACCGATCCTCGGTGAGTACATCCGGGGAGGTTCCAAAGCGCCTGTAAAGGGTGCTGAAATGGCTTTTCGCGACCTGAAAAGCCGCTATCAGGCGATCGCCGGCCAGATACCGTTTTCCCTGCAGATCGAGCTATCCCCGCTCCTGGATATCTTTGCGGCCACACCTGCCCTGACTGCGGTCGAGTATCCCTACACAGCGACTGCGGAGAATAAATCAGCCTCACTTACCGTGACCTCTCCCTTGAAATGGGTCCTCTCTTATCCCGACCTGAGTCCTCAAAGGTTACTTGAGTTGCAGCAGGGGAATCGCAACCAGCAGGAGGACGAGCTGTCCCATGCCCTGCTGCAGTGCCTGACCCTGAACCTGGTGTTGGAGAAACGCCCGGGGCTGGTGAGTATACTCCAAGGCCTGCGTTTCACTATCGACACCTCTCACCATGACGGGTTGGGAGAACTGCCGGTAATCATCATCTCCTGTCCCCTGAGAACCCTCCTGCCATCCGACGATATCATCATTCAGAATACGGAGATATCAGGTATTCCATCTTTTGAAGAGATCATCAATATCGAGGATATCAGAGAGCTGTCTGACCCCTTGCAGCAAAGCATTCTCTCAATCACGAAAGAGATCTCACCCACAGTTTACCAAGAGATCGCATCCCATTGAGCGGTCGGTCCGGCACGGGATTGACCCGGGGACTGCCACTGGGACAATGGCTGGGCAAGTAACTTTATCAATTAGGGGTTTTTCCCTTCCGCTGATACCAATACAATTCCTATCTTTAAGCACTCGTAATTTCCTCCCGATAAAACAGGATAGAAACATGGCAACAATCACCTTAGAAGGCAATCAGATCAACACCAATGGCGAGCTCCCGGCGGTGGGCTCCGAAGCACCCGATTTTTCCTTGGCAGCCGCCGATCTTTCGGATGTCTCTCTCGGCAACTATGCCGGCAAGAGAAAACTGCTGAATATCGTTCCCAGTCTCGATACAGGCGTCTGTGCTGCATCGACCGTAAAATTCAACCAGGCAATGGGCGATAAGAGCAATTCGGTGGCATTGGTAATCTCGGCCGATCTGCCGTTTGCACAGGGGCGTTTCTGCAGTGCCGAGGGAATCGATAATGTGGTATCACTGTCGATGATGCGGAATCGCAATTTTGCTAAGGATTATGGTGTTCTGATAACAGATGGTCCTCTGGCCGGTATCTGTGCCCGTGCTGTAGTGGTCCTGGATGAGAACAATAGAGTGCTCTACACCCAGTTGGTACCTGAAATCGTACAGGAACCTGACTACGATCCGGCATTGGCTCATCTCAATTGATCTTGCTCCGGTCCGCTACCGATGCCAGGTGCTCTTTCCAGCCAAACTTGGAAGTGGATTTCCGACGTTGACCACTCTGGCTATGCGTGGCCATAGTGGTTGATGTCAAAGATCATCGCCAGCTGTCTTGAGCAAGTATCGCAATAGATGGCAGGTATAAAAAACGGGCGCTTGGCGCCCGTTTTTTTGTTTACTGCCGATAGTAGGGTGAATTGCCCTGCCGTGCCGGCGGATAGCCGCCATAAGGCGAATACCCCCGTCCGGTCCATGCCGGTCGAGGCGGCGGAACCATCGCTTCCTGCAACTCGCGCTCAGCCTGGATCCGGTTCCGCATTGCCTCCATCTCCGCCATGGTAGCGTTTCGAAGATCATCGAATTCCTTGAGTATTTTACTTACAGACTCGGCATGCAGTTCGCGAATGGACTGCACCTGGTCCGCTGTCGAGGTTGTCTCCCGGGAATCGGATGCTGTCGCTTCGGCGCCAGCGGCAGCGGACTGTTGAACAGTACCTGCATCGGCGGTTGCCTGATCAGCGGCAGCTGTCTGTTGCTCTGCATCAGCGGGAGCTGATTGGACCTGGGTCTCCTGCTCGGTAGCGGAGACGCTGCCGCCAGATTCATTTCCACCCTGTTGTGGCGCATCAGTCGATGCCTTGCCTTCATCTTCAGTAGATGAAGCCATAGAGGCGCCCTTCTCCCCTGCAGCCTGATCTGTTACGGAAGAGTCGGCTGTGGCCGATGTCTCGACCGCCTCTTGTTCCATCGCTGTGGTATTGGCATCCGATTGCGGATTGTTGGCCAACGATCTGATATACATAAAGCCCAGTATGATGATGACGAGCCAGAAGATGACTTTTAACGAAAAGCCACTTGCGCTCTTTGTATCTGTTACCATCGATGAATCCTCCGATGTAGTGTCTTTTTTCAGCTCTGTTTGAATCGTGACATTTGCTGGGGCTGGCTTGCTGCCTGCTGCCATACTTGGTTCGGAAGCCATGGTGCTGGCAGCGGCAACGGCTGTGGGCGCTGCTGATTTTGGTGCCGCATTGCCGGTTGCAACCTTCTTTTTCGCTGCGACCTTTTTCTTTATGGTAGCTTTTTTCTTGGCAACCTTCTTCTTGGCACTTTTCTTCTTGGCAACCTTTTTTTTGACTGTCACTGTCTCTGTTGCCGAATCCTTCTTAGCTTTTTCCTCAGCACTGCTTGTCTCGTCAGCCATGTTAATTCCCCTCAGGCGCGCATATAAACTTTGCGGTATTGTAACCTAATCCAAGATGGTGTCTCAAAAAAGAAATAGTAAATTATTGATTTGGCTCCGTTAACCAAGCCGCAATCCAACCCAGGCTCAAGTCTTCAGGATCAAGGATCCTATACCAGTCGCCATGACGATCTATCACGATGAGTGATTGTCCCATTATAACCTGCTTGACTACAGCCTTGTCGACAACGGGACCCGAGCGTATATTCACCCTATCTCTGGCGACAGTGACTCGATCTCCAAGCCAAGGCTCTGTCAACAACTCACTGAGTCGATCGAGAATCGCCCGCTCGCCATTGCGCAGTTTCATCATGACGATCTCCCGCGCATCTTCATGTCCCTTAACAGCGGATTTCAGGTACCAATCGATCGCTTTCTCCTGATCCTTGCCAATCCCCTCGCCATCGGTAAAGGCCAGCGCCAAAGCGAACATGGCATCACGATGACCACCGGCAGCGGATTGTCTCCACCAGTAGACAGCTTTGTGGATATCAACGCGCAGTCCATTACCATTGGCATACAACCACCCCAAATGGTAAGCCGCTTCGCTATCTCCCTGCATCGCCAACGGACGCCAAATACAGAACGCCTCGGCGTAATCGCCGACTTTCAATGACGCCATACCCAGTTCGAAAGGATCTCCACGAAGCTGCCTGGCAAATATCAGAATCAGAATTAAAAATAACCCATTAAATATTGTTTTTAATAATTTTTTATCTAAATTAATTCTATCGAGTAACGCCATGGCTAAGCGATCACTTGGCACGGATTCTGAGTAACTCCACAAGCATGGATTTAACATGTTCCATGCCCTTGATCAGATTCTTTTCGATATCGCCCATACTGATCGAGCCTTCCGATTTTCCTGCCGCCCAGTTGGAAACAACGGCGCATGAGGCATAACAGAGATTGAATTCTCTGGCCAATGCCGCTTCCGGCATACCTGTCATGCCTACCAAATCGCATCCATCCCTTTCCATACGGATAATTTCTGCAGCTGTCTCCAGCCTTGGTCCCTGAGTCGCGCCGTAGGTTCCGCCGGCTACCGGATTCACGCCGCTTAGACGGCCCGCCTCAATCAAATCCTGACGTAACTCCTCACAGTAAGGCATTGTAAAGTCGATATGGGTCACATGACTCAAATCGTTATCAAAAATCGTGTGTTCACGACCAAATGTATAATCGATGATCTGATCAGGTATTACAATGTGTCCGGGGGCCATCTCGGAGCCAATTCCCCCTACAGCTGCAACACCGAGAATGGTCTGAATACCCACATGCCTTAGCGCCCACAGATTCCCCCTGTAATTGACGAGATGTGGAGGAATCATGTGAGAGGCACCGTGACGAGGCAGAAACACAACCTCGTGTCCGGAAATCCTGCCATGGGTCAATGCTGCGGAGGGCTCACCGAACGGAGTATGGCAGACTTCACGATGGGTAATCTCGAGGTCCGGAATATCATCCAGCCCGGTTCCGCCGATAATGGCCAGTTTTGTCATTATCAAATGCTGTTTTGCTGCTTGATAGAGTCAGCATTGTACATCGAGTGAGAAGGTAAAAAAAACCATACCCTGCAGCTCAGAAACGGCCCTTGCCGATTTTTTGGGATTACAGGCCTTCCGCATGCCCTGCCAGATAGTCCGCAACACCTTCGGTGGTTCCCTTCATGCCTGCATCACCCTCTTTCCAACCGGCCGGACAAACCTCGCCGTGTGTTTCATTGAATTGTAGTGCATCAATCATCCTCAGCATCTCATCGATATTGCGCCCAAGAGGCAGATCATTAACTACCTGATGGCGTACGATCCCCTCTTTATCGATTAGAAATGAACCGCGATATGCGACCTTTCCATCCGGTGTTTCAACATCATATGACTTGCAAATTGCATGATTAAGATCGGCAACAAGTGGATAGCCTACAGGCCCGATGCCACCGTCATTGATCGGTGTATTGCGCCATGCATTGTGTGTGTAGTGGGAATCTATGGAGCAACCAACCACTTCGACATTACGCTTTTTAAACTCGCCGAGACGATGATCAAAAGCGATTAACTCGGAAGGACAGACAAAAGTAAAGTCCAGCGGATAGAAAAAAAGGACTGCATATTTATCTTTGATCCGCTGTTTGAAATCAAACTCATCGATAATAGTGCCGTCACCAAGCACTGCTGCTGCTAAAAAATCCGGTGCCTCACGGCCAACAAGTATGCCCACTATTTACCTCCAGATGGGTTGATAAAACCAATATGAATCGGGGTTGATTCGGGGAGGTATCTTAGTGCTTCTTTACAATGGAAGCTATTAGAAAAGAGGTCAGTAACGATCGTAGCTGTGCAACCGCAATGGCTGAAATCGGGCGCACATAAAAAAAGGGGCGACAAGTCACCCCTTCAACAATCTCCTCCTATATATCCTGATGAATTATACTGCCCGGGCAAAGACCCCTGACTTTTCCAGTGTTGGAATCAGGATTGTCTCTTCGCGCTGTATACGGTCTTCGATCATGTCAAAGATCTCGAACGTATCGGCAATGAATTCATCAGTAAAATTAAAGTCACAGTTTTTCAGCCAGCGGTGATGATACTGCTCGAACTGTTTTCTCATCGGCTTTTGACCATTCAGGAAACCCCATGCCATCGATTTCAGCTTTGGGTCATGGTGGGTCAACAAGTCTGGATAGACACCTCTGTCCTGCTCTGACATATGAACCTTCATCTTTTCGGCAAGATCACAGATCATTCTGTGAGTTGTCATAGCGTTGGGACGTATGCTCAACTGCTCCTTCGTCATCATGGCCCTGAGATCACTGATGATTTCCTGTAAATCAGTATGACTGCCCTTCAGGTTTTCAATTGTAGTCACTTCCACTCTCCTCATTGTCCGGTAGCCCCTGTACTTTTTATGAATACAGGTGACGCCGAAAAAACTAATACGTGCTTCCCGATCTTCGCCGTGTTCAGCACACCCTTCTAGTTTGTACCACTTATTTAAAAAAATGGCAGTAGATGCTTAATTTTACAAGTTTTTTTAGCATAATTAACACCCGGGATTACCCTTGAGTCAAGGTATGACGCATTAGGGTAAATACTAATTCCCGGCTACTGCGTAAATACCCGGCAGGTTTCTGTGGTATCCCATATAGTCCATACCAAAGCCAAAGACGTATCGGTCTTCCACCGTCATTCCGACAAAATCCGCCACGAAGCCAACCCCGCGATCATGCACCTTTTCAACTAAAACAAGGCTATACACCCTCCTTGCCCGCGCCTTATGGCAGGCCTCCACTATGGCCGAGAGGGTGACACCCTCGTCCAGAATATCATCCACCACTAATACCGTCTCACCTTCCAATGAAGTACTGGGCCGGCCAATCCACTCCAAAGAGGCGCCACTGGTGCCGCCCCTGTATCGGGTGGCATGAATATAGTCATGCCGCAATGGAAAATTCAGGCGTGTCAAAAGATGCCCGGTAGGTATCAGTGCCCCGTTCAATACACACAGCACCAACGGATCCTCACCAGACAGCTTGCCTGTTATCTCCATCGCCAAACGATCCAGCGTCTGTTCAATTTCAGTGGGTGTAAATATCTGATCGGCAGTAGCCAAAACCTCGGCCGCCTGCTGTGCAGTGATTGTCATTGTGGATTCAATTCCAAGTGGTTACCAAATCTGTTATTACTAAGTTCGCCAGCAAGGCATTCAATTATTCTACTATTCCAGGCGCAGATCGAGACTGATCTCTTCCGGCGCCACTGATAAGCGATTTACGGCACTCCTCCACCGGGGGTCAAGATGGAGCTGTTGTATGGTCTGCTGTTTTCGACCATGCATTCTCACCAGCCGCACATGGGCAGCGGGATCATTATAGTCCTTTAAGCAGTCCAGTACTTCGATGGCGGCCGGCCGATTGTTGCATACCAATACCATATCGCAGCCTGCAGACAACGCAGTTTTAGCACGATCCCCGTAACCGCCCGCCTCTTTGGCCGCCGCCATATTGAGATCATCGCTGAAGATCACACCCTGAAATCCCAATTGCTGACGCAGCACTTTGTTTAGCCAGAATGGTGAAAAACCCGCCAGTTCCTTATCGATACGGCTATAAACCACATGCGCCGGCATGATCGCTTCCATACCGGCTTGGATCATGGTTTCAAAGGGGCGTAAATCTTCCATTTCCAGATCTTCGAAACGACGCGGGTCAACCGGCAACGCCAGGTGGGAATCGGCTTCCACCCCACCATGACCGGGGAAATGTTTGCCCACAACCGCCATTCCCGCCTGGTGTGCCCCCTGCATCCACGCCTGAGCCAGGCGGGCAACGATAGCGGGTTGTGAAGAAAACGCTCGATCCCCGATCACCTCACTGATACCGAATCCAATATCCAGCACCGGGGCGAAACTGAAATCCACACCGCAGGCACGCAGCTCGGAGGCCATCAACCAACCACCGAGTCGCGCCAACTCCTGCCCCTGCTCGGCACTTTTCCGATACTGATCGCCATACCATGCGGCCGGAGGCAATGGAGTAAAGCCCTCTCTGAATCTTTGTACACGTCCACCTTCGTGATCGACCGCAATGAGGAGATGAGGATTTCTTGCGCTATGGACCTGACTACAGAGTAATTGCAGCTGGTCCATGGAATCAAAGTTTCGGGTAAAGAGAATCACGCCTCCCACCGCAGGATGATTCAACAGTCGCTTCTCATCCGCAGAGATGGTTGTCCCCTCCAGATCAAGCATTACAGGACCCAGACTCATGCGCACACCTCAGTGCGCGGGATATACTGCAAACCACTCAATGCAAATGAATTATTACTCTGATAAAGGTTGTAAATCAGCATCTCCGGTGTCTGATTACTGAAAGAGACGGCAAGCGACAATGCAGACCGAGTTCTCCCATATCGGGACCCGTATCGCTCAATAATTCAGTCAGTATGCCGCAAACATAGGTGGAGAGGAAACCAGTCTGTTATGTGTAGGTAAAAAGATGCTTTCATTCAGAATACTACTTGCATTGATGATGTTCGTTGCCCCGCCGCTGCTGGCGGAAGACGAGGATGAGAAAGAAAAGGAGACCGAAGAGACGGCACCGGTCATAAGCTACTATCAGGTCAAACCCTCCCTGGTCGCCAATCTGGCGAGTGGAGGAAAGTATATCCGCTGTGATGTACAGCTGATGACCAATGATGAACTTTTTCTCGAAGAGCTCAACCTCCACGGCCCGGCCATTCGCCATAGTTTATTGCTACTGCTGTCGGAACAGGATGGGAAGAGTATCAAATCTCCGAGCGGCAAGGAGGCGTTACGTAAAAAGGCGCTATCGACCCTAGGCAAACTGATGCAGGAACTGAGTGGAAAGAATGAGCTGAAGGCCCTGTTTTTCACCACCTTTTTGGTTCAGTAACGGAGAAATTCCTGGGCCCTAGTAAAGACGGTTATCCAGATAGTCTCGCAGGCGATCGCCCAGCAGATTGAGTGACAGCACCAGCAACATAATCGTCACTCCGGGCGCAAGCACCATATGCGGCGCCATCAGCATGTAACCGGCACCATCACGGATCATACTTCCCCAGGAGGCGTAGGGCGGCTGAATCCCCAGGCCCAGAAAGGAGAGCCCCGCTTCAGCGATAACCATCCCGGCCATGCCGAATGTGGCTTCCACGACCAAAGGGGCAAGCAGCAACGGTAGCAGATGTCTTGTCAGAATCGTCCATTGGGAGCTACCCAGGGCGACAGCCGCCGTGACATGATCCCGAGTTTTCAATGACAACACCTGGCCGCGGGTGAGGCGTGCATACCCCACCCAACCCACCGCCGAGAGCGCTATGATCAGGTTGTCGATACCCGGTCCCATCACACCGGCCAGGGCAATCGCCAGCAGGATGCCCGGGAAGGCAAGAAATATGTCTATCACCCTCATCAGCAGCAGATCGAGCCACCCCCCCTGATAACCAGCCAACAGACCGATCGCAGTGCCGCTAACGGCAGAGAGCCCCACCACACCAACCGCCACAAGAAATGAGGTCTGTGCGCCCGCCACAAGACGCATAAGGATAGGCCGTCCGAGGTCATCGTATCCAAGCAGGCCTGATAGAGAGGGCTGTTGGAGGATCTTTTCAAGATCGATCAGGTTTGCCGGTTCATTGAACCAGGGACCGATCAGCGCGGCAATGCCCCAGAGCACGATCAACAGATAGGGGAGCCAGCGCCGCATCATGCCATGCCTCCACTGCGTATGCGCGGATCTATCAGACCATACAGGATATCGGTCAGTGTGTTGACAAGCACATAGGCGAGACTGATGAACAGTACACAACCCTGCACAACCGGATAATCTCTCTTCTGAATGGATTCGATCATCAGGGAACCGATACCTGGCCAGTCGAATACTACCTCGGTGACCACGGCCCCACCCAATAACGCCCCGAGTTGCAAGCCAAGCAGGGTAATCACCGGCAACCATGCGTTTCTCATGGCATGGCGCCAGATAACCCTGGTCTCATCCAGGCCCTTGGCCCGTGCGGTCCGAACATAATCCTCCCCCAGCACCTCCAACAGGCTGCTGCGCACCATGCGTGCCAGGATGGCAGCAAATCCCGTGCCAAGCGTCACTGCAGGCAGGATCAGGCTGCTTATGCCCTCACGGCCGCTTACCGGTGTCCAACCAAGCCACAGACTGAAGCAGAGTATGAGTAACGGGCCAAGCCAGAAATTGGGAATCGAGAGACCCAACATGGAGAAACCCATAGCGCCCCAATCACCCATGCCTCCCCGATTCACAGCGGCCAAAATTCCCAGGGGTATTGCGGTCAGCAGGGTGACGATAAGCGCCGCCAAGGCCAATTCCAGGGTTGCGGGTATATGGCTGGCAAGCAGTTCGGACACGGGCTGCCTGGTATGCAGAGAGTCTCCCAAATCCAACACTGAGACACCTTTGAGAAAGTCAGTCAACTGGACCGTTATCGGCCGATCAAGTCCCAGGCTGCTTCGCAACGCCTCACGATCCGCCGGTATCGCAGATTCGCCTAGCATGACATCCACAGGGTCCCCCGGCACCAGATGGATGAGCATGAAAACAAGACAGACGACGCCAATGATGACGACGAGCGCACTCAGCAGGCGGGAGATCAGGAACGCCCCCACTATTCAACGATCTCCACCGGGGTACCATTCTCGACCCGGTCGAACAGGTCGATCAGGTCCCGGTTGCGCATCCTGATACAGCCATGGGAGGCGAGCATTCCCATTGGCTGGTCTTCCGGGGTACCGTGGATATAGATGAACCTGCGTAGGCTATCCACATCCCCGCCTCTGTTTTTTCCCTTTTCGATACCGGTCAGCCATAAGATACGTGTCAGGATCCAATCGCGTTCCGGTTCTGAGGCAGCCAGTTGCCGGCTGAAATATTCGCCGGTCGGGCGCCGTGCAACAAAGACCGTATTTTCCTCACAACCATCTCCGATTTTCAGGCGTATCCGGTGTCTTCCCCGTGGCGTACAACCACTGCCAGACAACTCGCCTGGACCGTTTACCGCTGTCGAGACAGGATAGGATCTGACAATCCGGCCAGACTCACTGCAAACCAGGCGCTGTTGAGACAGTTCAATGCGCAATTGCAATCTGGACATCGCTTGTTTCCTCGGGCTGCCTAAGCCTTACCTGTTCAAGTCCGTCATAGTTGCCATCCGTCATTAACCGATAGCCGCTGACCCTTGGATTCGAGGCTGACACCTGCGCCTCGTACCAGAGTGGCAGATAAGGCAGATCCTGGTGGAGTTGTTGCTGTATCCTATGGTAGAGATCCGCCTGGCTCTCCAGAGTATCAGCCGATTCAACCTGCCGCAGCAACCGGTCGACGGCATGGCTGGCATATCGTCCACGATTGGCGCCTGTAGGAGGCAGAGATTCGCTGCCAAAGACATACCTGAATATATCCGGTGTACGGATTCCGACCCAGCTCAAACTGTAGAGCTGAAAGTTCCCGCCTTTGATGTCACCGAAGAATGTGCCCCAATCATAGCTGCGCAGTTCAAGTTCGATGCCGACCGCTTTGAGTTGACTCTGGATCACTGTTGCCAGCCGAATCCGATAGGGATCACTGGAGGTTTTATAGACCAAGCGCAACGGATCAGCGGTGGTGTAACCCGCATCACTCAAGAGCGCGGAGGCCTTCTCCGGATCATGCTCATATGCGGTCAGAGATGGTGCGCCCGCCCAATGCTCCGGGGGTAAGAGTGCTTCTGCCTGACGCGCGGCGCCGTGCATGACATGCTCGATGATAGCCTGCCGGTCAAGGGCATGGGCGATTGCCAGACGTACCCTCGGGTCCCCGGTATGGGGATCCCGCAGATTGAACCCGATATAGGTAAAGTTACTGCCATGGCGTTGCGCTATTTCGATTGCGGTTTGCGACTCCAGGTATCCGATCAGCTCGGGTGAGATATCATTCTGCAACATATCTATCTCCCCTCGGAGTAGCTTCAGTACCCTCACCGTCGGATTTTTTACCTCCACGAATTCGAACATCCGCTTGTCACTCCTTCTCTCCAACAACAGTTTTCCACTCACCGGCCATGAATGGAAAGAGAAAGGACCACTGCCGACCGGTTGATGTGCGAAATCATGATCATCGGTGATTAGATCCGCAGGCAGGATATCCAAAGTCAGGTAGGCGGGAAACAAAGGGTCTGCACGGGAGAGTTTGAAATCGATAGTCAATTCATCCACCTTGGCCAGGCTCTCGATCAGCACAAGTCCTGAACGTTTCGGCGATGCATTGTTCGCATCCAGCACATATCGATAGGTGGCGATGACATCATCTGCAACCAATTTGCGTTGATGGGAAAATCGACCGGCTTCGGAATTCAGACGAAATCGATAGTGTCGTGGAGACAATCGCCGCCAATCAGCAATATCCGGTATGGGCATGCTCTGCTCATCGAACGCCACCAGGCGCTGATAAAGGAGTCTGTTGATCCGCTCTGATGTGGCATCGGTGGCATAGCGCGGATCGAGGTTCATGGGTGACGATGCCAAGCCCATGCGTATCGAATCGTCAATATGGGAAGTGGTGCAGGCATGGATGATGAATGGAACAAACAGCAGTAAGCTAAGCCTGCGCCACCGCACTATCCGCCCCCCTACCAGTCACAATAGGGATGTGTGACCAAACTTGCATTGTAATAGCGGCTATCCGATGAAACCTCTTCACCCGCCCATTCAGGCATTTTAAAAGCCTCTTCCTCTGAACTCAGTTCCACCTCAGCCACAATCAGGCCTCGATTGGCACCATCAAAGACATCGAGGTCCCAGACATGGTCACCGCACTTGACCTGATAGCGGATCTTTTCGATCAATGCCCCCGAAACATGGTTAGTCAATATCTCTTCAGCATCCTGCAGAGGAATGGGGTATTCATACTCGTCTCTGCTGATCCCTTCGCTTCTCCCTTTAATGGTCAATCGAGCCTCTTCTCCTGATACCCTCACACGCACGCTGGCATTGGGTACGTTGGCAAGATAGCCCTGTTTCATAACCGATTCCTGGATGATGCCATCATGCCATTTATCGTTTATCACCAAATATTTACGCTCTATTTCTAATGCCATATATTATTTACCTGCAAATCAATAGCCGCCAGGCTCAGCATCTCTCGAACAGTGCAATTGACTCCACATGGGCGGTATGCGGAAACATATCCATGACACCGGCACATTTCAGGCGATAACCCTGTTCATGCACCAGTATACCGGCATCCCGCGCCAGGGTTCCCGGGTAGCATGAGACATACACAATGCGTTCAGCGCCCAGTTTGGGTAAGTGCTCGAGCATCTCAACCGCCCCACTCCGGGGTGGGTCGAGCAACACCTTATTGAAACGTTGCGTGAGCCAGGGTTCGTTGTCCAACGTCTCATAGAGATTGGCAGTATAGAACTCGATATTATCGATTGCGTTGCGCAGTGCGTTCTCTCTGCCCCTGGCAACCAACCCGCTGTCACCTTCAACACCGGTGACCTGTCCTGCAGCGCATGCCAACGGCAGGGTGAAGTTACCCAATCCACAAAACAGATCCAATACCCGGTCATCTGATTGTAATTCAAGCAGTGAGATCGCCCGCCTTACCATTTGTCGATTGATATCCGTATTGACCTGGGTGAAGTCACTGGGCAGAAAATCTAACTGGAGATCATACTCGGGCAGTGAATAGCTGAGTGTTGTAGGCTCAAAGTCCAACGGGCGGATTGATTCAGGTCCGCCTTCCTGGATATAAATTGAAATTCGATGCCGGGGAGCAAATATCGCAAGCTTCATCAGATCTTCGTCGGAAGGTGGCGACAGCATGCGAAAGATCAGAATGCACTCCTCATCGCCCATGGCCATCTCGATCTGGGGAATTTTATCATGTATCGATATCTGATCGATCAATGCACTAAGCTGCGGTATCAGTTGACCTACCCTGGGATGCAAAATATGGCATTGATCGATATCGGCAACGAAGGATGAACCCCGCTCGCGAAAGCCTACCAAGGTACCGCCTTTCTTCGGCACATAGCGCACACCCAGGCGGGCCTTGCGACGATAACCCCAGACTGACTCACACACCAGGGGACTCATTACCTCCTCAGGCACGACTTTACCGATATGCTTCAAGGCATCCAGCATCGCCTGCTGCTTACTGGCAACTTGTGCTTCCGACCGTTGGTGCTGGAGGCTACAACCACCGCAAATGCCGAATTGACTGCAGCGAGGTTCGACTCGCTGGGCTGAAGGCTCGATGACTTCGACCACCCTGCCCTCATCATATTTACGTCGACGCCCGGTATAGACAAAGCGCACCCGCTCACCCGGCAGAGATCCATAGACGAACGTTGCCTTGCCGTCGATATGGGTCACCCCTTTTCCATCTTGGGTCAGGGATTCAATCTCGGCTTCTACCGGTTCCGCAGGGAGCGGTTGGCGTCTGCGTCTGCGCCCCATTTCAGCTTGCTGGAAAGACATCGGTGGAGAGGTAGCGATCACCCCGGTCACAGATTATGGAGACAATCACTGCATTCTCCACCACCGAGGCCAGTTTCAGCGCAGCGGCGACGGCTCCACCGGAGGAGATACCGGCGAAGATCCCCTCTTTGGCCGCCAATTGACGTGTCGTCTCTTCCGCATCCGTTTGAGAAACATCGATTATCCGATCAACCCTCGAGGCATCGTAGATTCTTGGCAAGTAGGCCTCAGGCCAGCGGCGAATCCCAGGTATATTCGAACCTTCCATGGGCTGAACACCGACAATTTCAATCTGAGGGTTCTGCTGTTTGAGATAGACAGAGGTACCCATAATGGTACCTGTAGTGCCCATGGCACTCACAAAATGGGTCACTTCACCGTTTGTATCCCGCCAGATCTCAGGTCCGGTACCTTCAATATGGGCTTGGGGATTATCCTGATTGGAAAACTGATCAAGAATCAATCCGCGACCTGAAGCCTCCAGTTCTCTTGCCTTGTCGATAGCGGCTTCCATACTGCCCTCTTTAGGCGTCAACAGCAGTTCAGCCCCGAATGCCTTCATCACAGCACGCCGTTCCAGGCTCATATGTTCAGGCATCACCAAAATCAATCGATAACCCTTGATTGCCGCCGCCATTGCCAGTGCGATCCCTGTATTTCCACTTGTAGCTTCGATCAGGGTGTCACCGGGCTTGATCTCTCCGCGAGCCTCGGCATGGCTGATCATACTGACGGCAGGCCTGTCTTTTACCGAGCCCGCGGGATTGTTCCCCTCCAGTTTCACAAGCAGAGTATTACTGCCATCACCGGGCAGACGCTGAAGTCTGACCAGCGGTGTATTACCGACGAATTGTTCAATGGTTTTGTATTTCATGGCCGTGATTTTACCCCGATTTATCCACTGAACGCAGTACTGATTTCCCTCTTTCGGGGCTTGATGATCTATTATTATGGGAAATCCAAGTCAGTTTGGGGTTTGTAGATAACCTTATACACTATGCACGAGCACTAACGAGAAAAATCCACAGGAGGCATCGGCATGCTAACAGTCAATCAGCTCTTACAACGCAAGGGTTACGATATCGAGACAATCGACCCCAATGCCACGGTGTTCGAAGCCTTGCAATCGATGGCCGACCATGAGATCGGTTCTCTGGTCGTTGTGGAGGACAAAAAGATAGTCGGACTCTTTTCCGAGCGTGATTATGCCCGCAACATCATACTGAAGGGACGCACATCGAAAGAGACCCGGGTAAAAGAGATAATGATTAGCCAGGTTCCGGTGGTCAAGCCTGAACAGACCACAGAGGAGTGTATGGCGATCATGACGGAAAAACGCATCCGCCATCTTCCAGTAATGAAAGATAATGAGCTTGTCGGCATCATCTCCATCGGCGACCTGGTAAAAGCGATCATTGAAGAACAGCAATTCGTGATCGAACAATTGGTCAGTTACATCAGTAGCTAGCCATCCGGCATTACATTGACTCTCACTGCCCCCGCAGTGTCCACAAGCATCTGTACAGCAAAAACCATGCTCAAGATAGAGCAATACAGCATGAACATGGAGCATCTTCTGGCTCTTCCGGGAGAACAGGTCAATCATCGAACGGCAGGTTTAGATGGTTTGGAAATACGCCAGAATGGTGACTTACGATGGATCCGGTTTCCTGACGGTACCATCCAATCAGTCATGCTGTTACAGGAACCAGCCCTTCCTGTACTCACTTATATTCAGGCATTGCTTTGCTCACTTCTGTTTATGCCGCGACCAAGCAATCTGCTCAACCTGGGGCTGGGCTCCGGTTCAATTGAAAGGTTCATTCTGTCGCAATGTTCCGATATTGAGTTGGTATCAGTCGAAATCGACGCCAGAATGATTGAAATATCCAAACAGCATTTCCATATCCCACCAAGCCATCCGGTTTTTCAGTTGCCGGCAGAAAAATATCTAGAGATCAATCAGGGTGGTTTCGACATTCTGGTATCCGATATATGTACCACACAGGGAACCGCCAATTCACAGCTCTCCGCTGAATTTATCATGCATGCAGCTCGCGCTTTGAATACGGGTGGGGTGTTTGCAGTCAATATTCTGCCCAGATCGGAATCCGAGATCATTGAGGTTCTGATCACTCTACGCAGTGTATTCCCCTGGATCTTATTATACGATGTAGCCGATATGGACAATATAGTACTGTTTTGTACTGTCACACCATCACCCTCACTAGTCTCACTGATGCAGCGGGCCAAGACAATGTACCAGTCGACAGGACTGAACCTATCATCTATTTGCGGGCAAATGATAGCGCTACCGGCCAAAAATTAGTGCACATACAATCGGGCACTTGTAGTTAGGGCCGGTTATCAGCAGTGCCACTAAAAGGCTGCACATGAACGCCATGTGAAATAGTTATAAGATTGGCGTTAATTATGCGGTAATTTACGTTTATTTGAGGTTATTTGATATTTTTCTCTTATGATTGATTAGACAGATTATTTACCCAATACAGGCAATCTGCTAAACGCCCGCAAGCCTCGTTTTCATATGAGTAGAAACAAGAAATGAAGCTGATAGAAGTCATTGCCAACGCCAGCAGCCACCCCACTATTTCCATTATCGCCGAGAAGTACAAGGCCAGGGATTTCAGGCTGGGACAGGAGGGAGAGGATGGCAGGCAACCTATGCGTATGCTGGTCACTGACGAAAATGTGCAACCGGCTCTCGATGCATTGCAGAATATACTCGGTGCTCAATCGACCGCCCGCATCATCGTCTTTCCTGTCGACGCCACCCTGCCACGTGCAAGGACCGAGCAGGAAAGAGAACAGGATTCCGCCAGTTCTACACGGGAAGCTATGTATGCAGCCGTGGATAAGAACGCACGTCTGGACAGCAACTTTATCATCCTGGTCATCTTATCGACCATCGTAGCGGCGATCGGGCTGGTGAAGGACAATGTCGCAGTCATCATCGGAGCCATGGTTATCGCTCCCCTGCTGGGTCCCAATCTTGCCTTCGGTCTCGGCACTGCACTGGGTGATGTTCATCTGATGAAGAACTCTCTCAAATCCCTGCTTACAGGTATCGTCATTGCTATCGGCCTCTCCTATTTCATCGGGTTAATATGGCCCTTCGGTCCGGATAGTCCTGAACTGCTGGCACGGACAGATGTCGGCATGGATTCTCTAGCCCTTGCTCTTGCCTCTGGTGCGGCTGCCGCACTCTCGCTCACCACTGGTCTGCCAAGTGTATTGGTAGGCGTCATGGTTGCGGTTGCTCTGCTGCCACCTGCCGCTGCGGTAGGCCTGACACTGGGCCACTGGCGGGTGGATTTGGCGATGGGTGCGGCACTACTGCTTGCGGCAAATATTGTTTGCGTCAACCTTGCGGCCAAACTTGTATTTTTGGTAAAAGGCATCCAGCCACGCACCTGGGCCGAGAAAACCAAGGCAAAACGGGCAATGAGAATCTATATTGCGGTTTGGATTGTCACCTTGGTACTGGTAGTCCTGGCAATCGTCATGCGCACGCAGCTGGTCGGATGATGAATGCTGACACTGGATATTCGTGGCCAATGATTGACCGTATCAGGCAGTAACCATATCGCACCGGTGTCTGTTTACACTAAATCATATTGCTACAGAGCGCCTTCATCTCTCTTACTGCCTGGTCAAGACCACGGAAAAGCGCACGACAGATTATAGCGTGTCCGATATTCAACTCGATGATCCCTGCTATGGCGACAATGGCTTTAACATTATGGTAATCCAGTCCATGCCCCGCATTGACCTGTAATCCAAGGCTGTTTCCATATTCTACTGCATTGATTATACGTTCCAGTTCGGAACGCTTGATTCTGTCTGATGCCGCATCTGCATAGTGACCGGTATGTATTTCAACTACAGGCGCACCACATTCCTTAGCGGCCTCCAACTGCTTGGAATCTGCATCGATAAAGAGTGATACACGGATTCCGTCATCATTAAGCTCAGCACAGAAATCAGTCATGTAGTCCAAATTACCTGCCACGTCCAGACCACCCTCGGTGGTCAACTCCTCTCGTTTTTCCGGCACCAAACAACAGTCGTGGGGGCTAAAGCGTTTTGCAATGGCGGCCATTTCCGATGTTGCAGCCATCTCAAGATTCATTCGCGTTTGCAACAGGTCGCTTAAGATTTCAACATCTCTATCCTGGATGTGTCTGCGATCCTCTCGCAAATGCAGGGTGATCACATCTGCGCCTGCCTGTTCTGCAACCAGGGCGGCCTGTACCGGTTCGGGATATCGGGTTCCGCGCGCCTGACGCAAGGTGGCCACGTGGTCAATATTGACACCAAGTAAAATCTCTTTTCCGTCCATCTATGTAGCGCCTTCAAAAAAAGGATAGTTTGAAAAAAAGCTAAAAAGCTAAAAAGCTAAAATAAATCTGACCGCAAAATTTAAAGCCAGTCGCACCATATTTATTACGCATCAATCACACTTAAATATTGGGAGTGTATACGATTCACAATCTGCGATTATTTGTGGTAATTGGTGTTATTTCACGGCCTGCGGTATTCATAATATCACTCACCCGAGTTGGAAATAAGCGCCTTTCTCTACTTATTTTAGGGATTGAAAGAGCTCCCTGCTTTTAAGGGGCTTGTCACCCAGATAATAGCTGATGACCCGACGCATGAGTTGTTTTGCCTCCACTCTGCCCCGCTCATCCAGCCTCTCTCCACGATGCAGACTGATCAGTGTCTGACCATGAATGCCACTGCCCGTGCCACTACCAGTTGCGACAACAGGACCATGCTCGATGTGATATTCATATAGCTGCCCATGCGAAATCGGCTCATCGGTATCCGCGGTGCGATCCAACAATAACCCATATCCCAACTCTCTTACCAGGGAGACTTCGAAGTCCCTTAAACACTGGTTGGCGGATTCCCCAAAGGCAAGTCTGGCAAGTGTTTGCTGATAATGGACATAGAGGGATGGGTAGGGATCTCCTCTCTGTAGCAGACGCATCAACAGCTCATTCAAATAGATTCCACAATAGATCATCTCTTGTTTCAGACGATAGGGATGACCATCCGGTTCTACCTGTGTAAGATTTTTAACCTCACCTCTGCCGCTCAAAGTAACACCTAGGGGAGAAAAGGGTTGTAACAACAGGGCACGGGGGGAATGACCGGATTTCGCACCACGGGCTATCGCTGGCATCCGTCCCTGATTGGCAAGAAAAAGTTCCAGCAGGAGGCTGGTATTACGATAGTCTCTTCGGTGTATTACAAATGCCGGACTTAATTCATTCATTTGGGCCTGTTAAGTTTCGCCGTAGCCCAACCGGATCAATGCCGCCTCATCACTTGACCAGCTTTTTTTCACTTTAACCCAGAGCTCCAAGTGTACCTTGCAATCAAAGAACTGCTGCATGGCTTTCCTCGCCTGAGTAGCCACTTCCTTCAGGGCCTGCCCGTCCTTGCCGATCAGGATCCCCTTCTGTCCCGCTTTCTCAACCCAAATGACTGCATGGATACGATAAAGCCCTGACAGTTCCTCAAAACGCTCTATTTCAACAGATACCGCATAGGGCAACTCCTTGGCATACCTTCTGGTAATCTGTTCCCGAATCATCTCGGCGGCAAAGAATTTTTCAGGCCGGTCGGTCAACTGGTCGTCCGGATAGACATTCTCAGCTTCCGGCAATGTCCGAAGCACCAGTTCCTGAAGCGTATCCAGATTCCTTCCGTTTTTTGCCGATACCGGTACGATCTCAATGAAGTGATGGCGAGAAGAGAGATCGGAAAGATAGGGCAATAGCCTCTCTTTCTGTTTAATTCGATCGACCTTGTTGACAACAAGTATAGTGGGCGTTTCGACCTGCTTGATCAGAGTCAACACCTTTTCATCCTCACTGTTCCAGCTCAAGGCATCAACCACGAATATCAGCAGATCCACATCCGCCAGCACTGTTTTAGCGGTGCGGTTGAGATAGCGGTTCATGGCATTGTCGCTACGCTGATGAATTCCCGGTGTATCCACATAGATCACCTGGCCTCCGGCGAGCGTATTGATGCCAAGAATTGTATGGCGCGTAGTTTGCGCCTTGTGTGAAGTAATGGCCAACCTGAAACCCAGCAAGCGGTTCAGAAGTGTCGATTTACCAACATTCGGACGTCCGACGATCGCTGCATATCCGCAATGGTTATTTGATTTGGTCATCTTTTAAAAGCGTCAGCATTTTCGCTGCAGCATCCTGTTCAGCCTTTCTTCTACTTGAGCCTTCTCCTGTAGCCTTCTTTCCCAAACCTATAACAGCGCAGTTTACGGTAAAGAGCTGGTTGTGGGGATCACCTTTGATATCCACAATCTCATAACTGGGCAAATCGATCTTATTCGCCTGCAGATACTCCTGTAATCCTGTCTTGGGGTCTTTCTGTTGATTCTCCAGGCTCATTCTACTCAGTCGAGGCAGAAAAATAGCCTGAATCACATGACGACACTCCTTATAACCCCCATCCAGATAGATCGATGCGAAGATCGCCTCCAATCCATCCGCCAGAATTGAGTCTCTGCTTTGACCGCCACTGCGCAGCTCACCCTGTCCCAAGTGGAGGTAGTCGCCGAGATTGAAGTCGCGGGCCACTTCGGCCAGGGTATCGCGCTTGACCAGGCTTGAACGCAAGCGACTCAACTGCCCTTCGGTCGCTTCTTGAAAATGGTTGAACAGTTCGTCGGCGATGACGAACCCTAAAATGGCGTCACCGAGATATTCCAGGCGTTCATTGTTTTTGCCACCAGCGCTGCGATGTGTCAGCGCCTGTTCCATCAACTGCGGATCTGTAAAGCGGTAGCCGAATTCTCGGCACAACTTATCGACATCAGCTTTCAATTGGCTGACAACTCTACAGTTTCTTCAAAGGTCATTAGCAATGAGATGTTATATACAATGGGTCGACGTTCCTCATATACAATGCTGATTATCGTGTTCTTACCACTGCGTTTTATATTGATGTGATCCCGATTGATATGTCGGATATTGTTTATATCCAACCTCTTGGCAATCATATTGCGAATTTCCCTCTTCGACTTGCGAGCTGTTAACGGATCGTTCTCCAGTGAACTAAGAGCAGCTTTAACTGCATAGTGATCGATATAGACAGGCGTGATCTTGATACCGACATAAGCCAAAAAACCCGCTACGATCAGGATCACCAACCAACTGATAAACGTGAGTCCTTTTTGTTTCTGTAGTGATTGCATTCGAGATACCTCGATATTTCATGAAGAATCTGCACAAATAGCCTATAACAGACTATTCAGCAAGTGAATTTTGTTTAAAACGACTATTCAATACCCTTTCCGATGCGTTCCCAGGCTATTGGCGGGAATGAATCGATTTCGGAATCCCAATTCATCCAGATACCGAAGGCCTTACCGACAAGATTCTCATCGGGAACCAACCCCCAGCAGCGGCTATCGTTGCTGTTGTCCCGATTGTCGCCCATCACGAAATATTGTCCTTGTGGAATGGTGATCGGTCCCTGGCTCAATACCCTGCATCCGGTGGGCAGATCAGGTGCAAGTGGATTGATCAGAACCGAATGTTCAGTCCCATCAAGATCTTCCATGGCCATAATGGCACCGGTCATGCGCGTTCCACTGCCGGTACCTGTATACCGACCCACAGGAGTTTGCGGCATCGCCTCTCCATTCACATACAGGGTCTTGCTTCGGTAATAGACCGTGTCCCCCGGTATCGCGATGACACGCTTGATGTAATCCACCCATGGCTGTTTTGGATAACGGAAGACGACAGGGTCACCCCGCTGCGGATCACCCAGTTCGATTATTTTCTTATTCAAGACGGGCAAGCGTATTCCGTAGCTGAACTTGTTCACCAGAATAAAATCCCCAACCAGCAGCGTAGGCATCATCGATCCGGAAGGAATACGAAATGGTTCCACCAGAAAGGAACGGAGGATCAATACGGCAAATATTACAGGAAAGAAAGAACGTGAGTACTCAACGATCAGAGGCTCTTTTACTGCGGCTGAAACCTCATCCGTACCCACACTGTGACCAGTTGCCAACCGACGTCGTTTCGGTGCCAGAAAGATGCTGTCCAACAACCAGATGGCGCCTGTCAGGGCACTGGCGACAACAAGAAATGTAGGAAAATCAAAATTCATTGTTTTTTTGCATCCTCTCCTGGAGAGTTAATTATCCTTACCCACTTGCAGCACGGCAAGAAAGGCATCCTGTGGGATTTCTACCTTACCAACCTGTTTCATACGCTTTTTTCCCGCTTTCTGCTTCTCAAGCAGCTTGCGCTTGCGCGTGATATCGCCCCCGTAACATTTGGCCGTTACATTCTTACGCAAAGCCTTGACCGTCGTTCGGGCAATGATTTTATTTCCGATCGCCGCTTGGATGGCAACTTCAAACATCTGCCGCGGAATGATCTCCTTCATTTTCGTTGTCAGTTCACGACCACGGCTTTGGGACTGGTCTTTGTGAACGATCAAAGAGAGGGCATCCACCCGGTCACCGTTGATCAACACATCCAGCTTCACCAGTGGGGCCACTTGAAAATGGGTGAACTCATATTCGAATGATGCATACCCGCGACTCACCGACTTGAGCCGATCGAAGAAATCGAGCACTACTTCGTTCATCGGCAGTTCGTAGCTCAACTGTACCTGCCCGGCCAGGTATTGCATGTTTTTCTGTACACCACGCTTTTCAATACAAAGCGTGATCACGTTACCCAGGTAGTCCTGGGGCACAAGGATCGTTGCATTGATCACGGGTTCGCGGACCTCTTCGATCTTGCTGGGGTCGGGTAATGCAGCCGGATTCTCGATATGAATCAGTTCACCGCTGTTTTTCAACACCTCATACACCACGGAGGGCGCGGTGGTGATCAGATCGAGATCGTACTCGCGTTCCAGGCGCTCCTGGACTATCTCCATGTGCAGCATGCCCAGGAAACCGCAACGAAAACCAAATCCCAGGGCTTGTGAGGTCTCCGGCTCATAGTGCAGTGCGGCATCATTGAGGCGCAGTTTCTGAAGTGCATCCCGCAAGGCCTCATAGTCATCTGAGTTGACCGGATAGAGGCCGGAGAAGACCCGTGGGTGCATCTCTTCGAACCCGGGCAGAGGTGCAGATGCCTGGCGGTTCTCAAGCGTGATGGTGTCACCCACGGGGGCACCGTCTATCTCCTTGATGCCTGCAATGACAAAACCCACCTCTCCGGTCCCCAGTTGTGATTTATTGAGTTGTTTAGGGGTGAAAACACCCACCTTCTCCACCTGGAAAACCCGCCCTGTGGACATTATCCGCATCTTGTCCTTTGGCCTGATTACTCCATTCATGACGCGTATCAGAGAAATCACTCCCACATAGGAATCAAACCAGGAATCGATGATAAGCGCCTGCAAAGGCGCATCTGTATCCCCGGAAGGGGGAGGAATGGTTGCCACCAGCTGCTCCAGCAGTTCATCGATACCCAGACCTGTTTTGGCACTGACCCGAATTGCATTCCCGGCATCCAGCCCGATAATCTCTTCGATCTCATTGATGACCCGTTCGGGATCCGCCGACGGCAGATCAATTTTATTCAGCACAGGCAGCACTTCGAGTCCCTGCTCGATAGCGGTATAACAATTGGCTACACTCTGTGCCTCCACACCCTGTGCAGCGTCGACTACCAGCAACGCACCTTCACAGGCCGAGAGGGAACGGGACACTTCATAGGAAAAATCCACATGTCCGGGGGTATCGATAAAGTTGAGTTGATATGTCTCGCCGTTTTCAGCCCGATAATCGAGCGTTACACTCTGTGCCTTGATCGTAATGCCCCGCTCGCGCTCCAGATCCATGGAATCACATACCTGATCCGCCATCTCACGATCAGACAATCCTCCACAATTCTGGATAAATCGATCCGCAATTGTCGACTTCCCATGATCGATGTGTGCAATGATTGAAAAATTACGGATATGTTGCAAATCTGCCATAGAGCCCTGAAGATCTCGTCGAAAAACAGAAACGCCCCGTCTCGGGGCGTTTCAATCGTTGTTTGATGCCGCAAACCAGTAATGATACCAAATCAAGCGCCCTGCAAATAGCGTAGAAGCGTCATCTGGTCGAGAAAATACTCACTCAGACACCTTCCCTGGTGATCTTCCAGTAGCGGTATCCTAGTCTGGTACTTCTCCCGGATGGCGGGATTACGCTCGATATCGACCGCGATAAGCTCAAAGCCCCACTCCGCTTGCAGCCGTTCAAGCTCCATCAGCATGTCATCGCAAAGATGGCAACCCTCTCTGTAATAGAAATGCAGAGCGGTCACTCTTCAGGAACGCGCAATGCGAGAAAAATTGGCCCCGTATTGCGATGAACCAGTAGGGGTACTGTTTTGTCTGTCGCTAACTCCTTGACCGATCTGTTAAAATGTTCTACTCCCTCAATCTCTTGCTGATTTATCATAATGATAATGTCACCTTGCTGGATACCGGCTTCCCGCGCGGCTTGCCCCGTCACCGAGTCCACCACTACACCGCGCTGACTGGGTAGGCGCAACTCTTTTTGCAATTGCGGACTGACCGATGAGACCATCAGACCGAGTCGGTTCTCCGAGACTTTCGGTGCCTGATTACCGGCCAGCGCCATTTCATCCTCCGCCGGCAGCTCTCCGATATTGACATCGATCTCTTTGATTTTGCCGTTGCGTAAAATTCTCAGTAGCGCAGGCTTATCCACATTACTGCTGCCCACCAGTGGAGGTAACTCAGAAGAGGTGGCGATCTTGGCGCCGTTAAACTCCAAAATGACATCACCTACCTGCAATCCCGCCTCTTCTGAAGGGCTATCCGGCAGTACGCGTGCGATCAGTGCGCCACTGGGATGCTCCATGCCAAAGCTGTCGGCAAGATCATTGGTTACATCCTGAATCAATACACCAAGCCAGCCACGGGTGACGCGCCCCCGGGTCTTCAGCTGTTCGGCAACATCGATCGCCATCTCAATGGGTATGGCGAATGAGAGTCCCATAAAACCGCCCGAACGGCTGTAGATCTGAGAATTGATGCCAACGACCCTGCCATCGAGATTAAACAGCGGCCCCCCTGAATTACCGGGATTGATAGCCACATCGGTCTGGATGAAAGGGACATAATTCTCGCTTGGTAGATTACGGCCTTTAGCGCTCACGATACCCGCGGTAACTGAATGATCGAAACCAAAAGGCGATCCGATCGCCAACACCCATTCGCCCACTCTAAGCCTTTTTGAATCCCCTATCTCCACCACCGGAAGATCCTCGGCATCGATTTTTATCAGGGCGATATCGCTGCGCTCATCCTTACCAATCACCTCGGCCACGAACTCTCTGCGGTCATTCATGCGCACCAGAATCTGATCCGCCTCATCGACAACATGGTTGTTGGTCAGTATGTACCCATCCGCTGAAATAATGAATCCGGAGCCGAGCGAGCGCTTTTCAGGCCCCTCGTCCGGCATTGGGAATCCATGATTTCCAAAAAACTTTTTCATCAGTTCCCCAAGTGGACTGCCCTCTGGGAAATCTTCCAACTCAGGAATGTTGAAACGCTGCAGGTTTTGACTCAGAGACTTCTGTTTGGTGCTGATATTCACCACTGAAGGGGCATTTTCTTCCGCTAAATCCGCAAAATTCGGCAGCTCCCTGGCATTTAGCGGAACAGTAAAGATGAATCCCAGTATGACTACTGTAAAGATGTATGCGGGGATTTTAATTAGTCTCATGTTACAGCTCCTGGAGATAACTCGAAGATAGCGCAAGCAAAATGCCATGGAAACAAGGTTTCGGTCAGCGGCGGGTAGGCATCTAGCCAATATACTCTTTTGAAAACTCAACGTTCAGCGTGCCGGCCAGGCGCAATATGACTGCTTGATAACATGCTTCATTCTGCTTCTGCCCGGCAAGTTGCCTGAGTAGAATAAATCCGCCAATCAGGCCCAATAGACCACCGACCACTTGCGGGAGTTCCCCAATCTGCCATAGAAAAAGCGTTGCTGCAGCCTGCATCAGGATCGCCATCAATATCATACATACGAGCGGTAGCAGGTACGCAAGAAAAGAGACTTTCAGAAGCGCATTCTCCTGCAATCCGATAATAACCCGCTGGCCCGGCCTGGCATGAATGGGATTGGAAACCCTGAGCCTGTTGTGTCGTCGTTTGAAGAGCCCGCTGAGTACGGAGGTACTGCATCCGTCGGCATTGGCACAGGCGCCGCAGGCTGGGCGTTGTTCTGTCTCTACGACTGCGTGTTCATCATCAATGCTGATGACGGTTGCAGGCTCCTCAATCATGAGTTTGCTTGAGCTGCATGCCCTGCACGATACCCAGAATGGTAACCGCAGGCACCTCGCCCACTGCAGTCACCTGAAAACCTTCAACCTGGCCTCCCCAGGCATTGATGGCACCAAGCCGCGATACCCCACTGAATGCCTCTTCCCTGGTTTCCGGTTCGACAAAGACCGATAGTGAACTCAAACCGTCACTGAATACATACTGATCTATGGGATCACTGCCCTGTGGGTCGATCAATTGATGTTGCATGCTTAGTCTGAATCCGCTGGGCAATCCAATGAAATCCCATTTGTTGGGATTCAACAGGGGTATTTTGTTTGTTTCATCGGGATGACTTTTCAGCCGGTAGGTAAACAGAGACTCCCTGTCGTGGAGTTCACTGATTTCCGCGACGCCTATCTGCAGGTCAGTGAACATCGTCTGCTCGACCAATTCGCCGTGCTCATTCAGCAAATCGGATTTCAGCGGCAGACCGCTTTCGATATCGAGTGCGAATCGGTAACCATAACGCAGGCGATCATTCGGAACAATCACGACAACCTGGGCCTGACGATTGGCGATCCGGCGCTTCCCGACATTTTGAAAGCTGTAGTGGTTTTCGAGTTGGTCCAGGTTCTGCGGTAGAATATTAAGAAACTTGGTACTGGGGGTTCGCTTATCAATAGAAACCTCGTTTGAATCAGGCAATACGCAGGTCACAGACTCCTCGTCGCGAATCACCTCGCGTGGGGTTCCGTTAAGGGACATCAGGCTCTCTCTTACACGATCGCCCTGTACCGCATGTGCGATTTTCATGGTCTCGAGCTGATTGTCGTGCAGATAGACGAAGGTACCCTGATAGTTCAGCTGTTGTACCGCCCGCATCATACGCTCAAGCCAATCCTTGGGCGAAGGATCATCCGCAGCGGATGTGGACTGGGAAATCAACAGGAACAGGCACAAGAACATACAGGCCTGGCTGAGGCGATTACTGATATGAGGCACTGAACTCATTCCGTATGCGTCTTCTATGCTGGCGCCATTCACTGCTTGTTTTCATCGTAACTGACGAATGTGGCGTAGGGCATGATGCCCTTGATATTGCTCGATGGCGAAAGGTCCTGGTGATTCAGCAGATAGTCATTCAGACGCGATTCAACCTTGGGCTTTTTCAGAAGCTTCCAACGGGTACCGTTTTCAGCCACATAGATTGTATTACTCTCCAGTCTCTGATTCTGATTGCTAATCGGGAGTTGATCGCTCGATGCGAGCTGATTCGGTACTTCTGAGCTGCCGGGATTGATCAGCTGGGGAGCCATAACGACTGCCGCCGCAGTCAGTGATGCCGCTACCGCAAGTCCCGTGAAGGCCCGTTTTTTATTTGTAGAACGGGGCTTCAAAGCGGCGGGAGCCAGTACAATCGGCTCATTTTCAATACGCTGGCTGATGAAGCGTGCCATCTCCGGGTCATGGATTTGGCCAAGTTCGTTACGCATCGCATCCCCAATCAGATGGTAGCGTGACCAGATATCCTGACTCTCTTGAGTATTCTTCAGCTTATCGATTTCACCCGAAATTTCATGTTCCGATATTTCATCGTCCACCAGTGCGGATAATCTTTCGAACTCTTGCTCAGTCATCTCTATATGCCTGATATTAAGGTTTTAACAAAGGTCTCAGTTTTTTGTCGATCGCTTCACGGGCCCTGAATATGCGCGAACGAACCGTCCCGACCGGGCAGGACATGGCGTTGGCGATCTCCTCGTAGCTCATACCCTCGAGCTCTCTCAGAACGATGGCTGTACGCAGATCCTCGGGCAGATCGTCGATCGCCTTCTGTACAGTCATGCTGATCTCTTCAGTCAATACATGATTCTCCGGCGTACCTGTCTCCTTTAGACGCGTACCGATATCCATTTGTTCAGCCACTTCTGCCTCGACATCATCCGAAGGCGGGCGACGTCCCTGAGCCACAAGGTAGTTTTTGGCCGTGTTGATGGCGATCCGGTAGAGCCACGTGTAAAAAGCACTGTCACCACGAAATTTCGGCATGGCCCTGTATGCCTTGATAAAGGCCTCCTGGGTCACATCCAGCACCTCATGCGGATCCCGGATATAGCGTGAGATCAGATTGGTGATCTTCTGCTGGTATTTGAGCACCAACAGATCAAATGCTTTTTTATCACCCTGCTGAACCCGTGCGACGAGTTCCTGATCGATTAACCGCTCGCCCATCCGGGCCGATACCTCCTCGTGACGGGCACATCCTGTGCACAGTCCCATTGACAGTCTTGGTGTTGAATAGTTCTCGCAATCCCCCAGCTTGAATTGATCTGGTTCAATGAAATGTCAAATTAAGCTAGGATGCATTACATCTGGATGCGCATTATCACCGTAACGACTCGACCCCGCAAATATGACAACCGACAATCAGTATGACGTCCTCATCATCGGCAGCGGTGCTGCCGGCTTAAGCCTGGCCCTGCACCTGGACAGGCACCTGAAAATAGCCGTAATCTCCAAGCGTGAGCTTAAAGAGACCAATACCTATTACGCACAGGGCGGGATCTCCGTCGTACTGGATGAGGAGGACAGTGTTGCGTCACATGTGAAAGACACCCTTAACGCCGGTGTAGGACTGTGCGATGAAGAAATAGTTCAGCTGGTGGTGGAACATGGACCGATGAATATCGACTGGCTGCTCAAGGGAGGCGTCAATTTCACCCGGGATGACACTTCATCGTCCAGCAGCGGCTATCACCTGACCCGGGAGGGGGGACACTCCCACCGCCGCGTGATCCATGCTGCCGATGCGACAGGCAAAGAGGTGGAAACCACGCTTCAGGCTCAGGTTTTGGCTCAATCCAATATAAACGTATTCGAACATCATATCGCTATTGACCTGATCACCAGCGAACGCAGTCAGATCAAGCAGCAAAAACGCTGTCATGGCGCCTATATCCTCGACCACAAAAACAACCAGGTCGAAACCTTCCGGGCTCGATTCGTCGTCCTGGCAACTGGCGGTGCGAGCAAAGTCTATCAATACACCAGCAATCCCGATGTCTCTACGGGTGATGGCATTGCCATGGCTTGGCGGGCCGGTTGTCGGGTCGCTAATATGGAGTTTATCCAGTTTCACCCCACCTGCCTCTACCATCCGGAGGCCAAAAGCTTTCTCATCTCAGAGGCAGTCCGGGGTGAAGGCGGTCAGTTGAAACTCCCCGATGGCAGCCGTTTCATGCATCGTTTCGACGAGCGTGAAGAGTTGGCGCCCCGTGATATCGTCGCCCGCGCCATAGACCATGAGATGAAGCGTATCGGCGCTGACTGCCTCTATCTGGATATCAGCCATAAATCGGCCGATTTCATACATGAGCACTTTCCCACCATCCATCAGCGCTGTCTCGACTTCGGCATCGATATCACCCGGCAACCGATACCGGTCGTTCCGGCCGCCCACTATACCTGCGGTGGCGTGGTGGCTGACCAGCAGGCACGGACCGACATCGCCGGACTCTACGTGATCGGCGAAAGCGCCTACACCGGTCTGCATGGGGCAAATCGCATGGCCAGCAACTCCTTGTTGGAATGCCTGGTTTTCGCCAACCTCGCCGCCCAGGATATCCATTTACTGGATGCCGAGACCCCTGATCCTCCCAAACTGACGCCCTGGGATGAAAGTCGTGTTACCGAACCCGATGAAGAGGTCGTGGTCTCACATAACTGGGATGAACTGCGCCATTTCATGTGGGACTATGTCGGCATCGTACGCAGCAACAAGCGTTTGATGAGGGCATGCCGGCGAATCGATCTGTTACGTCGGGAGATCGTCGAGTACTATAGCAACTTCCGGGTCACTATCGACCTGCTGGAACTGCGTAATCTGGTCGATGTCGCGGATATGATCATCCGCTCCGCCCAATCACGCCGGGAGAGCCGGGGCCTCCACTATACAATCGACTTTCCCTACCTGGATGACCGGGTTCAGAAGAAAGTCACGATACTGATACCCGATAACTACTTCCCCTATTGATGCGCGGTATAATCGTGTATTGATCGACTGTTTGAAAGAGACCCTTTTCATGCTGTGAGGACCAAACTAAGAATAACTAATTAATGTCCGTAAAAACGACCTTGAAGTTATTAGCGTTAAATTTGCGGTGATTGGCGTTCATTTGCGGCTAATCAGTCGCGATGAGACGCCCCAGCTCGCAATATCGATAAGGGACGTGCCCGCTGATTGCCAGCACCACCGGCAGCCGGGGTTCGGTGATTCTTTTTCTGCGCCAGAATCCGGGCAGTTGCATCGACTGATTCAGGACCTGTACACGGGTATCGCCCTGGTATTCTTTGGCCAGCCGTTGTTGATAGGAAGAGAAATGCCGTAATGGGAGGTCCTGCACCAGCCAATAATAATGGTGATGACCAGGTGATGTCTCTACCTGAATATGGGGCTTAAGGGGGAATCTTCCCGGATCGCCTCCCCTGTCATCATCCACAAACAAGGCCCTGACCTGATGAATATCGGACAATCCCCTACCCACGCCATTGGTCCGATTGATGGTGACCGAGACTACCGCCCCTTGACGGTTTAGCGTCACAAGTCGTTCCCAGCATGCGTCAAGGGTGCCGTGGACCGCTTTTTCCAAGGGATCATAGCCGGGTGAACGGCTGTATTCGCTATCAGAAAAGGTCCGAAATGAGAAAAAGCCGGCCGCGGGATCCAATCGCTCGAGAAAACACATCGCCTGGCCCTTATCGGGTGGATATCGACGCCCTTGGGACACTATCCAGTGAGCAACGTGGGAGAGACAAGGGTCCCGCCTGGATCGACGCTTCACGCAGCCTCGGATCGGGTAAAGATATAGGCGCCGTAACCTACCACCCTGTCCTTACTGCCTGCGGTGTCACCGGAGTTTCTTAAATCAACCAGCTTTCCATGCAGACTCAGACGTTTTGCCTCCAACAACAGGCCTTGAACCGGTATGCGACCGCAGGCATCCTCATAATCGAGACGTTCCGGATGGAGGGTAACGATGGCGTCACTGGTTGCCTTGTCCATACGTTGCGCGGTCACATAGTCATGATAGTGGCTGAGATCGGAACTGATCACGATCAGAGTCTCCTCTCCCCCCCAGGCTCTTGCCAACACCTCTGCCACCTGATCACCCGAGGCATCGCCCACTACCAGTGGAACCAGGGAGAACTCGCGCAACGCGACCTGCAGGAAAGGCAACTGCACTTCCAATGAGTGTTCCTGGGCATGGGCCGCCTCAAGACAAGTCACCTGTGGTAACGCCTCCAGGGTTTGGATTGCCTGCCGGTCGATTGGGATATCACCCAGTGGAGTCCGGAAATAGTCTGCCCCACTGGTTGCCAATCCGGAGAACGGTACCCGGTGGGAGGGGCCGATAAGCACTACCCGGCTGATACGATTCACCGCACTGGAGAGTCCGGCATAAGCACTGGCGGCAATCGGCCCCGAATAGATATAACCGGCATGTGGGGCAATCAGCGCTTTTGGCGACTGCCCGCCTCGCATCGCAGAATCAAGATAAACTGTTACCATCTGCTGCAAACTATCCGCATCTTCAGGATAGAAAAGACCGGATACCGCGGGCTTTCTGATCATACTCATATTGACCACCTTGAAGCTCAATTTATCATTGAAAACCCTGCATCGCCCACTTCTTTCACCGCTGAACTGCGGGCAAGCCGCTTAAGTTGTCTGATGCTCAATGTTTCATCCTCACTGCCTGCCGCCGACTTCCCCACACACCTGGGGTCGAATCGAACAGCCCCGCCAATCGGCTGCCGCAATGAACACAACAGCCATGATCGTCGAGATGCCATTCTCCCAGTTCATACCAATCCCTCTGAATCAACAGTTTCCCGCAATGGTGGCACCAGGTGCTCGACTCGCTGCTATCGTGAACGTTACCCACATAGGCATAGTGCACCCCATTATCGATAGCGATCCTGCGCGCCCTGCTGAGGGTGGCATGGGAGGTGCGAGGATAGTCTCTCATCTTCCAATCGGGGTGGAAGGCTGTGAAATGGAGCGGCACCTCAGGCCCCAGGTTTTCCACCACCCATTGACTCAGGTCGTTCAACTCCTGATCTGAATCATTCTCTCCAGGTATCAGCAGGGTGGTTATTTCGACCCATACACCGGTCTCGTGCCTAAGATATTTCAAGGTCTCTAGAACCGGTTCCAGGTGAGCACCCGTCAATTTATGGTAGAAAGTCTCGTTGAAAGACTTCAAATCCACGTTCGCGGCGTCCATATAACGATAGAACTCTGCTCTCGGCTCGGCACATACATAGCCTGCCGTCACCGCCACCGACTTGATACCATATTCGGCGCAGGCCTTTGCCACATCGATAGCATACTCATGGAAGATAACCGGATCATTGTAGGTATAGGCGACACTCCTGCATCCCAGCCGCCGGGCCGTCTGCGCGATCGCTTCGGGCGAGGCCTCATCCGCCAGGGTATCCATCTCCCGGGATTTGCTGATATCCCAGTTTTGACAAAATTTACAGGCCAGATTGCAACCGGCTGTGCCGAATGAAAAAACGGGAGTACCGGGAAAAAAGTGATTGAGGGGTTTTTTCTCAATGGGATCGATGCAGAATCCACTCGAGCGACCATAGGTATTCAGCACCACGGCACCCCGGAGGTTTTCCCTGACGTAGCAAAATCCCTGCTTCCCCTCTTTGATTCGGCAATAACGTGGGCATAGATCACACTGAATCCGCTTATCATCAACACTGTGCCAATACTTGGTGGGGAAATGGGTCTTCATGGCGACCTCTGAAACAGTGCTCTCCTTACATACCTCATCTGAGCTTCCCTAATAGTAAATTTAGTCTGATATCAAACTTCTTGCAGCTCCGATTGCTGCCTGTCCGAGTGCCAGCCCACCGTCATTGGCGGGGACCTGCCGCTGTGACAACAGTCTGAGACCAGCCTGCTGAAGTCGATTTGAGACGAGTTCGAACAGGGTCTTGTTCTGAAAAACGCCCCCTGTGAGTACGATGGTATCCAGTTGATGGAGTCGTGCCATTTCAACTGCCGCTTGACACAGACTGTATGCCAAACCCAGGTGAAAACGCCATGCGATCTCACCCCTGTCCCGCCCGGCACGCATATCCTCAAGCATACTCGGCCAGAGTGTTGCACTATCGAGGCGAAAACTACCCAGCTCCTCGTGGATCTGCAGACTATAGGGTGCCAGATCGTCATTCCGATGTTGTGATGCAGCGGCTTCGAGCTCAATCGCTGCCTGGCCTTCGTAGCTGATCGATTGTCGGCAGATACCCAACAGAGCCGCCACGGCATCGAATAGACGCCCGCAGGAGCTGCTCATTGGCGAATTGACACCGGCTTCTATCATTCTGCCGAGCACCTTCACCGATTGACGGTTGAGCCAGTCGATCGGTTCCAAATCCCCCCACTGTGCCACCACCTGCCGCCAACCCAGATAGTGACTCAATTGACTGAAAGTGTTTCTCCAGGGCTGCAGGATCGCCTGGGTGCCACCCGGCAGTGGAATGGGAGTGAGTCTACCCAGGCGTTGATACCCGAGATAATCGGCGATCATAAACTCCCCGCCCCAGATGGTGCCATCATCACCATAACCCGATCCGTCCAGGGCAATCCCAAGCACCTTTCCGCCGCGGAGTGGCCAGTCGTTTTCAGCCAGGACACTGGCGATGTGCGCATGATGATGCTGTACCAGTATTAACGGCAGTCCCAGCTCCTCGGCAAGCTGCCCGGCATATTGGGTGGAACGATAGTTGGGGTGCAGATCGGCGACCAACCCTTGCGGACGATGGTCGAACAGTTTCCCGTAGAGTTCAAGATTCTTCAGGTAATCCCGATAGGAGATCAGGTTTTCCAGATCCCCGATATGCTGGGAGAGAATCGCCTCCCCATCCCGTGTCAGACAGAAAGTGTTTTTCAGCTCTCCTCCCATGGCAAGCAACGGCGACGCCTGATCAAAACCATCAGGCAGACGTATGGGTTGGGGCGCATAGCCTCGAGCTCGTCGCAATACTCTTGGACTTCCATCCATAACTCGCACCACGGAATCGTCGACCCGGTTGGTGATCTCTCTGTCATGCAAGAGAAACAGATCGGCAAGGGGCAGAAGCCGCTCCGTCGCTTCACGATTACCGATACACTGAGGCTCTTCGACCCGATTGCCGCTGGTCATCACCAACGGCGTCTCCATTCCGGCCAGCAGCAGGTGATGCAGTGGTGAATAGGGCAACATGAATCCGAGTGTGGTCTGCCGGGGCGCGACCTTTTCCGCCAGCGCAGCAGGGATACGGGAAAGAAGTACAATGGGTGCGGCCGTACCCTGCAGAAGGCGCTCCTCCTCATCGCTGACACGACAATATTCACGGACAATGCGGCTGTCCTTCGCCATTAAGGCGAAAGGTTTGTGATAGCGACCCTTTCGCTCACGCAGACGCGCCACCACATCATCATTGGTTGCGTCACAGGCAAGATGAAAACCGCCAATTCCCTTGATCGCCACAATCTTACCTGCCGCCAACTGGCGTTGCGCCTCCTGAATGGCATCCTCCCCTGTGACGCTGGCTTCGATTATCCTGCCCGACAGGTCGCTGAGCCAGATCCTGGGACCGCATGTCGGACAGGCATTGGGTTGGGCATGAAAGCGCCGATCTCCTGGATTCCGGTACTCCGCCTCACAGGCATCACACATGGGAAAATGGCGCATGCTGGTATTGACCCGGTCATAGGGTATCCCTTCAACAATGGTCAATCGCGGACCACAGTGAGTACAGTTGGTAAATGGGTAACGATAGCGCCGGTTTTCCTGATCGGCGATATCCTTGAGGCAGGCATCGCAGGTTGCGGCATCAGGTACAACGCCGGTTTGCGCCTCTCCCGACCGGCTTTCAGTGATAATAAACTCATCCTGAAGCGGCAGCTGATCCGTGGGATGCCGATTCAGGGAATCGATTTTCGCCAAGGGCGGAGGCTGTGACAACAGTTGTTCACAAAAGCGATCGATCTGCGATTGTTCACCGCAGATATGCATCTCCACACCCTGGCTGTCATTCCATACGGCACCGCGCAGTCCATTCGCCCGCGCCAGGCGCCAAACAGTCGGACGGAAGCCCACGCCCTGCACCAGGCCCCGGACCCGGATCTGTTCGGCCACCTCGATATCAGACATAAAAATTACACCTTTACGCTGTTACTATTGGAAGCAATGTAGGCCGTTACCGTGTAACAGCTATGCCGGATATGAGTTTGACGACCACTTGAACGGTTAACCCGCTGAAACAGTCAAGGTTATCTCCCTTCTCTACTTTGAAAGTGGGGGAATGTAAAGCTCATATATAATGTAAAATATTATAAAGATATAGTAAGTTTTTTATTATTAACACTAATTCATCATTTTCAACCTTGCTTCAACAGCTCCGCGCCAATGCAAGTCAGCGGCGTCACAGAGCTCTGTTGGTAATCGCTGGGGATCCGGCCTGGTGCAACAACCGGGCAACGGCCGCCCTGCGGCAGTTGAAGTGTGCTGATTCCATTTGGATCGGCGATGCAAATACCGATGAGATCGCCACCCTGAAAAATGACCAGGCACTTGCTCAACTGGGGAGGGAGTGTGAAATTCTCATCTATAACGCCCATAGCGGATTCGATCCGGACGCTTTCGGTGCATTGGGCGGCACCCTGCGCGGTGGGGGCCTGTTGTTACTGTTGACACCACCTCTCTCGGAGTGGCGCTCCCACCCGGACCCAGTCGCCGAGCGAATCAGGGTTGCCGGTTACGATACGACTGATCTGACAGGAAGATTCCTGCAAAGGATCGCCAATATTCTGGAAAGCGACCCATATGCTTTGATCGTTACACCGGAGGCCACACCCTCGACACCGGTCAATCCGGAAGCTTCCCCACCTGAAATACCGCTGTTTAATCATCCACGATGCCGCACCAGGGATCAGCTCCAGGCTGTGGATGCCATCATCCGAGTAGTGAAGGGCCATAGAAAACGACCCTTGGTGCTTATTTCCGACCGGGGGCGAGGCAAGTCATCCGCACTGGGTATCGCCGCTGCCAGACTGATTGGGGAGGGATACCGGGATATCCTAGTGACTGCCCCCAGACAGGCTGCGGTCAGTTCGCTCTTCGAGCAGGCGATCAACGCATTACCAGAGGCGAAAAGTTCACCTTTCTCTATCGATAGCGAGGGTTTATCCATCCGTTTCCATGCACCGGACCACCTCTTGTCCAATCCCCGGCGCTCAGATCTTCTGCTTGTGGATGAAGCGGCCGCTATCCCGACGAAACTCCTCGAGGGACTGCTGTCCCACTATCCCCGCATCGTCTTCGCAACTACGGTGCACGGTTATGAAGGCACAGGCCTGGGATTCAACATCCGCTTCAAGGGCTACCTCGATCGTCATACACCTCAGTGGCGGGAGGTCATCCTCACCGAGCCGATACGCTGGTCCAGGGACGACCCTCTCGAGGCGCTGGTCTTCAGGCTCCTCGCCCTGGATGCCTCGCCTGCGACAGACACCGAGGTTGCTGATGTGAGCCTACAGGAAGTCATAGTGGAGTTTCCAACACAGCAACAGCTGATGGAAAATGAGGGTGATCTCAATCAGCTTTTCGGTCTATTGGTCACCGCCCACTATCGAACCACGCCCCTGGATCTCAGGCATCTCCTGGACGGACCGAACTTGCGCATCGCTCTGTTGCGACATCGAGGGCTCATTGTCGCTGTGGCACTACTGGCCGCCGAAGGCGGTTTCGATGAGGCGATGGCCGAACGGATCTGGTCCGGCCGACGCAGACCCCGCGGACATCTGTTGGCTCAATCCCTCAGCGCTCATCTGGGACTCCCCTTAGCGGCCACCCTGAAAGGCATGCGTATCATGCGCATTGCAGTCCATCCGGCCGTACAGAACAGGGGGCTTGGCCGACTGCTGGTAGACTCGGTTCGACATGAGGCGGGAAAAACGGGATTCGACTACCTTGGCACCAGCTTCGGCGCCACACCAGAATTGATCGGGTTCTGGCTGCGATGCGGTCTGCAAGCCGTGCGAATCGGTCTGCGGACAGGCGCCAGCAGCAGCAATCAATCGGTGATGTTTCTACAACCACTTACTCCTCATGGCGTGAAGATGGCGACTCAAGCCAGACAGCGCTTCGCCAGACAGCTGCCCACCTTGTTGGGTGACAGTCTGGCCCATCTCTCAAGCAGCCTGGCCGCACCGCTACTGGAGAACATAGAGCACCCGTCAACCACAACCCTCGATATTCAGGATTGGCTCGACTTGCTCTCCTTCGCCTTCGCCCGGCGGGGATATGAACTCAGTCTGCATGCTATTCAAGTGATCACCCTTGCCGCCCTGGCCGATGGCATTCTCACCGATGCAGACGCCAAGCTCTTGATTAAACGCGTGCTGCAAAAACAGCCCTGGCAAGTATGCGCCTCGGCATTGAACCTAACCGGTCGCGGCGCGACGGTGCAGCATATTCGTCAAGTGGTTGGCCGTTTGGTGTATCACTACGCAGACAAGAAGATCCGCGAACGCGCATCTGGTATGCAAACAGGCAATAACGGCGGTACCCGCTAACACTCCGATTGATTTCCGCTGTTGTACAGAAAAAACGCCGATTCCAGTACCTGGATGCCCTGGCTTTGCTCACGCGTCAAGAGCGACAATCTCAACCGGCTTGCCTTTCTTATACTGTTTCGGCCAAACCGCATATCGCCCTGCGGTTAGCGTCTGTTTGTGATGCCGCTGAATCAGCTCGACGCCCGACTCCGTCAAGGTGAGGACAGGCAGTCGCCTCGGTTTATCATCGATAATAAGTCGTACTCTCTCTCTTAATCGCGATGCGATCCAGTCAGGTGTTTTACCGGTCACCAGGCTAAATCGACAATAGTCCCACAACAATAACTCCTCCAACTCAGGATGTTGATTCAGGTAGGGTTGGATGAATGTCGTGATATGGCCAAACAACCTATCCGGCTGAAGATTGTCACGCGCCAGACCCACACCACACACCCGCAACAGTTGGTCGAAACAGTCGCTCACCGAGCCACGAAAACAGCCTGCCACCAACCCCGCCAAAACAGCGCGCAGATATCCACTGTTCCACAAACGCTCAAGCAACTCTGCATGGCGTTTGAATCGCGCGATCTCGCTGAATGAAAGCTGCGGGTTTGAAAGTACCTCATAGGGCGGATCCGGATCCCATCGATATCCAAGATGTAGGGACTGATCCCTCAGCGGGGTACCGGGAAGGAGCTTCAGCGTACCCAGCTGCAGATGATCCGGATAGAGGGAAAAAGTGCGGTCAAGTGATGTGGCGCACTGGTCTGCCGTCTCTCCCGGCAATCCCACAATCAGATCGAGATGGACCGGATGGCGCCTCATCTCAACCAGCTGCCTGACATTCTCCAGCGCCTTGGCGGTATCCATATGGCGCTCAATCGCATTCAGGACAACCTCGTCAAGGGTTTGCAAACCTATCTCGAACTGAAATTTTCCCGCTTCCGCCTGTTGAAAGATCTCCATTGCCTGCGGCGATATTCGATCAGGATTCAGCTCAAGATGGAACCGTAATCCCGGCCCCGTCCCGGCAAAACGTTTTAACAGTTGGCAGCTTCTCTGCTGACCGAGATGAAAGCTGCGATCGAGGAGCTTAATGGTCTTGTTTTCAAGCCTCTCCAGTTGCTGTAGATCGGCCTCTATCCGTTCCAATGGAAACTGCCTCAAACGTTCTGTGGCGCTGCTGCAGAAGGTACATTTGTAGGGGCACCCTCTGGCAGTTTCCCAATAGACAAGCGGCCGACTTGTATCCACCATGCCTTCGGCGATCGGCGCCGGCAGTTTATCAACGGGGATCAGCTCAACGGCATTGTTTGTTATCCCGCCTTTGTCCCGATAGACCAGTCCGGAAATACGCCGCAACTCCCCTTCACCGTACAGCAGGAATTTAACCAGATCATTGAATGCCGCCTCTCCTTCGCCCTGAATGATAAAATCTACGCTAGACGACTGGGCCAGCAACGACTTACCCCTTGGACCGGCCTCAGGGCCACCAAATACAACAACAATATCGGGCAGGAGCTGCTTGAGCAGTCTTGACAGGTGAATAGCCGCAGTAATATTCCACAGATAGGTGGAGAATCCGACGATTCTAGGCTGCAATTCCACCAATGCCTCCAACAACGGCTGGTGATTGCTGTTAACCAATAGCTCAAACAACCGCAACCTGTCGTAATAAGTCTCGGATTTGGCGTAGGCGGCGATAGATTGCAGTGCCAGGGAACTGTGGCTATAACCGGCATGCAGTGCAACCAGGGCAATCATTTCAGCTTTATTTCCATGGTTGATCGATCAGATAAAGTGAATGCAGATAGCCGCTCAACATCCAGTATTCCCATTCGTGCCGGCCCGGAATCCGACTGTTTGGCATGGATAAGTATGCACAGATCGAAAGGGCGGTATCAGGTCGATGCCAACGGCGTGTGCGAGATAAATGATAGCGCTTATGCTCGATAGCCTGCCAGAAGCACTTATGTCGCTAAAAACCCCTCGATTTCGCCGACATGCCAAGTTATCATCAGTCACCGTCACAGGCTACTGATACTCATAATCTTTAGTCAGAATATACTCATTGGCCTGATCTCTACGGCTCAGGTTCATTTTAACAGGGATAACGTATGTTTGATCTTGGGAAAGTGCACATCGGTGTGCTCGGCCTTGGTTACGTTGGACTGCCATTGGCAGTGGAATTCGGTAAAAAGTACCCGACAATCGGGCTGGATATCAACGGTGCACGGGTTACGGAACTCAAATCGGGGCAAGACAGCTCTCTTGAGGTCGATCCTGAAGAGCTGCAGAAGGTACCCTACCTGAGCTATACCAGCAACCTCGACGATCTGAAGCCCTGCAATATCTATATCGTCACAGTTCCCACACCGATCAACGAGCATAAACAACCGGATCTTTCTCCCTTGATCGGCGCCAGCCATGCCCTGGGAAAGGTACTTAAAAAGGACGATATCGCTATTTTCGAATCCACAGTCTATCCGGGTGCTACTGAGGAGGTTTGTGTTCCCATCATGGAGGCCGACTCCGGATTGAAGTTCAATCAGGATTTTTATGTCGGCTACAGTCCCGAACGCATCAATCCAGGCGATAAGGAACACCGCCTGCCGACAATTAAAAAGGTGACCTCAGGATCCACACCCGAGGTTACCGATTTCGTGGATGAACTCTACCGCTCGATCATCACTGCCGGCACGCATAAGGCGAGCAGTATCAAGATCGCGGAAGCCGCCAAGGTCATCGAAAACACCCAACGTGATGTCAACATCGCACTGATCAACGAATTGGCATTGATTTTCAACCGCCTCGGCATCGATACCCTGGAAGTACTGGAAGCTGCCGGCAGCAAATGGAATTTCCTTCCCTTCAGACCCGGATTGGTCGGCGGTCATTGTATCGGCGTCGATCCCTATTACCTCACCCACAAGGCACAATCGATCGGTTACCAACCGGAAATAATCCTTGCAGGAAGGCGGCTCAACGACGGTATGGGCGCCTATGTAGTGCACAGTGTGGTGAAAATGATGATGAAAAGGGGGATCGCATCCAACAATAGCAAGGTGCTGGTATTGGGTTTGACCTTCAAGGAAAACTGTCCTGATCTCAGAAACACGCGGGTAGTGGACATCGTATCCGAATTCGAGGATTACGGGGCCCAGGTGGATGTCTATGATCCCTGGGTTTCCCAGGTTGAAGCTGAAGAAGAGTATGGCCTTCGTCCTATCAGCGAAATCAAAGAGGGCGAGTACGATGCCGTAATACTGGCTGTCGCGCACCGTGAATTCCAGCAGATGGGCGTGCAAAAAATCCGTACTCTCTGCAAAGAAAACGGGGTTCTCTTCGACGTCAAGAATGTCCTCCCTGCCGACGCGGTCGATGCAAGACTATGACGCCCTATGACGATCTGAAAAATAGGCTGCAAATAGAGCAATCGACCTGGCTGATCACCGGCGTCGCTGGTTTTATCGGTTCAAACCTGCTGGAAACCCTGTTGTCCCTTGGACAAAAAGTCGTTGGTCTCGACAACTTCGCGACAGGTCATGCTTACAATTTCGAGAAGGTCAAAAACAGCGTCAATCCCGAACAGTGGGACCAGTTCAGATTCATCGAAGGCGATATCAGGAGTCTGGATAGCTGTCGCCAGGCATGTCAGGGTGTCGATTACGTATTGCATCAGGCTGCACTGGGATCCGTGCCGCGCTCGCTGGCCGATCCCATCACCACCAATGAAAGCAATATCACTGGCTATTTGAACATGTTGGTGGCAGCCCGCGATGCGCAAGTCAAACGTTTCGTCTATGCGGCATCGAGTTCAACCTATGGCGACCACCCCGGCCTGCCCAAGCTGGAGGACCGAATCGGTAATCCGCTTTCACCCTATGCGGTGACGAAATTGGTCAATGAACATTATGCCCAGGTATTCGCCCGCTGCTATGACTTCAAGACCATTGGCTTGAGGTATTTCAACATCTTCGGCAGACGCCAGGATCCCAACGGCGCCTATGCCGCCGTCATACCGAAGTGGGTCGCCGCCATGATTGACAGGGACGAGGTTTTCATCAATGGCGATGGTGAGACCAGCCGTGACTTCTGTTATATCGACAACGCCGTGCAGGCAAATCTCCTGGCCGCGACCAGCGACAATCCGGATGCTGCCGATCAGGTTTACAATATTGCCGTGGGTGACCGCACCACGCTGAATCAGCTGTTTACGAAAATCAGGGACATCCTGGCGGATAGCTTTCCATACCTGAAAGGGATCTCACCCACATACAGGGATTTTCGACCGGGCGATGTGCGACATTCATTGGCTGATATTGACAAAGCCAGGCACTTGCTCGGTTATGAACCGTCGCACAATATCGACCGGGGCCTGACGGAGGCCATGAGTTGGTATATCGATGACCTGACCGGCTAGGGCAGGCCCTATTGGATCAGTGTTAACTGGCCCTGCCAACCTGCAGGCTCAGAAAAAGGATAAGGGAGCTATGGCAGGCGATTCGGCTATCGAGTTGCCTGGCCCGCCGGAAACGATTCACGAATAAGTAATTAGGAACTCTTAATCATGCGAGTACTCATCACCGGCGGAGCCGGTTTCATCGGCTCAGCTTTAGCGATACGCCTGCTTGATCGTGGGGATGAGGTGATCAGTATTGACTGCCTTAATGATTATTACGATGTTAATTTAAAAAAAGCTCGCCTGGCGCGCACTCAAGATCATCCGCATTTCACCGATTTACGACTGGAACTCGAGGATCGCGGAGGCATTTCAGACGCCTTCTCCCACTACAAACCGCAGCGGGTGGTAAACCTTGCCGCTCAGGCCGGGGTTCGCTATTCGATCGAAAATCCGTTGGCCTATATCGATTCCAACCTGGTGGGATTTGGCCACATTCTGGAGGGATGCCGGAATCATGGCGTACAACACCTTGTCTACGCTTCGAGCAGTTCGGTGTATGGCGCCAATACCTCGATGCCCTTCTCCGTGCACGACAATGTGGATCACCCCGTCAGCCTCTATGCAGCCACCAAGAAGGCCAACGAACTGATGGCGCATACCTACAGCCATCTCTATCGTGTACCCACCACCGGATTGCGCTTCTTTACCGTCTATGGACCCTGGAGCAGACCCGATATGGCGATGCTCAAGTTCGCCCACAAGATCATGCGCGGTGAAGCCATCGACGTCTACAACTATGGCAAGCATCGCCGCGACTTCACCTATATCGATGACATTGTTGAAGGTGTCATTCGGGTGCTGGACCGTATTCCCCAGCCTAATCCTGACTGGGACAGTGATCATCCCGACTCGGCAACCAGCACAGCACCCTACAGACTCTATAATATCGGCAACAACCGGCCTGTTGAGTTGATGCGCTACATAGAGCTACTGGAGGATAATCTTGGCAGGAAGGCTGAGATCAACATGCTGCCTCTGCAGGATGGCGATGTGGTTGCCACTTATGCGGATGTCTCCGATCTGATAGCCGACACAGGCTACAAACCCGATACCAGACTTGAGGATGGCGTGGCAAGTTTCGCACGGTGGTTTCTGGATTATTACGGCTACTGATCGGACAAAAAAACAGGCGGGGAAGGACCCTGGAGGCAGATGGGTCTCAGTCCCCGCCAGACTAGCGCTTAACACGGAAACGACCAACCGTGAGCGTAGGGAGAGCGTAAAGACTCTTGCCCTGACAAACATTGACTTAAATCAATAAACCATGATTAAATCCTGGTTATTACTCCTGTATGCGCCACTAGTTTGATTCTCAGTCAGACCCTTCCATTGTGCCTCAGTCTGAAGATCCCCGGACTTCAGGTAAAACAGGGCCGATCGGATTAGTGTTAACAGGCCCTAAGACTCCGCTATCCCCCCGAAGAGTTCGAATAAACGGGGTAAAAAGCGACGAAACTCCAGACTCATCAGCGTGAATTGGCCATCGAAGGCATCAGCATCGCTCTCAACCTGGTAATCTGCGGCTTGCTCCTGGATGAGGTCGAGAAACTTAAGTCGTTTTATCGACATATCCTCATCAATAGTGCAGGAGAGACGTTCATCCCACTCTACAGCGAGTTTAACCACCTGCTTGCCGGCATCGATATGCGCCAATATCTCATCAGCAGAAAGATCCTGCCCTTTACACCGAAGGATGCTCGCTTCATCGCTACGGTCCTGCAGTTCGCAGCTATCCAGAAGGATAAAGTCCGCGTATTGGCTGGGGCGCTTCAACCACTCTGTCATGACATAGGATGGGGACGTAGCAACCTCCAGTGGTCTTACCGGTAGACTGCCCAGGGTGTCGCGCAGCAAGGAGATCATTGCTTCCGCCTTGTTGGCGCTGGCAGCATCCACCACTATCCAGCCCTGCTGTTTGTCGATTATGGCGAATTGCCGGGTATGCCGGCTGAACGCCTTCGGTAATAATTGATGAAAGACCTCATCCTTCAATTCACTTCGCTCTCGGCGCGCTACCTTTCGCCCCTCCTCCTGCTGGATCTGATCGATCCTCTCTTCCACGATCTCATTGACAACCGCTGTAGGCAACAGCTTGTCTTCCCGACGGGCACAGATCATCTGACACCCAGCGGCCTCATGTACCAGCGCCTCCGATTGACGGCCCAGCGGGCTATCCCATCCCATACCGATCAGGTCATGGCTGCCACAAGCCTGAAACCGCTTGGTTTCAAGCTTATCGGCAAGTGCATCCTGACTGAGATTGAGGGGATGCTGCAGCAGATAGATACGAAGATTTTTAAACCACATCACATTTACCATTCTGTAAAACGAGGAGCGGATTATGGCGAACCGGAGGTGAGTAATCCAGGCCTTCATAAGTGAAACAGTGATTCGGCCACAGATAATTATGCCGGCCATCATCCTGTCAGCCTACAAGCCAGGTTACAGGTTGCTATTTATCCGATTTCGATACATGGTTATCAACGTCCCATTTTAAAAAGCAGCGTCGATTCGGAAGCAGACAGGGATGAAACAGCTATTGGGAACTCGGTCAAAAACAGAATAAACGGGAGCAGATGGCAGCGCTGTCAGCGCTGCTCCAGATAGTGGAACGAACCTGAATAATGCATATGATAATAACGGGTGAATAGCATGAACCATACCGCGCATTCACAATTTTCTGCAGAGGAAAGAGCAACCTTGCTTGAGGTTGCCGTAGATTCCATCAAGCATGGTCTCGAGCAGGGCGTGCCGCTGCCAGTTGCGGCCAATGACTATCCAGCAGGGCTACAAGAAATTCGGGCATGCTTCGTTACCCTGCTGCTGGGTGGAGATCTGAGAGGATGTATCGGGCATCTTGAAGCTCATTTGCCGATCGTTGAGGATGTCGCTGAGAATGCCTATGCTGCCGCCTTCCGAGACCCAAGGTTCCCACCATTAACCCCCCATGAGAGGAAAAACCTTGAAATACACATCTCAGTTTTGACCCCCGCCGAGGCAATCGACTTTGAATCCGAGCAGGAGCTGGTATCAAAAATCAGGCCATCTGTAGATGGATTGATTCTACTGGATGGACGCCATCGGGGTACCTTCCTCCCATCAGTGTGGGAATCTATTCCTGATACCCGCAATTTTCTCAGCCATCTCAAACAGAAGGCCGGCCTGCCCGCAAACTATTGGTCCAGTACGCTTGAGGTTTATCGTTATGAGACCGAGTCGTTCGGTGGCACACCATCCTGAGCCAAGTCTGCGCTGCAACAGCCGTGGATCGCCGGATATTGCGGGTCAGTCACCCAGGCTACTGATTTACGCATTTCCCGATCGAGTTTTCCCCGCAATTTCTGCCATCTACCCAGAGTGCGTTATCGAGCCTTGCGTTTTCAAGGTTGGTATCATCAATCCGGCTATTGGAGAGATCGGCAAAGCGCAGGTCGGCATGACTTAAATCGGCACTCCTTAGATCGGCAAACTGGAGATTTATCCCCATCATAGCAGTACCCTGTAGTTGCGCATGGCGCAGATCCGCATGACTGAGGTTGGCATAGCGAAGATCGGCGTTGCTCAAATCCGTGGCACTCAGTTTTGCACGACGAAGCACGGCACTGTTCAGGTTCGCCCCTGCAAGGCTGGCCGCCCCCGCATCAAGATCCTTGATGAGACAGCTACGCCAATTCACACCTGGGGCTGGCGGCGCTTCACACACAGACTTTTCGATCTTTTTCGGCATTCCATACCTTAATGAATAGAAGACGACGGCACCGATGACCAACAGAAAGATCGACAAAGAGAGTATGGGAAAACGGTTCTCCTGCTTAATATCTCTTGCGTCGGCAATTTCACGGGCAGCAACCTTGGCCTTAGCCTCACTATCCCCTTCCGCCGCTCTCAATTGAAGTGGAACCACACTGGGTATTTGACTGATAGCCTGCCAGCTATTTTTGTCGGGACTTATCTGATCCCGTAACTCAAGCTCTCCGTCAAGTAACAGGTGACGAATTTTGGCGCTGGTGAGCGGCCCCATGACAAGATCATCATGCTTGACGAACCATCTTTTTGGTTTCTCATCGTCCTGCTTTTGCATCGCTTCGTTATCCGCCAATGTGACACCTACCCTATCGGCCAAATGGGAAAGAAATGAACACCATCGAGTCCGCTCGCATATAATGTCAGCAAGCCCCGGCCCAAAACAAGGTATGATCCCTCAATAGCTATTGGATCTCCGCTTAGGGGCTGGGTTAGAGCTGTTGATGCTGACTCAGGCGATGAAAAAGAGCCGCTGTTTTAGCGAAAATAGGCGCTAATCACCGCATATGAGCACAAATTATCTGGAATCCTACACAGGCCAACTAGATCGGGAGCTGAATTGAGCGGTAACCATACACAGTGTCAAACATTAGCGATCGCTTGCGGTGATTGGCGTTCGATTGCGGTCGTTTCCCCATCATCTGCAAACTCCCATCAGCAAGGTAAAAAACTTAAAATAATACCTGGATGCCACCAGTTCTGCGATATTAATGGATTTTAATATGGAGATATCCGGTAGCAAAATCGTACTGCCACTACCGACAATCGAGCCTGGCAAGTCCCTTATTGAGCAACTTCAGCCTGGGCAGATATTGCGGGGTACTGCGCTCAGTGAAAATATCAACGGTACGATTCGGCTTCAGATCGGGGTCACACGGCTGATCGCCCAAACCACCCTGAGAGTACCTAGCGGCCAGGCCTTGACCCTTCAGGTAGAGAAATCAGGTAATCTTCCTGAGTTACGGGTGCTCACTCGCCCCAGCCTGGAACAGATGAAGTCAGCCGCGCTGAAACAGGTGATGCCCCGACAACAGCCTTTGCCTCAGCTGTTTAAACACCTCACCCAGGTAACATCATCCGACTCAACCCGCGCCAGTCCGCTACCACCGGCGGTCAAACAGGCTGTGCAGAGCATTTTAGCCAGAGTCATACCGATAGAAGATCCCGGCTTCAAGACCCAGTTGGTGCAAGCGATGCAACTGAGTGGGACACAAACAGAGGCCCGCTTGATCAACCATCAGATAAACGGCAAAGATCTCAAGCTAAACCTGCTGCGTCTTATCGGACTGATAAGACCATTGATCAGTAATCCCGGGAGCCAGAGCAATCAAGCGCTGACATTTCAACAACCATTATTAAACCCGGCGCAGTCACCCCCTGTGACTCCACCACCCGCAGCGCAGGAGACAAATCCAACCACCAGACTGTTACTCGATCTGTTCAAGCACTTGGATGGCGCAATTGCGCGAATTCAGACAAATCAACTTAGTTCCCTGCCAACCGAGGATACGACAAGACAGGTTTGGCAATTTGAACTCCCCATTCGCCAGGAAGGCGGTTTCGATCTGTTTCATTTCAGAATCAGTCGCGACGCTGTAAGGAAAGGCACTGAAACAGAGTTCACGTGGAATCTCACGCTACATATGAATCTGCCATCCCTTGGCCCTATGCGGATAAAGCTCTCACTTTTCGGAGAGAAACTATCGACAACCATCTGGTCTGAAAAGCCGGACACGGCGAGTTTGGTCAATCAGCACCTCGGCAGACTTCGCGCCAGCCTGGAGTCAACCGGCCTGGAAGTCAATAAGCTGGAGGCCTTTCAAGGAATCGCCGCGATTGAAAACGAACTACCCAGCGAGCAGACGCTGTTGAGCGAAAAAGTATGACCGATTATCAAACCAGAGATCCGGACCTTGCCATCGCCTTGAAATATGATGGGGAGAATGCACCCCGTCTGACCGCCAAAGGACGTGGTGAGTTGGCGGATAGAATTCTTGCCTTGGCGGATGAGCATGCCATTCCCCTGCATGAAGATGCGGAGTTGGCTGCTCTGCTGGCTCAAATTCCACTGGGCGATGAGATACCCGAATCGCTCTACCGGGCAGTGGCAGAGGTAATTGCCTTTGCCTACCTTCTCTCAGGTAAACTGCCGCCGGGCTATGAAGATGGCTTATGATCAACCAATACGGAATCCGTCGTTTCCGAAAAACAGAGGAAGTCAAAAATGAGAAGTATGATACTACGTATTTCAGTCATGCTGTTGCTGCTATCGTCCGTGCATCTGTATGCGGAAGACGGTACCGCACAACAACAGAAGCAGGCCACTACAACGTCCTCACAGATAAAGCAATATAGCAGTCATCCTGCAAATAATAATCAACGCAGCCGTAAATGCGCTATCTATTCCGGTGTCTGCCCCATGGGTCGTGCGGCCAATGTTGGTGACTACTGTATCTGCCACACGCCATCCGGCCCGATCCACGGCGTCGTCATACCCTAAATTATTATTCGAAATATCTACCCTGGTCGGCAGGACAGGGTAAGGCTTGTCCCTACAGGTAATACTGGTTGCAGTGTGCCGGCAATTTAGTCCATCGGACCTGTAACCATAAGTAAGTGCCGTAAAACCGCACAGATACCGGTTAATCATATTGTTAGATCCCATTCCCTGCATGCTTTTACCTCATGTCCTGCCGATAAAGACAGATTCCTGAGAGTATGCCTCTTTAGGATTATGGCAGACCTTCTGATGACCAAATAATTAGTATTGTCGGAACTTAGAATTAACTATTGACTGAATCCATGCATGCCACCTGGATCATACCTGCTGTTTTTCCCAAGCAGGTAGAGAACTATTTTTCCCTTTGTGAATGATCATCATTCTCTTTCTGTTCCAGTCTGTCGGCAATCTTTCTTTCCTTTTCTTTGAAATTATCGACGGCTTTGTTTAAAGCCTGAGTGCGGCTATGCTTTTTCTTCCAGAAATTCTTTGTGCTGCTATGGTTGATGACGCTCGCCGCCACCACCTCTTGCTGCTGGTTGATCGCCTCATCCAGCTTGGCGAGAAAGGCTCGATACTCCTGTAATTGAGTCGCGTTCATGCCCTCTCCGGCCATTTTCTTAAAGCGTTCCAGATACTCCTGATGGTATAATTTGAGCTGTTCCAGCTTTGCTTCTTCCTGCTGCAGACTCTTCTTAGCCTGTCCCATCATACGCGCGGCTTTCTGCTCTTTTGAGTGAGCGAAGCGCTGAACCGGCTTGAGTCGTTTTGATGGTGACATATTCTAAATATCCAATTATTGTTCGATGGTTTGAGGTAGATTGAGCCCTTCAGGTATCTCTACATCATCGACATCTTCAGCGGGAAACAGGGATTCTAGATCCTGCATACTCTGCTCGAGTGTAACCCTGGTATTCATATCCTGACGAAGAAATTGGCTTAATGCCGGCATTGCAGAAATTGCGATATCGATCTGTTCATCGCTACCAGCCTCATAGGCGCCAACACTGATCAAATCTCTGTTCTGTTGATATATAGAGTATAGATGTTTAAACGAACGCGCGGCATCCTGATGGCTATAGCTGGTGACATCGTTCATTGCACGGCTGATTGAGGCCTCGATATCAATTGCGGGATAGTGGCCTGCATCGGCCAAACGACGGGATAATACGATATGTCCATCGAGTATCGCCCGGGCTGCATCCGCAATCGGATCGTTTTGGTCGTCACCTTCAGTGAGTACTGTATAAAAGGCAGTAATCGATCCGCCGCCTTTATCCCCGTTCCCGGCCCTTTCCACCAACTGAGGCATTTTGGCAAATACGGAGGGCGGGTAACCCTTTGTCGCCGGAGGTTCATGGATCGCAAGCGCAATCTCTCGTTGTGCCTGAGCAAAGCGTGTCAAGGAGTCCATAAGCAACAAAACATGCTTGCCCTGCTCGCGAAAGCTTTCTGCAATACTGGTCGCCAACATTGCACCATGCATGCGCCGCAGGGGTGGATTGTCGGCAGGCACTGCGACCACCACTGCCCGTTTCAGGCCTTCCTTGCCGAGAATATTCTCTACAAACTCTTTTACTTCACGGCCACGTTCACCGATCAATGCCACTACCGTGACATCCGCATTGGTATAGCGTGTCATCATCCCCAGCAAAACACTTTTACCGACACCGGAACCGGCGAACAGTCCCAAACGCTGGCCGCGTCCGACACTGAGAAGGGCGTTGATGGCGCGGACACCAACATCCAGGGGTTCGCGGATCGGGGTTCTCGCCAGGGGATTGAATGAAGTTCCGGTGAGCGGACGACGCTCATCGTTGTGAATGGGACCGAGTCCGTCCAAGGGCTTGCCGGCACCATCGATGACACGTCCGAGGAGTTGTTCTCCGACAACAGCTTCACATACCCGTCCTGTTGGGATAACTCTGGCTCCCTGCTCCAGGCCCTGGATGTCACCGGTCGGCATCAGATAGAGACTCTCCTCACCAAATCCGACAACCTCCGCTTCGATATGGGTTCCGTTGCTGCTCACCACGTCACACTGTCCGCCGATGGCTGCACGGCAACCGATTGCTTCCAGTGTCAAACCGACCATACGGGTCAGGCGGCCCTCTACCACCAAGCCGCGGTCGTCCCCCAATCGGTCCTGGTATTGACGCAGTCTTTCTGCCAGGTTCGCCTGACGCTGGGTTACGATGGAATCTGTTGCCATTAATGATTACTCATTTTGACTGTCTACGGCCCGGGTACTCGCCAGCAACGGGGCAATGAGCGTGGTAAGGCGGGATTCGAGGGTACCGTCGATCTGCGAAATGTCGGTGACCACTTTACACCCGCCACGATTGATGACCGGGTCCTCGATCAGACTCCAACCCACTTCGTTGTCCCCCAATGCGTAGACTTCACGAATCAGCTCTGCATCCTCCGGATGGAGCAGCAATCGCACATTATTGGAAGAGACAGGTAAAACCGAGAGCGCTTCACGGACCACGCCGACGATCAGATTCGGATCACTCTTCACCTCACGTCGCAGGAGCTGTTTGACGATTGCGATGACCAGACTCAGCAACTCCTTTTCGACTTGGTCATCCAAATCCCGCAACGGCTGTTCGAAATGGGAAAGCAGCTTGTTGAGGTGAGCGGTGTAGTGTTGGATATCGCGTTTGGCTTGCGCCAGCCCCTCCTTGTGACCGAATTCAAATCCCTCTTGTTTACCCTTCTCGAAGCCCTCCTCATAGGCCTGTTTTTGAAGTTGTTGCAGCTCACCTGCTGTGGGAGGCGCACCAGATGGTTGTAGGGTTCGCGGCGTCCCCACTTTGCCGTCACTCATCTCCGGCGGCAGCCACTGCATGACCTGATCAAGGTCGGAATCCTTGTCTGGTCTAGACGAACTCTTCACCACCGCCTCCGAGCATTATCTCACCGGCATCCGCCAGGCGGCGTGCCACCACCAGTATCTCTTTCTGGGCGGCTTCGACATCGCTCAGCTTAGCGGGCGCGGCCGCCTCGAGATCATCCTTCAACATTTCAGCCGCACGTTTGGACATATTCTTGAATATTTTCTCTTTCAGCGCTTCATCTGCGCCGCGCAGGGCCAATAGCAGTTGTTCCGTACTGACTTCTCGCAACAGGCTCTGGATGCCGCGATCGTCCACATCAATGAGATTCTCGAAGACGAACATATTGTCCTGAAGCTCTTGCCCCAGGTCACTATCGACTTCGATGATCTCTTCCATCAATTTGCTTTCCACCGCACCATCGAGCATGTTGAGTATTTCCGCGGCTGTTTTAACACCGCCTAAATTGGAGGATTTGACATTGGTAGCGCCGGAAAACTGTTTCTCAAGAATCTCGTCGAGTTCCTGCAGTGCAGCAGGCTGAATGCCGTCCAAGGTCGCAATCCGCATGATCACATCCGTACGCACCCGTTCAGGAAACTGGCTGACAACCTGGGCCGCCTGATCCGATTCCAGAAATGAGAGCACGATCGCGATGATTTGCGGATGCTCGAGACGGATAAGTTCTGCGATACCCCTGGGATCCATCCACTTCAGCTGTTCGAGCCCCTTGCTGTTACGCCCGAGCAGTATTCTGTCTATCACCCCACCCGCCTTGTCTTCACCCAACGCGCTGTTGAGCATGGTACGGATATATTCATCAGAGCCAAGCCCCAGTGCCGTCTGCTTCTCCAGGGTCGAGACAAAGTGGCGCATCACGCCTTCCATCTGATCAGTGGAGACATCGGTCAAAGTCGCCATGGCGAGGCCGACATCCTGCACCTCTTTCGGACCCATATGCCGCAATAGCTCAGCGGCATCCTTCTCCCCGAGCGCCAGTAACAAAATAGCTGCACGAGAGACACCGCCAATCTTAGCGACTTCGCTGTTTTCTTCGGTTGCTACCGCTTTTGAATCTGCTACCTGATTATCTGCCATCTTCTGCAATCCACTTCCGAACGACCTGCGCCACCCGTTTCGGATCTTCCTCGATCATATTTCGAGCAGCATCCAGAGTCTTCTCATAACTGCGTGGCCCCGGAAGATGCAGGGAAGCATCATCCTCGGCCAGGGCGCCCATCATACCGCCAGGTTCGCCTACAGCACCTCCTTCAAGGCTTCCTGTGGCCCCACCTGCAGCCACAGCCGCACCTTCAGGCATGGGGCTGATCGCCACCTGTTTGGTGAGACGGGTCATTGTCGGTTTCAATACTCCAAAGATTAGTAGCAGGAACAGCAGAACGCCACCAACCTGTCGTACGATATCCCAAAACCATGCCTCTTCCCACATCGGGGCTTCCGGTAGCGGTTCCGGCGGCGCCGGCACATAGAAGGCTTCATCGACGACCTGTACACTATCACCGCGCTGGAGATCGTAACCGATCGCCTCCTTCACCAGCGTGGAGATCCGGGTAATCTCTTCTGCGGTACGTTCTATCATTTCGACCGTTCCATCCTCTGCGGTCCGGTAGCGATGATTGACAACCACCGCTACGGAAAGCCGACGCAGGCGACTGGTGGGCAGCCGGGTATGACTGATCGTCTTATCCAGTTCATAATTTCGGGTTGCCCTTTTACTGGTATTGATGGGTGCGCCACCGGCTTCGGCATTAGCGCCACCAGCCGCAACTTGAGGCGAGGACGCGGCAGCCGGCGGTTGATTGGATAAGGCGCCAGGTACGCCTTGCACCTCATTCAACACAGATGACTGTTCATTGAGCTGCTCGGAACGCAACGCAGTGGCATCCGGATTAAAATACTCTTGGGTTTTTTCGATATAGGTGAAATCAACGTCCGCGGTCACTTCCGCACGCAGGTTTTCCCGACCTACCATGGGCGAAAGGATATCCTCGATACGCTGTTTGTAGTGACTCTCAAGTTCCCGGGTATACTCAAACTGACTTGTGGTCAACCCCATTTCCCGCGAGTCATCCTTGCTGCTCAAGAGACGGCCCTTATGATCGACCACCGTAACCTTGGAGACATCCAGTTCCGGTACACTTGAGGCGACCAGGTGAGTGATGGCGTCAACCTGTCCCTTCTCAAGGTTTCGTCCGGAATAGAGCTTCAGCACTACCGATGCACTGGGGAATTTACGCTTGCGGACAAACACCGACTGCTTCGGATTCGCTAAGTGGACCCTGGCGCTCTCGACACTGGTCAGGGTCATGATGGTGCGGGCCAGTTCACCTTCTATGGCGCGTTGATAGCGAGCCGATTCGACCAAACGACTGGTGGAAAACCCCGTATCCTCCTGCATCAACTCAAAGCCGGCGGAACCCGATTGCGGCAATCCCTGGCCGGCAAGCTTCATCCGCGCTTCCTGCAGGTCACTGCTGGGCACCATGATGATGCCGTTGCTCTGATCGATCTCATACTTGATGCCGGCCTGCTGTAAGGCCTGAGCTATCTCGACAGCATCCTTGTGAGCGAGGTTGCCGTAGAGCGGGCTGTAACTGGGCTTCTGGGTCCAAAGCACCACTGCCACTCCCAGGGCGACACTTGCGGCAAATCCCACCATTACAGCAATCACACGTAAAGTGGGATTATTCTGAAGTCGATGCTTTACCTGAATCTCAGTATTTGTCTCGGTTGCTGTCGTTGCCATTTTTTGCCTTCTTAATTAGATACTTAGATCGGCATATTCATTACGTCTTTGTACGCTTCGACGAGTTTGTTGCGCACCTGAACCATGGCCTCGAAGGAGAGGCTAGACTTCTGGGCCGCAATCATCACCTGAGCCAGATCCATATCACCCTCGCCACTCTCAAACGCGGTGCGCAATGCACTGGCCTCCTTTTGCGCGGAATTGACATGGTCGATCGACTGTTTCAGGAGTTCACCGAAATCCGCCCCGCCGCTCTCCGATGCCTGGGATGATTTATCGGTTGCCTGGGCCGCCATCACCCGCATCTGAGCCAGGACTTGATCAATGTTCATACTGTTACTCATCGTACCCTTCCCGTTAAATCAGCTACTCAACATTGCCACGCAGTTTTCATACCATTTCAACCCGGTATGGTGACACCGGCATCCCGCATGCGCGCGATCTTGTAACGCAGTGTCCGTTCACTGATGCCAAGGCGGCTGGCAACAGCCTTGCGGCTGCCTCGCCCCTCTTCCAGTGCATCCAGAATCATCTGCTCCTCCACTGAGCGAAGATCTTCCGGCAGACGGCCTGGATGAGAACGCTGTGATGCCTGTACAGGCGTGGATTCCGCTCCCTCGCTCTCGAAGCAGAGTTCATCGGCATCTATCACACCATCGCTATCGAGAATGAGCGCCCTTTGCATCAGGTTGTCGAGTTCCCTCACATTACCCGGCCATGGGTGAACAAGCAGGCATTGTTTCGCCTCATCGCTCAGATTCGGCAGCGTCTGACCGCTTCTGAGATTCTGCTGCAGGAGATGAAGCGCCAAAGGCAGAATATCCCGCTGACGTTCCCGCAGCGGTGGCAGACTGAGGGGAAAAACATTCAAGCGATAGAATAGATCCTCCCTGAATCGGCCGGCTGAGACCTCTTCACGCAATTTGCGGTTGGTTGTTGCCAGCACTCTGACATCCAATTCAATCAGCTTGCGACCACCCAGACGTTCAAGCTCCTTCTCCTGCAAGACGCGCAGCAGTTTTGCCTGCAGTGCCAAGCTCATTTCGGAAATTTCATCCAGCAGCAGTGTTCCGCCCTGTGCCTGTTCGAATTTGCCGGCGGTTGCTTGATAGGCACCGGTAAAGGCGCCCTTCTCGTAACCGAAAAGGACCGCTTCAAGCATATTTTCCGGAATCGCAGCACAGTTGATGGCTACGAAAGGTCCCTCGGTACGGGTCGAGTGCTGGTGGATATAGCGGGCGTATACCTCTTTACCGGTACCACTCTCACCATGCAGCAATACTGTGGCATCACTGCCGGCGACGCGAAGCGCCAGGTCGAGCACTTCACGACTTCGCAAATCCTCCGCAACGGGGCCATCTAAGACAGGCCCGACAGCTGTTCGGATGTGACTGGCGACCTTACTGACCAACACTTCCGCCTCAAATGGCTTTGTCAGGTAATCAACGGCGCCATCATGCATCGCCATGACAGCCTTCTCGATAGTGCCGTAAGCCGTCATCAGCAACACCGGCAAATCAGGATATCGCTCCCTGATCTTGCGTAGAAGAGTGTGCCCATCCATGGGATGCATCTGTACATCGCTTACAACCATGCCGACAGATCTCTGTTGCAGTAGATTCAATGCCGCACCGCCCTCTTCAGCAACACAGATCGGATAACCTGCAAGCTCCAATGTGTCACTCAAGGCTTCCCTAAGTGCAGGATCATCCTCAACAATCAGCACCGTCGCTAAACTCATGACAGGCTCCTCATCGCATTATAATGTTCTGAAACAGACCTTCGTTCACCCGCCATTCCTGATTCCAGATCGCTCTTTCTCAAGGCCAGCGGGAAACGAAGATGAAACAGGGCACCTCCGGTATCCGAATGCCCGCAGGTGATCTCTCCTCCATGATTCAGGACCAGATCCTGGACGACTGCCAATCCCAGGCCCGTGCCGGCATTGCGCGTTGTAAAAAAAGGATCGAAGATGCGTTGATGCAGATCATCCGGTATACCGTGACCATTATCGGCCACATCCAACTCGATTTCGGATCCTGCGCGCAAAATAAGCCGGATCTCACTGGCACCCTGCTGAACAGCATTTTCGATCAGATTGTTGAACAATCCCTGAAGTGCATCCCGGCGACCGATCATAATGGCCCGTTCCTGACTCTGGTCGTCAATCAACAACTGCACATTGGCATCGGCTAAATCCTGTTCGACAGAAGCAGCGAATGCCGTCAGTAATTTACCCAGGGAAAGACGGGATTCGCCCGCGTCTCCCCCCCGTGCGAACAGCAGAATGTCATGTATTTGACGTTCCATGTGCTGCAGCCTGTCACGGAGCTTGGCGGTAAACTGATGGCGCTTCTGAGGAACCAGGTCATCACTGGCCAGATGGGAGACATAGAGTAACGCAGTACTCAATGGAGTGCGCATCTGGTGAGCCAGTTGAGCAGACATCTCACCCATCGCGGTCAACCGTTCATGTCGATTCAGCCGTTCTTGAAGACGACGGGTTTCAGTGACGTCGAGCAGGACAAGGATACGTCCTGGGGTCTGTTCCAACCGGCTGGAAGAGAGGGTAAGCAGGCGACCGTTACGCAGCTTTAATTCGCTACCTGAGATATCACCGGTCAAAACAGCGGCACGCATGACTTCCGGCCATGCATCATACTCATTGAGGGTACCGAGCAGCTTGAGAGCAGCCGGATTGAACTCACGAACACGCTCTTCGCCATCCAGCACAATGACTGCTGCAGGCAAGGTTTCAAGCAGTCTCTCGAGACGATCAGCCAATCTCTCCTTCTCTGCGAGCTGTACCATACGCTCACTGCGGGCGGCAGCAAGTTCCTGGTTCAATTCAAGAACTTGTTGCTGCAGTTGCTGGTAGGAACCGGTCAGCTCTTCAGAGAGCTGATTAAACAGCTTGAACGCAGATTCCAAGGCGTGCTGTCTATCGGCAAGAGATGGCTTGGGTGACACGTATATCGGCCTCTGTAGTCAATTGAGCTTACTCACTGACCACGTTGCAATATGTGTGCCTAATTTATTTTTCGTGATATATCAATAAGTTAAAAAGATAGATTTGACAGTGCGTCAAATTCCTGGCGACTCAGTTTGACGCTGCAGGCCATATTTACGTAACTTTTCCACCAGTGTGGTACGCCGCATATGCAGCCGCTTGGCGGCATGAGCGACAATTCCATCCGATTCATCCAGGGCCTGTTGAATCAGACTCTGTTCGAGTGAATTCAGATGCGCCTTTAGATCAAGGCCATCATTGGGCAGACGCGGAGCATTCATGGTGGTGCCGGGTTCCTCGCCCTCGAGGGTAACTTGTGGGAGTTGGGTAATCTCATGCAGATCGCCCGTGGGGCGAAACTTCTCCGGCAGATCGACCACATCGACAACCCCGTAGGGATGTAATATTGCCAGACGTTCAATAAGATTGGCCAGCTCCCTGACATTACCGGGCCAGCGATAGTGACTCAGGGCGGCAATCGCTGCAGGAGTCAATCTGACCGATCCCCGCTTTTCGTTTTCTATGCGGTGAATCAGATCATTTACCAATACGGGAATATCTTCAACACGATCCCTCAGAGGTGGCATTTCAATTGGAAACACATTCAGTCGATAGAACAGATCTTCGCGGAAGTCCCCATTCTTGATGGCCTCTTCGAGATTTCGATGGGTTGCGGCGATGATGCGGACATTACAAGCCATGGTCTTATTACTGCCAACCCGCTCAAAGGTTCTCTCCTGTAAAACCCGTAGCAGCTTAACCTGCATCGGCATACTCATGTCGCCGATTTCATCGAGAAACAAAGTACCGCCCTCAGCCATTTCGAAACGCCCCTGGCGGGCACTGATGGCGCCGGTAAAGGCCCCTTTTTCATGACCAAATAACTCACTTTCCAGTAGATCGGCCGGGATCGCTCCACAATTCACAGGGACAAAGGGCTTGCCGCGTCTCACCGAGTGAAAGTGGAGTTTGCGGGCCACCACCTCTTTGCCCGTACCGGATTCCCCCAGTATCAATACCGTTGCCTCGGAATCAGCAACCTGCTCAATCATTTTATTGACCCGTCTGGTAGCCCTGCTGCTGCCCGATAAGCTACGGAAGAGTTCAACCGGTCGGGCGGTCTGGACGTCTGAAGTCTTTAACTCTTGATAGACCTGGGCCTTGTGGATCAAAGCCATCAGATCATCGTAGACACTAGGCAGCTTGATACTGCCGATCACATTGTCACAACCTTCGAGTTTATCCGGTAGTCCGCTGTGCTCATCATAGAGTTGAAAGGCCGGCATACCGGGAAACTCCTGCTGCAGCTTCTGCACAATCTCCAGTTGCCGATCCGATTCCAGATCAATGCCGAGAAAAACAGCCACGCATGCGACTGCCTCATCTGTTGAAGGCAACTCAATTTCAGACAGTTCCGAGACAACACGCAGATCGCCCTCGACAAACCTGATGACATTTTTCAGGTAACTCTGACGCTCAGAATTCTGATCGATTAAATAGACGCAAAGATTTGGAAACACTGGACCATCTGTAGCTATTGTTTGACCCATTAGTCAAATCCGTTTGACATGGCAGAAATTCAACTTGATTCCAGCGAAGTTAAGCAGTAATCATGCGAAATGTCAAAATTACGTCGATCCAATATTTTCAATTAATAATTTTCAGTAACACATTGTAATTATTATAGGTTAGTTTAAACTTCCAACATAATCACAGGGGAGCGCTGATTAACCTTATAATGTCTAACCAAAATAACTATACCTTTTGGCGAGCCGTATCATATAGACGACTTCACAGTTACGCTGACCCGGTAATCGAATCATTGGCATCAGATTTCTCTATATGTTCCGAAGAAAATTCCTCTTGGAAGAAGAGTGATCATGATATGGTTTTCCCAATGAATATGGGTATATACTTTACTTTGTACAGGTTGAATCTAAGACTTTTTCCATGGCTAAACTCACCCTCTCCTTCAAAGGTCGTGTTATAGATGTCTTTCACATTGAGCGTGACAAGACCGAAATCGGGCGCAACGATAACTGCACCATCCCGATCGATAGTCTCGCCATAGCCCCTGTACAGGCGGTTATCACGCGCAATGACGATCAAAGCTACCTGCTCCAGGCTCAGGAGGAAGCATTTCCTGTCCTGGTCAACCATGAAAAGACAGATCAGACCACCCTCAACCATGGTGATGTCATACAAGTAGGGAAACATACATTGTCTTTCGCGGAAGATGTTATGGACCTGAGCGCCGATCTAGGCCCAATCCCTGCCAACGATCAGTTGACCGACGAAAATGAGCCGATCGAAAGCGATGAGTCGAAACCCAAGTCAGGTGTACTTCAAATTATAAATGGTGATAACTTCGGAAGAATTATCCCACTTAACAGGAATTTGACCCGGATAGGCCATGCAGGCGGTGATTGTGCGATGATCGCGCGGAGGGAGGACGGCTATTTTATCACCTTCCTCGAAGGCCCCAACCCTCCCCGCATCAACCGTAAACCGATCGGCAACCAGGCCCAGCTATTGACGGATGGAGATATTATCGATGTGGGCGGATCGCAAATGCAGTTTCATGATTAGGAAACGATATGAATGAACCAGATTCGAAAGAGCGTCGACGTTTCCACCGCGTACTCTTCGATGCCCCCACGACAATCATCAGGAAAAAAAACAGCTATCCCACCACACTGATAGATATCTCACTCAAAGGTGCACTACTCAAAACACCTGCCGACTGGTCTGGCGAGTTGGGGGATGAGGTTACAATTGAGGTGATGCTCAACAACGTTGATGCCGTAATTTCCATGCATGCGGTCTGCGCACACGAAGAGAATCAACATCTCGGGGTACTGTGTGAAAAGATCGATATGGAGAGCATCATGCTGTTGCGCCGCCTGATCGAACTTAATATCGCTGATGAAGATCTGTTGCAGCGGGACTTGGAAGCGCTGGGTTAATCGGAAAAGAGACAAGATTCTTTATACCGTCCCAGACCCCGTCAGGTCCACAAACCGTAACACCTACTCGTCCTCTGAATCCTTCTTTTCCCTTTTACGCTGCAGAAACGCCGTCAACGCCACGGCGCCAAACAGCGCATAGTAAATAGCATCACTGCGCTCAACACCAAACAAGAGCGCGCCATAGCCGCCAATGGCCGCACCTATGCCGCCAAAAGCTAGGCCCCGCATGACCCGACATAAGGTACAGTTTCGGTTATCTGTATAGGCCATCAATTCAACAGTGTCCTGATACACTCCAGATAGGCTTGTTCATCCGGCATCCTGTTTGTGGACTGCGCCTCCCATAACATCCGGCCAAGACACTCCATCAGCTGATGCTCAGCCTCATGCGCCTCTCCCATGCGTTGACAAAGATGTTGGTAAAACTCGCTGATGCCTGCCGGTCGATCCGTCGAGATCTGCTCCAACAGGCTGATATGCATAGCCATGTGCAGAAACGGATTACTTTGCCCGTCGTCAGCGTGAAACTCCCGCGATAGGAACCGCTCACTGTCGCTCAACATCTCATGGTATTCAGGATGTTCAACAATCACACTGACGACCATTTTCTCCAGCGGTTCTGTCTCTTCACCTGTCAGATACTTTCGCCATGCCTCAAAAAAGACCTGGCGTAATTGGTTCCTGTCACCGCTGATCATACTTAATAGTTACGGATGGTGCCTAGGGTTGTGTGGCATGCCTTGCGAACTTATCCAGCGCTCCGGTGACCTTGCCCTTGACCTTGGGCCTGTCATCGATGGCGAATCTGTTGAAAACGTGATCGGGACTATTGTAGCTCAGCCAGACCTTACCTTCCGCATCCTGCCAGACCAAAGCCTTCAACGGCAGATCGATACCGACACGCTGATCGCTTGTCATCAGAGCCGTACCAACCTTGGGACTGCCGAAGATAATCAGTTGGGTGGGACGCAGTGACTTTCCCACCTTTGCCGCCCCGGCGGCATGATCGATTCGGTTGAACACCTTCAAACCGGCCTCTGTCGCTGCCGCTGCAAATCGGTCGGCTGTCTTTTCCACACCAAACTGACTCTGAACATTGATCAGTCCCGTGTCAGCCTGTGCCATGGAAGAAATCACCAACAACCAAAAAACCATGAAAAGAGGGGTTGATTTTTTCATCGTCATCTCCGTTGATAAGCCTGAATAATCTAGAAAGCTGCAATTCAGGCGGATTTTTTATATGCACTTATCCCGATATTCACACAAGTCTTCAATGACACAGCTCCCACATCGAGGCTTGCGTGCTATACAAGTATATCGCCCGTGTAATATCAGCCAATGATGCGCATCTTGCAAGAACCGCCGAGGTATATAACGTAAAAGGTTTCTTTCAACTTCCAATGGTGTCTTGCCCGGCGCCAGGCGGGTTCGATTGGCAACCCGAAAAATATGGGTATCCACCGCCATGGTCGGTTGACCGAAAGCTGTATTCAATACGACGTTGGCGGTCTTTCGACCCACACCCGGCAATCTCTCCAGCGCTTTACGCGTATCCGGCACTTCGCTCCCGTGCTCTTCGATTAAAATACGGCATGTTTCAACAATATTCTTGGCTTTACTGTTGAACAGCCCTATGGTTCTGATATAACGCTTTAACCCTTCCACGCCGAGTGCGAGAATCTTCTCAGGTGTATTTGCCAGGGGAAAAAGCTGTTGTGTTGCCTTATTCACGCTCTTGTCTGTTGCCTGTGCCGACAAGATCACCGCCACGAGCAGTTCAAAAGGGGTATTGTAGCTGAGTTCGGTGGTGGGATCGGGATTATTCGCCTGCAAGCGCTCGAAGATTGCCTGGCGTTTCGGTTTATTCATATGAAATTGTTGCAAACCTTACAGTCTAGTCTGAATACGGGTACAGGCCTCAAGGGAGAGATATCGCATTATGCATAATCATCCCATTATTCAAAAAACATGACAGGCTAACCCGCCTTAGGCGCTGCATCCTTGATATCCCGACTCACCTGTAGGGAAAATTTCTTGAAGTTATCCCTGAACATACCTGCAAGCTTCATCGCCTGGGCATCGTAAGCCCCTTGGTCCTTCCATGTATCCCTTGGAAAAAGTACATCAACCGGAACATCCGGTACCCGAGTGGGTATTTCAACCCCGAAAATCGGGTCCTTACGCATAGGTATGTCGTCTAGCTTTCCATCCAGCACCGCATTTACCATGGCACGGGTATGAGGAATCGCCATCCGACTGCCGATGCCATAGGGCCCACCTGTCCAGCCGGTATTGATCAACCAGACCTTCGACTTGTGCTCATCGATTCGTTTACCGAGAAGCTCTGCGTAGCGCTGGGGGTGGAGCGGCATAAAAGGTGCGCCGTAACAGGCGCTGAAGACAGGTGAAGGTTCGGTAACCCCTTTCTCTGTTCCAGCCACCCTGGCTGTATAGCCCGAGATAAAATGGTACATCGCCTGAGCGGAATTGAGCCTGGAAACAGGCGGCAATACGCCAAAGGCATCTGCTGTGAGCATGATCACCGTATCCGGATGCCCCCCCACACCGTCCAGGGTAGCGTTTGGAATCGCACTGATGTGGTAGGCGCCACGAGTATTTTCCGTCAAGGTGCCATCGTCGAGATCGAGACGACGGGAATCTGCCATCATGGTGACATTTTCCAATATCGTGCCGAAACGCATGGTTGTCGAGAAGATCTCAGGCTCATTCTCCGCCGACAGATTGATCAACTTTGCGTAGCAGCCACCCTCGAAGTTGAAAATGCCGCTATCGCTCCAACCATGTTCGTCATCGCCGATCAAAGTACGACTTGCATCAGCAGACAGGGTGGTCTTACCGGTTCCGCTAAGACCGAAAAAGAGTGCGGTTTTTTCATCAGGGCCGATATTCGCCGAACAATGCATCGGTAGCACATCCTGTTGCGGCATCAGGTAGTTCATCACACTGAATATCGATTTTTTTATCTCTCCCGCATAGCTGGTACCCCCGATCAAAACCAGTTTCTTGGAGAAATTAACAATAATGAATGTTTCACTAACGGTGCCGTCCACTTCTGGAATGGCGTGAAACCGGGGTACGTCAATCACGGTAAAGCCCGGCACGTGATCCGCAAGCTCTTCACGCTCTGCCTGAATGAAGACATTTCTGGCAAAGATATTATGCCATGCGTTCTCTGTAATAATTCTCACCGGCAAGCGGTAGTCGGGATCCGCCCCCGCATAGCAATCCTGCACATAGACATCCTTGTTTTGCAGATAGGACGCCAGGCGTTTGTGCAGATTGTCGAAGGCCTCTTCCGAAATGGGCTTATTGATATCACCCCACCAGATATCCTTGCTCACTGACGGTTCATCGACAATGAATTTGTCGTTCGCCGAACGGCCGGTGTGGTGCCCTGTCCTGACTACCAGGGGACCGAGATGCGATAACTGACCCTCGCGACGAAAAATCGCCTGTTCCATCAGACTCGGGGTTGGCAAGTTCCAGTAGATGTCATTCAGGTTGTACAGACCGTGGTTATCAAGACCGTACGAACTATGGTTCACTCCTGCTGATTCACGCATTATCCTTAACTCCCCTATTGCGGCTTAATACAGGCTATCGACTATAGCAAGCGGGAACTCGCTTGTTCCAGTCTCCTGATGTAGTCTCCCCCCATGGTCAGTCAGAAAATCAGTGCATTCAGTATACGTCGACTCAATCCGTTCAATGGCGTACTGCAGGTATTCGGCACTGAAAATGCCCGCGCATTAAGCAGCAATGGTGTTGTCTGGGAGATCCAGGTTCTGAGTGATACACCGCAGGGTCTTTGGGCCAATATACCATTCAGCGGGAAGGAGTTTTATACCTTCGGACGCTGGACATCAGGCTCAGGTCTTCAGCAAGTGCCTGTTAATCCGTTATTTAATGTCCGTGATATGATCGCCTCTGCGGAACAACTGATCACTGCACTGTCTTCAGCCATCGATGATCTTCCCTTCCCCATGGCGGATAGCTACGAGCAGTGGCTACTGGATGAGCAGAGTCTCTCACCTGTTGCACTTTTGGCCTCCTGTCGCAAAGCGGGTGAGATGAGTCGATGCGATAGTGCCAAGTGGATCGCCGCTGAACGGGGCGATTTCTCATTCATCTCCGCACGATTATTGGATAGGGAGCAGCCTAACGATGATGGTTATAATCCCCGGGTACATGCCTCGATCCTGGAGGCATTAATCCGACACCGCAGCGGACAGCACCACAGACGAGCCTGGTTCAAACACAACCCGGACGGTACATACATCCCATGTAATACGGGTGCTCCCATATTGGTTCCATGGACTTTTCCGGAACTGCCCGTCACGGAGAATTGGGAGGATGAGGAGACTCGCCGTTTGGTTGCCGACTATATCGCCTGGAGGGCGCCGCAACTATTGCAGCTGCACGGGCTCAGCCGAAAGACCCGTGAACGCCTTGAGCGTATTGCCGTAACGCAGGCTGAGGCAGTTGAGCGCCTGTGGCGACTCTATCCGGAAATACACGATAAAGACCTGTTGAATAGTGCGAGGGTTGAAGCAAAAATCCGATCCACAAACCGGAATTAAGCCTATGAAGTACATAAATCAGTCAGATCAGCTCAATCAACCAGATGGCGGTCTTGGGATAGTACTGGTCAATCTTGGTACACCTGATGCCCCGACAACTGAGGCGGTACGTCGCTATCTGGCGGAATTCCTGAGTGATCCACGCGTAGTGGCGATCCCGAAACTGATCTGGCAGATAATACTCCACGGTATCGTATTGCGGGTCAGGCCGAAAAGAAAGGCCGAGGATTACAAGCGCATCTGGACAGAGGATGGCGCACCGTTGTTGGCCATTTCCAGAAGGCAACAGGCGGCCATGACGGAGATATTGAATTCACGTATGCAGGGAAATGTCCACGTAACCTTGGCGATGCGCTATGGTAACCCTTCAATCGCCAGCGTGTTGCAGGAGTTGCGTCGGAAGAATGTGCAGCGCCTGCTGGTGTTTCCCCTCTACCCGCAGTATTCAGCCACCACCACTGCCTCCATATTCGATGCCGTGACAGGAGAACTCCAGGGCTGGCGATGGATACCTGACGCCCGCGCCATACAGCGTTACCATGACCATCCCGACTATATCCGGGTATTGAGTGAGAGCATACGCAATTACCGTCAACAGGCTGGTGAAGCAAGAAAGCTGCTGTTCTCTTTTCACGGTATCCCCGAGGACTACTACCAGGCTGGCGATCCCTATCCGGATGAGTGCCATGCCACAGCGAACCGGGTTGCGGGGCAATTGGGGCTGGACAGGAAACAATGGCATCTGGCCTTTCAATCGCGCTTCGGCGCCCAGGAATGGGTCAAACCCTATACTATGGAGACCTTGAAGCAGTGGGGCGCCGAAGGTATAGAGAGTGTCCAGGTGGTCTGCCCCGCCTTCTCCGCCGACTGTCTGGAGACCCTTGAAGAGATCGCCGAGGAGAACCGGGATGCCTTCCTCCAAGCCGGGGGAAAAAGCTATGCTTACATACCGGCGCTGAATGACACGCCGGAGCATATGAACATGCTTGCTGATCTGATCTGCAGACATGCCTCGGGATGGCCTGAAGCAGAACCGAATCCAGAGGATAGGCATTGATGGCGGAATATCCACACCCGGTTGATATCAAGGTACACCAGAAGAGTCGCTTCCTGGATATCGCCTTTGACGATGGCAGCCATTTCTCGCTCCCATGCGAATACCTGCGGGTCTATTCGCCCTCCGCCGAGACGCGGGGCCATAGTCCTGCGACGGCAAAACTGGAGCGTGGCAAAGAGATGGTAAGCATCACCCAGATTGAACCTGTCGGTCAGTACGCAATCAAGATCCACTTTGATGACGGCCATAACTCAGGGCTCTACGATTGGCGCTATCTCTATAATCTGGGCAAACACCAGGATGAACTTTGGCGGGCCTATCTGGATAAGCTCAAAGCCGTTGGCTATCGGCGCAAGGATCCTGAGCTGGAGCCTCCGGATGTCGATGTCTGATTCGGCCGGTGCGGCAAATCACACCCAACGGGCAGTATCAAGTGTAGTGTACTGCTTGCCGCAACGTATCATGATCCGGCTATTTACAGGATCCTGGGCATGATGCGATTTCAATTCGTTTGGGATTAGATGTTTGATTAATGATCTGGCTCAATCGACCATCAAATGAAGTCGTACACTCCACAACTAAATTAGCTACACTATTCATGTACTGCAGGGTCGCAGATCGATGCCCTGCCATTGATCCTCAGATACAACAATCGGCCCATCATAATACTGGGGGGATTTGTATTAATGGAAGAATCACTTCAGCGCTTGCTCGATGCTGAAACCAAAGCGCAACAAATTCATAACAGAGCCGAGGAGATGCGAGAACGCATGATCCAGGAGGCTTTGCAAGAGGCAAAGACCAAAGAGGAACATTTCGAGGCGCGTATTCCCGAATTGCACCATAGTTTCATGGAGAAGGCGGAAAGCCGCGCTGAACAGACCATCGCGGAACTAAAAAAGCGCTTCAATGAACGCCATGCCCAACTGCGCGAATATGCCGAAGCACGTGAGGATGACGCATTGGAAGCAGCCTTCACCGTACTGATCGATCCCACGGCAGATGAAGATTGAACCGATCCGATGAGTTCGAATAGGGATCAGGCCTACCTAAAAACCCGTGTCAGTGTACTCTCGGCGCGTCTGCTCGACGCCGATGAGATCGAACGCTTGAAGCAGATGTCACTCAGACAGCTTGGCGATGCCTTCGATCTTCAGCCGATTTTTGAAGAATCCATAGACAACCGGCAAAGGATCCGTTTGGTTGAACAGGCACTATTACAACGACTGATGAGTGAACTGTCGGTTCTATTGCGCCCTCTCAGCGGCCGTTCCCGCGGACTGATGCTCTATTGGCCGAGAAAGTTCGAACTCTATAACCTGAAAACACTGATTCGGGGTAAATTGAACAGCCTTGGGATGGAGGAGATCCGGGATAATCTGTTTGAGATGCCGGAGAATATCCGCCTGCCGCACGAATCCCTGTTGCAGGCGGAAAATGTGCTCGAGATGTTGCGCCAGCTCGACCAGGGACCCTACGCCCTGATTGCCAGGCAGGCGCGTAATGTGTTTGAGGAGCATCACGAAAACTTCTCCCTAGACGCGGCCATCGATCGTCTCTACTACACCGGCATGCTGCGCCACGCCAATATTACGGACAGTATCGATAAACGCGGTCTGAAAAAGGTGATCGGCATCATGGTCGATCGACAAAACATACTATGGCTGCTGCGCTACCGGCTGGTCTATCGCTTCGCCCCCAGTGAAGCCTACTACCTGCTGATCCCCTACGGCGGGCGGCTCCAGCGTGAAAAACTGATGGAACTGGCCAACCTGGATGGGCTGGAAACCATCATCGAGCACCTGCCTGCCCCTTTTAAGGCAATCCTCTCGAATGCTAACAGCATCACCCAGGTACGCCAGCGTCTCGATCACATCGTCTCGAACGAATTACGTAAATTGATGCACCACAGCCCCGATGCGGTGGTCTCTGCGCTCAGCTACTTGATTATTCGCGATATGGACCTGATGAAGCTCTACGCCATTATTCAGAGCAAGTTGCTGCAGATGGACGGGACAATTCTGAATGAGGCGGTACCCGACAATCCCTTGCAGATGGAAGCAACGGAGGCTAGTCATGTTTAGCCCGCTGCCGATGAAGCATATCAGCCTGCAAGTGCTCACGGAGGATCTGCCAAATGCCTCGATGATCCTGGCCGGCCTCAACAGTTTCAGCCCTGACAATCGCCCCTATGCCGAGCAGGCACTACCCGATATTCCCGGTCAACGGTTTCGCGAGTGTTATGCGCAAGCCAGGGCGCGAATGGATAAGATCGCCTCTCAAGTCGGATTCACACCCGAGGCGCTTACCGGTGAGGTTACCCCAATCTCCGAACAGGAGCTCGAAGCGGTGAACCAATGGCTGGGGAAGGCGTGGGAGAGCTGCTCCGACTTTGACGAGACCCGCCGCCGGCAGCTGGAAGAAAGGCGCAGTATCGATCAACTGGAGACCACCCTGGCCAATTTCCGTAATCTGCATATCGATCTGGGCCAGCTTCAGGGCGACAATCAGTTTCTCAAAACCACCATCGGCATGGTCCCCCGTACCCAGGTGAATCAACTGAAAGACGCCCTTGGACTCGACAACTACCTACTCTTTCCCTTCCATGAAAGTGAAAACGAGAGCCATGTGATCATCGCCGGCACGGGTGGCCGTGAAGGCTCTAAACTGAAATCGGTGCTTGATACCGCCGGTTTCAGACCGCTTGAAATTCCACCGGAGCTGCATGCTCAGCCTGAAACCGCCAAGACCCGTCTCATGCAACGCAGGGCATCAGTAGAAGAAGCAGCCGAATCGCTTGAACATATTATTACGGCCTGGGGAGAATCCTCCGGCCAGGAGTTGCAGAAGGCAGCACGCGTTCTCCATCTGGCAGCACCCTATGTGGCCCTGGGGGAGGCCGCCCGCCATCGGGGAAATCTGTCACGGCTACAGGGTTGGATTCCCGCTGAGGATATAAGCCTGGTGGAAATCGCTTTACGGGACAAGCTTCCCAATACCTTTGTGCTGGAGACCCGCGATCCCAAACCCCATGAACGCGGACTGGTACCTTCGGTGATGCGGCATAACCGGTTGCTCAGGCCCTTTTCATCACTGGTGATGCAATATGGCGTACCCCGCTATGGCGAGGTCAATCCAACCCAGCTTTTCGCCCTTACCTATATCCTGATGTTCGGCATGATGTTCGGCGATGTAGGGCATGGCGCGGTGATCATCGCAGTCACCCTGCTGCTGCGGCGCAAACTCGGAAGCTTCACCCCATTTGGCATCGCCGCCGGTCTTTCATCTACCCTGTTCGGTTTTCTCTACGGCAGTATCTTCGGCTTTGAACATATCCTGCATGCGCTCTGGATCGCGCCACTCACCGATCCACTCTATATGCTTACCGTGGCGCTGCTCTGGGGCGTAGGTTTCATTATTTTGGTAACACTGATCAATATCTTCAACCACATGATGATAGGTGACCGAATCGGGGCTCTGTTCGGAGACAATGGCCTGCTCTCGTTGCTGCTCTATACCGGCCTGTTGGGAACCGGTTACAGCTTTTACAACACCGGCAGCGTCTCTCCGCTCTGGGGCACCCTTGCCATCCTTACCCTGATCGGCATCTTCGCCCACAAACTGGTCGAGCAGGAAGCCGCGATCGGAGAGCGCATCCTGGTTGCCTTCATCGAGACCTTCGAGACGATTACCGGTTATGCATCAAATACCCTCTCCTTCCTGCGTGTTGCGGCCTTCAGCCTGAACCATGTGGCGTTGGCGATCGCTGTCTTCACCCTCGCCAACATGATGGGTGATATTGGTCATTGGATTACAGTAATCCTGGGTAATGTCTTTATCCTGGTCCTGGAAGGGCTGATCGTCGCCATCCAGGTATTGCGACTCGAATTCTATGAAGGTTTCTCCCGCTTCTATTCGGGAGATGGGAAGGCGTTCAAGCCGCTAACACTTTAACTTAAGCGTTTTGAGTTATGAGTTTTTAGTTATAAGTTATCAACAGGCAGCAATGTCGCACGTTACTGCATGTGAGTTATTTCAAACAGGCGTGAGCGAAGCGAACACATCAACTCAAAACTTATAATTAAAAACTCAACATAATAGGAGATCAATATGTACTGGCTTATTGCAGTAATGACCCTGGGTATCGCCGGCCTCATCATCACCGGCGTTATCATGGAGATGCAGCCTGCCAAGATCAGCAGACCGTGGTTCAAACCGACTATCGGTATCAATCTGCTGGTCTTTGTGGTCGCCCAGGCGGCACTGATCTTCATGGGAGCCAACGAGGTCATGGCGGCCACCGAGGCTGCAGAAGCGGGTGGCGAGATATCGATTGGCCTCGGCCTTGGCATCATCGGTGTCGGTATACCGACTGCCCTCAGCACTATCGGTGCAGGTATCGCGGTGGGACCCATCGGCGCCGCGTCACTGGCTGTGCTGGCGGAGAAACCGGAGATCTTCGGACGCACGTTGATCTATCTCGGCCTGGCCGAGGGTATTGCCATCTACGGACTGGTGATGAGTATTCTGTTGTTGGATAAGATCTGAAAGTGCCGGAAACAGCAACTCACAAAGTCAGAAACATCTTCGTCGGCAGCCATGCCCTGACCGACGGCTTCCGGCTGATCGGATTTGAAACCCTCACAGAACCCGACAGCAGCAGGCTGGACGAATTATTGAACCAGCTGTTACAGGAACGACAGCGGGCATTGCTGATCATCGAGCAGTCTGTCAATCATGTCGGCTCCAAGCTGCTGGATCAGATCCGCAATGAAGGCGGCCGCATCATCCTGTCCGAGGTCCCATCATTGCAGGACCCTGAGGAGTTTCATTCCGAGCTGGACAATCAACTGAAAAAACTCACCGGTGGTTAACAGAGGAGAACGACATTGAATCAGGTTGAAGCGCTTGAAAAAGCGATCCTTGAAAGGGCCGAACTGATGGCCAACGAGTGTCACAGCCGGGCCGAGGCAGGACGCAAGAATATCCTGCGTGAAGCCAGTGAGCGTCTTCACCTACGCGAGGAGAAAGAGACTCTGCTGGCCAAATCACTGGCGGACAGGGCCTATTTACGCAAAGTTCAGGCGGATGAACTGAAGCTGCACAGTAAAATGGATCATATGCGCTGGAACCTGGTACAGGTGGTAGTCGACCGTTTGCAACAACGCATGCAGGCCTTGACCCAGGACGAGGTAAAATATATCGAATTGTTGAAGGCCTTTCTGCAGCAGGCCGCGAAACAGATCGAGGAACAACGGCTGATGGTCTCGGTCAATGCCGAAGATCTGCGGCGCCTGAAACCCCAATGGCAGACCCTGACCTCCAGTCTGGCGGCAGGCAAGGTATTCGAACTGAAGGAGGAGAGTATCGAAAGCATAGGCGGCTGCCTGATCACCACAGCTGACAAACGCATTCAGATCGATCACACCTTCGAGGGCCGACTCACCCGCCTGGAGCGCAAAGTGCACCAGGCGTTGGTCGAAAGGCTGTTACCCCCTATCGGTGATGGACAGGCACTTTGACAATGAAACACGAAAATAAGAAAGGCACCATTCAGGATATCAACGGTCCCATCGTCACCATCAGGCTGCCGGGTGTGCAAAACGGTGAGCAGGTGCGAATCGGCAGTCTCGGCCTGTATGGTGAGGTGATCTCCCTGGAGGGTGACGAAGCCCTGGCCCAGATCTACGAATCCACTGAAATGGTACGACCCGGCGAACCGGTAGAGGGTCTAGGCCACCCTCTCTCGGTGGAACTCGGTCCTGGCCTCATCGGCGGTATATTCGACGGTGTACAGCGCCCCCTGGAGGAGATGTTCATCAAGGCAGGCGACCAGATCCCCCGCGGCCTCAGCCCGCTACCCCTCGATCGGGAGAAACTTTGGCACTTCGTACCCAGCGAGAATCTTGAACCCAATATGCCGATCATCGGTGGCGCCCGTCTTGGCGTGGTACAGGAGACTGAGACCGTCGAACACCGCATCATCGTTCCCCCTAGCATCGAAGGTGAATTGATCGAACTCGCACCCGAGGGCGACTACAACCTGGAAGAGACCATCGCCCAGGTTCGTGACCGTCAGGGTCAGGTTCGCCATCTCAAGCTCTACCACAGATGGCCGGTACGTAAATCCCGCCCCTACCAGAGCCGGGACAACGGTATCGAACCCCTGATCACAGGACAACGTATTCTGGATACCTTCTTCCCTCTGCTCAAAGGGAGTAAATGTGCCGTGCCAGGGCCCTTTGGTGCTGGCAAGACTGTAGTCCAGCATCAGGTTGCCCGTTGGGCCAATGCCGATATTGTCATCTATGTCGGTTGCGGTGAACGGGGAAATGAGTTGGTGGATGTGCTCGACAGCTTTCCAAAGCTGAAAGATCCCTACAGCGGCAGGCCCTTGATGGATCGCACCCTGCTCATCGCCAACACCTCCAACATGCCGGTGGTGGCCCGCGAGGCCTCGATCTATGTCGGCATCACCATTGCCGAATACTACCGGGATCAGGGCTACGACGTGGTGATGCTGGCCGACTCCACCAGCCGTTGGGCCGAGGCCCTGCGCGAGGTCTCCGGCCGCCTTGGTCAGATGCCCGTGGAAGAGGGATATCCCGCCTATCTTGCCTCCCGGCTGGCTGCCTTCTATGAACGGGCGGGAAGGGTAGAAACCATGGATTGCGGCAAGGGCTCGGTCACCCTGATCGGCGCCGTCTCTCCACCAGGCGGCGATTTCTCCGAGCCGGTCACCAGCCATACCAAGGAGATCATCCAGACCTTCTGGGCCCTCTCCAAGGAACTGGCGGACGCCCGCCACTACCCGGCTATCGACTGGGTCGACAGCTTCTCCGCCGACGTCGGCACCGCCGCCGAGTGGTGGCACGAGAACATCGACCGCGGTTGGGAGAAACGCCGTGCCCAGGCGCTGGCGATGCTGGCAAGGGATGCGGAACTGTCACGTATCGTCAATCTGGTAGGGCCCGAGGCCCTCTCCTCCGCCCAGCGCTGGATATTGGAGGGTGCCGCACTGATCAAGGAGGGTGTGCTGCAACAGAGCGCCCTCGATCAGGTGGATACATTCTCCTCACCGCATAAGCAGTTCATGTTGCTCGACCTGATCCTCACGGTGTATGACGAAGGCGCCACCCTGATCGAACTCGGCGTGCCTGTCCAGGAACTTGCCGAGATGCCGATACTGGCGCGCCTGCGCCGCTGCAAGGAACTTTACGACTCGTCCCAAACCGATCAGCTGAAGGCCTTTCGGGTTGAGGCATTGAACGACTTCAAGGCAATCCATTCCGAATATGCACAACGGGGGGAACAGACAGCATGAGCGCCAAGGAGTATCGTACCGCTTCCTCCGCCCGGGGCGGGTTGTTGACTGTTGCCGATGTCCCCGATATCGCCTTTGGCGACCGGGTCCATATCCGCGACCAGCAGGGTAATACACGCAACGGCCAGGTGATTCGCAGCTCCAACGAAGAAGTGTTGATCCAGGTGTTCGAAGGCACCGCCGAAATCGACCTCGAGAGCACCTGGGTGCGCTTCCTCGACGAACCGGTGGAAATCGCCCTCTCCCCGGAGATCCTCGGTCGCGTCTTCAGTGGCTTGGGTGAACCGCGGGATTATCGTCCCCCCATTGTCTCGAACCTGCGCCGCAGCATCAGCGCCGCCGCTTTCAACCCGGCGGCCCGCACCTATCCGAAAGAGTTCATACAAACTGGCATCTCCACCATAGACGGTCTCAACTCTCTGGTGCGCGGACAGAAGCTGCCGATCTTCTCCGCCTCGGGCCTGCCCCATAACCGGCTGGCGGCGCAAATCGTACGTCAGGCCAAACTCCCCGATGACGACAGCCGCTTCTCGGTGGTCTTCGCCGCCATGGGCGTCTCCTACGCTGACGCCCGCTTCTTCCAGGAGGAGTTCGCCTCCTCCGGCGTGCTGGGCAATGTGGTGATGTTCGTCAACATGGCCGACGATCCGCCGGTGGAGCGTCTCACCCTGCCCCGTATGGCTTTGACCGCAGCCGAGTACCTCGCCTTCGATCTCGACCGCCACGTGCTGGTGGTGATGACCGACATGACCCACTACGCCGAAGCGCTGCGCGAAGTCGCCACCGCCAAGGGCGATGTACCGGCGCGTAAGGGTTACCCCGGCTATCTCTACTCCGATCTGGCGGAGATCTATGAACGCTCCGGACGCATCAAGGATCGTCACGGCTCCATCACCCTGGTGCCGGTGCTGAGCATGCCCAGCGACGACATCACCCACCCGATACCGGACCTGACAGGCTATATAACCGAGGGGCAGATCGTCCTCAGTCGTGAACTGCACAACCAGGGCATCTATCCCCCGGTGCACATATCCCCTTCACTGTCGCGTCTGATGAAAGACGGCATCGGCAAGGACTTCACCCGGGAGGACCATCCCCACGTCTCCAATCAGCTCTATGCCCTCTACGCCCGCGCCCTGGAGACGCGCAATCTGGCCTCCATCATCGGCGCCGATGAGCTATCCGCCCGTGACCGCCGCTACCTGGAATTCGCCGATGCCTTCGAACAGCGTTTTGTACAACAGGGGGAGGATGAAGACCGCAGTATCGAGGAGACCCTCAATCTGGCCTGGGATCTGCTTTCCACCTTCCCGCCACAGGCGCTGACCCGGGTCAACGACACCGAGATCGCCAAGTACCATCGGCAGAGCGCATGACCGGTAAACGCATCAAAGCGGCCCCGACCAAGAACACCCTGCTGAATCTGAAACGGCAGCTCAATTTTCTCGAGGAGGGCCACAGCCTGCTGGAGCGCAAACGGGAGCTGCTCACGCGACTGGTCTATCAACGCATCGGCGAGTACCGCAAGATCAGAGATCAAGCCCACGAAGCCACCAAGCAGGCTTATCACTGGCTCAGCATGCTGCAGTTGCGTATGGGCAGCCGTGCCGTCAATCAGGCGGCTCTCGGAGTGGAACCCGTACTGGATCTGAAAATCCTGCCGCGGCGAAACCTCGGTGTGGAATACCCGTCCGTCAGCGGACAACTGCTGCCCCTCAACCCGGTCGGTCTGCTCGGCACCGATCCCAGCTTCGATGAAACCCGCCTGCACTTTGCCGAAGCCTCGCTTCAGCTGGCGAAGATGGGCGAAGTCTCGATGAGCCTCAACCGCCTGATTGCCGAACAGCGTAAGGCGCAGAAACGGGTGAATGCATTGCGCTATAACATCATCCCCCAGTATCGCAATACGATTCGTTTCATTGAAAATGCGCTGGAGGAAGAAGAAAGGAATGCCTTGTTTCAGGTGAAAGTATTGAGGGATCAGGAAAGAATATAGCGAAAAATCATCGGTCAATACATCCAACCCGGGATCTCTATACTGGGAAAGCCACTCTGCTTATTGATGTAAAATAATTGTTACAAATTGATTCTCCAATATTCTTAAGTTCCATCAGGTTGTGGTTTTATAGAGCCTAATACAATAATGTTAACTGCCTGAATCGATCCTTTGATGTGACGGGGTCATGTTGATTGTGACTGGTTCGGATCACCGTAAAGCTAAGGCACTTCGTCACTATTCATATCTGTTGGGGAATTTCATAATGGCATTCAGTTTCTTATTGGGTAGGCGATCAACAGTAATTCACCCGCTGTCCCGCTTCCTAGGGCTTGTACTAATCATCTCTGTGAGCCATACAGCCCACGCGACCAATGGTTATTCCCCCACCGGGTTCGGCACCACCAACAAGGGCATGGCGGGTGCCGGTGTTGCATTTCCCCAGGACACCATCGCCGCCGCGACCAATCCTGCCGGCATGGTTCTGCTCGGTCACAGAACGGATCTGGGCATGGCCCTTTTCTCACCTTCCGACCGTGGTTTTACCGCCAATAACGACGCCCTTTCACCGATGCGGATTCCAGCCGGCGAATACACCAGTGAAAACGATATATTTCTTGTGCCTCATGTCGGATGGAACAGGCCCCTGGACGAACATAGCAGTATCGGTCTCTCCGTCGGTGGCAACGGCGGCATGAATACCGAATACGATAGCGCTGTGTTCGGTAATTTCGGGGCTGCCTTCGGCATCCCCACAAGTTCTCCGACAGGCGTGGATTTCGCCCAACTGTTTCTCGGTATCACCTATGCCCGCAAGGTCAGTGATGGCCACTGGCTGGGTATCATGCCCATAGTCGCTGTACAACGGTTCAAGGCGGAAGGTCTGGAACCGTTCGACAATCCCATGGCGACAACCGCAACGGGCAAGGTAACCAACAACGGTTATGATCAGTCATGGGGCTACGGTGTACGGATAGGCTGGCTAGGCAGGGTCAATGACAGACTGTCACTGGGGGCCTCATACCAAAGCCGCCTCTATATGTCGGAATTTGACGACTACGAGGGCCTGTTTGCTGAACAGGGGGATTTCGATACCCCCTCGACCTGGGTCATTGGACTCTCTTATGTTGCCAGCCCGACGGTTGCGTTGGTGCTTGACTATCAATACATCAATTACGGTGAGGTAAGGTCTCTCGCGAATGGCAATGATGTCAACTTCTTCGCCAATCCCAGTCAACGACTTGGCTCGGATAAGGGGTTGGGGTTTGGTTGGGACGACATGGGAATCTGGAAATTCGGGGTACAGTGGGCATATGATCCTGAATGGACATTTCGCGCGGGTTACAGCCGTGCAGATAAGCTGTTTGAAGGCGGACAGGCACTGTTCAATGTACTTGCACCGGCGACGATCCGTGACCACCTGAGCTTCGGCGCCACTTTTTCCTTGAATAAAAAGAATCAAGTCAATCTGTCATTGACACGCGCACTGAATGAGAAGATCGAGGGAAGCAATCCGGTCTTTACACCTGGCCAGACAGGCTCTGTGGAAATGGAGCAGTGGGAACTGGAACTCAGTTGGGCACACAATTTCTGAGCCCAATCGTTTTCGTCATTTCCTATATTCTCCTCAAGATACAATATCCGGGTAGACGGGGCCTTGACTGCTTGTATTAGACCATGCTCATGACGAACCTTGTTGCAACAAATTTACAAAAAAAGACACATTTTGATAACCGCTTATTTTTTTTCTAATTTTTTAATCTTATGATCAAATGCATGGTCTAATTGAGGTATAATGGAGGGAATTATAAGCTTCTCCCCATCTATAATATCCATGATTGATAGTATGCCAATCAGCAGATTATCCCCACACCGGCAACTGGAGGGTAAACAATAATGAATATTGGAATCACTTCTATTTATTCGATTACTGTCTTGTTTCTTCTCTCGGTGGTGAATGCCTGGGCCGATGAATATCAGGAGACAGTTGATGTCTTTAATGCCGCCAGTGAAAGTGGATGGTTCTTTGACAACCATCAGGGCTATGCTGTTTTTCCCACCGTTGGAAAGGCCGGGATCGGCATTGGCGGCGCCTTTGGCAAGGGGCGTGTTTACGAGAACGGTGTACATATCGGCGATACCAAGGTCACCCAGGTAACGATTGGCCTGCAACTCGGCGGACAGGCCTACAGCATGATTATTTTTTTCCAGGACAAGCGGGCACTGGATGAGTTTACCAGCGGTAACTTCGAATTCGGCGCGCAGGCTACCGCTGTCGCGATTACCGCGGGTGCCTCAGCCGCTGCGACGACCACAGGAAGCTCTGTCGGCGCAAGTGGCGGCCAGCATGATGCCATCACCTCAGGTAAATATCACAAAGGCATGGCCACCTTTACCATCGCCAAGGGCGGCTTGATGTATGAGGCGAGCATCGGCGGTCAGAAATTCAGCTACACGGCGAAGTAGCTACTAGGGCCTGTTAACACTAATAACTATGAAACAGCCAACTCAGGCAGGTTGCGATATTGCAGTAAGACATCGGGATTAATCAGCGACTCCGTATTGGCAACGGCTCTTCCCTCGATGGTGTCCCGAACGGCGATTTCAGAAACTTTTCCATTGCGCGTCCGCGGAACATCGGTCACCTGGATCACCTTTGAAGGCACATGTCGAGGACTGGCGTTTATCCGTAGGGTGTCATTTATCTGTTGGCGTAACGCCTGATTCAAAACCAGTTCCTGTTGCAGGACCACGAACAGTACCACGCGCACATCATCATCCCACTTTTGTCCAACGCAGACACACTCCTTCACCTGCGGCAGCCGTTCAACTTGACGGTAGATCTCGGCAGTGCCGATACGTACACCGCCCGGATTGAGCACCGTATCGGATCGTCCCTCTATGATCAGTCCGCCCTGCCCGGTTATGCGTGTCCAGTCTCCATGGGCCCAGACACCCGGAAAACGCTCGAAATAGGCAGCATGATAACGGCGTCCGTCACGGTCATTCCAAAAGCCGACCGGCATGCTGGGAAAGGGCTTTTTACAGACCATCTCACCCGGCTGGTTGTTGCGACTCCTTCCTTCAGCATCGAACACATCCACCGCCATCCCCAGGCCACGACACTGCAGTTGGCCGCGATACACCGGCAGCATGGGATTTCCCAAAGCGAAACAGGAGATGATATCGGTGCCTCCCGAGATGGAACTGATCTGTATTCCCGGTTTGATCGCCCGGTGAATGTAGTCGAAGGCCTCGGGTGCCAATGGTGAACCGGTGGAGAGCAGCGTGCGCAACTCAGACAACGGCAGATTATGCTTCACCGTCACATCCGCCTTCTGCTGAGCCGAGATATATTTGGCGCTGGTACCGAATACGGTAATCCCTATATCGTCTGCCACACGCCATAAACGATCGGGAAACGGGTACATGGGATTACCGTCGTAGAGTATCAGCGTGGCGCCGGAGGCGAGACCCGAGACCAACCAGTTCCACATCATCCAACCGCAGGTAGTGAAATAGAACAGGCGATCCTCACGGCGGATATCCGTATGCAGGCGATGCTCTTTCAGATGTTGCAACAACGTGCCGCCTGCTCCATGCACGATACATTTAGGTTTCCCGGTGGTGCCTGAAGAGAACAGGATTGCCAGCGGATGGTCGAAAGGCAGCTGGGTAAAGGGCGGCAAGGGGAGATCGTTATCCAATACACTTTCCCAGTGGATCGCATCTTCGATTTCACCCGTCCCCTGCCAGGGCACTAACAGACAATGCTCACAGCCAGACAGCCCAGCCCTCACCCGATTGATCTTATCGCGAATATCGATGGATCGACCTTTGTAGCGATAGCCATCTGCGACTATGAGCAGCTTGGGTTCGATCTGTCCAAAGCGATCGACAATCCCTTCACTACCGAAGTCCGGTGAGCAGGATGACCACACGGCACCCAGCCAGGATGTAGCTAACATACCTATTACCGCATGGGGAATGTTCGGCAGGATGGCGGCAACCCGGTCACCCGGTTTTATACCCAGTTGGCAAAGTGCCGCGGCAAGCCGGGCGCTGGCGCGGTAGAGCTCGGTATATTGCAAGGCACCACCCTCCTCCTCCTCGCCAATACAGATCAATGCAGGATGATCATCCCTGAAGCGCAGCAGATTCTCCGCATAATTGAGTCTTGCCCCTGTAAACCAGCGAGCCCCCGGCATCTGGTTGCCATTTTGCAGCAGCTCGTCCCATTCTCGACCGGCAACAATACCGCAAAAGCGCCACAAGGCGCCCCAGAAAGCGGCGGGGTCAGTGACAGACCACTCCCAGAGTTGACCATACTCAGTAAATTCCCGCCCCCGCTGCTCCCCTGCCCGGCGCATGAAGCGCGCCATCTGGCTCTGTTCCATCAGCTTTTTGGAAGGTATCCATATTGGCTGAGGTGGCTGTTCTGTATCGTTTTTGCACATGGGAATGCTCTCTTGCCGGATCAATGGAGCTAATAACACTCATCACACGAGTGATCGATTGTTTTCAGGATGACCGGTTTATCAGACATCCTAAACACTATTACGATCGTATTAACATTGTGGATGATCCGGATAGGCTGCTGTGATCACCGCTATTATGTATAGAGAACAACCCAATACAAGGTACAGTTTATGTCTGTCAATCAACCTCGTTCCCCTGAGGTTTTCCTCAACTTAAATGTCAGGGGTATGGGAGAATCCGCAACCCTGGCGATCAATGAGCGGTCGCGTCAGCTCATGGCTTCAGGGCATGATGTCTATCGACTGGGATTGGGGCAATCCCCTTTTCCTGTACCGGGACATGTGCGCGAGAGCCTCGCGAGAAATGCCCATCAGAAAGACTATTTACCGGTCAAGGGACTCCCCGCGCTTCGTGAGGCAATTGTAGATTGGGTGAAACGCACAGAGGGTCTTGACTACGCTGTCGACAATATCGTGGTGGGTCCCGGTACCAAGGAGTTGATGTTTCTGGTTCAATTGGTCTATTACGGCGACCTGGTTATCCCTTCGCCGTCCTGGGTCTCCTATGCGCCACAGGCACGTATCATCGGCCGGCAGATCCATTGGCTACGTACACGCCCGGAAACGGGATTGGGAGTGGAGCCTGAGATCCTGGAAGAACTGTGCCGACAAGATCCGAATCGTCCACGGCTATTGATTCTCAACTCGCCCAGTAATCCCACCGGTCTCTGTTACAGTGACGAACAACTCAAAGCCCTGGCGGAGGTATTAAGAAAGTACCGCGTGCTTGCCCTCTCCGATGAGATCTATAGCGGGACGCATTTCAAGGGCAGTCATCGCTCTCTGGCACGCTACTACCCGGAAGGCACCATCATCAGCAACGGTTTAAGCAAATGGTGCGGTGCCGGTGGTTGGCGACTGGGTTTCTTCATCTTTCCCCACGGTCTCAACTGGCTGGCGGATGCGGTGGCCGCTGTTGCCAGTGAAACATTCACCTCCACCAGCGCACCCATACAGTATGCTGCGATTACCGCCATGGAGGACCATCCCGAGATGGCGGTCTATCTGAATCAATGCAGAGCGATTCTCTCCACGCTGTCTGATTATGCCTACAGGACGCTATCGGATACCGGTGCAGCACTTCACCCATCTTCAGGTGGTTTTTACCTCTTTCCTCGCTTTGACATTCACCGCCAGCAACTGGCCTGCCGCGGAATCAAAAACAGCCTGAGTCTTTGTGACCGGTTATTGCAGGAGCAGGGGGTGGCGCTTTTGCCAGGCGCCTGTTTCGGACGCCGAAAAGAGGAACTCGCCACGCGCATCGCTGTAGTGGATTTCAACGGCGCACATGCCCTGGAGAAAGCCGAAACCGAAACGATAGATGAAGACTTCGTACACAGAAACTGCGGCCGGGTCACAACCGCGGTGGAACGCCTTGTGGACTGGTTGAAATAATTACCTGCGGTCCAGGTTTTTCACAGGTCCTTGAATGTGAGTTACAAACTGTATAATTGTTTAACACTCTTTACCTCTGGCGATTTCAGTACGTATGTATATGCTTAGCAGGTAAACTTGAAGCCCCTATCAATATAAAATATATTCGGAACACCAAAGCAACTGACAACCTCCACCAATCTACCCACTCAGAAGTTACTCTTTTTGCATGATGGTAGAGAGCCAGAGTTGACGGCAGGCTATGCAGCGGCTCACACCGACAGATATTAAGTTTGAAATCTAACAACCGAAAAGTAATTTAACATGACCAGTAGTCACTCAATTGTTTTGATTGAAGACGATATGGAACTCAACCGGATGATGTCGGAATTCCTGCGCGACGAAGGCTATCTGGTCACATCGGTCTTCAATGGCGATGAGGCGGTCAACGCCATCACCACCAAAGTCCCGGACCTGGTAATCCTCGACCTTATGTTGCCCGGTATTGATGGCATTGAGATCTGCAGGCGTATCCGCAAGAGATTCTTTAATCCCGTTATCATGTTGACGGCAAAAGATGACGATATGGTCGAGGTGGCATCTCTCCAACAGGGTGTGGATAACTATTTGAAAAAACCAATCCGGCCTCATGTTTTGTTGGCGCATGTCCAGGCGGCATTACGTCGAAGCTCCGCTTCACCGGTGCATATGGATCCATCCAGTCTCGTTGTGCAGGATATCAGGGTGGACCGTGATTCTCTTCGAGTGATGCATGGTGAGGAACAGTTGGATCTGACCACTGGTGAGTTCGAACTACTGGTGGTGTTGATGGAGAATGCCGGCACGCCTGTCAGTCGGGACAAGCTATTCAAACTGACCAGGGGTATCGAATACGACGGTCTGGATCGTTCCATGGATTTGCGCATCTCAACCCTGCGCAGGAAGCTGAAAGACGAAACTCCACCCTATCGCTACATCAAGACATTGCGAGGTAAGGGATACCTGATGTCAAGAAAATAGACTCAGTTCGGTGTCTCTATAATAACAGTTCAAACTCTTCGATGCTTACGGTTCCATACAAAAGCGATAAACAACGGCACTATCATATTTCACATCTCCTGTTCATACTTGTATGGGCAGTTTGACTCTGGATAGCGGAACGCCAATGCGCTTGTTTTTTCTCAAAACCTATCTTGCGGTCATTCTTTTCTCCATAGTGATGTTTTTTGTCATGATATTTGTGATATTCAGGCCGGTTTTACTGAAAAGCAACTGGATTGACTTCAAGCAGGAAGTGATTGTGGACCACCAACTGCTTATGCTCAAGTTGGAACAGACACCGGAAGGTCAATGGCAACAGGCAGTTTCCGACTATCAGCCCGTATTTGACTTGGTCATGGAGCTGGTCGGCCGTGAATCGCTTAATAGCGCTGAGCAAAAAGCGCTCTCAGGTGAAGGCCAAAGACAATACCTTTGCGATATCTCGACAGACGTCTGGTACAGTCTGTTCGCCCTGCCCAACAACGACGGCATATTGAAGATATCCGAGACAGACACACCACCATTCAGCGATATCAACACGGATGATGCCATATTCTTGATTCTACCGATCTTACTCATATCATTGTCGCAGGCATTCGGCACAATTCTGATTATTCGTTCAGTGTCGAGGCCTGTCAAAGAATTGTCTGAAGCAGCCGGCTTGTTCGGTAAGGGAGAATTAGGCGCCAGAATAGACAAACCCCGCCCACCGGTTGAGCTACTGGCGAAAAGTTTTAATACCATGGCCGACCAGCTGGAAAGCAAGATCCATGAACAGCAGCTAATGATCGGCGCCATTCCGCATGAATTGCGCACACCACTGAGCCGTATCCGCTTCGCCCTTGATCTGTCACGCAATAAGCACACGGTTGAGGCACTGCAGCAACAAATCGAGCAGATCGACGCCTATGTGGATGACCTGGATTGTGCCGTTGAGGACGTGCTGGAGTATACCCGCCTGCAAAGCGACAAGACATCGATCGATGAAGCGATTGATCTGTGTGCGCTGGCAAATTCCATCGTCGAGGGCTATCGGGACATGGCTATCGATATAGAGGTCGTTTGTCAGAGGGGAACACAGGGTTATGGAAATGAAGGCTTGATAAGACGAGCCCTGCATAACCTGATGCAGAATGCTGTGCATTTTACTGAGACCAGGATCGCAGTTCGTATCCTGGTGAAGCAGAATGATATCGTGATCCAGGTAGAGGATGACGGATTTGGTATTCCGGCTGAAAAGCTGGAAGATATCTTCCTGGTTTTTTCCCGCATCGATAAGAGTCGGAGCCGCGAGACCGGCGGTATTGGTTTGGGGCTGGCATTCGTGCAGCTGATAATGCGGCAGCACAATGGCGTGGCGGTTGCCAGGAACATCGAGTCAGGCGGTTTATGCGTTGATTTGCGCTGGCCTGGCGTCTCCGGAAAAGTCCGGTAACCCATACTTTTTTATATTTTCCCGTTCTATAGGCACTGCCCTACCCGTTTCACCAAAGATACGCGGTCTCTACAAATCCTTACATTAGCAGACCCTCTTGCGACAGACATATATGCACAGTCGATGGATACTGTCAGCATCGATCAACACGATAACAGAGGACTTGCCATGTTACTCAATCCCAAAATAATAGTTGCAGCTTCAATAACGCTCTTGTTGAGTGGATGCGGAACGACCAGTAGCCAATACCGCCCAATCGTGGATGGCGACAAGAATTCTAATTATGAAGTCGATCTGGTTGCCTGCAGCAACCTCTCCCAGGAAAGGAGGTTCACCAACGATGACGTTAAATCGGAAGCCTTACTGGGTGCGGCAATAGGCGCCCTGGTTGGCGCTATTGACGAGGGTTCGGAAGGTGCCGTTGGCGGTGCGATAGTCGGTGGCATGCTGGGCGCCGGCGAGCGGGCCTGGGAAACCCGGGAGGAGCGCAAGTTGATCGTTATCGAATGCATGAAGCAGCGCGGCCACCGGGTGGTCGGTTAGATTGTAATTGTGAGTGGAGATAAACATGTTTGCGAATAGAGCGGTTATGTTGGCATGTTTAACCGCATTGCCGATGCTGACCGGCTGTAATGGCGACTCGAATGAAGGCAGGGTTGCGGAATTCGTTTCACTGATTCAACCGGCTAATTATGAATATGGCAGCGTGACTTTCGATGGGGCAAGCACGACACTTGCCTATACCGGTCTGTTGTTGGTTCAGCCTGAACCACTGCAGGGGTACCAGGCCTTGGGACTGGCGGCCTTTGGCGAAGATAACCAATCACCTATCCTTACCATGTCGACAGAGGACGGCTTTCTACCCGATTTTAAGTGGGTATTTGTGAACCTGCCGGATGCCGAAAATGGCTACTACTGCGATCAAATCAGCAGCGTAAAGACAGCATCGACACTCATTGAGGGTGCTGTGGTCTTCTCCGCCAGCGGGCGGAACTGCTTCGGTACAGGAGAAAACACAGGATTTATAAAAGACATCCACATGAAACTCACTCAATCCATGATTACCGGGGGAACCAGCCAGGTTGAGATCGATGGGGAGAGGGCCTATCTCGATACGGAGTTTCAACTCGGTGAAAATCTACGCCTGTCAGGGGGATTAGGCACCCGTGCCTACAATCAGATTTTCGACCTGGTGTCTGATCACCCGGAGGTAACTACAATCGTCGAAGGCACAATATCAGGTTCGATACACGACGACATCAATGTGCAGACAGGCAGACTGATCAGAAAGTCGGGGTTGTCCACTCACCTGACAAGCACCAGCGATATCGCCTCAGGCGCAGTCGATCTGTTTTGCTCAGGCAATCAACGCACCATGGAAGAAGGCGCAATGTTCGGGGTACATTCCTGGTCTGACTCTGAAAACGGTATCGAAGCGGCGGATCTCCCGGCTGACAGCCCATTGCACAATGCCCAGATCACCTATTTCAATGAAATGCTGGGGGAACCGATTGGGAAGGATTTTTACTTTTTCACGATTTATGCCGCTCCAGCCGACGATATCTACCTTATGAGCAGGGCCGAGATAGAGTCATTCGGCATTATAACAGAACAGTAGCACCACCATCGATACCCGACCGGCGGGCAGAGAGGCCCGCCTATTCAAATCTCATGCTGAAAGATTGCTGACGGCACGCTATTTACTGTAAATGTTTGTCGAAAGGAGAAGCAGAATAAGGATATTAATAATATAACGACAACAATAATCCCTTGAAGATATGTTCGAAAGATGAAAAACTCATAATATGCTGCCTATCTAATACCAGCCGTGTAGTGCATGCCGCATATCATTAATTTCAAAATTACAGGAAAGTTGATCTGTCCCATGAAACTTCCCATTTCTTTGTATTTGGCGCTTTTTATATTTTCAATCGCAATATACCCGGCTCCGGTTTTGTCGGATAAAGCAAGCGATCAGTCTGGTTCACAACAGATCGTAATGATAGGCGCATCCTATTTGCAAGGCTGGCCATTAATTGAAGTGGCATGTCTCCCGGTTGTCAATAAAGGTATATCCGGTGAGACCTCAACTCAGGTTCGTCAGCGCTTTGACGCCGATGCCCTCTCCAATAATCCTGCAGCAGTTATAATCTGGGGCCATATCAACGATTTCTCGAATGCCCCAAAGGAACAGGAAGCGCAGACACGCCAAACAGCAATTGAGAATCTGAAATACATGATAGACCGCACTAAAGAAGCGGGAATCATACCAATAATCGCAACTGAGGTGACTTTCGGTATACCGTCAGACATAAAAACTTCTGTCAAAAGGTTTATCGGAAAAATATTGGGAAAACGCAGTTATCAGGACTACATCAGTTCAAACGTTTTAGCGGTCAACCAATGGATCAGAAACTATGCGAACGAGCATGAAGTCAGTGTCTTGGAGATTGAGCGATTGATGACCAATTCTGAAGGAAACCGTAAGGAAGGCTATTACACCGAGGATTTGTCACACATCACTAAATTGGCATATCAGGACTTGCAAGCCTTTGCTCAACCGTTTTTACAGCAGGTGCTTATCGAAAAGCATGGCTTGTGCAATTAAACAGGATACTCTGATTCAAAACTCGATATCCCCTCCCACCCTGATGTTGCCGGGCAACCGCTTGATTCGCGTACCCGCCAGATAGAGATCACCACCCACCTGAAGATCCTTGGGCAGTTTTTTGATATCAACGGCCCGAAGATCAAGCCATTCGCCCACGCTAAGCCCTTTGGGAAGGCGTTTTATCGAAGTACCGACCAGATTCAGCCAGCCGCCGATCTTCAAATCATTTGGCAGTTCCTCGACAGGTGTCGCAGACAGATCCAATCCCCCTCCCACCTTGAGGTGCGCGGGAAGTTTGACCAGCTCAGAATTGCCCAGATAGAGATCACCACCCACGGAGAGGTTTTTGGGCAAATTTTCGATCAGTGTACCGGAGAGTTCCAGATCTCCCGGCACAATCAGGCCATTAGGCAGCTTCATGATTCTGCTTGCCCGCAGATCGAGCCCGGCACCGAGTCTGATTCCTTTCGGCAAGTCGCGAATCCTTGTGCTGAACAGACTGAGATTACCGTCGACACGAAGCCTGGGAGGCAACTCCTCGATCATCGTATCCGACATATCAAGGTTTCCGATGACATGCAGACGCTTGGGCAAGCGGACATTATGACTGCCTGAAAGGTCCAGATTACCATGAACAAACAGGGTCTTAGGTAACTTGATACCCTGGGCTTTGTGAAGATCGAGATCACCTTCGAACTGCTTGCCTATCTGTGAATCACTCACTGGTTTGTTTATACCTGCCATAATTCGACTGGATTTTTAAATTTTTCCCCATTGCACCGGCATCCGGAATGTCAATTCTGATAGAATCTCAATTCCAAGTAGAAATATATTACAGATTGTTGGCCACAAGCTTAAAACGAGATCATTTCCGTCATACAGTGACATTGTAACTGGACCCACCCAATTCTGGAATCGCTTATGGCGTACAAGGGGAAAGGAGATTGAAAATCACGGTTTTTCTGATCATCGTCGCTGCCATTCTCATTGCCGCCTGGTATTTCGAGAACCACCGCCGTGACGCACTTGCGAAAGCGGCCCAGCGCATCGGTCTCACGCTTGATCCCGGCCAACAGCGACTGCCCCAATTCATTGATGACGCTGATTTCTATCTTTTCAGCCAGGGACAGCCACTCATTCAGAACATGATGCGAGGCGGACGAATCGGAGACCGTATTTTGGTTTTCAACTACACCTTCGAAGCCACTCAAGGATTTGAAGGCAGGCGTGAAATCCCCAGTTTGACCGATGAGGGCGTAATCCTGACTCATATGCAAACAGTGGTTGCCTTCCACGAAATCACCCCTCTGCCACACTTCGATCTGAGTCCGAATGACAGGTCTAAACGCACTCTGAATACAGACTTCAGAACAGTGGCTTTTGACGAGGTCCCGAACTTTAGTCAACACTACCGTCTGGCCGCCCGTGAAGAGGCGAAAGTGAGATCATTATTCAATAATGACCTGCTGACCCATTTCGCCAACAATCCCGGCTGGGTGGTTGAGTGTCGGGGTGATCGAGTGATCTTTTACCAGAAAGACAGGCGAGTTGATCCTGAACTGATAACAGAATTCATCGATCAAGCCCACTCCATGCTAGAACTTTTGCGTAGTCAAAAGAGCCGGTAAGCAGATCCACCCTGAATATTTCCGGATAATATCAAGCCCGACAACTTAATAGGTTGCCGGTTTAATCGCTCTGCAGGGTGCGGCGTTACCATACAGAAGGGTGTGTATGGCGTAAACTTTTTCTAAATTGCCCATAATTCAGCTAGGGCCTGTTAGACGGCTATCTACCTGACCATCATCATAAGGATTGACGACTGTAAGCTACGATGATCAGACGTTTCGCCATTTACAACCATGTAATAAACATGGTCAATATCAACCGGTGTGAATATACTGCGGTGATCTGGTCCTTTGTCTATTTTTTCTCGTTGCTCAGCGGTTACTACATACTGCGCCCGATCCGCGACGAGATGGGAGTGATAGCGGGGGTAGATAAATTGCAATGGCTGTTTACAGCCACCTTCATCGCCATGCTGCTGGCAGTGCCGCTGTTTGGCTATGTGACGTCAAATCTGCAACGCAAGTCATTTCTACCCTACATCTACTATTTTTTTATCGGCAATATTCTGCTCTTCTATCTGCTTTTCGAATCCGGAATTTCACAGATCCTTACTGCCCGGATCTTTTTCGTCTGGTTGAGTGTCTTTAATCTGTTTGTTATCTCGGTCTTCTGGAGCTTTATGACCGATCTGTTCAATAATGAACAGGCAAGACGGCTGTTTGCCGTAATCGCCACAGGAGGAACTATCGGCGCGATTACGGGACCACTCTTGACAACCTTCCTGGTTCAATCTGTCGGCAATGCAACAATGCTATTGATATCGGCCGGACTGCTTGGTCTATCTATCATCAGCATTCATCAGCTGATCGCCTGGCAACGTACTCGGCATGAAATCAGTGAACCTCATCGACTCGATGACAAGCCGCTGGGAGGAGCAATACTGGACGGAATCCGCCTTACCCTCTCCTCCCCCTACTTACTGGGAATCTGCCTGTTGATGCTTTTGTTTACATTGCTCTCTACTTTCCTCTATTTTCAACAGGCACAGATCATCAAAGATACATTTTCCGACTCTGAAACGCGCACATCCGTTTTTGCTGCGATCGATCTCAGCGTGAATCTGCTTACCCTGTTGTTGCAGACCTTTGTGACATCTCGCCTGGTGAAGGGGGTTGGGCTGGGTATTACATTGGCTTTGATCCCTCTGCTACTTGCTTTCGGCTTTGTATTGTTGGGATTCTATCCGACACTACCAATATTGATCGCTGTTCAAATAATTAGACGTGCGGGAAACTACGCCATTATGCGGCCGGCACGCGAGATGCTGTATGTAGTCCTTAGTCGGGGAGAGAAATATAAGGCAAAGAATTTTATCGATACCGTAGTCTATCGCGGCGGAGATGCCGTCAGCTCCTGGGCCTATGCAGGTCTTAAATCGGTCGGCTTCACACTCTCAAGCATCGCCTGGATCGCCGTACCGATTTCTCTGTTTTGGGCATGGATTGCATACAGACTGGGACGGCGGCAAACTATCATGGCGAATGGACAGCATGCTACTTCTGTAGGAGGGCGCTATGAACGGATCGGATAAGCCGATTGGACGCAGGGCACTGCTCAAAATGATGGCCGCTATGGCCGGTAGCTGTTGGCTTACTCCCAACTTGATTCAGGCTGTAGAACGAACAGCAATCAAAAAAACGATACCCGCCAGCGATGAGAGACTACCCGTCATTGGAATGGGCACCTCACGCACCTTTGATTCTGCCGGAAACAATGAAAAGACAGCCAAGCTCGGCAAGGTATTGGAGCAGTTTTTTAGCATGGGAGGATCACTGATCGATTCATCCCCTATGTACGGCTCCGCCGAACATGTACTCGGCACCCTGTTAAAACGCACTCAACCGGGATCACTGTTTGCCGCCACCAAGGTCTGGACAGACGGGAAAGAGCATGGTGTCACTCAGATGGAACTCTCAAGGAAACTGTGGGGTGTCGAACGTTTCGATCTCATGCAGATTCACAATCTGAGAGACTGGCGAGTACATCTTGAGACACTGAAGAGGATGAAAGCGGAGGGTAAGATCCGATATGTCGGCATTACGACATCTCATGGCCGTGATCATGATGAGTTGTACCAGGCTCTCTCGAACAATCCTTTCGACTTTGTTCAACTTAGTTATAATATCAGAGATCGTGCGGTAGAAAACAGGCTGTTACCCTTGGCGATGGACAAGGGGATCGCTGTGATCGCAAATCGTCCCTTTGCGCGGGGCAGCCTGTTCAGACGGGTGAAAGAGGAACCGCTGCCGGAATGGGTGGATGAATTCGACTGCAACAGTTGGGCACAGTTCTTCCTTAAATATATCGTCTCCCATCCAGCCATCACCTGCGCGATACCTGCAACCTCAAAGGTACACCATGTGCTTGATAATATGAGCGCAGGTTTTGGAAAAATGCCTGATAGCGTGATGCGCGGAGAGATGGAAAGAACCTTTGAGAAAATATCTCAAGCCTGAGCTTTCAGGATGTTGTTAATTACGACCCTGAAAACAAACCATTCAGGCCCCGGTTAGGACCTGTTGACAGACCCTGATACATATTGATTTGAATCCTTTGAAAGGGATTCAAATCAATCCGCCAGCGTCACCCGATTTCTGCCCAGTGATTTAGAGCGATAGAGCGCCTGATCACAGCGGTTGAGAAAATCATCGCAGGATTCCCCCATACGGAATGCGGCCACACCGATCGATGCCGAAATGCCGCCGACGACACACCCGGTATTCGGTCGTTTGAGTACGATCTTCTCGATAACGGTACGGAAATGTTCGGCCAGGTTTCGCGCATTGCTGGAACCAATATCGTGCAACAGGATGGCGAACTCATCACCGCCAAAACGCGCACAGGCGTCTTTTCCCTTGGTGTGACGTTTTAACAACTCCGCCACTGCGCGCAGCACCTTATCTCCCAGCAGATGCCCGTGGTTGTCGTTGACCTCCTTGAAATGATCAATGTCGATGAGCACCAAGCAGAAATTAGCAGCATGCTGCTCCACTACCTCACTGATCATCGAGGCGAGTGTCTGATCGAATCCTCGTCGATTCATTACCCCCGTCAGCGGATCCAGCATTGCTTCCTGCCTGGCATAACTCAGTTCCTCCTTGAGTTTCTCAACCTCGTCAGTGGAATTGAGCAGCTGTGTCTCAAACTGATCCGTCTCGGCAACCAATGAGCGGGTCTCAGATATGATCGAAGAAACCGCCTGCATGACACTTTCAATCCTGTTGCTTTCCGCCAAGGTATCGATATGCGTTTTAATCTTTTCATTGGTCATCGAGGTCTTGCCGGTCAGATCGATCATGGTGCCCAAGGTGTGGGCGACGATATCCATCAGTTCCTCTCTCAGATCCCTCAGCACCGCTTCATCACATTTGCAGACGTAGTGTCTGAATAGTTTCCCTACAGTTTCTTCCTGCCAGCCCTCATCACTCTTCAGCAGCTCGTCCAAGCGCGCGTTTAGCGCGGGATCCTCACCGAGGACATAGTGGAATGCAATGCTGAAATTGACAGGATTGATAATCAGTTCATGTTTCGCCAGAAAGGCGACTGCCAAACGGAATATCTCACCGGCTTTTTCTTGAGATTGCGGGTATGCGCCCATTGTTCTTCTCTCAGGCTTTATTTCCATATCGACTTCAATCAATTATCTTTTTCAGTTACCTTTAAGAGGTTCTAAGCCAAAATACCTTTATTATACCGGGTTTAATTTTCACGTCAGGTAAGGCCTGGACAATTAACTGGCGCTTGGAAATCCTGTGATCATTTAGTTGTTATTGATTTCATCTATAATTATATACACAGCGAATCGTTAATTCTCGCAAATATTAGCTAAATGCATTACAAAACCCGGATTAATCTCCAATAGTCGGATTAGCGGGGGCAAAACCTCTCCGCAATGTGTTTTCGGTTACATTTCTGGCCTGCAGAAATTGCAGCAGGTAGTCGGGACCACCCGCCTTGAAACCCGTCCCACTCAACTTGAAACCACCGAAAGGCTGTCGATGGACCATAGCGCGAGTAATTTTGCGATTGATATAGAGATTTCCTACAGCAAACTCCCGTTTTGCCTTTACCAAATGGGATGGCAGACGGGAATAGAGCCCTCCTGTTAGCGCATAGGCGGTGCTGTTTGCAATGCGCAGGGCGTCCTCGAAATCTGTCGCGCGCATCACCGCCAACACCGGCCCGAATATCTCCTCTTGCGCCAACGGCGACTCCTCTTCCACATTGGTGAAGATAACCGGTGCCAGATAGTGGGCATGATTCGATTTCGAGGCTCCGATGTAGTGTGGGTTCGCCGTGAACCTAGCCTCCTCGATACGTTGATGAATGCGCTGTTTTGCCTCGGCACTGATCACCGGGCCGACCCTGTTGCGAGGCTCCGCTGGATCACCGACAGAGAGACTGCGTGTCGCCTCAGTCAGACGGGATACGAATCTGTCATGGATCGAGTCCAGGCATATCACCCTGGAACAGGCACTGCATTTCTGCCCCTGATAACCAAAGGCGGAGTCGATGACTCCTGCAACCGCATCGTCGAGATCGGCATCCGCATCGATTATGATCGCATTCTTGCCACCCATCTCGGCAATCAGGTGCTTGACATGACGCTGCCCCTCTATGGGTTGTGATATCAGATGATGGAGATGCAGACCCACCTCCCTCGATCCGGTAAAAGCGACAAAATGGGTGCGTGGATCGCGTACCAGTGCTTCACCTATCTCTGCCCCACTCCCTGGGAGACAGGTTACAACGCCCTCGGGGAGTCCAGTTTGCTGCAGTAGCCGACAAAAGTGCCAGGCAACCACAGGTGTCTGTGATGCGGGTTTGAGGATCACACAATTACCACAGGCTATGGCGGCCGATAACATGCCGACGGGGATCGCCAATGGAAAATTCCAGGGTGGAAGCACCACACCGACACCCATGGGTTGGTAGGTAAGCCAATTCTCCTCCCCCGGCAGGGATGAGTTTTGCCCACTGTCGAGGGCTCGTGCACGTTCCGCATAGTAATGAAGAAAGTCGATCGCCTCCGCCACATCCGCATCCGCCTCTGTCCACCCTTTACCCGCTTCTTTCACCTCCCATGCGGCAAACCGGTCACGCTGACCGGCCAATGCAGCGGCAATGCGATCCAGGTAGTCCGCCCTTTCGCTGAAACACATCGCCCGCCAGTCGCTGCAGGCTGACTGGGCCTGCCTGATCGCCATTTCAGCATCATCAGCGCCGCCACTGACAACCCTGCCGATCAGTTGCGTCGTATCGGCGGGATTGGTGGAGTCGATGACATGCTCCTCCAAAGCAATGTGGCCCGATAACATCAGCGGATAGGTTTTACCCAGCTCGCCCTCCACCGCACCGAGTGCAGATATAAAATCTTCACGCTCTGACAATTGAGTGAATCGATGCAGCGGTTGATTGGCAAATCCTTTCAGGGTCGGCGATTCCTCATCAGCACCCGTACGGGGAGGCTGTAATATCCTGGTGATCTCCAGTTTCGGCATCAGGGGTAGAATCGATTGATCCGAAGAGTTCTCCAGTAGGCGCCTTACCAGATAGGCAATGCCCTGCAGTAACTCGCCAAAAGGTAGATAATGGCGCAAAGTCAACTCTCGATCGATTATCAGGGGTTCCAATGCACCTGACATTCCATGCAGCATTTGAAACTCGTACTCGTCCCGACCTCTACCCGTCTTCTCTGCCAGTGCTATGGCACAGGCAATACTACGCAGGTTATGGGTAGCCACTGCCGGCCTGATCAGCGGTGATTCAAAAAGCCGGACCAGGGAGCGTTCATAGCAGGCATCGGTTTCACCTTTGGTGGGCCAAACAGGTACCGGCCATCCCTGCTGTCTTGCAACCACGGTTTCCATATCCCAGTAGGCACCACGCACCAAACGCACCATAATCGGTGTGCTCCTGAGTTCGACCCATGATAGGAGCTCGTCCAGATCACTATCTGCATCGCGTAGATAGGTCTGGATGGCTATCCCCATACCTTTCCATTGGCGCAACGGCTCCTCCATGGCCAACCGCTTGAACAGTTGCAGGATAATCGCCTTATAGTCGTACTGCTCCATATCGAGGGTGAGCGTGAGTCCCGCTATCATGGCAGCATGGCAGATCGGTCTCAAACGCTCGGCCAATTGAATGATGCTGCCTTCACTGTCAACGGCCGAGATCTGTGAATAGAGAGAAGAGACCTTTATCGAGAGGTTCAAGTCAGCGTCCCAACCAGAGGCGTCACTACCTTCGGAAGCCCTGGCAATCAAGTCGAGATAGGCCTGTTGATAGCCCAGTGCTTCCGCCTCGCTTACAGTCGCTTCACCCAGCATATCCAGACTTGCGCGAATCCCTCTTCCATGCAGCTTTGCCACGCAATCCAGTATGCCGTCAGCGTCTTCGGCGGCGATAAAACGCTGTGCAACCCGCCGTACGGCAGTGCGGATGACCGGTGCAAGCATTGTCGGTAGTGCCGGAGATGTGCTGCGCCTGATCCCCCAGGCCAGCAGCGGCGGCAGACGACGACCTTCGAGTACTGAGAAATATTCCCTGAAATGGTTTACAAGCTGTGCGTCGTCAGTCAGCACCGGTACGGTGTCGACGAAGCGAAGAGCCTGCAGGCGAAACTGATCGTCAGCCAGCAATTGGGCAAGCAATCGATCGATCCACCCTCGAGGGTGGGTATCGGACCTCGACTGCATCTCGGCCCACATCTGGTAACCAATGGTTTGAATACGATCTTCCAGCTCCCTCACCCGAGACCCCCTGTTGAAAAATTATTCAACTGCCTGATAAATACAATAGAAGAAATAATCGGAGCGGGTAAGATGTTGTGCCGCGTATCAATAACTCGCCTATCGAGCCATTATTAACCAGTTAAAGCGATTGGCCCTGGCGCCCTGATTGATTCACATTGCCGGCATCGAGGCTCGGGTCAATTTGGAGAATCTGACGCCTCGCATACCGCCTATCCTGGTGACCAACTGTTCTATTTCATCGGGTTTTCCCCGCACGATAATGGTTTCCAGACAGTGATGGTGATCAAGATGCACATGGGTTGTGCAGAGAACATTGATATAGCTGTGGTGTTGGATATGATTGATCTTCTCGGTCAAGCCACGTTGATGGTGGTCGTAGCTGATGGTCAATACACCGAACACATCTTCATGCTCGCCGGCCCAGCGCTCCTCCACCAGTTTTTCTCTTATCATATCCCGCACCAGCTCTGAACGGGATGCATAACCCTGATCGGTGTAGCGTTTATCCAGTTCATTCAGTAAACCTTCCGGTAGTGAAACAGTGACGCGGGCAAGTTCGTTGGAATCTGTCATGGCTTCATCTACTCCCAATCGTGTACATGTGGGTGGGAATGGCTGATTGCACCGTGCCGATGCTGATGACGATGCACCAGGTTGGCTTGCTGCAACAATTCCATATCCGCCAAAGCCTGTTTGACCGGGCCGTCAAAACAGAGCGTGCCCCGCTCATCCATGATAAGGCAGCGCTCGCCCAATTCAGCAGCCATGCTTAAATTGTGGGTCGTGATAATCACTGTCGCCTCAGTGGCAAGCAGATAATCGACCACCCAGCCACTGCTGCGAGGATCGAGATTGGCAATGGGTTCATCAAGCAGTAGGCACGCCGGTTCCAGCACCAGCAGCGCGGCCAATGCCACTTTCTTTTTCTCACCGCCGGACAAGCTATAGGGGGCCTTTTCCAGTAACGGTTGAAGCCCCAAACGCCCGGCCCATTCCTGAATCAGCTTGTCACTGTCGGGAATGCCCAATTGGCGGGGGCCATAGCCTATCTCATCGGCAACCGTGGGATTGAACAACATCGTCTCCGGATGTTGGAACAGCAATACCATTTCCCGCCGGAATCGATTGGCCCATGGGCCGCTGCGTACAAGCTGCCTGGTGACCGGATCCCCCCTGTAACGATAATCTCCCGAGGTAGCAAACAGAAGACCGTTCAGCAGCTTAAGCAGGGTTGTCTTACCACATCCGTTGGCACCCAACACCACCAACTTCTCTCCCGTCTCCACCCGCAGGGACAGATCCTTGAATACAGCAGGACCCTCAGGCCAGCTGAATCCGATACGATCCAGTTCAATCATTGAATACGCCTCTTGAACGCATCGCCTGGCTGATCTCTGTTGCGGCATGATGGGATTGCTCCACTACCGCTTCCGTCTGCACCACAGCGAGCCGGGACCGTTCACGCCAGTTCGGTCTTTTCAGGCAGCGGCTCTCAAACGCCGTGCGATAATCGTTGATGATGCGGCTCATCAGACGAATCTGACCTGCAGCCAAGGTGGTTAAAAACGTTAGTGTGGGCGAGAATCTCAATGCATTGGCGAAATTAATCCTGGCGCTCAGCCAAAATCCAAGCATCACCAGCAACAACACACGAGCGTTGATCAATATCAGGTAATCGACACGGAATTTATCCCGCAGCAGGGCGATTATCAGATATCCAAGGGAGACAGCTGTGTTGAAAAGCAGCATGGAGAGGAGCGCCTTACGTAGCAAACGCCAACGTAGCGAACCCGAAAACAGAATCACCACAACCAGGCCGATCAATAGATACAACGGTTGATGTATCAGTGTCACCCCAACCACGGCAAGCAGATAGAGCACTATCCAATGCAAATCCCTCATACCAACCACCCTCTTGTCTTGGCATAGCGCCAGACAGCCAGGGTAAGCAGCGCCTCCACCCCGCCAATTATCAGATGAGGTAGAAGGATCGCGGGCACCGCCACCTCGGGGCCGAATGGAAAAAACAGTGGGGTACCATCATCCCGATGGGCGATGGACGGCTGTATCCCCAATACCAACGCTATCAGCAAAGCGGGTATCACCACCGCCAGAAATGTCCCTGCCGCCAGAAATGGCAGCGGATTTCGCTCACCCCGCAAACCCATGCACAGGGTCATCACTGCAGCGCCGACAAGCCCGACCGCGAATGCATTCACCGGCAGGGCTGTAATCCCCCCAGCGCCGAACAGCAGTGCCTGCAGCAAGAGCACCAGACTGTATGCCAAAAAAGCCAGCCTTACACCGAACAGCATCGCCAGCATGGCGATTCCAACCAGATGTCCCGTACTTCCCCCCGGCAGTGGCAACATGACCATTCCAATGACATAGGCCAATGCGGTGATCACCGCCAATCGGGGTATGGTCTCTTCATTGAGCCGCTGTTTAAGGCCCCGCGCCGCCCACAACCAGGCTCCGCCTGTCACCACATAGGCCGGCAGATAGAACTGTGGTGCAATAAAACCGTCGGGAATATGCATATTCAGCAGATGCAATGTATTGAATGCATCACCGTCTCTTACGCTTCATAAACAACATCATCACTCCAAATCCACTCAGCAGGAGACCAATACCCAAAATCAGTTTGGTGAAGTCGGAATAGGTATGGCCAGTATGGGAGTGTAACGCCGCACCTGGCGCCAATTCGAAGACGGTATCGATACCGTGCCCATCCTCGCTGAAAACCCTTAGCCGCCACTTCCGGACATCCCCGGGAATGAACACAACCCTACCCAATGCATCACTCTTTCCGGATTGATAGGGTGCGTTCCCACCGGTTGCGGTCAGTTCGTATTCAACATCGGCCAGGGGGCTGTCGTCGGTATGGTGAAGCCAGATGACACCCGCCTCCTGCCGCTCTATCTTCAAACCCACCCCATGGGAGAGGCAGGAAGGCGCATAAACCAGCAGGACAAGCAGCAAGAAAGAGCGGAATTGAGTCGTGACAGCCATCGTATGAAGAATATAATAAATTTCACACGCATTATGCCATATCGACTGATTTAATGCAGTTTATCCGGTATAACAATCAAACCTGGCCATTCAGATAGGCTTTGCGCTGCTTTTGCGGAAACTTCTCGATCGCGTAACGAAGCATGGTACGGGGCATACTCTGGTAATGCTCGTGAAGAAATTTCCGCTCAATGGAGAGATCACGATTTCCCACCTCCCGCAACATCCAGCCGACCGCCTTGTGTATCAGGTCATGAGTGTCATCCAACAACTGAAGTGAAATCCTTAAGGTATCCTCATACTGTTGTTTTTTAATGAAATGCAGGGTTGAGATAATGGCGATACGACGCTCCCAAAGGTTTTCTGACCTGGCCAAGTTGTGCAATATGCGCCTGTCTCTATTTTCGAGGTGTACACCGACGATATGGTAGGCACTGCTGTCGACCAGATCCCAATTATTGATATATCGCGTATTGTTCAAGTAATGTTGAAAGATTGTTTCCCTCTCTTCATCCGTACCCCTCTGATATTTCAATACCAGGATTAACAGCGCACAGAGGCGCTCTTCATGATATCCGGAGCGCAACAATTGAAGGAGTTGCTTGATGGGCATGTTGCGGTGCCGTCGGGCATGTTGCCGGAGAACGGGCACTCGGATACCCAGAAAGCGATCCCCCTCACCATATTCACCCTTACCGGTCTTGAAGAAGCGCTGAGAGTGTTCCGCTATTACAGGATCCGCTGAGCTGCGTAACGATTCACGCAAGTGTTTGGCGTTCATGGCTCACCCATGCATTGTTTCATTGGCAATCAGCGACATTGCAAGGAACATTTCAAGCACATGATTGATGATCGAACAGCAGACTTTATGAAAACAATTGTTAATCAGCTATAGGGTATAATCAATACGCATAGAGGTTATGGTAGGCTTTTTATATTCATTGTTATCGGGAGCAACACATATGAATTTACTGAAAAAGAATGTCGGTAAAATCGACCGTGTCGTCCGCATCATTATCGGTATCTTGCTGATCGGAAATATCTTCTATGGATTGCAAAGCCCAGTCGGCTGGATCGGGCTTATCCTGCTGCTGACCGGTCTATTCGCCACCTGCCCACTCTATTCCGCACTCAGCCTCGATACACGCTCCACCAGCGAAAAGGTCGGCTTGAAATAGTCCTGGAGGCTACCAGACCGCCTGCTCAACAAGCCAGCAAGCGGTCAAGCTGATTGGCAAATGCCTGCCTATCTGCCTGGCTGAGGGATGCCGGTCCACCTGTTTGAATGCCACTGCCACGCAATGTATCCATGAAGTCGCGCATATTCAGGCGCTGGCGGATGTTCTCCTCGGTATAGAGATCCCCGCGCGGGCTTAAGGCCAGGCACCCTTTCGGTATCACTTCGGCCGCCAAGGGAATATCTGCCGTTATCACCAGATGGCCCGGCTGCACCCGTTGCACAATGTAGTTATCGGCAATATCGAAACCGGCCCCCACCTGGACCGTACGGATATAGCGGGAACCCGGCACCTGCAATCGCTGATTGGCAACCAGAATCAACGCTATCCTTACCCGCTCAGCAGCACGGTAAAGAATCTCCTTGATCACCTTCGGACAGGCATCGGCATCGACCCAAATCTGTTCAATCTTCATTTATTACGCCATTTAACCCGGCAAACTCAAATAAGCTATTGTAATCACTAGGTGAAACATTATACTGCTCCGCCCGGCCTTGCCTATGGCCATATCGCTTCGCCCCACCAGGAACCCCCATGTCCGACACCAACGCCCTCCACTCCAGTTTCCGTGATTTAAACCTACCCAAGCCGTTATTGAAGGCACTTGACGAGGTCGGCTACGAAACACCGTCGCCAATTCAGGCTCAGACCATCCCCTATATGCTGGAAGGCCGGGATCTGCTGGGACACGCGCCGACGGGAACCGGCAAGACAGCTGCTTTCGCCCTGCCCCTGTTATCCAGACTCGACACCAAACAACACACCGTCCAGGTATTGGTCCTTACGCCTACCCGGGAGTTGGCGATTCAGGTAGCCGAGGCCTTTCAACGTTATGCGGCCCATATCAAGGGATTTCATGTACTGCCGGTGTACGGCGGCCAGGACTATTCTGGCCAAATCAGGCAGTTAAAAAGAGGGGTGCACGTTGTTGTTGGCACCCCGGGACGGGTGATGGATCACATGCGCAGGGGGACGCTTAAACTGGACACATTGCAAGCTCTGGTGCTGGATGAAGCGGATGAGATGCTGCGCATGGGCTTTATCGATGACGTGGAGTGGATTCTGCAACAGATCCCGGAAGTGCATCAGACAGCCCTTTTCTCGGCAACCATGCCGAAAGAGATCCAACACATTGCCCGTCACCACCTCAACAATCCCTGCGAGATCGCGATCAAGACGCGAACCGCCACTGCAGATACCATTCGACAGCGCTATTGGCAGGTCAGCGGTCTGCATAAACTCGATGCCCTAACCCGCATCCTGGAGGTGGAGACCTTCGACGCCATCATTATATTTGTACGCACCAAGACCGCCACCAGTGAACTGGCTGAGCGTCTGGAAGCCAGGGGTTATGCAGCAGCCGCATTGAACGGAGACATGGTGCAGAAACAGCGGGAACAGATGGTCGAGCGCCTGAAGCGTGGCTCTCTCGATATCCTGGTCGCTACAGACGTGGCCGCTCGCGGCCTCGATGTTGAGCGGATCAGTCATGTCATAAATTACGACATCCCCCATGACACCGAAGCCTATATCCATCGCATCGGGCGAACCGGACGCGCCGGACGTATCGGTGACGCCATTCTTTTTGTCGCCCCCCGCGAACGTCGCATGCTCAAAGCCATAGAGAGGGCAACCAGACAAAAAATCGCATCCCTCGAGCTGCCGACCACTGAAATGGTGAACAACAAGCGTATCGCCGATTTTAAACAGCGCATCAGCGATACCATTGCAGCAGGAGAGCTGGAATTCATGCAAAGCCTGCTGGAGCAGTTTCAGCAGGAGCACGATGTACCTGCACTGGAGATTGCCGCCGCTCTGGCCAAGCTGTCGATGGGCGATCAATCTTTATTGCTGAAACCGGAAAGGGAGAGGCCAGCCCGGCGTGATGCAGAGTCGAAGTCACAGCGCCGGAAAAATGAGAAACGTCAGCGCAAACCACAGACTCGTCCCGCAAACGGGATGGAGCGATTCCGCATCGATGTAGGGCATCAACACCAGGTCAAACCCGGCAATATCGTCGGTGCAATCGCAAATGAAGCGGGGCTTGATGCTCAGTATATCGGGCATATCGATATCCATGATGACTTCAGCCTCGTCGATCTGCCGGTCGGGATACCGAAAGATATTTATCAGGATCTGAAAAGGGCTTGGGTCTGTGGCCAACGCTTGAACATCAGCAGATTGGAGCAGCCGAAAATGGCTAAAAAAGGCCCCCGCAAGGCAAAAAAACGAAACAAACCTGATCGGTGACGATTTTTCTGATATAGTGTACCGCTTCGGGGCGTTCGACCGGTTAGCGCCCACTTAGGATAATCCGCTCGTCGAATTACTTTGAGCCGTTCGCCTCTCCCTCATCAGGGAAAGCGCTTCCCGCTTATTGACAGCTATTTTTTCCAGCCCGGACCGGCTCCCGCCAGCATTGCAGTCGCGGGAAGGGCAAGACTGGAGTAACACATAGATTCAGATTCACAACCCGACACAGGACTTCCGGTGCGGGACCGAAGGGTTGAGCAAGCAACTCCCCTTTTGAAATCCAACAAATTAATCAGGTAACCGCTTCATGCTCCCTGTTGAAATGGAGCAACAGCAGGTTACGGAGTAACATCCCATGTCATTTGAAAATCTCGGCCTGTCGGCCGAACTTCTGCGCGCCATTCAGGATCAGGGTTACACCGAACCCACACCGATTCAACGCAAGGCAATCCCCGTCATTCTAACAGGCCGGGATGTCATGGCCGGCGCCCAGACCGGTACAGGCAAGACTGCAGGCTTCACCTTACCCCTACTGCAGCGGTTGGCAAAAAAACCTTCGCATAACGGTCAACGACCTGTTCGGGCATTGGTATTGACGCCAACCCGGGAACTGGCAGCCCAGGTTGGCGACAGCATCCAGACCTATGGCCGCCACACATCTTTGCGCTCTGCGGTTATCTTCGGCGGCGTCAAGATCAACCCTCAGATCGATAAACTGCGCCGTGGTGTTGATATCCTGATCGCCACGCCGGGCAGGTTGCTGGACCATGCAGGTCAGCAGACAGTGGATCTATCCCAAATTGAAATATTGGTACTGGATGAAGCCGATCGCATGCTGGATATGGGTTTCATCCATGACATCCGCAAAATACTGGCATTGCTGCCCGACAACGACAAACGTCAGAATCTCCTCTTCTCCGCAACATTTTCCAGTGATATCAAGAAACTGGCTGACCGCTTGCTGGAGCATCCCGAATTGATAGAGGTCGCGCGTAGAAACACCACCGCCGAAAGGATCAAGCAGGTGGTCCATCCGGTGGATAAACGGCGCAAGCGAGAGATGTTGAGCCATATGATCGGATCGCAAAACTGGCGACAAGTGCTGGTATTCACACGCACCAAGCATGGCGCTAACCGTCTGGCACAACAACTGGAGAAGGACGGCCTTAGCGCATCGGCGATTCACGGCAATAAAAGTCAGGGTGCGCGCACCCGGGCACTGGCCGGTTTCAAAAACGGTGAGATACGTGTGCTGGTAGCCACCGATATCGCCGCACGTGGCTTGGATATCGACCAGCTGCCTCATGTTGTAAACTACGAGTTGCCCAATGTCCCTGAGGACTATGTCCACCGTATCGGGCGTACCGGGAGGGCCGGAAATGAAGGGGAAGCCATATCGCTCGTATGCGTGGATGAACACAAGCTGCTAAAGGATATAGAGCGACTTTTGAAACGAAAGATTCCGGAATTAATTGTTGAAGGCTACGAACCGGATCCCAATATCAAAGCCGAGCCCATTCAGAAGCAAGGAAATGGTCATGATCGCATACAAAACAGGAAACCGAACGGCAATAAAAACCGTGTAAATGCAACCAAAAAACGATCTGCCAACAAAACCCGACAATCAGATACCCGAATTGACGCAGAAAAGCAGTCCCATACAAAAGCCACACACAAACACAAGCGCAGCAAGCAGAATGAAAGCCAATCATCGACACATCGACATTCACGGGTGAAACGAAGCAAGGAGATAGCCGCACTACTGGGTGGTTGATATGTTGACGAACGACGGAAATGATTCACTAATCCATCTTAAGACCACATGTCAGATCGAGTGTCAACAAACAGCACTAAGCACTTAGATCACCAACTATCAAACCGTTGTCATCTGCGACTGACAGTGCATCCGGATCGATTTTTTTGACGCTGAATTCGCTTAGCGTCCAGATATTCCGCCTTTATTGCAGGTTTAGAGTTAATTCCTGTTTATTTAGCCTGTCGATAAAACCTTCATGTTATGTCCAATCAGGACTCTTACGGCATCTGAGGCAGGGGTCTGTGACGCATGCGTAACAATGCAGCCTCAACAGTTCCGAAAATTCATATCTTATTGATATATATAGATTAATTATAGGTTATAACACGGTCTGCAAAATCATCAGCCTAGCCAACCTATTTACCCATATCTATTTTTTTATTAACTATTCTTATCGTTTCCATCTAGGCGCGATCATAGACTTCCATCAAGAACCGTCCCCTAAGATATAAACAATCACCCTTAAAATAGTCTTTTATTACAATGTGTTATGTGCTATCAACACCTATTCGCCATATATACATCCAGGTAGCTTTCATTCGGTGGCAGCTACCCGGTAAATAAATTTTGTTGTTTGCATTTCTTTACCGGGAGAAGTATCGTGGGTGGTCTGCATGATCTTTGACCTGCCTATAACGCCTCAAATTCGCTGTCTCACTACAGATGCAACCGAATCGAGCAACATAGCGCCTGCCAAGATCCGTGGGGATGGTCCGTTTATTTAGGCGGGCATATTTGCAATTCATTGAGGTAATTTACTGATGTCAGAAAGACAGATCGGAACCGTTAAATGGTTCGACAGCGGAAAGGGTTATGGTTTTATCGAACGTGAAAACGGCAAGGATCTTTTCGTCCATTTTCGCGCTATTGCCGGTGAAGGACACCGTTCTCTGGAGGATGGTCAAAAAGTGGAATTTACCGAGGTCGAGGGTAAGAAGGGTCCGCAGGCTGATAACGTAGTTCCCCTGTAACCCTTAATTCTTCCCCGTTGCCACTCACCTTGGCATCCTGTCATATCTGCGAACCAACGGGCGATATCCGTACAGGGATGCACGGATTGGTCTTTCATCACACTTACTCAGGAATAGGTCAATGATTACCCTATCGGTTCGTGGTCTTCCCAGATCGACCACAGAAGAGAGTTTGACAGCACTCTTTACAGAATATGGCGTAGTGCGTTCTCTTAAAATAGCCAAGGACCTCTTCAGCGGTGACTGTCGAGGTTTCGCCACCATCGATATGGAGGGTCACGAAGCCCGGGCCGCAATCGCTGCACTTGATGGTAGCGATCTAGGCGGCAGTACAATTCGCGTGGGTCCGGACAGACCTAAAAAAGGAAAGAACAGAAAACGCCGCTGAATACATCGGCTTGCGAGTCAATACTGCATGTAACTCTCATTTGATTGCAGGGATAACGGTGGCAGCAGACCCTAAAAGTAGCCGTCGGTCAGGGTTTTCATAAAATTGACCAGATCAGCACGATCCTGATCGGACAATCCCAGGCCGATAAAAGTACCGGCATTCATTTCAGCCGCGATGTTGTCGTCATTCACTTCCGGCGTGATAAACAGGTTTGCAACCTGAATATCATAATGCAGCACCGTCTCTTCCAGCGTGGCGTAGACACCATTGTGCATATAGGGTGCCGTCAACTCCACATTGCGCAGTGTGGGAACCTTGAATTTACCCCGTTCAACTGCCCTGTCTGACTCAGCAATCGCACTGCTGGCGCCGAGGCCGATATCGATAAAAGAGTTGTCTGCCAGATAGGCAGGGTTATTCAAGTTTATCGGTGTTCCGATATTGTAGTAGCGAAAGTTTGTAAACAGGGATGTTTCAGGTGTTTCACCGACTGTGTGACAGTTTGCGCATTTAGTCACCTCGGCATCCAAGAACAGATCAAACCCACGCCGTTCCGATGCAGTCATGGTGTAGTTGCCCATCAGGTAAGCGTCAAACTTCGAACTGAATCTGTTGACCTCTGAAGAAGCTTCAAATGCTGCGATTGCGGTTGCAATGTTGTGATAGGCCGTCGTTGTATCATTGAATGCATCCGCACCGAATACAGCGATGAAGTCCGAAGAGTAGTCAGAGTTTTGTACCTTTGCGACAACCTCGGCCTCGGACGTGTTATTCATTTCGACCGGGTTGAGGAAGGGTCCCTTGGCCTGTTCAACCAGGTCAACGGCACGCCCATCGAGAAACTGCCCACCCTCATAATTGGAGTTTGTCTCCGGTGTCTGCTCCTGATCCGCAACTTCTCCAAAAGACGGAGCGAAAGAGGCGTAGGCAGCGGTGGGTGCATTTCGATCACCAAATTCACCGCCGACGGATCCCTCCGAAACCGGAGCTGTAACGCTGACACGGGGATCGGCGAAGCCGTTATCCGGGTCGTGACAAGTGCCACATGCCTGGTTGCTGCCACTGGAGAGATTGGTATCAAAAAACAGCTTCTTTCCCAATTCAGCCATGGATATAGTCGATGTGTTCGAGTTATCACTGTTTCCGCCACCGCCACATGAAACGGTCAAGCATCCAATCAATACAGCAATGCCGACTCTATAAAAACCCATGGCTCTTCTACTCCAATAATTGCATAAATACCAAATCGCTTGGCAAAGAATCGGATATTCCAGGGAGGTTTGAACTTGATGTCGATCAAAAAACAGGGGACTAGGCCTGAGCGACGGACAAGAATGGGGAGTGCATCACATCAAATTATGAGTATAGGAATTTAACGACGCCTCATCAATTCAGGACTCAGCCTGTATGAGACTTGAATAACCATCAAACGGCTATTTCAAGAACTCCACGCGCAGATTGACACGGCGATTCTCGGCACGACCATTGGGATTTGAATTATCTGCAACAGGATGAGCATCCGCATAGCTGATCGAACGCAGATGTCTCGGCGCAAATCCCTGGTCCAGCAGAAAACGAGTAACTGCATTGGCGCGAGCTGCTGCCAATTCCCAATTCGACTGAAACCTGCCACCCAAAATCGGCCTGTCATCGGTATGCCCTTCCACTGCAATATCCGCCTCGCCAATCTCCTGCAGTGTCACAGCGAGCCTTTTCAGTACTGGCAGGGCCTCGGCAAGCAGTTCCGCCTTGCCTGAATCGAAAAGAATCACATCGGCGATCTCCAGGGAGATTCCCTTGTCCCGTTGTACGACCTTAACCTCATCCTGGAAACGATCCTCTATCGCCGCGATCAGACGGGACTCGGCATCAACGGTCTGTACGGATTCAGCGTCAGTTTGAATCGGTGGTTGCGATTGTTGTACTTCAACAGTCGGCTCATCGCTGGGAACGGCCTCATAGCTCGCCGCCATCCGGCTATCTTCATTGGTTGTCTGGAGATGCTGTACTGCCATCTGTCCCAACAACACAACCAACATGGCCAGGATGACGCTCAGCACATCCACATAGGTCAGCAGCCATCCGCCATCATTCTCTTCGATCTCCCAGGCATACCAGGTAGTGCCGTCAAGTATTTCTTCCCTGGCTGCTTTATCGAGCATCTGATTCTTTCCACTGTTGATGGTCATCGGTAGTCATGACCTCAGGCCGCATGCTGGTTGGGGTTTGAGATCAGCTGCAACTCATGAGCCGCCTGACGCATGTCCTGCCTGGCGTTTACCTCATCCATCATTTCCCTGATCAGTTCAGCATGTTGCCGGTCGCACAGCATCATGACTGCCTGGAGATGTGCGACGCGACGTGTAATCAACTGCCTGCCGCGTTGCTCCAGCTTGCTGGCTAAGGGTTTGAACACCAGATTGGCCAATACCAGGCCATATACCGTGGTCAACATGGCGAAACCCATGGCCGCACCGATAGAGGCCAGATTTCCGGACCCCAACCCGAATAACATCTGCACCAAACCAAGCAATGTTCCAAGCATGCCGAATGCCGGTGCATAGCCTCCCATGGCCCGCATCATTTCGGCAGGGCGGCGCAAGTGGTCCCGGTCTTCTGCAATCTGGCGCTGCAGCGTAAGCGTTACCTGGTCACGGGGAAAACCGTCCAAGATCAGTTGTGTCCCCCTGCGCAGCAGCGGTTCTGAGATCTGTTGAGTGACCGCTTCAGCCGGCCGAATTTCGCCGCGGCGGAAGTAATTTGCCGCTTGCAGAAAACGTCTGAATCCCTCTTCTTCATCTTCCGCGTCGACTGAGGGACGACGAAAATCGGCAATCAACTCCCAAAGCGTCAATACGGAATTGAAGGAGTGGCTCATGATGGCTGTCAGTAGAGTACCGCCTACAACCAGGAAAAGACCTGAAATAATCGCGATCAGCCCGGAACCCGGGGCCAACAGCTGTATACTCACGGAACCCAGTACGGAGAGTGATAGCAACCCAATCCAAATCTGTATAACCAATGCTGTTCTCCTGTTGAATATGCGCTTACCCAGTCCAACTGCAAATTGCAGGCCAAGTTTTTACTTCGGAGCATTGTTGCCTTGTGAATCAGATCGCGTCATCGGCGTTCGAAACACGACAGATTATCTGCCAGCTATTCCTGCTTCTCTCAAAGGTCATCAATATATCTGAGATCAATATGAAGCCGGAAAAGTGGCAGGTGTAACCAGAAGCCATGGAAGTATCACCTACCATGGTGATAGCGCCGAAGGTTTTTTCAATATAGACATGGAAGGTGTAAAAGTGAGCTCAAAGACCATTGGAAAGCGCTTGGGACCCTGCAATTAGAGTCAGAAGGGTGAACTACACCAGGCTCTGAAGCATATATCTAAAAAAACCACTTTAGTTATGGTAAATTCCACCCACTCACCTGCCGGCTGTCAGGCTGCAGGTTACTTGGACACAGCTTTCAACATACCATGCATCTGTTATTTAGAATGTTTAGAACACATTGAATAGCAAAAACTATTTTTTACCGAGACTGGTTCGTCAGGTATTTGAATCCGGCCGATTTCTACACCCTTTCATACTTATGTTTGGGCTGCTCGCAATCGAACCTTTAGCAGCAGGCACCCCCGTCCCGATCGAAGAGTTACTCAAGCGTAGTTACCTGGACGATTACCACAGCAATGTTGTTTTCGGCTATCGCATCATCACTGAAACCGAACGCTTTGGCGCCCGTTATTCCGGCAACCAATTGCGTTGCAGTAACTGCCACCTCAACGCCGGACGGAAAGCGGATGCCATTCCCCTCAATGTTGCCGGTATGTACCCGAAATGGCGCAGTAAGAACGGGCGTCGGAATGGTATAGGACTGCGTATACGTGAGTGTTTCGTCTATAGCCTGGATGGCATCATGCCTCCAGAGGACTCGCCGGAGATATTGGCTGTGGCGGCCTACATCTCCCATATCTCCCATGGCGAAATGATAGGCGAGGCGCCACCGGGCCGTGGAGTACCTACCCTGCCCGACACAGGCTATGACCCGAATCCAGCCGATGGCAAGGCGATCTATGACAGTAAGTGCGCCCTATGCCACGGCAGTGACGGCCATGGCATACCCGGTATACCCCCGTTGTGGGGAATGGATTCATACAATAAAGGCGCCGGCATGGCCAAAATCAAAAAGGCGGCCGGATTCATCTGGGCGAACATGCCCCTCGGACAGGAGCGTTCCCTGACCCATCAGGATGCCCTGGATGTATCGGCCTACATCAATATGCAGATCCGGCCGGGCGATCCCCGGCGAAGTAAAATGTTGAAACTTTTTGAGTCCATCTCCGGACTGGTGGAATAGACACGAGGTCAAGCCATGGAACTTTGGTCCTGCTGACACTCATCCAATGATAGCGATATGAGATATCTGCGACTGTTGTCAGAGTTAATTCCATGGAGGCCGTCTCAAGCAGAAGAGCTGAAGCTAACGACAGAGGCGTTTGCCGCTGTTGTCGCAGCCATATTGGTTATACCCCAGGGCATCACCTTTGCCTATCTGGCAGGACTACCGCCTGAATATGGCATCTATACGTCGATTTTCGTAACCCTCTTCGCCAGTCTTTTCGGCACCAGTTCAATGTTGGGTGGACCAAACACCGCGGTTGCCGTATTGATCGGCATAACGGTAGCGCCTTTCGCAGGTCGTGGCAGCCCGCTCTATATCGATTATGTGATGCTGCTCAGCCTGATGGTTGGACTGATCCAACTATCAATCTGGTTACTCAGGGGCGGAAAATATTTTCAATACCTAAGCCCTGCAGCCATAACCGGCATCACTGTAGGCGTGGGTATCATTCTCATCCTCTCATCTCTCGACGGTATGCTGGGGCTTACCCCATCAGAGACCCTCTTCTTCTTCGAAAAACTCTTTGTCATGGCTGATGATTGGCGGGCTTTGATCAATCCATACAGCTTTACCATCGGTATCACAACTGTGATTGCGGGAATTATCGCAAAAATCAGGATCCCCCGGTATGCAATCCTGATCGCCATGGTTGTCGGCTATGCAGCAGGGCTGCTTGTGATGGGCATATTCACTCAAGTCGATACGGAAATAGAATTGCTTGGACATATACCCTTTCAGGCCCTGCCTCTCTCAAGCCCGAAGATGGATCTCGAGTATCTGCTGGTGGGATTGGCCATGTTACCCAATGCCATTACCATAGCGCTTATTGGACTGGCCCAGTCAATGGTGATCATCAAACACCTGCGCAGTGACACCGACCAGTCAATCAACCTGGATAAGGAGGTATTCGCTCAGGGTATTGCCAATACCCTCGCTGCCTTCTTTTCGAGCTTCGCAGGTTCCGGCAGTTTTAACCGAACAGCCTTGAACCTGTCGTTGGGGGCGGCAACGCCCCTGGCAGGCATACTCTCAGCATTTATCGTTTTCATCCTGATTGATACCCTCGGCACTCTGCTCAACTATCTGCCGATGCCGGTTATCGCCGGCACATTGATGTTGGTGGGTATAGGTATGATCAAACCCGGAGAGATCGCTCGCCTGTTTTCCTGGACCGGCGAGCTGTTGGTCTTTGTCACAACACTGTTCGGAGTAGTATTTCTCGGCCTGCAAACCGGTTTGATCATTGCATTTATACTGTCTCTGATCCTGTTTGTTCTGTCCGCTTCAAAACTTGATATTAATATAAAGAAAGATGACGAATCGGTTCAGATCCGCGTCGAAGGCCATCTGTTTTACGCCTCAATCGATCAATTGAGCAGTCTGCTCAAGCGCCATCGATACGATAGCGTGCTTCTTGACTTGAGTGTGGTCTCCTATATGGACCTTTCCGCCACTGAAGCCCTGGCAAAGGACCTGCAGAACCGGGACACCAAGGAAACAACCTTTGTTATCGTCCTGACATCGCGGAAACTACTTGATCATTTCGAGCAGCGTTTAGAGGGTATGCCGGTAGAGTTTGTCTATCAGACATCAACTTAGGCCCCGCGGACAACACCAGGCTTGTGGAATCATCCGCCGGTGACGGGCAGTAGCCAGACAAATCCCAGTCGATCCATCTGTTGCTCAATCCACACCGCCCGTTCACTGACATAGGGTGTTGGCGGTTCTGCGCGGTAACGCCAGGGATTGGGAAGAAGCGCCGCCAATCTGGCCATTTGATTATGCGATATCTGATCCAGTGGAAGCTGGTACCAATATTCGCTGGCGGCGGCAACACCGTAGACACCTGGACCAAACTCTACAATGTTCAGGTAGACCTCGAGAATTCTGCGCTTACCCCAGAGTACTTCAAGCACAAGGGCAAGACCTCCTTCAAGCAGTTTGCGGCTCCAATCCCGACGTTGCCAAAGAAAGAGATTTTTTACCGCCTGCTGAGTCAGGGTGCTGGCGCCGCGTAGCGCCCTACCTCTTTCAGCTTCTTTCAGGACCTCTTGAACCGCTTTGAAGTCTATTCCCAAGTGACGGGGAAAATTCTGATCTTCCGCTGCCACCACTGCCAGTTGCATGGCGGGCGGTATGTACTGCAGGTCCCACCACTCATGTCTCGATACAATTGATTGCTTGACAGGGGGATTGATTTCTCGTTGAAGTTTCCACGACCATGTCGGCGGATCAACGAAACGGAATATCAGTATCAATGCGAACAGCAACATCGATGATGCGAAAAAGAGCAGAAAGATCCATCTCAACAATCCCTTGCAAAAACGCTGGAGTTGTCCTCTGTTACCGCTTTTACGGGCCATTTCGCACTTTACTGATTGTGAATGCAGATAAATTAAAGCAGATGCTTGCCATCAAACAGATCGTACTCCATTGAAAAGGGATCGATCCCCTCAATACAGCCCAGATTGGCGCGGAAGTGCCCTGGAAACCTGGCGGTTTCATGAAATGTGTAGATGCCGCAACGGTTACAAAAATAGTGTTTCGCTGTCTTGGCTCCAAACTGATAGAGGCCTAATACACCCTCTTCCGCCTGGATTTTGAATTGTTCCGGCGGGATCGCTTGGGAACTCATCATCGCACCCTTACGGGTGCAAATTGAACAGTTGCAGCGCAGTCCCTTTTCAATGATATCGCCCTCAAAAGAGAAGCGGACAGCACCACAATGACAGCTGCCTTGGTAGTAGTCAGCCATATTGATCTCCGGCTCAACCTAAAAGGATCTTAAGATCGCATATTGAACTTCATCTATATCACGGCCAGATAAATGACCATAGCCTAACGCAAGAATCAGTCAAAAACCCATCGTGGAGCACTATGGCCAGTAAAATCATTGATACAGTGAAACAGAATACGGACTCCATTGGCAACCACAAAGGGCTGAAGATGAGAAAGCCATTCAATATCAACCACGACACTACGCCTGCCGGTAGCACGTTCATTCCATTCACACACCCAGCGAAAGTCAGTCACCTACTCTTGTGTGTGTTTGTAAAAAACAGACGCTGGAAATACCACAACTAATGCACTGATTAAAAAGAGCCGTAATCAAATCCCCTCTATGTATCGTTTGACTTTCAATAGAGCTCAGCCTGCGAATGGATCCTCGGGTAAGATTCACCCAGCAATTATTGCACGAATTATGGTGTATGACCGCCATTTCCCTACATCCACTCTGTTAAAACTGGAGCGGTGGCCTGCTATAAAAGCAGCAGATGCTGCAAAAGGTGAAGACAACAGATAGGGCGCGAGCAAGATGATCACATTACCCAGTGGACAGTTGGCCGGAATAAGTAATATCCGCTCACGCTACCACGCATTGCGACTCAACCGTGCGGTAGGTGCGGACACATCTCATCGTGATTTGTATGGTTTTATCGACATCATCGTCAAGCCGGGTCGGTTGAAAAACCCACCCTATCATCCCTCTTTTGTTTTCTCCGGTTATACGCTTGCAGATCTGCCACGACTCCACTGGCCATCATCAGACTACCAGGCCTTCGATGATTGGATACAGCAGGAACTGCAGATCAGGGAGATCGAGCATGTTCGAAAACGCGTTACCGAGGATAAACTTGGATTGACGGAAAAACAGTATAGCTATCCCAAACAGCTCTACAGCAGTTTACAAAAAAAGATAGAACAGATGTCTATGCATCGTGCTTCGCCGGTACAATGGCGGCAAACATTGTTGAATCTGTCACGATCAGGTGTCCGTGAAGAAGAGATAACCTGGTCCGGCCTGATGCCCTTTCTGGATAAGATGGTAGAAGACGGCGGGACTGCTATCACTCGGGATCAACTTTTGTCGCATATTGATTTCTCAATTACCCGTCTCAGTCTGACCAACGAAATCGTTAGAAATCAAGCCTGTCAGCTTGAGTTCACGGAAATACCCACTTCAAAATCGATCAACCTTTCAATCACGCCCAGAGCCATTACCGAGCCCAGCGATTGTTGCGTCCTTCGTTACGTGGATCCTGTCCACTACTACAAGGTGGGATATCTGAAAAAGCAGAAAGGCTGGAATACCCTCGCCTCATCACAACAGTGGTTTGCACTCGATTCAGTAGGCAATCCGATAGGTGACGACAAAACCAATCAGCATCACTTTGCAACCAAGGAACAGGCCTTCACTACCGCCAGCCGACATGCTCTGCAACATCTGGGCATTCCTGTCTCCTATACACACTACGGCCGTTATGAGCATAAAAGTCTGCACGGAGGAAGCGACTATCGCGAGTGGTTGCTGACACTGCCCGACTATCCGCTTTCACATTTCACCGGCCACTACCATGCCCGAAACCTACTTGTACACTTCCGCACCAAACAGCGTATTGACCGCCGGGGAAGGCGATTGCTGTTCATTGAGGAGATACAGAGTGATTGGCACCAGAGTGGCGCCATGTATGGATACAAAGACCGCTGGCCTGGCAGAATAACACCCGCACCTTTCCGCAGGGAGTGGCTGAGTCTAGCCCTGAAACTTCTGCTTATGCACGCTGCTGAAGATGACTTTGACGGTATCGCCTGGACAAGAGGTGAAGTCCAGGAGTCCCACTATTTCAAAAAACTGTCAACCGTCAAACGCCTGTATGACATTGAGATACCAAAAACAATCGGGCGGCTCTGTGAAGGCCTGGACCTGACGATCGGTAATACCAGGATAGCCACCAAAGAGCCGCGCCTGCAAATTGCCCGGCATTTGGACAAGTGGTTCTTAACAGATCGGACCGGCGGTTTCTACACCCGTCCCCGCTATACCCAACAGGAGGCTATGAAGGTATTATCCAGACACTGCAAGCAGATCGATTTGGAGGTACCCGTATTGATCCTGAGCCGGTCAGCCAAAGAGTGGATTAAAAACAGCGGTTTTCCCTTGTTTGGTGAAATCGCAGTGGATTGAATCAAGAGACACCTAACCTTACAGTCTGTTGATCGTTCCTTTGTCCGGCATTTTTCTTATCCAAGGTTGCTGGGATTTCAAGGATTCAGGAAGGGTCTCCAGTGCGTTTGCAGCTTCAGTATAGGTATCATAGGTACCGTGCAGCAGGATGTACCATGCACTCCCTTCCCGTTCAGTACCGATATAGGCTAATTCTCCCTTCAGGCCGTGCTTGTTGGCAAAAGCTGCCATTGACTCTTTGTTGGAAACACCGATCAGCTGAATGGTATAGCCGCCACGGCTTCTTAACGCCTGCCAGCCATCTTGTGACGCCGGTTGTTGCTCCAACTGTTGATACTCGCTCTTTAGCCCCTGCAGGGTGTTAGCCATCTGGCTTATCATCGCGGCCATCTCATCCTGGCTGCTGAGATGGACACGGTTCTGCGCATCAAGTTGTTCAATACGGGGACCGAACTCTTTTCTCAGACTCTCCAGCATCACTTCCATTTGCTGCAACCGTTGTGCGGTCCTTACATCTAAGATCGATGGCTCCAACGCTTCTGTCTGTCCGACCGGGCTTCTATCCATATCCGCGGCCCCGCCTGCCACTGCCCCTATCGATGCGGCGATTTGCTGTTCAAACTCATCCAATCGCTGCTCGAAGGTCTCCTGTTGGTTCATCAGCTCTTCGACCGCCAGTGAATCATAGGCGCTTCTCTCCTGAGCAACGCCACCGCTCATCAGCTTTTCAATTTCGTCCCGGGTCATATAGTTTTCACTGGCTTTCATCAGCTCCAGCGAGATGTCACGCTCGAAACCGCCTAACCTGTTGGAAAAGTATTGGTAACCCAACAGAATTGAGAGCAGGAGTAATACAAAAAGCCCTCCAATCGCGATGCTGTGATATGTCCCGCTCGACCTGGCTGACTCCACCTGGGAGCCGAGCAGGCCCAGACGTTCAACCATCTGCTCCGATTCCTCCTGGCGTTTGCCGTATTCGGAGGTCATCGCCTCGAGAAAGGTTTTCTGCTTTTCCGTCTGTTCCAACAGTAGATGATGATCTGTTTTAATATCCGTGATCACATCGGAGAGGGTGTGGCTGTTCTGTTCCTGGAGTTGCAACCGATCCCGGGTTTCTGACTCTGTTTCCAGTAATTGATGGTGCCTGGAGTCAATGTCTTTAAACTGTGCTTGCAGGGATGATTCCAGATCATCCAGGCGTTGCGACAACCCTTCATTCAACCCTGATTGTTCGGCCAGTTGCGCCAATACGGTCTTCACGCGCTCCTGCAGAGAATCGATTCCTAAGTCGCTAAATTCACGGAGTTCCTTTTGATCTTGCTCAACAACGGACAATTGTTGTGATATTTGTGTCTGCTTCTGCTCCCCTAGGAGCAGTGTCTGCTCCAATGCGTCAAGGCGTTCGCTGAGTTTACCGGTACTCTCTTTCAGGCCGCTGGCGTCCTCTTGCAAAGCAGCGGTGGTCAACTTGAGATCCACGCCATGCCTGCTCTGCTCGGTCATCTCTTCAGCAACGCTGTTCAACTTGTGCAGCTGATCCTGCGCGGCCTCTTCTCGTTCCTTGTACAGGTGCTCAGTATTGACCAATCGCGCCTCGATTTCATCCACTCTCCGGTTGATTTCACTCCTGGCTTCAGTAACCGATTCCTGTAATAGATCTCGATTACCGGCCTGCTGGTCGAGATCGACGGCAAGTGAGTTCAATCTTTCTGCGGCCTCATGCTCATCCGTATCGAGCACCTGCAATTTCGATTGCAGACCGCTTATCTCCCCTTTCAATTGGCTGACCGTCTCCTCAAAACGCTCTTTCTGTTCCTCGATTACAGTAGAGATTGAGGTCAATGGATCCGGCAGATCCGCTTGCTGGTCGATGTAGCTTGATAGCCGGAGATCAGTGGATGCAAGCTGCTCTTGCAAACTGCGGCTACTGTCAGTCAGATCATTGTTAAGGTGATTGACCCTGTCCTGGAAGGATTCGTGCTTGACCGCTTGTTCATTCAATGCCCCATCGATGGAATCGAGGCGCGCTGCCAACTCGCGATTCTTATCCGCCAACAGGGATGTCATATCCTCTTCGGCCTGGTTGAGTTTCCGCTCCAACTCCAGCAGTTGGGACGCATCGGCATTGGAAACCGGCTCAAAATCCTTGACCAGGTTCTCCAACTTCGACAGACGTTGCTCCAATACCTCGTTCTTGCGCGCCTTATCCTGCTGTTGACTCTCCAGTCTGGCCCCGGTTTCGCCTAGGCGATTGGCAAGCTCCAACAGGCGACGTTCCAACTCCTTCTGCTGACCACCCTTCTCAGTGAGCTGATGTCTCAGATGCTCAATCTCATTACGCAGGGGTTGAGCACTCTCCTGCAACAACCGGGAGACCTCCTGTGGCGGTTCTCCCTGCTCAGCCTGATTTTGCGCCTGTTTGTGGCTGAGTTCAGCGATGTCGTTCTGCAGGCTCTGAATTTGCGATTCATGATTCGAATCGCTGATCAGGAGTTCACTGCCACTCTCCTCAAGGCGCCTGATATGGGACAGCAAATCGGCGATATCCCGTCGTAGATCATCGGTGTCATTGGCAGTGGCATCTGCCGCCCGGCTGTCACGCTCCAATGCCTGTTTGAACGCCTGTTGCTGCTCATGCAGCGATGCCAGCTGCTCGTTCAAATTGTCGATGTTTCGTTGAGTCTCTTGTTGTTCCGGGCGGGATTCCTCGGTGGAACTCAGGTCCGAGGCTTGCAGCTGCAGAGAGTCCAGAAGACTGCTCAGCTCTTCCTCTTGCGTGATCAATTGCCCAATCTGACTCTGCATCTCCTGCAGACGCAATTGCATGTCAGTATTGGCCTCACTCAACTGATCCAGTTTCAATCCTTGATTGAGCTTGTCGTGGGAAACTCGATTGAGCCGGTTGTTCAGATCGGAGAATTGATCGACCAATCTCTTCATTCTGACCGCGAGTTCTTTTTTCTTGAGCTTCTTCTTTTTCACCGGCTTTGCTGAGAGATAATCTTAAACAATGAATCTATCTCAATAAAAAATCAGGAATTATCATACTACTTTTAGCATAGATTTGTTCAGGTTGATACTACAAATATCGAAAATACAAATAAGATTCCGCCCGCATTGCCGGCCTGGTTCATACGCAAATATGCGGCGCGATTGTTTTATCCTTTAGACTCATGAGTAAGGTTCACTGCTTTCTTGTAAACCTTCAGGTTAGGATTTAAAATCCCAACTTGCAATATCAATCAAAGGGAGCAGGATCATGGATAAGATTAAGTATTTGTTTTTCTTTGGATTAATAGGATTTTTCGGTACTGCTGACGCGTTACCAATCTTCAGTCACACCATAAATGGCCTAGGGCTCTACACGATAAGTGCCGACGGCACAAATGAACCGACCGGTCTGGCCGGGCTTAATGTGGATAACATCATCGGTACAGCTGCCGGTAACGATTATGGGATCAATTATTCGGATTATTTTTCGATCATCGACACTGATTCAGACAACCAGCTGCAATTCACATTTACCGATAACAATAACTTAATGGAACTCACCGGCACCGCCTTCTATGACAATGAAGCGATTGAGGCCTTTACCTACAGCCTTGCGGGTGAAACAGTGAATCCGCCGGTTCCCCCACCCACCCCGACTCCAACACCGAGTGTTCCGGAACCCTCTACCTTCCTTCTGCTGGGCACGGGCCTGATCGGTATCGGGATAACCCACTTGCGTCGACGCAAGTCGTAACAGTCAAGCCATTCATATGGAAAAAGGGAGACATCACTCTCCCTTTTTTCTTGACTGAAATTAGGCGCATGTTGACGAATGGCATACCCCACACAGACTCGATCACGGGCACCGGATCGGACAATCAGGATTCGTACCTGTCTTCAATGGCAATGCCCTTTTCATACTCTTCGATATGCAGGACCTTGGCTATCTGCTTGTGATAGGCAATGTCCGAGGGCCAGTAAAACACATCACCGGTCTCTTTCTCTTCAATCCACCTGGCGGCGCCCTCGCTCGATAAGGTAATCAGCTCTTTGATCTTAGCGTTAGAGGGATTTCGATAAATAATCATTTCCTTCTCCTTACGCTTGTTGTCATCCCGAGACTATTATCCCAACCGCGGGCAACGCAAAACAGTGAATATTACCCATCATGTTTGTCAGGTAGTGCACTTACAGTGCTGAGTTGAATGGATGAAAACCGCTCGATGCCGCATGCTTGATCGGTCTGAGGCAGAGCAGTATCACCGATATGCTGGAGAAAAAATTCATCATCTTCCAGGCAAACAGCAATTACAGATGGATTCAAGACAAGGTGGCAGGTTGAACTGTTTACTAAAATGGATTGAACAATACTTGAAATGAGATGAGCAACCCGATTTTCATCAGATGTGCCCTGCAAGCAGGCGGGTCAGCAGCGTTATCTTTTCAGCTAATTTTCACACGCAGAGGCGACCTAAAGAAACTTCATCGCATTAAATATCATGTTCAGTACTTTATAATACACTTGATATCTGATTTTTTTCATTTTTTTGCTTTTTGAGTTCTTTTGTCTAATCTAATATTTTATGTTGTTTTGTATTGCCAACGACACATGACAACTAACCAGCATTTATATTAAAAAAATATTTATATACCACTCAATGAGGGTAGGAGTAGACAAATGACTACATTGATCAATCGATTGGGTAATATCTGTATCTGGTGTATCGGCGCCGCACTGGCGGTGCTGGCTGTCGTAACCGCACTGGTATTGGTATGGTTATCCTTTATTTAACTGACTGGCTGCACAAACATTAAGGCTGATTGATTCATCATTCAGGAACAGGCCGGCATCCAGCAGGCTATTTGAGGCAATCGTCGCAATTCAGAGCCTGCACATCATTCTATCCCGAATAATGAATAACCTAATTTTGTGTTGATGTAATAAAGTTAAATGGCATGGAAGCCATAAACATTCTCACTCCCCGGCAATGTTGTTACCCTCTCTAGTATAATAGATTGCATCGGTAACAATCACTGAAATCCACCCCCAATCGCTGACTGAACCACGGAATCATCATACCATGTACCACCTGATCGGCATCGGTTCGTAAGCTTGATCTTCTCTTTAATACTCGTAATTGCGCTATGACATAAGCTGCATTAAAGGCGAGGGTTATACTTAAACTACAGCATTGACTTTTTTAGCCCAATAGCGGAATTTAGGTCTCTAAACAGAGCATAAATTGAATGCAAAATTGTTGTAATTTTTTCCTGTCAATTGCGCTATTTTCACCAAAAAAGACAAAAAGCCTAGCAGATAACTGCTAAGCCTTTGTTTTATATGGTGGGTCGTATAGGAATCGAACCTATGACCACCTGATTAAAAGTCAGATGCTCTACCGACTGAGCTAACGACCCGAAATTTGGAACGCGCAATACTACCCTAGAATCCCCCCCGAGTGAACCCCAAATCGCGCCCTGTTACGGATCAATAACTGCAGAGGCTATTTCATCAGGTCGACCACTTCGCCGCGGGCGCGCATTTCGTCCGCCCTGGCCTGTACGAAGCGCTGGAAATTGGGCTGATCCCGGTAGCTGCCTGAGCCTACATAGTCTATTACGGCATGGGTGTGAAAGGTTCGCAGATAGGCCTCCGAGCGAAAGACCTCCCTACCCGACCCGTCGAAGAACAGCATGCTGGGGGCATACTGGATCCCCAGGCTTTCAGCCCATTTTGTCGCCTTCATCCGCTTGCCGTCCGGAGTGATCAGCTCCTCTCCGGACCAGATATCCACCAGCGCCACATCGAATCCCTGCAGGCTTTCCTGCAGTGCGGACTGCGGCAGGATCTCCTGGTGCAGTTCATCACAAGGCGGACATTGCTTCATCTCCATCAATACCAATAGCGGCCTGTCGGCTCCGGTGGGGCGACGCAGATCCATTGGCGGCTGCAGATAGTTTGGGTCCCTGTGTAACTTGCCGGTGGAGGCGACCGGCTGTATGCGAGCCAGATAGTCCCTGAACGAGAGCTTGCGCTCCTCTCTGCCGGCGACATAGTCCAGGGCCGCCATGAAGCGGTGAGGCGCGTAATAGCCATTGATACGCAACACCCTTCTCCCCTGCTCATCCAGAAACAGCATGGTGGGGGTATACATGACCTTCATCGATGCCGCGAACGCCTTTTCGGTGGTAGCCTCGCCCGACAATCCGGTTACCTCCCTGTCACCCCAGATATTGATCGCAACCAGTTGAAACGCCTGTTGCGTCTTATCGACGATCGTCTTGATGGAGAAATTTTCGTTCAGCAGCTTGGCGCAATAGGGGCAACCGTCCTGATGAAAATAGAGAATCACTCTTTTATCTTCTTCCGTTGCCTCCTGCAGATCCTCCTGAAGATCGAGAAAGGAGTTTTTAAACCAGGCCGGCTTGTCATGAAATCCCGGGTTCACCAGTCCTTGACCCAATCCCTCCTGATCCCCCGCAGCCTGCAGTTGAGGTACGGCAAACAGCAGCAGAATCGATAGTGTGGTGAGTTTCAGCATCTCTTTTTCTCTCTTGTTTACCCGCCATGTAGAGATAGAGGTTTTTTAGCGCCAAGAGTGCCGATCACCTCATTTAAGTCTGGGTAATCGACAGGACGGCATAACTCCCCCTGCTTTAGATAGATGACGAAATATTGTCGAATTATAGCCTCTACCCTGTTCCATCATCCCTTAATTCAGTGTCGTTTTTTTGGCGTCACTCGCAGTTGTTATCTCTTTGTTGTTGATTATATTATGTTTTTTAAAATTGGCATGCCTTTAGCATAACTAGTTGCAGGCATTAGCTTTGAGTGAGCTTTTAACATGAGCGGTATCCACAGCACACCTCAGAAACCATCTGCACCCACTCCCTTGCAGATGTCTCGACAATCAACAGAGAGGGAGAATACCCTCGGTTTGGTTTTGGAACTGAGCGGTAAGCTGCAGACCACCCTTGAGGTGGATGCCGTGATCGAGCTGTTCGCAAATGCCCTGCAGACGCAATTTCAATATGACACATTCAATTATCGCAGCAAAGATGGCGATGTCGATATTCTTTTAGGTGAAAAAGCGGGCAGAAACAGACTCAAGTATGATCTGAACGTGTTGGATACCGCACTTGGCCATATCACCATCAGCCGAAACAGACGATATAAAAAGCCTGAGGTGCAGCAGATCGAGAATCTGCTTGCCGCCCTGCTCTACCCACTGCGTAATGCGCTGCTCTACAGAGCAGCCATTCAGAGCGCCTTTCTCGACTCCCTGACCGGGGTAAAGAACCGCAGCGCCTTCGATGAGAATTTCAGTCGCGACATCGAATTCAATCGCCGCAAACTGAGCGATCTATCACTGCTGGTGCTGGATATCGACTTTTTCAAAAAGATAAATGACCACTACGGTCACGCCGTGGGCGATATGGTATTGAAGGAGATCACCACCACAGTGGAGCAGACCATTCGCAGCAGTGATGCTCTCTACCGCTACGGTGGTGAGGAGTTCGTTGTGGTGTTGAACGATACAAACATTGCGGGCGCCCAGCTATTGGCAAAGCGCATCCGCCGCAACGTGGAAAACCTGCGCATCAAATCTTTGAAAGATGTCCGCATCACTCTCAGTGTGGGCGTCAGCGCCATGGTCGATCAGGATACCCCGGAGAGCCTTTTTGAACGGGCCGACAGCGCACTCTACCAGGCCAAGCAGAACGGACGCAATCAGGTCTATACGGCAGAGATGCCGTTGGCCAGTTGATCCGCCCTATAGCGACACAGTTCAGACAAAGGACAACTGACACACACGGGTGTTGTTCTGCAGTGCGCCTTCGCGTGAACAACGATCAATGCATGGTATTCATTGAAGAGCGATGAATCGCTCCGCAAAGCCGCTTCGAAACCCGCCCGCAAAGACTCGTAGCCACAATCATGCGCTATCAATCCCAAGCGACCGAATAGACGCCGGGTATAGGCATCGATCACGAAGACCGGCCGATCAAAGGCGTAGAGCAGAATGTCATCCGCCGTCTCCGGCCCGATGCCGTGAATCGACAATAAGCATGCTCGCAACTCATCGGTATCCAACTGCTCCAGGCCGGGATTCTGTTGCAGAAAGCGACACAGGTTCAGCAACCGTTCAGTCTTGACATTGAAGTAACCGGCTGGACGAATCTGCGCTGCCAAACTATCCGGCGACATGGTGAGCAGCGACTCAAGGTTGAGTGCATTCAGTCCTTTGAGATTATCGATCGCCTTTTCAACATTCGACCAGGCGGTATTTTGGGTCAGAACCGCCCCCACCATCACTTCGAAAGGGGTTTCACCCGGCCACCAGTGCTGTGCTTCGTAACGATCCGACAGCTGCCGATAGATCATCATCAGATCGGCCGTCGAGAACTTTACCGCGATCGTCTGCCGCCCTGTTTGCCTTTCCATATCGTGTCAGTCTTGCCACCGGATGGCTTGCGAGTCTCTTTGTTGCGTCCGGCTCCCGCTTTTTTCTGACCCCTTGCCTGATGCGGTTTCGACGACTTGGCGCTTTTACGGCCCTGTTGATCACCCCGCGGGGATCTGACTTGATGCGATTTTCTCTGTTTGGCGACACTATGCCCCATGGTGGTGAGCAGATCATTGACCTCTTGCTCATTGAGATAACGCCAGCGTCCCACCTTCAGCGCACTCTCCAGAATCACGCTGCCGTAGCGCACGCGCTTGAGTCGGCTGACCCGGGCGCCTACCGCTTCCCACATCCGCCTGACCTCCCGTTGGCGACCCTCCATGATCACGACATGAAACCAGCGATTGATGCCTTCGCCGCCCGATTCGACGATCTCCTCGAAGCGGGCCGGTCCGTCCTCCAGCTCGACCCCGTGAGTGAGAACCTTCAACTGTTCTTCGGTGACTTCGCCCATCACCCTGACCGCGTACTCCCGTTCGACCTGCCGGCTCGGGTGCATCAGTTGATTGGCCAGCTCCCCATCTGTCGTCAGCAAGAGCAGGCCGGAGGAGTTGATATCCAGGCGTCCCACGGGAATCCAGCGCCCATGCTTGAGCTTCGGCATGCGCTCGAAGACGGTGTGGCGGCCCTCGGGATCCTTGCGTGTCACCAACTCACCCTCCGGCTTGTTGTAGACAATGACCTCCCTCACCGGCGCTTCGAGCAATCGCTTTGCAATCCGCTTTCCGTCCACATATATGACATCGCTCGGATTGACCCGCTGCCCCAACTCGGCGGCCACGCCATTGACCTCGACCCGTCCTTCGACGATCCACCCCTCTATCTGACGGCGCGATCCCATACCTGCATTGGCAAGGACCTTTTGCAGGCGTTCGCCGGCTCTGTCTCTACTCTGATTCATGGGTGTCGAGTTTGGACAAGTGCTCATCCTCATCCATGATGGGAACGGTATCTTCACCCTCGTGGGATTCAATCGCTTCGGGCTGTTGATCAGGGTCAAGCGGGGTCGACTCATCCGCCTCCCGATCTGTCTGGGTCTCCCCCTGCTGTTGCTGCTTTTCGGGATCGACCAGTTCAAGTTCCCGATTGATGGAATCGAGATCGCGGATCTCAGCCAGGGTCGGCAGTTCGTTCAGGCTCTTTAGATTGAAGTAGTCGAGAAACTCCCTGGTGGTGGCGTATAGGGCCGGTTTACCGGGAACATCACGATGGCCGACGACTCTGACCCACTCCCGCTCGGTGAGGGTCTTGATGATATTGGTGCTGACCGAGACGCCACGGACATCTTCGATCTCACCACGGGTTATCGGTTGCCGATAGGCGATCAGGGCCAGAGTCTCCAACAGCGCACGGGAGTATTTGGGCGGCCTTTCCACCCACAGTTTCGATACCCAGGGGGAGAACTCAGCCCGCACCTGGATGCGAAAGCCGCTACCGACCTCGGTGATTTCAATGCCCCTGCCCTGGTAATCACCGCTCAGCTCCGCCAATACCTCCCGCAGCTGTTTCTTGTCGGGCGCCTCCTGCTCGGGAAACAGCGACTGCAGCTGATCCAGGTTGAGCGGACGTCCCGCAGCCAACAGGGCCGCTTCAACGATCTGTTTTAATCTCTCTTCATCTGTCATATCAGGCTGTCTTCGCTTTCACGTGAATGGGGGCAAAGTCATCTGTCTGAACCAGCTCGAGCAACGAGACCTTCATCAGTTCCAGGATCGCAAGAAAGGTCACCACCACGCCAAGGCGGCCCTCGGTGATATCGAACAGTTCTGTAAACGGCAGAAAATCCTTGCCGTTCACCACCTGTAACACATGGGACATCCGTTCTCTGACCGAGAGCGGCTCCTTCTCCACGCGATGGCTGCTGAACATATCCGCACGGGACATCACATCCTGTAAAGCCAGTAGGATCTCCCGCAGGTCGACATCGGGCTCTCGCTTCTCCACATGCCGTTCCACCAGCTCCGCATGCCCCTGGAAGGTGTCCCGGGTCATATGCTCCAGACAATCCAGGTCTTCCGCGGCCTGCTTATAGCGTTCGTACTCCTGCAGTCGCCTGATCAGCTCCGCCCGGGGGTCTTCCCCCTCCTCTTCCTCGCTCGTCGGCCTGGGCAGCAGCATGCGGGACTTGATCTCCGCCAACATCGCCGCCATCACCAGGTATTCCGCCGCCAACTCGAGCCGCAGATCCTTCATCATCTCGATATATTGCACATACTGGTCGGTGATATCCGAGATGGGGATATCGAGGATATCGAGATTCTGACGCCTGATGAGATAGAGCAAAAGATCCAACGGGCCCTCAAAGGCATCGAGAAAGACCTCGAGCGCATCGGGGGGGATATAGAGATCGGTGGGGGGAGTCGCCAACGGCTCCCCCATGACCATGGCGAAGGGCATCTCCTCCTGCTCGGGATGGTAGTGCGGATGGTGTTCAGCTTCTTCCATGTCAGTCCCTAAGGCGGGTGGATACAAGATTGGCGCAGCGATCGTGTCGCAACATCATACTAAAAATCACATCGTTCATGATTCGAATCCCCTCAAAGACATCGCTTCGCGCACTTCCCGCATGGTCTCCTGGGCCACCACGCGGGCTCTTTCGGAACCCTCCGTGATAATGCGTCGCACCAGATCGGGCTGGGCCTCGAACTCGGCGGCCCGCTGCTGCATCGGCTTCAGTTCGTTCAGCACCGACTCGATCACCGGCCCCTTGCAGTCGAGACAACCGATCGCGGCGGAACGGCACCCCTCCTCGACCCACTGTTTTGTGCCTTCGTCGGAGTAGACCAGGTGAAACTGCCAGACCGGGCACTTCTGCGGATCGCCCGGATCGGTGCGTCTGACCCGGTTGGTATCGGTCGGCATGCGTTTGAGCATCTGTTCGACATGTTCCGGTTTTTCCCGCAGGGAGATGGTGTTCTCATAGGACTTGGACATCTTCTGTCCATCCAGTCCCGGCATTTTCGAGGCCTTGGTCAGCAACGGTTGCGGCTCGACCAGAATCAAACGCCCGCTGCCCTCCAGGTATCCGAGCAGGCGTTCACGCTCTTCGGTGTTGATGTTCTGTTGCGCCTGCAACAGTGCTCGACCGTCTTCGAGGGCCTGCGGATCGCCCTGCTCCTGATAGGCCCTTTGCAGTTGAGTGAACTGCTTGGCCGCTCTTTTGCCCATCTTCTTGCGCGCCTGTTCCGCCTTCTCCTCGAAATCGGGCTCACGTCCGTAGATGTGGTTGAAGCGACGGGCCACTTCCCGGGTCAGCTCCACATGGGCCACCTGATCCTCGCCCACCGGCACCTGGGAGGCACGGTAGATCAGGATGTCCGCCGACTGCAGCAGCGGATAGCCCAGGAAGCCGTAGGTGGCAAGATCCTTCTCCTTCAGTTTCTCCTGCTGATCCTTGTAGCTGGGCACCCGTTCCAGCCACCCCAGCGGGGTGATCATCGACAGCAGCAGATGCAGTTCGGCATGTTCAGGTACCAGGGACTGTACGAACAGGGTCGCCGCCTCGCTGTCGACGCCGGCCGCCAGCCAGTCGACAACCATATCCCATATGCTCTCCGGAATGACACTGGGATCATCGTAATGGGTGGTCAGGGCATGCCAATCCGCGATAAAAAAGAAACACTCATGCTGATGCTGCAGCTCCACCCAGTTCTTCAGCACACCGTGGTAGTGGCCAAGATGCAGGCGGCCGGTGGGACGCATGCCGGAAAGCACGCGGGATGAGCTTGGCGACTGATTCAAAACTAACTCCTCGCTGGACTGAGAATCACAGGAATAAGATTGGCAACTATATCACTGGCCGGCAGGATCATGATGGTAATTGCAACGACAGGCTCGAGGATGAAACCCAGGAGTCCTGTCATGAGTAATGCAAGCACGATAATGAGGCCGTAGGTTTCTAGCTTGGAATAGGCGTGCGCCTGTTTTGGCGGTAACAGGGAATAGACCACCCTGCCGCCATCCAGCGGCGGAACAGGCAGCATGTTGAGCGCCATCAAAATAGTATTGATCAGCACACCCGTAACCCCCATCAACACCAGGGGCACCCCCAACCAGGCGAAGCTTTCCAGCATCAACGCACCGACGTATACCAGGATCGACCAGATCAGCGCCATGATGAGATTAGCACCTGGGCCGGCCAGAGCGACCAGGCCCATATCCCTTTTAGGCTTATGCAGATTATTCCAGTTGACCGGCACCGGTTTGGCCCAGCCGAACATAAATCCGGTCAGTAGATAGAGACCCAATGGCACCAGGATGGTACCCACCGGATCGATATGCTTTAAGGGGTTCAGGGTAACCCGCCCCAACATCTGCGCGGTCTTGTCCCCCAGGCGCTTGGCCATCCAGCCATGGGCCGCCTCATGCACGGTAATGGCGAAGATCAAGGGCAGAACGAAGATCGCCAGCTTTTGAATCAGACTAAGCCCTTGCATTGCATGTAGATCCTGAATGTATAGATTTCACGGTTTTTCAATAAGCTGAGACAGTATTTGGCGTAAGGCACGAGATAAACGATCGATTATACATCGAACATGGATGTATCGCCCTTCCCTGCCCGCACCACCTCGGGCAACTCCTCGGTCATCACCACTACTGTTGTGGGTTCGAAACCGCAATAGCCGCCATCGATGATTAGATCCACTTGATGATCCAATAGATCCCGTATCTCGTAGGGATCGGTCAGGGGCATCTCCTCCCCCGGCATGATCAGGGTGGTGCTCATGATCGGTTCTGCCAGCTCCTCCAGCAGGGCGCTGACGATGGCATTGTCGGGCACCCGGATACCGATAGTCTTTCGCCGGGGATGCATAAGCCGCCTGGGAACCTGCTTGGTGGCCTTATGGATGAAGGTATAGGGGCCGGGGGTCAACGCCTTCAACAGGCGGTAATCGCGGTTGTCGATCTTGGCGTAGTTGGAGATCTCTGTCAGATCCCGGCATACCAGGGTGAAGTTGTGGGACTGCTCCACCTTACGGATGCGCCGAATACGCTCCATCGCCCCCTTGTCGCCGATATGGCATCCAAAGGCATAGCTGGAATCGGTGGGGTAGATCACCAGGCCACCCTCGCGAATGATCTCAACCGCCTGAGTGATCAACCGCGGCTGGGGATTGTCCGGATGTATCTGGAGGAACAGGGCCATCGTATTTGCCTTGGCAACTATACGGCCTTTCGGATATCAGACGTTGCCGTTTCGATCACCCAATCCGACCATACGGGACGGCAATTGTCGGGCAACAACGGCAGCTGTCCAAACTCGACCCAGGGGTTGTCCGGGGAATGGAAATCCGAACCGGCCGAGGCCTGCAAGCCGAAATCGCCGGCATGCTTGGCCATCGTAAAGTAGTCGTCTCGACTATGGCTGCCGGAGACCACCTCGATAGCCTCACCCCCCAGCTCGACAAATTCACTGAACAATCGCCTCAATTTCGAGCGGGTCATTTTGTAGCGTGCGGGATGCGCCACCACGGCCGCGCCCCCGGCGTCGTGTATCCATTCCACAGCCTGAGCCAGTTCAGCCCATTGACCGGCAACGAAGCCGGGTTTTCCTTTCACCAGGTAGTGCTTGAAGACCCTGCGCTCATCGCTTGCCAGACCCTGCTCGACCAGATAGCGGGCAAAATGGGTACGGCTCAGCAGGGTACCGTTGGAGTGGGCAAGCGCACCTTCATAGGCGCCTCCGATACCGGCCTTCCCGAGTCTCTCGGCAATCTCTTTGGCACGCCAATCGCGAAACCGCCTCAGCTCGCGCAGCCCCAGTTGCAGGGCGCGATTATCATGATCCACATTCAGTCCGACGATGTGGACAGTATGCTTATTCCAGGTAACCGATATCTCCACGCCGGGTATCAACGCCAGGCCACAGCTTGAGGCAGCCGACAAAGCCTCCTCGATACCGGCGGTGGTGTCGTGATCGGTGAGCGCCAATACCCGTACGCCCGCATTGGCCGCACGGTTGACCAGATCCCCGGGCGAGAGGGTCCCGTCTGAGGCTGTGGAGTGGCTATGGAGATCGTATTCGCAAAACATGGGGGCGGATTGTACCCATAGTAGGGTGAAACCGATAGGTTTACCGAAAAATAGAGGTCAGCCCCGGACGCCATCATTGCAGGCTGATACAATGACGCGATGTTATTTCCAGTACTCGACCTGACTTACATAGGACAACGATTCGACGCTATCGCTCCAGCGGTGGTGTCGGCCGGCAAGCAGGCCGGCGTCGAAGAGCCGGACCACTCCCCCTCGGCACTGCAGCAGGCGATGCATCGGCTGATGGAGCTGTTGGAGATTCTGTCCGGGCAGGTGGATAGTACACGCGAGAACCCGCACCCATCACTGAATGAGCTGAGCGAACTCGGCGATTACGGCATCCAACTGATGGTCGATTTCTCGACCGCCGCCGCCGGCCTGAAGATGCCGCAGGAGAGTGAGGAGATGGAAGACCTGACCCTGCCCATGGCGCTCTGGATCGTACGCCACAAAGGAGAGCTGCGCACCCTGGAGCCGGTGATCAACTCCCTTGCCCGCCTGGCGAACAGATTCCGGGAACCTTCTCAACTGCGGCAACTCTATGAGCTGTCGATGGAGTTGATCAAGGCCCTCGAACCAACCATGCAACAGGAGCGCGTACGGCTGGAAAAAGCGCAGCCCTGGAGTATTTTGTTAATGAATCAAGCAATAATCGCCACCCGCAGCTATCAGCCCGAACTGATCGAGGAGGCTTATCAGACCCTGTGCCGCCTGCTGCCCGATCAGGCGCCCAACTTTTTTCGTGAAGGCATGGAACAGATGGACGCCCTCAACTATCCGCAGCAAGTCAGGGAAGTTGTTGAAAAATATTATAATCTCTGGGGCCAGCCCAGAACGCTTCACTGATTGGCCAAGTTTTTATGAGCGGTCACTAAACAAAGTAAAAACATGGTGTACTATTCAGCCAGCCATCGATACTATGCTTTTTTTGTAACACACTGATCTCGTAATGAAATTTCTTGCTGATTTTTTTCCGGTCATACTCTTTTTCGTGGCCTACAAGCTGTACGGCATCTATGTCGCCACCGCTGTCGCCATCGCATCCTCCGTGGTTCAGGTTGCCTACGGCTGGCTGCGCAAGCGGCATGTGGAGAAGATGCACCTGATTACATTCGGCATCCTGCTGGTTTTCGGTGGCCTGACCATCCTGCTGCAGGACCGCACCTTTATCATGTGGAAACCCTCCGTGATCAACTGGCTGTTCGGCGCCACTTTTCTTGCCAGCCAATATATTGGTAAAAAGCCGCTGGTTCAACGGATGATGGAGAGCAGCATCTCCGTGCCGGATCCGGTATGGAAACGGCTCAATCTGACCTGGAGCCTGTTCTTTATCTTGTTGGGCTTTCTCAACCTCTATGTGGCCAACGATTTCTTCGTCGTTGAACATCAACTGATGGAACTCACGGGTCTGCAGCAGATCGACTACGACAACTGCGGCCAGCATTTTCAGGGAAACGAACTGGAGATGTGCAATACTGCGCACACCCTGGAGGAGACTTGGGTCAACTTCAAATTATTTGGCATCATGGGGCTGACCCTGGGATTTATCATCCTGCAGGCCTTCTACCTGGCGCGCCATATCAATGATGATGAACCTGAGTCGATTAATACATAAGGGGAGTTAAGTGTACTACGCAATCATTGCCGAGGATCGGGATGACAGCCTGGAGCAACGCCTCAAGGCACGGGGGGATCACCTGGCGAGACTGAAACAGCTCCAGGACGAGGGGCGCCTTTTGCTGGCCGGCCCCCACCCGATGATCGATAGCGAGGACCCCGGTTCCGCCGGTTTTTCCGGCAGTCTGATCGTCGCCGAGTTCGACAGCCTCGAGAACGCCAAGGCCTGGGCCGATGCGGACCCCTATATCGAGGCGGGTGTCTATGCACGGGTCCAGGTAAAACCGTTTAAGAAAGTACTGCCAGCCTGACGGCGACAGTGCTAAACCCAATTAAACAGATCAATCACAACTAGGTAAGTTCAACGATGAAAACTAAGATCTTATTAGCTGCAGTTTGCAGCGCAGGACTGCTGACAGCCTGCAACCAGTCTACGGACCAGGCTTCAACCGCAGCCAAGACGGACAGCGACCGTCCCGCCACCGTACCCGAAATGAACGAACCCACAACCGGCGACATGGATGTCGAAACCCTGCTCACCGTCAATGGCGAAGCGATTACCCGCACCATGTACAGCCTCTACTTTCAGGATCGCATGCGCAACGTGCCCGATGCGCAAAACTCCCCTGAGATGCAGATGAGTGTGCTCAATGAGCTGTCCAATATCATCATCGTGGCACAGGATGCGGAGAAACAGGGTATTCTACAGCGGCCGGAAGTCGCGGCATCGGTTGACCTGTTGAAAGCCAAGCTGCTGACCCAGATCGCCATCCAGGACTTCGCAGGCAACCACGAGCCCAGCGAAGAGGATATCCAGAAGGCTTATCAGGAGGATTATGCAGGACAGTCCGGCAATGAATACAAGGCCAGGCATATCCTCGTGAAAGAACAGGATGAAGCAACCGCGCTGATCGAAAAACTCGATGGCGGCGCCGATTTCGCTGAACTCGCCGTCGAACATTCAACCGGACCCACCGGTAAGAATGGTGGCGACCTCGGCTGGTTCGATGTGGCGCAGATGGTGAAACCCTTTGGCGACGCCCTGAAAACCCTGGAAAAAGGCAAATACAGCGCAGCCCCGGTAGAGACCCAGTTCGGCTGGCATGTCATTCTGCTGGAGGACACCCGTGTGTCAGAGGCGCCGTCACTGGACAGCGTCAAGGGCAAGATCGTCAACAAGCTGAAACAGGTCGCCCTCTCCGATTACATGCAGGGCCTGCGCGATTCCAGCAAACTGGTCTTCAATGAAAAGAACGCCAAGCCCGCCCCTGCTGCCGACCCAATCGCCGCAGCACCCGTGGCCGCTCCTGCCGGGGAAGCACCAGTGTCTGACAGCTCAACACCAAGCATGGAAGCAAACGCCGAGATGGACAAACCGGCTGAAGCGGCCAAATAATCCAAAGCGTCATCAAAACAGGGTGCCCGTCGTTCCTGACGGGCACCATTTCAACAAACCACCATTCCCATTCAAGATGGTTTGCATGATCTGACTATCCCCGGCAGCCTGTTCTCCAGAACAATCTCCACCAAACAAACTGTTTGTCACCAAAGGGCGAAGTAAAAGCCTGAAATCAATAGCACCTCACCGCCTGAAGCCCCATATTCTTGCGTTTCACCACCGAAAACCTTAATAATACTGTGACTTATGAGGTGAAACAAACGGATACCCGTCGCCATGGAAACAATGGAATCAATCCGTAAAGCCAAGCCGGTTTTGCATTGCCGGCCGCCCCCTGATCAAACGTCCCGGCTTAGAACTTATTTTCATCTGGTATCACAGAGAACCTGTCGTTGTCGGCATCTATTGAAATCTCATTGGATCTTTGAGAACTTTTTGAATACATTTGTCGGCATAGCACAATATTTAGAGCCGGCGACATAACGCGATAATAAGAGCCGGCAATATAAGCAACTGTTAGCCACAAGCAGAATGAAAGAACACACACTCATAGTCGTGATCTTGTTGCTCTTAATAGGTTGTGGGCAAGAGAATAAATATAGGGTTTCACAAGATCCAATCGAAAGAAAATTATTCGAAAAAGCTCTTCAAGAAAATAGAATTGAATATACGATAGATAAGGACGGGTGGTATTCAACAAGTACAGATAAATATGATCAGATGTTGAGTATTGGAGAAAAAATATTAAAAAACTCCAGTCAAAAGATTGGTCTACGGTTAAGTTCAAAATGCCATAAGGAGGAACTTACGAAATATTTCGATACTAACTCAATAATATTTAATATAGAAAAGACAGATAAAGGAAGTGAGATTTTTATGAGAAAACAAGATTTTGAGGATAATAATATTATTGGCAGATCAGTATGTATTGAAAATAGTTGCAAGAAAGAGAATTTAAGTAGCACTATTCAACGTTGTCATGGCTAACCAGTCATTACAGCGGACAAGCCGCTGAATGCGGCGTTATTCCACAGGCTCGTTAGATTCCCTATGACAAAGACAGTAAAGGCAGATTTAATCTATCGGCGAAGATTCTTCGTTAGTCTGATTTTGCTGATTGGAGGGCTATTTATAGCAATCTGGGCGGGTTTACTCAATCTAGGGTCATATCTTGATGGATTAGAAGGAGGGGAATGGCTTAAGCGTTTCAGGTTATTATTTATTGTAATTCTTACGCCGGTATTACTGCTTGGTGTTTATTTTATCTATTTCGGATTAAATGTAGTTCGGGCCGGCGAGTTCCCGCCACCTGGACATAAGGTCATATCAGATACAAATATTCAAGAAGGCAAGTGGGCTATTCTTAGGGGCAGGGTATTAGTTTTATTAGGGGTATGTATGTTTCTGATTAGCTTTTATGGTGCTGTCATAGTGCCAAATCAATTTGAGAAAATGATGAATGAAAATATATCTGGAGAAGTATCTAACACGTCAGCCCAGTCCGGCGCACTGTCGCGCGCAGCTGGCTTTGACCGTTAGCTAAATACCGTCATGGACGAATACAAATGGACGAGTAGTAAACCATTACCAGATGAACTTGCTGGCCGTATTGCAGCAGGTTCAGGTATTTTTATCGCTATTGGCTGTATATTATTTGTTCTCGGCTATAGCATGCTATCTTTGCTATTTATGTTTGTCGCCGTACTTTCTGGTTGTTACTTCTATGTAACCTCAAAAGGGACAGTTATAAGCATTACTGATAATTGTTTAAGGTATGGAAATAACACAGAGATTAAACTAGAAAATATAAACGGTGTAAAAATCAAACGTCAGTTTGGAATTAGTGATGTTTTGGTTGTCCTAAAAGAAGGCAGTGTAGGTAATGTAATGCCTCTTAAAGGCGTGCCACCTGAAGAAAGGAATAAGATCATTGAAGTTATACAAAATAAAATCAAAGTCAGCTAACAAAAGATATTAGACGGACCCTCGTCACTTTCGTGTCGCTCCCATCATTGCCGAGGTAAGGGTCGTATAGCCTGGGCGTTGTAGTTGTAGAATATCTTGAGATAAAGCAATGCTATTTAAGCTAAAAAACTATAAATCGCTTGTGCGGGACTGTCAAAAGCCTTGCGGCTTTTGCAGCCCCACACCTCAACCGTTTGGCATGAACCCACTATTTACAATAATTTAAAACACACCATTGCTTTTTGGATTTACAGATTATTCAGGCCAATTATTTTAGTCTTGGCAGTAAGATCAACATAAAATTAAGTGTGGCTAGAAAAATACTAATCACAATTACTTGTAGTCAAAGACTCACCTTATGAAGGAGAAAAACATGAAGCATCGTTTGAAATGGATACTTGTCCTACTGACCTTGACTGTATCAACCGTATCGTTGGCAGACGCAGGATTTCAACCAGGCAATATTTTAATAATGAACGGAAATATTCTGTATGAATACGACCTCGATGGCAATCTGGTCAGTCAACTGACTATCCCACCAAGTCCAGAAAACGAGGTAGCACGAGATATTACGATACTCGATGACGGTCGGCTCGCTGTTTTTAATGGGACCTTTTATCCGGAACTTGCAATCTACGATGGCACCTCCTGGCAGAGCACCAGTATTCCTGGCTGGAATACACCGAATAATGTGACCTACGGCGGGATTACCACGCATAACGGCGATTTAATTTTGACCGATGGTTTTACATACAGTGGCGGCGAAGCTGAGGGCTTGATTCGAGTAAATCCAAATGATTTTTCATACCAGCGTTATGCCGAGACTACCTCTTATATTGACGTCGTTCTCGGACATGATGGATTGCTATATGCCTTGCAAAACACTTATGGCGATCTCGATGTCTACGATCCCGTGGACTTCTCTTTTCTACGTAGTGTAAACCTCGGCCACACGTCTTCTTCCCGCGGCATTAGTGTTAATGCTAATGGCGATATTTTCATGGTCAGTCTCAATGGATACGTGGCGCACTACAACGCATCCGGCGAATTGCTCAATACATTGCAGATCGTTTCCTATTTAAGCGATATCGATTTGGATGTTAACGGGAACATTATTCTTGGCGCCTCATATTCTACTGCATTCACGACCGATGAGAGTTTGTCGAACTTCACGCCGATCGCAGGCGATGGCGGTAATATTTTTGTTGCCTTCGTACCAACAATCGCGCCACCGGAACTAAGCGGCAGTCATTATCGAAAAGGGCGTTGGATTCGTACTACCCTTACCTGGACCACCGAGGCAATTGCAGTTGATGTGTATCGAAATGACGAGCTGATCGACACGGTTTCAGGTATAAACAGTGCCACCTACTATTACAACAAAAAGTACTCTCAGAGTTACCAGGTGTGCAACGCGGGTACCGAGAACTGCTCTGAAAAATATATAGCGAATTAAAGTGAAACTAGGGGGTTTCTACCCCCAGCCCCTACAGCACCCCTGTTACCAAATTATGAAAGTTGCAGTTATTTTCGGTGGTTCCAGCGAAGAGCGTGATGTTTCCATCGCCAGTGGCATGGAAGTTATGACTGGCTTAAAGGCGGCAGGCCATGCTGTGATTGCTGTAGATACAGCCAAAGGAGTGCTTACCTCCGAAGACGAGCGCTCACTTGCGGGTTTCGAAGTAATGAAAAAGCCCCCTGAATCGCAGGCGCTCGTTCAAGCACATGGTCAATCTCCTATAGCAATGGTGAATGCAGTCGAACTCAACAATGTCGATGTCGTATTTATTACCCTTCACGGAGGATCGGGAGAGGATGGCACATTCCAGGCATTGCTAGAGGAGTCGAATATCCCATTTACTGGATCTGGTCACGTAGGTAGCGCCATTGCGATGGACAAAGATGTATCAAAGCGCCTCATGGTCGCTGCTGGCGTGCCGACACCCGCTTGGCAAATGTGTATACCAGGAGTTAAAAAAAGTACTGAGAATAAACTCGGTTTTCCAGTTGTAGTAAAGCCAAACGCCCAAGGGTCAACAATCGGGCTAACACTCGTTCATGACCCAGTGGCGTTACCTTCGGCAATTGATAAGGCTGCTCAATTCGACGATGAGATCATGCTGGAGATGTATATAGACGGACGAGAGTTCACTGTTGGGATCCTGGATGGGCATGCACTCTCTGTTGGCGAGATCGTGGCACCATCAGATATCTTTGACTATGAAAGCAAGTATCAGTGTGGTGGAGCCCAGGAGATATTCCCAGCCGATATACCAGCTGCCAAAACGCAGGAAATAAAGGAGCTTGGTGTTCAAGTCCATAGGATTCTCAAGCTCGGTGGTTACTCACGAGTGGATTTCCGCATGGATGGAGATGGATATCTCTGGTGTCTGGAGGCCAATAGTGTCCCTGGTCTCACTCCAACTAGCTTATTGCCCCAGTCAGCGAAAACAGCCGGAATCGAATTCTCAGAGTTGTGCGAGCGTATTTGTCTGCTTGGAATTAAACGTAGCTGGAGTGGAAAAAAAGACCGCTAATGTATATATGAAGGCCGTAAGATATGTACTCTACGCATAAATAACGGCGCCGATATCACAAACCGGATATACGGAATTGCGAGTAAATGGTTTTAACGAATGGATAGTAAAACCCTCCTCCTTGCCGTCAAATTGATTGCACTGCTGTCTGTAGCCTATCTGGTCTTCCTGTTCGTGCCTCTACAGGCTCACCACCTGTTGCTGGTAATCTCCGTTACGTTGATTCTGATTGGCGGTGGGTCGCTCCTCAAATACAAACAACATAGCGACTGGATAGAGGACAAGGCGAAAATAGTCGATATCGGGGAAGCGTCGGAAATTGTTGCCATCGGTCAAGACTCGAAGCTGAAGTATTTCTACCCAGTGATCGATTATGAATATGTGGTCGGTGGAAAAAACTACTCCGGCAACACCGTTTCTAACGAAAAAGAGAATGTCTGGGTACCGGAGGTGAATGGTTGGGGCGATCCAACCCCGGATACGGTTCGATGGTGGCTCACTCTAAAACCGGAAGACGACATTCCCGTCTTTATCAACCCGGAAAATCACAGTGATACGGTACTCGTAAAAGGGGCCTCAAAAGCCAGGCGCTCGCACCATCTTGCACTTTTGTTGGGAGGGGTGCTCCTCGGGCTGATTTGGCTGACACTCGTCGGCATGATCGCACCATAAAGATGATGCACAACCAACTGCGGTGTCTTACAGGCCCTTACCTACCACTCCACACAGGCAGTTAAAACGCAAAAAATTCGTTCATTTGCGGCTTGCTTTCATATCATCCACCATGAGGAAGAGAGAGGATGATAGCGGATAGACAAGAATGGTGGGTAACCAGAAAGATTACGCTCACTCATCGTCATTCTTTTTGGCCTTGCCGATATTGCTGATCGGCACGACCTTGGTCGCGGGCGGCTCATCGACGTAGTAGGGCCGCTCCTGAGCGGTTCGTCCATCGGCATCGGCCAGTTCCTTTTCGCGGGCGGTGATCAGGCCGAGACAGGCCCGGATATCCTGGATGGTCCGATCCGAAAGGGGGTGCTTGAGACTTTTGTGCTCAGGGGTCACCTCGCGCACAATGGTGGTCAGCAGCTTGCGCATCACCATCATGATTTCCCGTTCTTTTGCGGTTTCGTCGCTCATGTTATGCCTGCAATCCTGTAACGCTATGGATAGAAACTATCACGAATGGGGAAGTGAATAAACGCAAGCCCGGAGGCGTTATCGGCTTTGCGCCACCAGATCCCGCAGTGCCGCCTCGTCGAGGATAGCGACGCCCAGTTTCTCTGCTTTGTCCAGTTTCGACCCTGCCTCCTCCCCCGCCAACAGGTAATCGGTCTTTTTCGAAACACTGCCGGTCACCTTGGCGCCGAGGCTCTGCAGCATCTGCTTGACCTCATCCCGCGGTTTGCTCAGGGTGCCTGTGATGACCACTGTCTTACCCGACAATGGCTGCTGCTCAACAGGTTGCATTTCCACCGCCGGCCAATGAATACCCGCCTCTATCAATTGCTCGATGACCTCCCTGTTGTGTGCCTGTCGAAAGAATGAATGAGTATGTGCCGCGACTATAGGCCCCACATCCGGGGTCTCTTGCAGTGCATTTTCATCTGCCTGCTCCAGGGCCTCCAGGGTGGCGAATTGATTTGCCAGAGACTGGGCGGTCGCTTCCCCAACCTCTCTGATACCCAGTGCATAGAGAAAACGGTCAAGGGTGGTTGACTTGCTCTTCTCCAGGGCCTCCAACAGGTTCTTAGCCGACTTCTCGGCCATGCGTTCCAGGGCGCTCAACTGCTCCAGGGTCAGGCGATACAGGTCTGCGGGGGTATCGACCAGTTCCTGCTGCACCAGTTGATCCACCAGCTTGTCGCCCAATCCCTCGATATCCATCGCCTTGCGCGAGGCGAAATGTTTCAGCGCCTCCTTGCGTTGCGCCGGACAGTAGAGACCGCCGCTGCAGCGGGCCACCGCCTCCCCTTCCGGCTTGATGATGTCCGAATCGCACACCGGGCAGGCCGTCGGCAGATCGACGGGCCGGGCGTCAGGCCGGCGCTGCTCCATGACCACGCTGACCACCTCCGGGATCACATCCCCCGCCCGCCTGACGATCACCGTATCGCCGGGCCGCACATCCTTGCGCAGCACTTCATCCATATTGTGCAGCGTGGCATTGCTCACCGTGACCCCGCCGACAAACACCGGGGTCAAGCGGGCCACTGGTGTTATCGCCCCGGTTCGGCCGACCTGAAACTCGATCGTCTCGACCCGGGTCATCTCCTCCTGAGCGGGGAATTTATAGGCGATCGCCCAACGAGGAGCCCGGGAAACGAAACCTAGCTGCAGCTGCAGCTCGAGGTCATCCACTTTAAATACCACCCCATCGATATCATAGGGCAGGCCATCCCGCTGCTTTTCGATGCGCTGAAAATAGTCGATACATCCGGCCACCCCGGTGACCACCTCGTGCAGTGGCGATATGGGCAGGCCCCATTGGCGTAGTCGGCGGATACTTTCGCTTTGCCGATCGGCGATGGGCGCCGGGACGACTTCGCCAAGACCATAGGCATAGAATGAGAGGGGGCGCTGGGCGGTCAGTCTTGGATCGAGCTGGCGCAGCGAACCGGCGGCGGCATTGCGGGGATTGACGAAACCCTTTTCACCCTGCTCCCGGGAACGCCGGTTCAATGCCTCGAACCCCTCATGGGGCATAAAGATCTCACCTCTTACTTCGAGGATCTCGGGCCAGTCATCGCCTTGCAGTGACAGGGGAATCGCCTTGATGGTGCGGACATTGCCGGTGACATCCTCGCCCCGGCTGCCATCTCCCCGGGTGGCGCCCTGCACCAGGCTGCCCTTTTCATAGCGCAGGCTGACCGCCAGGCCGTCGAGTTTCGGTTCGGCCAGGTAGCGGATGGCCTGGTCGCCCTCCAGTTTCAGCCGGTCGCGGATACGCCGCTCGAACTCTCCCATCTCCTCTTCGCCAAAGGCGTTGTCGAGGGAGAGCATGGGCAGGCGATGGACCACCTCCTCGAAACCTTCCAGGGGTTTGTCCCCCACCCGTTGGGTGGGCGAGTCGGGGGTGACCAATTGCGGGTATTCAGACTCCAGTCGCTGCAGCTCGCGCAGCAGGCGGTCGTAGGCGACATCCGGTATCTCGGGCGCGTCGAAGACGTAGTATTGCCGGTTGTGGTAGTTGATTTCGCCGCGCAGGGCCTCGATGCGCTGCGCCGCATCGCGCCTTTTGTTCAACCCTTGCTCCGGGCCAATTGGACCTGACGCCGGTGCTCCATGATCTCACCGCGCATATGCTCGATGGTCTGTTTGGTCAGAGCGCTATGGGTCTCGTCCTGCAGTTCCCCATCCAGGATGGCGGCCAGGCGTTCCGCGGTGAAAAGCATATCCGCAAAGATCGCCATGCTGTCACCCGGCCCCGGCAGCTGGGTGAAGAGGGTCAAGCCGGGTGTGGAAAACGCCTCCACATCCTGTTTGGGAAACACACCGGGCTCCACCATGCTGGCCAGGTTAAACTGCGGTTTATTACTGCCGTCGTTGGCGATGCGTTGATAGATCGACAGTTCGCCCATGACAAGGCCGGTATCCTGCATCGCCTTCTGAATGGCCGGACCGGTAAAAGGCTTGGAACGGGTGCGCAGATTGATCTGAATGATCAGCACCGGCACGTCGACCGGCGACTCCTCCTGAGCGCTGAAACCGAACAGCTCCTGCTGCTCCGGATCCGAGGATGCGGATTCGCTGTCGGCGGCCAGCTCAAGCTCGGGACCGTCATCCTCCTCCGCCTGCATGGTTCCGATCTCATCGACCTTCTGGTTCAGCAGTTCGGTATCCTCTTCATCCCAGTCGATCCAGGTATCATCACCCTCCGGGGATGCAATTGCCGCCTTTTCATCGGGATGTTCAACCTGTTCAGCAGCCAGCTCCGCCGGCGCTGCCTCATGAGCCGAATTCAACATCTCAACCCTGCGGCTGCGAGCCTGGGCCGAATCCCGTTTGCGGCGGTTGGTCTCATACAGGTAGATGCCGGCCAGGAAGACACAGCCGAGTACCAACAGAACGATGCGCAATGTCATGGCATCCATGATTAAATTGCGGCGAGTTGTGCCGCCTCCTCCACGTCGACAGTGACCAGGCGCGACACGCCCGGCTCATGCATGGTGACCCCCGATAGCTGGTTGGCGATCTCCATGGTGATCTTGTTATGGGTGATGAAAATGAATTGTACCTGATCTGACATATCTCTCACCATATCGCAGAAACGCCCCACGTTGGCATCGTCCAGCGGCGCATCCACCTCGTCCAGCATGCAGAACGGCGCCGGGTTGAGCTGGAAGATCGCGAACACCATGGCCACGGCGGTCAACGCCTTCTCCCCGCCCGACAGGAGATGGATGTTGGTATTGCGCTTACCCGGGGGACGCGCCATCACCGTCACGCCGGTATCCAGCAGATCCTCTCCGGTCAACTCCAGATAGGCGTGACCACCGCCGAACAGGCGGGGAAACAGTTCTTTGATGCCTGAATTGACCTGATCGAAGGTCTCCTTGAAGCGGGTCCGGGTCTCCCGGTCGATTTTGCGAATCGCGTTTTCAAGTGTCTCCAGGGATCGGGAGATGTCCTCGTGCTGTTCGTCCAGATAGTTCAGTCGCTCCGACTGCTCCTGAAACTCATCGATCGCCGCCAGGTTGATGGGTCCCAGGCGCTGGATGCGATTCGCCAACCGTTCCGCCTGATCCTGCCATGCACCCTCCGCGGCATCCTCGTCCATGGTCTTGAACAACTCCTCGGCATCCAGCCCTCCCTCGTGCAGCTGTTCCTGCAAGGTCATGCAGCGTACATTCACCTCCTGGCTTTGCAGACGGGCCTGGTTGAGCTTGTCGCGCCGTTCCTGCACCAGCTGCTCTGCGACATGACGCTCCTGTTCCTTCTTACGCAGGTGTCCATCCACATCCTCAAGGCTGCGACGGACCTCGTTCAATGCCTTGTCGACGGTTGTCCGTTCCGATAGCTTCTGATTCAACATCGCCAGCTGCTGCTGCAGTGGCGCTTCGCTGTTTTCCAGAGTGGCTTTCAACTCCTCCCGCCGGTGGGTGAGTTGAGTCAACTGGCTGCCCGCCCGCTCCAGGTTTTGCGTCAACGAAGTGTGAGCGGTACGCATCGATTCCACCCGCAACGCCACCTCATGGGTCGAGGAGCGTTGTTGGTTGAGATGCTCTCTCGCCTCGGCAACCTGCTCGCGCAGCGCATCCCGCTGCTTCACCAGTGATTCACGACGACTGCCCAGGTTCTCGATCGCCTCCAGTGCTTCATGCAGGCGCAACCGGGTCTCCTCCATCAACTCCTTGTCGTTATTGATCTGGTCGGCGATCTCCCGCTGTTCGTGTTGCAGCTGTTCGCGGCGTTGCCGGAGATGGTCGGCGCGGGTGCGCTTACCGCTCAGGCTGGCGCGTATTTCGGACAGTGCCCGGTTGAGCCGGTTGTAACCGGCCTGGGCCTGTTCACGGCTGTATTCCGATTGCCTCAGCGCCTCCCTGCCCTGTTCAAGATCGGCAGCGAGTTCGGAGACGTTGCGCTCCTGCTCCACAAGTGTCTGTTTCAGGTTGCGAAGTTCCTCTTCCCTGGCCAGTACGCCTGCGTTCTCATCCGATTCACGGCTGACTCTCAACCAGTCCGGGCCTAGCCAGAAACCATCCGGGGTAACCAGTGTCTCCCCCGCCTTCAGCCCTTGTCGCCTTGCGAAGGCATCATGAACCGTGTCTGCCAGCTTCACCCCGCCGAGCAGCGATTGCAGATTCCAGGGCGATGTAACCTTGGAAAGCAGGCTGTCCTCGCCGGCGGGATTTTCATCTCCGGTCCGGACGCGGCTATCCCAGAAGGCCAGCGCTCCCTTCTCCAGTTGCGCCAGCTGCTCATTGAATCGGCAGATGTCGTCCAAGCAGACGGCCTGCAGATGAAATCCCAACACCAGTTCCACCGCCTGCTGCCATCGGGGCTCCACCTTGATCTCCTGGGCCAGGCGCTTGGCGTCGCTGAGCTGACGCTTCTCGAGCCACTCCACCCCTTCATCCTGTTGACCCAGGGCCGCTTGCTGTAGCGCCTCCAATGAGGCCAATCGCCCTTTATTGGATTGAAAATCGGCGCGGGCCTGATCAAGATCATTGGCCGTCTGACTGTTTTTGTCCCGCTGCTGGTTGATCAGCTCCACCGCCTGATCGAGTTGTTCGTGCAGGGTATCGGCCTCGCTTTTCTGCCGGTTTTCATCGGATTCGAGCGCGGTGATTTCACTCAACAGCTGACTGTCGTCGAGGCGTCCCAGCTCTTCGTCCAGGCGCTGCAGCCGCTGTTCCAGGTTACCCCCCTGCTGTTCGAGATGGTTGATCCGGGTGCGTTCGACCTGAGCGGTCTGGGCCGGTTCCGCCGCTTTTTGATTAAACTGTTCCCACTCATGCTGCCAGGCCTGCATCGCCTGTTCGGCCTCGTGCAGGGCCTTGGAATGCCTGGCCTCCACGCCTCGCGCCTGATCCAGCTTCGGCTGCTCCTGATGCAGACTGGCGTTGAGCTCCGACAGGCGCTCTTCATCCTGCGCTTTATGGGCTTCCGACTCTTGCAGGGCCTGTTCCACTTGCTCCAGATCCTGCTGTTGCTGACGTTGCGAATCGCGGGCAAACTGGATTGCCTGCTCCAAGCCGCTGATCTCCGCTCCCAGGCTGTAGAAATTGCCCTGGACCTGGTTGAACCGGTCGTTGACTTCCGTATGTTTGTCCCGGTCCGATTCGATCGCCGCTTCCAGCTTGCGCTGCTCGGCGATGGCTTCCTCGAGTCGATTCTGCAGCTCCGCAATCTGTCGCTGTCGCTGCTCAAGATCCTGATGCAGGCTGCGCCAACGCAAGGCCAGCAACTCCGCCTTGACCTGACGCTCCTGCTGTTTCAGCTCCTGGTACTTTTCCGCGGTGGCGGCCTGACGTTTGAGATGCTGCAGCTGTTTGGCCACCTCTTCGCGCAGATCGGTCAGGCGTTCGAGGTTCTCCCGGGTATGGCGGATACGGTTCTCCGTCTCACGGCGGCGCTCCTTGTATTTGGAGATGCCTGCCGCCTCCTCCAGGAAGCTGCGCAGATCCTCCGGCCGCGCCTCGATCAGGCGCGAAATCATGCCCTGTTCGATGATGGAATAGCTGCGGGGTCCGAGGCCGGTACCGAGGAACAGATCGGTGATATCCCTGCGCCGGCAGCGTACGCTGTTGAGATAGTAGAGGGACTGGCCGTCACGGGAGACCTGGCGCTTGACCGAGATCTGGTTGTATTGGGTATACTGGCCGCCCGCTCTGCCTTCCGAATTGTCGAACAGCAGTTCAATGGTCGCGGCGCCTACCGGTTTGCGCACACTCGAACCGTTGAAGATGACATCCGCCATCGATTCACCACGCAGCATCTTGGCCGAGCTTTCGCCCATGACCCAGCGCACGGCATCGATGACATTGGATTTTCCACATCCATTTGGCCCAACGATACCGACCAGATTGCTCGGGATCGGCACTGTGGTTGGATCGACGAATGATTTAAATCCGGCGAGCTTGATTTTCTCCAGACGCATGGGCGGCTAAGATACACCAAAGAGGGGGATTGTTACAGGGTGCAGTTCAATTTTTTACACTTTAACTATCTAATATAAGTTATTGTTTTTACTGATTTATAGAGGCAAAGCTTTTGACCGGGTTCAGGCTCGAGTATAATTCTTCGCCATTTTACCGACGAGACTAGAAGACCATGCCCAGCCAACCGAGCAAAGATCTTGAAACCTTTGATAATCCCCAGCCGGACAGAGACTATACGATACGTATCAATATCCCGGAGTTCACCTGTCTCTGCCCCAAGACCGGCCAGCCGGATTTTGCCGAGATGACCCTGGAGTACGTGCCCGACCAGCTGTGTGTCGAGTTGAAGGCGTTGAAGATGTATATCTGGTCATTCCGCGATCAGGGAGCCTTCCACGAAGCGGTCACCAATGAGATTCTCAGCGATCTTGTCCGCGCCACCCAGCCCCGCTTCATGCGCCTGACCGCTGAATTCAATGTGCGGGGCGGCATCTACACCACCGTTGTCACAGAGCACCGCGCGGATAACTGGATTTCTCCAGCCGCAGTAACATTGCCTTGATAGCCGTGAACACACCCTGTTCATTGTATAAACCGACGGGGGAGCCTGCGTCAGGCCGTTCATAGATGAAGCGCTATATAGGCATCGACCTGGGTACTTCCGGCTGTCGGGCCATCGCAATCGATGATTCAGGGACCATTCGGGCCTCCGCAAGCAGGCCCCTGCCAAGCCCCGAGAAACCGCAACCCCATCAGCGTCGGCAAGACCCGGAGATCTGGTGGCGAACCCTGGTCGAGGTTCTCACCGAGATCGGTCGCGCCTGCGGCGACAACGCTATCGCGGCAATCGCCGTGGACGCTACATCCTCAACCCTGCTGCTGTCGGATCACCAGGGTAAACCGTTGACACCGGCCTTGATGTACAACGACAGCAGCGGCAAAGCGCAACTGGCATTATTGAATTCAATCGCGCCCACAGGCAATCCTGTTCTAAGCGCCTCATCGAGTCTCGCCAAACTGCTCCACCTGCGTCAAGGCCTCTCCACAGATCGTTATCTTGTCCGTCATCAGGCTGACTGGATCCTCGGCAGACTGTGTGGCGACTATCGCTACAGCGATGAGCATAACGTCCTGAAACTGGGCTATGATCCGATCCAGCGTAGGTGGCCCTCCTGGCTTGCGGAACTGCAGGTTGAAGGGGAGGTGCTGCCAAGCGTCGTACCCTGCGCCACCATGATCGGTGAACTGTGCCGCCAGGCCGCCGAAGCCACCGGTCTTCCACAGGGCATACCTATCGTCGCCGGAACCACGGATGGCAACGCTGCCTTTCTGGCCACCGGCGCCAACGAGATCGGTGAAGCGGTAAGCTCCCTCGGCAGTACCCTGGTGCTCAAGATTCTCGCCGACAAACCGGTATTCGCTTCTGAATTCGGCGTCTACAGTCATCGCCTGGGTGAGCGCTGGCTGGTCAGCGGTGCCTCCAACAGCGGCGGTGCGGTGCTGGCCAGTTATTTCAGCAACGAGGAGATGGCACGCATGACCCCTGAGCTGAAACCGGAGCAGCCCACCGGCCTCGACTACTACCCCCTGCTCTCGCCCGGTGAGCGCTTCCCTCACAACGATGCAGGCTATCAACCCCGTCTGCAGCCACGCCCAGCGGATGACCGGCGCTTCTTCCAGGCGATGCTGGAAGGCATCGCAGCCATCGAGGCGACTGGCTATCGTCTACTGCGGCAATTGGGAGCGCCAAAGCCCCGGTGCGTGTATTCCATCGGTGGCGGCGCACTGAATGAACCATGGCGTCGGATTCGACAACAAAGGCTGTCCGCACCTGTTATCCCAGCGCCTCAACAAGAGGCTGCCTTCGGCACTGCCCTGCTGGCGATGAGGGGAGTAGTTGGTTGACGGCATACTCGTAAATGTATGAGTGGCTGCCGACTACCGAATTACCAGGTGAAGCCTGATCAGGTGTAACAGTTACCACCTGGGAAGCGTGACAACAGACTGGCCCTGGTCTATATAGAGTGGAATATTGAATAATAAAACCTAAACCGACCATGGAGCTGGTACGATGCGAAGAATCATCATTTGTCTCGATGGAACCTGGGCAAGCCCCGGCAATCAAGTGGAACGGGGTGACGGCACCGAGGTCCACAAACCTTCCAATGTACTCAAAACCTATCGTGCCGTGCTGCCTCTGTCGGAAGATGGAATCGATCAGATCTCCTACTACGACGAAGGTGTCGGCGCCCTTTCGGCACAGCGAGGATTACGTAACAAGGCGCTGGCCAAACTCGATTCCGTGCTGGGCGGTGCCTGGGGTGCGGGATTTGAACAGAATATCGAAGCCGCCTACACCTTCATCGCGGGGAACAAACTAGCGGACGATGAGATATTCGTCTTCGGCTTCAGCCGGGGTGCGGGTCAGGCGCGCAGTCTGTGCCGTTTCATCGACTGGATGGGCGGTATGCTGCACAAACGCGATGCCTATTTCATTCCGGATTTCTTCAAACACTATATCGAAACTGAGGCGGCTGAAGGCGCAGCCCTGGAACTCCGGCAGAAACTGATCGCCAGCGGCAAGAAAATTGAGCCACCCGTTGCAACCAAGATACGATTTCTCGGGGTCTACGATACCGTGCTGGCCCTTGGCTCCCGCTTACGCGCCGACTTCGACAGAGAGGAGCGGACCACGGCGCCCGGTCTCAGTTTCCATGTAGGCGATAGACCGCCGGGCATCGTCAGCGTGGCCAGACAGGCGTTGGCCATCGATGAACGCCGCACCGATTTCCGCCCCGAAATCTGGCAAGACACCCACCCCGGTCAGTCGGTTGAACAGCGTTGGTTTCCCGGCGTGCACACCAGTATCGGTGGTGGTTATGCCAATGACGGTCTCGCTAACGGGGCTTTGCAGTGGATGATCGATGACGCCAAGCTGGAAGGGCTTGCCGTGGATGACGAATACCTCCGCTTCTATAGACCCTGGTTCGGCGATACGCGGAACGACTCATTCACCGGTTTCATGAAACTCAGGGGCTGGATCAAGGGACTCATCGGTGAGAGTGGTGATCGCGACCTGGTCGCCACACGTGACCATGCCGGCATAGATGTCCACGATTCGTCGATCAAGCTGCTCCTACACGACAACACATACAGGCCCGACAACCTGCTGGCACTCATACACCAGCGACCGGATATATTGGCCAAACTGCCTGCAGGCATCATTTAACGACAGTACAATGCCGTGGGATAGACAAAACAACAAAATAGATGGGACGACACAAGATGTTCAGACTCGAAGTTCTCCCGGCGCGTTACGGCGATTGTCTCTGGCTCGAGTATGGGTCGAACCCGGTGCGGCGCATATTGATCGACGGCGGCGCGCCCGGTGTCTACAAAAAAGCGCTCAAACCCAGACTGAAACGGCTATCGGATGAAGAGCGTGAATTTGAGCTGTTAGTCGTCACCCATGTCGATTATGACCACATCCGCGGTATCATCGAACTGGCTCAGGATGACAAGCTCCCTTTCGAGGCCAGGGATATCTGGTTCAACGGCTATCGACATCTTCCCGAACCGCCCGGCCCTAAAGTCCTTGCGGGCAAACATGGAGAACTGCTCACTGACCTTATCTTGAAAAACGGCCACAGTTGGAACCGCCATGGCTTCAACGGCAATGCCGTGGTCATCCCCGAAACCGGCGAGCTTCCCTGTATCCCGTTCGACGGGGGACTGACGATCACCCTGATGGGGCCCACGATCCCGATGCTGGCGGACCTGCGCAAGGACTGGGAGAAATCGTGCCTGGATATCGACATCACCCCGGGAGAACTGGAGGAAGCCAGAGCAGAGGGACGCTTCGCCCTGTTAGGGGAAGAGGAGCCACCGCCGGAAAAAAAGCGCCCGGACATCGAGCAGCTTGTCAGGGAAGAGTATACAGAGGACCACTCATCCGCCAATGGGAGCAGTATCGCATTCCTCATTCAATATGGAGATTACAGGGTACTGCTAGCGGGCGATGCACATCCCAGTACGCTGGTGGAATCTGTAAAACGTCTTGGATATCAGAAGCTCAAACTCGACCTCTGCAAACTGCCCCATCACGGCAGCAGGGGCAGCGTAAGCAGTGAGTTGATTCAACATCTCGATTGCGAAAACTATATCTTTTCCACCAACGGCGACCAATTTCAACATCCCCACCCTGAGGCGGTTGCACGGGTTATCGAGTATGGCGGTGACAAACCCAGGCTGTGGTTCAACTACAACAGTGACGAGACCCTTATCTGGGATGATGAAGAACTCCGCGATGCCTATGGTTATGAAACCCGCTATCCGAAAGATGAGAAGACCGGACTGTTGTTTGTCCGAGGGACTGATGAATGAAATCGATATTGGTCGAATTCGCCCGATTCAAGAATCTGGGAACAGGGATTCTACGGGAAGGAGACGACTATTTGCGAAGCATCACGAGTCATCGTGTACATCAGGTTCGTATACCCATCAACCAGCGGCCTTTCAGTCAGTTGATGAACAGCCTGCGCTATGTCTACAAGGATAAACGTGAGTACGATGACGCATTTAAACGTCTCTCCTCTCTGGTATCCGATCTTCTGCGGCGCCAGGATTACATGGATGTGGGTGAGCTGCTCGATAAACTAAAATCCAGCTGCGAGGAAGGCAATGAAGCCTTGTTACAGCACGTGGCACAACTGCTGCAACAACTCGATAAAGCAAGTTTCCTGGAAGAGGGCCCACTACTCGAAGAGGTCAATAAGAATAGTGACAAGCTACAACAGATCGACCTGGTAACCAATGCCGCCGAACTCTCAGCGCTTCCCTTCGAGGCTGCATTGGCCAATGACGACAAACCGCTGTTTCTTAGTGGCAAAGGTGTTGTACTTACCCGTCGTGTGCGTGGTGTGTTCAGAGATTTCACGCCGCACTGGCCCGCCACACCCAAGGTTTTATTCATCTGGTCCGCCGCTGGTGGCAGCGTTCCCCATCAAAAACACAAGGATGCGCTACTCAATGCCCTTAAACCATGGCTGCCGCCGCGCAATATAGATAAGGTTTTTGTTGAGATCGGCAATGCGAAATACAGAGATTTAGAAAAAATCACCCGTGAGGATGGATTCACCCACTGCCACCTGTTGGCGCACGGACAGCAGATAGACAGGAAGAACGACAAACGATTCGGTATTGCTTTGGACCATCGTATCGAAGGCGCCGACGTCATTACCCCGGATGCCCTTTGCAAGGCCTTGGAAGGCATCCGTTCAGGCGCCGTGGTTGTGACTCTGGCCGCATGCGATGCAGGCAACCAAACCGATGTGATCAATCCCGACAAAAGCGTGGCCCATCTACTGCATACGAGCGGTTTTCCCGTGGTGATTGCATCCCAGTTGCCTTTGACAAAGTTCGGTTCAGAGATACTGACCAGGCGTTTTTACGGGGATTTGTTAAGTGGTCTCGACGTACGTGAAGCTCTCCACCATACCCGGGAAGAACTCTACGACAACCAGTCCGACGCGGGTCATGACTGGGTCAGCCTGGTGGGTTACGTGCAGCTGCCCGAGGGCTATAACGACTTACTGGAAGAGGTTCGACTGAAATCCCATCTCAATTCACTGAAGAATCTAAGGGATCGCGCCGAGGCATTGGCACAGGTCAGTGCCGGTCGTGATGAATATGAGGCCATCGGGGGTGACCTGAAAAAAGAGATCGAGGCGCTGAATCAACTGCTCGCCAAGACCAAAGAAAGACGGGTTCTGGACGAGAATCGCGGCCTGTTGGGAAGTGCGGAAAAGAGGCTGGCGGAACTGCTCTTCAGGCACATCGGGGACGGTGCCGCCATAGCAGCCTCTCGCGAGTCGCTCAATCGCGCCTGCAAATGGTATAAGGAAGCATTCGATGCCAATCCCTCTCATCATTGGAGCGGCGTCCAGTATCTGGCGCTACAAGCCGTCATCACCGGAAAGGTGGATGCAAATAAGTGGAAAACCGCCTACCGTGCCGCTGAAGTCGATCGTGTACGACCCGATGAATATTGGGCCCAGGGCTCGTTGGCTGAACTCGCGCTGTTGGGAAGACTCATCGGAGAGCGGACCGACGAAACAGCCGTATTCTATCTGCAAGAGATGAAGGCCAGGTTTAACGTCGCGCAGTCCCGCAATCCTGACGCGGAGAATCCGCTCCAATCCACAGCACTTCAATTGCGCCGATACGAAGAATGGTGGCTGCCCGCCAATGGGTTCTTTCCCGCTAGCATAGGCCTTGCCGATGAGGCCAGGGAGCTGATCCCTCTATGCCGCCAGGAATAGATTGAATCTAAATAAGCGATATGGATGATCGATCTAGCAAGAACAACTATTCCTTTATCAGCTATTCGCGACACGATCAGGATTTCGCCAGACGATTGGCGGGTGATCTGTCAGAACGCGCTCATCACGTTTTTTTTGACCAGACCAGTATCCCTGCCGGTGAAGATTGGACCCGTTCGATCCAAACCGCTCTGGAGTCGTGTTCACGGTTGATCCTGATACTCTCACCCCATGCCGTTGAATCAAAAAACGTGCTCGATGAAACACGCTATGCTCTGGACCATGGTAAATCGATATTTCTCGCGCTCTACCACGATTGCAGTCTACCGTTCTGGTTGTGGCGTATCGAATATGTCGATTTTCAGAGTAGTTACGATATGGCATTCACCAAGCTATATGCCGAACTAAGCAATCAACCTCGCACAGCCGTATTACCGACTAAAATAGAAAGCGCCGCCATGGAGACTCCACGGCAGGCTTCCAGCCGCAACCTGGTGGTCTGCTTTGACTTTCAGCAATTCCCTACCTTTGAATTGAACAGCAACGCTTATTACCTGACACGCATGGCTTACTCAGCGTCGGAGCGCCAGATCGTCTACTACGATCCAGGCGTTCAGATGCGTGGAGGGGCAGATTTTCTTTCCGCCTTGCGGCAGAACTTAAGGGCTGGTCTAAGGGTATTGACAAGACATGACATTGCGGATCATGTTGAGTACGCATATAAATTTCTGATGGATAACTATCGAGAGGGTGACCGTCTATTCCTCTTCGGTAGCAGCGCAGGTGGTCCGATGGCGATCGCACTTGCGGAGATACTCGAGACATTCGGCCTTCTGGATAAGGCCGGGACCATAGTTGTACCTTACGCGATCCATGGCATGGGCCGGGTCTCTGGCCCTGAGGCACAAGAATTTAAATCGAGCCTATCACGTGAGTGCCCGCCATACTTTATTGGTATGTGGGACTGTGTAAGGGTTATTGGCGCCTTCAGCCGGCGCCGGAACAATCCACAGCTGCCGGACAAGACTGTATTTGGCTATCATGCGCTGGCCATCGATGAAACCCGCAAGTTCTTCCAGCCGGTGCTGTGGAACAAGACTACCGCTCAGGGCCAGACTCTGGAGCAGACTTGGTTCGCTGGCGTACACGCTGATATAAGCGGCGGCTATCGTGAAAGAGGTCTGTCGGATATCCCGCTGCAATGGATGCTGGACAAAGCCAATGCCGCCGGCATGCTCATAGATCAAGAGCAGTATCAACGGCTTCAGCCCGACCCTTTATCAAAAATGCATAATTCCAGAGTCGGACCATTGCGTTTTTTCCCAAGCCACCCTCGCAAGATTCCAAAAGGTGCAATGCTGCATCCCAGTGTGGAGAAAAGAATACAGCAGTCTGACTATTCACCCAGCAACCTCAAAAAGATATGAATTCATGAGTTGAACCCGACAGTAAAGCGACTCTCTGCCAACCGCCTGCAGATAACCCCTCCAGGGTTGGGCGAATCCATGTTTCGCTGAACCCAAGCTCAGGCCATCCGCCCAGGCTACCGCCATTTTCCTGAAACCATCGAGCACCTTCCAGAATGCCAGGTAGTCTTCCTGGTCATCAAAACAACGTCGCAGCCGATGTTCACACAATGGCAGCTATGCTGACACACTCAAGCGAAGTGCCGAACTTGATCTAGCGCTTCATGATTCGATCACTCTGCCTTATCTCGCCGAATCTTAGCAAAACACGCAGTTGCCGCATCTGCTCTTCGCCGATTGCATCAGACGCCAAAACCAGCGAACGGGGCGGCCACCCCTCATCCAGGTCGAAACGCAACACGACCAACCAGGGTATAACGAGGCTGTCGAGACGAATCCGTGCCCGCAGATTTCTGCCATCCTCCATGACGATTCTCGCCCTGCCATAAGGCGTGACGGTCACCTTGCCGATCTGTCCGTCAACTCCCTTCCCGCCCTGCCGGAAAGAGAAATAGCCATACAGAGCCAATACCGTCAACAGAGACAATTTAGGCCACAGCATCATGGGTGCAAAGAGGGTTGTCAATAATGCCAACAGATGGATGGCTACACGCCAGGCATGGAGTAGCCGGGATGGCTTTGGTTGCAGTGTGATGGATTGAATCGTCCCTGACACGATCTACGCCTCCTTGCGTTACTAGACTGGATACCAAGTCTATCATGAAAACGTAATCATCCCTTTCATTATATCGAGTGGGTTGATTGTCTAAAAAAAGCCAGTCAACAAACAAAGAAACGTTAGTCAGGCCGCTAATGAACGCCAATTACCGCAAATGACCTGACCCACCTACCCATCAGAGCATGTGGGCCGGAGGTGACTGTATATCCGTATTGATTCAGCGAATGCGTTGCTGTCGATGGGCGATCTGTGCGGCTCGAAACTCATCCGGGGTTACTTCGCCATTGCTATCCCTATCGATAGAAGCAAATGTGGGCGCATTCGCCAGGTTCCTCATCAGATAGCCCTGGCTGGCCCTCTCACTAATCCGTTTCGCCCTGGCCTGTTCGAATTCATCCTGTTTTAGAACACCGTCTCCGTTCATATCGAAATCGCCGAACTTCGGCATGTCACGGCCCCTCATGCCCATCCTGCCCATTCCACTGCTACCTTTCATTAATCGGTTTGCGTGTTGGCCGGCAAGCAGTTCCTTTTCGTTAATTCTGCCGTCATCATTGCTGTCGAAATTTTGGAATACCGGATTCGCTGTCCTGCCCATGGGATAACCTCGTTGTGCCCTTAAGGCTCTCCTCTCGGCATGGATGGTTGCAAACTCCTGTTGACTGATGAAACCGTTACCATCCCTATCGAAGACCGAAAATGGGATCGGGCCTGTTGCCGTCAGCTGAGTTTGCGCAAGCAGAAATCCAGGCACAGTCAGTAATACACTCATTGCGATCGATCTGTTCAACTTCAACATGGCTGCTGTCCTACTTGATTCCGTGCAATGGCATCGCTCCTGAAACCTTGCACAAAATACTGGAGGGGGCTCCTTGCCTCCCTGCTACTTTCAGTGTAGGTGGGCAAGCTTAATTCAGGCTGAAAATTGAAATAAGGCGCTTCGCATCACGTTCATTGTTCGAACTCCTGACGCAATCGAAGCTGTAGCAGCTTCCCCTGCTTAAAGGCCTCTTTCAGCATCAGACGCTGGCTTGAACTTAGTTCAGAGGGATTGACCCGGTTGATTTCATCATAATCCCCGCCAGCCAGTTGTCGCTGCATGCGTATCCGTTGAATCAGATCAAATGCTTCGATGGTGGCTGCCGTGTCGGCAGGCGATCGCTTCATGTCGCTTGTGGCCGCCCGTAGACGTTCCGCGGTATTCGTTGACCAGACACCATGCTTTAACGCCCAGATACGGGCCGCGTCGATAAAAGGTCGGGCACCCCGTTTCTTTAAATCGATGGTATGTGGATAACGATGGCCGCCATCATAGGAGAATCGGCCAAACCAACCCAATGCGGGTGCACAGGTCAGCGCCTCTGTCGCCATTGCGCGAAGAAACCGAGGATGTTCCGCTGGTCTTGGCAATAACCAGTTGTGCAGATCGTCGACCAGCTCGTCCTGACCATAAAGCGGTCGGAAATCAAAAAAGATGGTTGCATTCAACAACGATTTCGGATCTGGCGTTGAGAGCCAATGTTGAAACCTGTCACGCCACTCACTGACAGACAGGCATAGCTTTGGATTGCCGGCCATAATATCGCCACGACAGAGGGCAAAACCGCAACGGTCGAGGGCCTTGTTTACAGCTTTCGCGAAGGGTACAAGGGCGTTGCGAATCTGTGGCGTATCCTCTTCATTATCGGGCTGAAAGATCAGGCCATTGTCCTGATCCGCGGCAAAGGTCTGCTCGAGCCTGCCCTCCGAGCCGAATACCATCCAACACCAGGATACAGGGGGCAGGTCGAATTCGTTGGCGATCAATTCAATGACGCGCATACAGAGCAGGTCGTTCAAACCCGACATCCATTGGCAGAGAGCCTCCACACCCATGCCGTTGACGAACAGCTCTTGCCCCCTCTGTCGAATCGCCTTTGCGGCATTGGCCATACTGTCCACGTTACCGGCGTGTTGAACGGTGTTAATCAGGCCCTCTGCGCCACCTTCCCGAAATCCCGGCAGATCGGAATGCGACAACAGATTGTATAGCCGGCCGTTGGACTCCAGCAGCACCAGATGACTCAATCGACTGCGTGTCAGGGCGACCCTGGCCCGGTGTGCCGGCGCATCCACCGGCAGGGAGATCGGCGCAGCCGTCATATAGGCGATCACCGGCTCACTCAAATCCGCGCGTTTCAGGGTGATCGCTTCGATAAGCTCTCGCAGTGTCACGATGCCGAGCGGTGCGTCAATCTGTTGAGCAACCACCCCTGCTTGAATGTCATCACGATTGAGTGTGAACAGAGCATCGCGTATGCTCGTTTCGGGTTGGATAATCAGGGGTTCATTCTGGGCCAACTCCCGCAAGGGTATATCGCCGATCCCTGCCGACATATGCGCCGATTTAAATTCCGCGAGCGGTTTAGGCGGCCTTGGTGGAGGTTGCTTAGCCGGCATCATAGCACGCTCTCCTTTCAATCCCGTGACTGTAGAAGTTGGTTGACCTTGTCGACCAGATCATGGGTCGAAAAAGGCTTTGTTATATAGGCGTCAGCACCCAGGGATATCCCCTTTTTGATCTCCGCTTCCCGCCCTTTGGCGCTCAACATCAATATGGGCAATTCTGAAAGCGCAGGATCTGCACGTATCTCACGGCACACCTCAAAGCCGTTCTTGCGTGGCATCATGACATCCAGGATCAACAGATCAGGGCGTGTATCTGCAATCATCTCCATAGCCACCTGGCCATCACTCGCCGCCATGACCTGATAGCCTTCACGCCTCATCAGATACTCGACAGAGAGTACGATATTCGGTTCATCATCCACGATCAGAATTGTCTTTGTCATTGGCCTCTCCGGATATCACGCCGCTTTCTTTTTTTTGGGGAGTGCAAAGGTAAAGATAGCACCATTCTCATTTGTGCTTTCAGCCCAGATTGTTCCTCCCAAGTGTTCGACAATCTTCTTGCTGATCGGCAACCCCAGTCCGGTGCCTATCGGTTTGTTGCTCGCGCTTCCCGCCTGACGGAATTTCTCGAAGATATTTGGCAGCTCCTCTGCGGCGATTCCGGGCCCATTGTCGGATACACTCAGTTCATATCGATCCCGCTTTGATTGGAGACGAACAGTCACCTCCCCTGTCCCTTCGGGTACGAATTTATGCGCATTCGACAAAAGATTGAGCAGTACCTGCATCAGACGATCGCGGTCCCCGGTTACGACACAGGCGTGGTCAGGCAGCACTCTGATCACGCGGGTTCCGTGATCGGCGAACAACCGTTCTGTTGAGGATAGCGCCTCTTCGACAATTGCAAGCAAATCCACATCTTCCGCATTCCAGTCGGCACGTCCCGATTCGATTTTGGCCAGATCCAGCACCTGATTGACAAGGCGCGACAGACGCTTGGTCTCATTCACTATGATGCCAAGAAAGCGTCTTCTTTCATCAAGCGCGATATCCGGATCGTCGTTAAGGATCTCGGAAAAGGCCCGGATCGAAGCGAGGGGAGTACGCAACTCATGGGTAACGGAGGACATAAAATCATCCTTTAACCGATCAAGCTCCTGCAGACGCTCATTGGCCTCCTTTAACTCACGCGTTGCCTTCTCCAATTGATGAGATTTCCGCTCCAGCTCTTTGCTGTAGGCGCGTATCTGCGAAGCCTCGTCAAGAATATTCAGCACTTCATCCATACCCAGTGTCTCTTCCGTGGTCACTGAAGAGACCATCACCCGCGCGGATGCGCTGCCGATCGCCCCAGCCAGCAGGGTCTCTGCAAAGTAAACCGTCTCGGCATCTGCAGGCAGCTGTTTGATCTCTGTCAGCTTTCTTCGCTTGGCAAAGGCCTGAAACAGATGCCTGGCCCGCTCGTTTCCCAGAAAGCGTTCCGCAAGATGCAACAGCTCCTTTACTTCTGCGGTTCCACGCCATAAGCCGACACCCAGGAACTGCTGATTTTTCAGGGCATCGACAAACAGTGATGCCTGAGTGGCCTCATCGACCCTGGGGGTTCGCCAAAGTGAAAACATGATATAGGCGCCGATATTGAAGGACATACTCCAGAACAGGCAGTGAGTGATCTCATTCAGACCGGTCAGGCCGAACAGCGCTTGTGGCTTGAGCAGTTCGATGGCAAAAGGTCCATGCTCCAGCAGGCCTGCCGGTAGCCAGCCCGACTTGGCGAATGATGGTAACAGTAGCGTATAGACCCAGATAGCAAATCCGGACAATAGTCCGGCCAGGGCGCCACTGCGCGTACCGCCACGCCAGTAAAGGCCGATAATCATGGCCGGTGCGAACTGGGCCACCGCGGAAAAGCTGATCAACCCTATGCTCACCAATGCATAGGCTTCACCGGCAAGTCGAAAGTAAAGAAATCCCAACAGCAGAATCAGAATGATCGCCCCGCGTCGTATGCGCAGCAACAGTTTGCTCAGATCCGCATCCGGAGGTATCTGTTTCCAACGTTTCAACAGGAGAGGCATCACCAAATCGTTGCAGACCATGGTCGACAGGGCGATGGTCTCGACTATCACCATCCCGGTCGCGGCTGACATGCCGCCAAGGAAGGCAAGCAGGGTCAATGAGCCTTGGTGGTGCGCCATGGGCAGGGTCAACACAAAGGTATCCGCATCAACATTCTCCCCGGCAAAGGTCAGTTGTCCCGCGAGTGCAATGGGTATCACAAATATATTGATTAAAAACAGATAGAGAGGAAACAACCAGACCGCACGTCTTAAATGTTGCTCACCGCTATTCTCAACAACGGCAACCTGAAACTGACGCGGCAGCATCATCACCGCCAGCGCAGACAGTAGCGTTAAGGCGAACCAATTCTCGTAACCGTTCATGCCGTCGATAATCAGCGGATTGAGAATACCGGCATTTTCGGCCTTATCGAAAAGGTCGGTAAATCCATCATGCAATTGATAGGTCACAAAGATGCCGACCGAGAGAAATGCCACCAGCTTGACGATCGATTCAAACGCGATAGCGGCCACCATCCCCTCATGCCGCTCGCTGGCGTCTAGATGTCGTGTACCGAATAGAATGGTAAAGGCCGCCAGTAAAAGCGCGACGTAGAGCGTTGTATCCTGTAACAGGGGAAGAGAGTCGGCGGGGTTCGGCATGCTGACGTCGGGATAGGTCAGCAGAATGGTGAAACTGCGTGAAATCGCTTTCAGCTGCAGGGCGATATAGGGAACGATACCCAGCACGGCAATGACCGTCACCAAGCCGCCCAACAAGTGACTTTTTCCGTAACGTGAAGCGATGAAATCCGCGATGGAGGTTATGCGCTGACTCTTGCTTACACGCACCATCTTCAACAGTAAGGTGCCCCATAGTGCGGCGATCAATGTGGGCCCGATGTAGATCGGTAAAAAACCGATACCCGTGGCCGCGGCCCTGCCGACACTGCCGTAAAAGGTCCATGCCGTACAATAGACAGCCAGGGAGAGTGCATAGATCGTGGCACTGGAGATCACCGAGCGCTTCTGATCCGCTCGCCTATCGGCCCAATAGGCGATCGCGAACAACAGGCCCAGGTAACCCAAAGAAGCGATAACGACAATAGTGGTAGTCAGCATACTGCCTACCGTTAGTGTTTTCTACCCTCAATTGTCCACGCAGCCAACAAAATCAAGGCCAACCAGATGCCAAAGAGGTAGAGGTAGCTGATGGGAATGCCGGCCCACTCGGAGGCCTTGTCAAACAAGGTGAGTACAGGCGAAAAGAAGAGCAAAAATCCGAGCAGTGTCACACCGGCAAGTCTTTGTCGTGTTTGGGTTGATCGGTTCATACTCACCGTCCTTAACGTACAAACATTATCCTCAGTATATGCCAGTTTCAATAATACAGCTGATTGAGGCACGCTACCCTGTTATAAACGGTTTAAAACCACGCTGACTCTGAGCCCACGCAGTTCCGGTGACCGATCGAAGATCAGCTCACCGTCATACAGACTGACCACGTCGGACACTATCGCCAGACCCAGCCCTTGCCCCTCTTTGTTTTCATCCAGGCGACTACCGCGCGCTGTCAGTCTGGTGACATCCTCATCCGCCAGTCCCTCACCATCGTCTTCGACAACAATCCGCAAATGCTCTTTTCCGGAAACGGTGCAGCGAACCATGCTTTTTGCCCATTTACAGGCGTTATCAAGCAGGTTACCCAATAATTCAAGGATATCCTCCCGGTCTCCGAATGGTGGTTGACCTCTTGCTGTGACGGCCTCTACAGACAGTTGTTTATCCCTATAGATCTGTTTTAAGACAGTCACCAAATCCAGCAGATCGACTTGTGGATCGAATCTTTGGCTTGTAGTGCCACTGCCTGCAATGCGGGCGCGTTTTAGCTCTCTATCGATCAATAGCCTTACCCTCTCAACCTGCTGGCCGGCCAGAGCGCTATCAATACGGCTTTCACTATCTGTCGATTTGTCAAAGTAATGTGTCAGCAGGTTCATGGGGCCTTTCAATGCATGGGCGAGATTACCCAGGGCGTTTCGGGATCGCAGATTGCGTCTCGAAAGCAACTGCAACAGATGATTGATCTCCTTGACCAGGGGAAAGATCTCATCCGGAACCTCTTCACTGAGTGATTTCTCATCCCCTGTGGCTAGACTTTTGACCTCCTCCCGCAAGGGTTCTATGCGACGGAAGGCCTGCCTGACAACCATACCCTGAACCAGTAAAAGCACGACCAAACCCACCATTGCCAATATGGCAAAGTTGCGCAGGAAAAGATCCCGTTGCTGTTTTATCGGCATGAGGTCCTCCGCTACCGCCACAGTCAGATCCAGTCCCCGCTTCCTGAAGCCGGCAACATATACCAACAACTGTTGTTTATCCGGCCCAAGCATGTGGACACGCCTCTTTTCTCCTAGCTTCAATGTCGGCACCTGAAGTTTAAAGTCCCACAGAGAACGCGAAGTAAGTTCAACGCCATCCTGCTGGCGAACGAGATAGTAGTGACCTGAATAGGGACGATGATAGATTTGGTTGATACGCGAAGGCCGGACCTTGAGATGTTGCTGCTTCATGATCATCGCACTCAGCAAAGCCTCACTGTCGTGTTCGAGTCTGGAAGCGATAAAATCCTCCGTGAGGGTTTCGACGGCCCTGGCGCCAAATAGCCATAACATCCCCATCAGCACGATGAGGGTGAGCGCCAGTCCAAGGTGGAGGCGGTGTTCGAGGGAGTTACTGCTCAATACCGACATAAATGTAACCCTGTCCACGACGGGTTTCTATCACCTGCTTACCCAGCTTGTCGCGCAAACGGCGAATATAGACTTCAATCAGATTGCTGTCTCGATCAAAGTCCTGTTCATAGACATGCTCCGTCAGCCGTGTTTTAGAGAGTATCTTGCCCTTGTTGAGGATAAAGCAGCGAAGCAGTCGAAATTCAGTGCCGGTAAGCTCAAGCCGTCGTTGATCGGGCAGTATGACCTGTTGTCTCTCCTCATCCAGTTCCAGGCCGCCTGACTTCAGGCTGGCACCGACCAGTTCGTGACTACGGCGGATCAGCGCCTGTAAACGCACCACGAGTTCTTCGATATGAAACGGTTTGCCGAGATAGTCATCCGCACCTGCCTTGAATCCCTCCACCCGCTCATGCCAGGCATCCCGCCCGGTGAGAATGATCACCGGTGTATGGTTATCCCGTGCCCGCCAGTTCTTCAACACTTCCAGTCCGGAGCGGTTGGGCAGTCCAAGGTCCAGGACAATAATATCATACGCCATGTTATCGCCCATAAACTCCGCTTCGATACCTTCATGGGCATGATCGACGGCAAACCCCTGCTGCTCCAGGTCGTGCTTCAATGAAGTCACAAGGAGGTCATCATCTTCAACCAGCAACAATCGCAAGATCAATCCTCCAGTTCACGTTCCAGAATCTCACCCGTAGCGGCATCCACCTTGAATTCCCATACCGCACCCCGTTCATCGAGAATTTCCACCTCATAAATATAATCGTCCTCTTCACGTCCCAACTCCAGTTCAAGAATCCTGCCAGGCTGCAGTGCCTGAATAGTCGGAAGCAGATTCTCGAAGGGCAAAATAGCGCCGGATTCGGTAAGCCGTTTTGCCTCCTCATAACCCTCGTCGGCCAGTGATAGGGTGGAGATCACCAGGACCATCATGAGCAGTATTTTTACAGTAGATTTATGCAGCATGCTTACCATCCTGATATATCAGAACAGGCTTGAGTGCCCGCAGTATAGCTTTACCAGCTGTCGAAACACACACTAATCGTCCCAATGAGCGATTCCCGGAATATTGATTTCGTGTTCGTTATAGGATCCTTGCAACGCCTTTTCATGACAGCTGTCACAGTTGCTGAATGAGAGCTTTTCGCCAAAGTGATCATCCAGTTTATCCATCATTGGACCGCCATGATTCTGCCGGAAGAAATACGGGCTGATAGGGAAAATGATACATGACCTGGGTTTCCCGCTTTTTTTGTCAATATTCGTGCGTGCCCAGGCATCACGTCCCTGTTCAGCGGAAAAAGGTCGACTTCATTTGTCATGCCTCCAATACATTCACATCTAACGAATGCAGATATCTGAAACAGGTCATACACGTTTACTGCCGGTAATCATTGCACGCACCAGATTTTCCCGATGGATCATTGAACCGAACCCAACACCAATCAGGTGTACCACTACAAGAAAAAGCGTGATGTTGGCAAAGAACTCATGTACCTCTTCCAGTAATTCACTGCCATAAGCGGAGCTGGAAAAGAACATATCGGCCAACGGGCCTGCCCCGGTGGCGCCGTATGCAAATAATCCGGTCAAAGCGGTTATCAGGAGTGATGTCAGCAATGCGACGATCATCGCACCGCCGGCGGGATTGTGCCCAAGGGTACGTTCGGCGCGTAACTGAACAAGATCCCGCAGATAGGCAACCACAGTGGGCGGGGATTTGATAAAGTCGGTGAAACACGCATGACGGGGCCCTAAAACACCCCATACCAGGCGAAACAGCAACAGCAGGGCGATCAGATAACCTGCATTGGCATGCAGCCCCATCCACTCATCCTCTGTCAGCCATGCAACTGCAAATGCACCCACCAGGCTCCAATGAAACACTCTGACCAGCGGGTCCCATACTTTGATTTCCTCTTGACCATTCATCGTATCTCTCTCGAATATATTGTGCTGAGAGAGAGCATGGCAGAGGCAGATGAAATCAAGCTGAAAATCGGCTTCCCGGTTTGAGCGAAGTGAACGGTGCGGTGTGGCAAGCCGCACCCTACACCTGAAAATCTGATAGTGAATATGGCCTGATTGAAATAGAAAGCCGCGAATGTACGCGAATCACCGCAAATGATCGCCAATTTTTTGTGAACCTCTAATAAATTCAGAGACTCCTTTTATATGTTTATGTTGTTCCTACGGAGAAGCATAGGGACTGGGGATGGTACAAAAAAACTTACAACACATTAGCGTTTCTTAGCGGTGATTCGCGTTCATTTGCGGATATTCATTCAATAAGGTTTCAAACGACTAAAAAAGCCCCTGCCTATACAACAGACAGAGGCGTAAACTTACAAGGGAAAAGTTTTATCTTTATTTCACCTTTACCTGCAGCATCTCCTCACCATCTTCATCCGACAAGTGAACCGCACAGGCAATGCAGGGATCGAAGCTGTGTATGGTCCTCAGAATCTCCACCGGTTGTTTTACATCAGCGAGCTGGTGGTTATCCTGCAATGCTGCCTCGTATGCTCCGGCCTGACCGGTACTGTCCCGTGGCCCGGCGTTCCAGGTGCTCGGCACCACCGCTTGATAGTTGGCGATCTTGCCATTCTCGATAACGATCCAGTGTCCCAGTGCCCCACGGGGCGCTTCCATGAATCCCACTCCCTTGCATTGATTCGGCCAGGTGGCGGGCTCCCACATAGATTCGTTGAAGGTCTTGGTGTCCCCCGCCTTGATATTGGCGATCAGCTGGTCATACCAACCCTGCATCGCGTCCGCCAGGATCTTGGTTTCGAGGGTTCTGGCAGCGGTTCTGCCAAGAGTTGAGAAGAGCGCGCGGGTCGGCAGTTCCAGCTTGCTCAGGGTCATATTGACCAATTCCCGGGTCTGCTCATGTCCCTTGGCGTACAACATCAGGACACGTGCCAACGGCCCCACTTCAACGGACTTGCCTTTCCATCGCGGCGCCTTCAACCAGGAGTAGGACTCCTCCACGTTCAGATGCTCATATGGGGGTTCGGGGCCGGTATAGTTGAGTGATGTTTCACCCTCATAAGGATGCAGACCCTGTTCCTTACCCTTACTGTAGTCGTACCATGAGTGTGCAATATGCTCCTGAATCTCTTCAGCATTGTTCAGATCCAACGGATGCACGGTTGAAATATCCCTGTCCAGGATGACGCCGCTTGGGAAGAAGAAACTGTCTGGCTCATCCATGGAAGTGGCGGGCAGGTCACCGTAGCAGAGGAAGTTACCGAGTCCCTCTCCCCGCTCACCCCAATCCTTGTAGAAGCTCGCAACCGCCAGCGTGTCGGGCACATAGACCTGATCGGTAAATTCACGCATCTTGTTGATGACGTTTTGTATCTGAGAGAGTTTCTTGCTGTTGATGGCCGAATCCGAGTTGAGATCGATGGCGGATGCCACACCGCCAACCAGAAAGTTGGGATGGGGATTCTTGCCGCCGAATATGGCATGCAGCTTGACAACGTCACGCTGCCACTCAAGCGCCTCCAGATAGTGGGCAACCGCCATCAGATTCGCGGCCGGCGGCAACTTGTAGACCTCGTGTCCCCAATAGGCCTTGGCGAAAATACCCAACTGCCCGGCATCGACAAATCCCTTCAGTTTCTTTTTTACATCCGAGAAATAGCCTGGAGATGCCTTCGGCCAATTACTGATAGACTGGGCCAACGCAGCAGTCTCGCCTGGGTCGGCGGAGAGTGCAGACACCACGTCCACCCAATCCAGGGCATGCAGGTGATAGAAATGCATCACATGATCATGGATATACTGGGCGCCGATCATGAGATTACGTATCAGCTGTGCATTCGGCGGAATCGGGTAGTTGAGGGCATCTTCAACCGCGCGTACCGAAGCGATTCCATGCACCAGGGTGCAGACGCCGCATATACGCTGCGTAAAGGCCCAGGCATCCCGGGGATCCCGACCCTTGAGTATGATTTCGATGCCGCGAACCATGGTCCCAGATGAATAAGCACTGGCTATCTGATCACCATCCATCTGGGCCTCGATACGCAGATGACCTTCTATTCTGGTGATGGGGTCAACGACGATTCTGTTACTCATTTCTCTCGTCTCCTGTCGATACGATTAGCCATGCTGCCAGGACTGTTTACAGGCCCTAGTGATACTCACTCTTCTTTTACCAGATGCTCAGCAAGCATCTCTGTCAAACCCACAACCGGAATCTCCATGCGGTACTCTTCGAGACCCTCCTCAATAATCAGCCTGCAATTCGCACAGGCCGTAACCAGAACCTCCACATTCAGTTCATCGAGTTGCGTCTTCTTGCGTTTGAACACCTTAAGACGCAATTCTTCCGCCCTCTCATTGGCACTCACGCCTCCACCTCCGCCACAACACCAGTTCATCTCTCTGGCATCCTGCATCTCGACAAATTCACTGGCGACCATCTTGAGAAGGTTACGCGGTGGTTCCAATACACCACCCTTGCGGACGATCTGACACGGATCATGGAAGGTCAACCGAGTCTCATCCATGCCCTCTGTCTTCAATCGCCCGCTTTCACGCAGCTCGTCCAGCAGTTCCAGGATATGCACAACCTTGAACTTGTAAGGTCTGCCGATGAGGTTTGGGCCCTCCCAGCGAATCGCGGTATAGGCATGCCCGCACTCAGGGCTGATGACATATTTTACCTTCAGCTTCTCGGCCGCAATCACGACCCGATCGACAAGCTCCCGGGCGATATCCGAGGAGCCGATCTGAATACCCGAATTAGTCGCCTCGAAGGCTTCGGAACTGATCGTCCAGGTCACACCCGCCTGTTTGAAGATGCGGGACAAGGCCTCCAGATATTCCGGGAAGTTCATGATCTCCATGGAGGAAAGCAACGCCATATAGTCGACGCCCTCCACATCCACCGGAATCTTCAATCCGGTATCGGCCTCCACATGTTTTATCTGCGCCGCCAATGCGGGAAACTTGACTCCCATCGGGCTGCCGATTGTCACCGCTCTGCGGCTGGCGCCTTTCATGCCTTCCGGCGAGTATCCCGCAGCAACGAACCCCTCTCTGGCATGCCGGATCATGTAACTGACATCGTTGCCTACCGGGCAGACCATGGCGCAGCGTCCGCACAGGGTGCAGGCATCGTAGATCAGAGGCTCCCACTCCTCCAGGAGTTCATCGGTAACCGGTTCGCTCAAACCGAGCATCGACTTCAATTTACCCCAAAGGGTAAACTCCTGCTCCCATACACGACGCAGTGGTTCCAGTTTGTTGATTGGTGTGTATTTTGGGTCGCCTGTTTCGGTATAGAAGAGGCAGGCCTCGGCGCACATACCGCAATTCACGCAACTGGAGAAAAAGGAAGCAATCGGTGCGTTCATCTGTTCACGAAAGGCATTCATGCCTCGTTCAAAGGTTGCTTCGCTCATGACTGAACTCCTCTACGACCTGCCATGGCCCCGTTATACCAACGGGCGATAAAGAATGTGAAAGCATGCATCAGCTTGGTAAAGGGAAATATCACCATCAGGATTTCCACACTGAGTATGTGCAGACCCAGCACCAGCGGATAGGGATCGATCATCCGATGGTATGCCAGATATCCCGTGATCATGGGCAGAATCGTTACCAACCAGGTCAGATAATCTTCCGGACCACTGAGGTAACGCTTCACCGGATGGCTCAGGCGGCTGAACAGCATCGCCACCAGTGTAACGATCGTCACTGCAGCGACGGCATCAACCAGATTACTGGCGATACCCGGCCAGCTGAGTCCGATGGTGGCATTGATCAGCTCGATATGTGGAATGAACAGAAAAAGGCTGATGAAGAAACCGATATGCCAGATGTATCCACCGACTACCGTGAATGGTGAACGCCTGAAGGAGCCCTTTTCCGGCAAGGTTCTTGTAACTACAGTTCGCAGGCCGGACCCCAGCTCCGCCCCTTTGGGCTCTGAGTAGTCGGGCTTGCGGCCTAATATCAACACCTCGAGCAGCCGGATCAGAATACCGATCAACAGCACCACCAGAGCGATATCAAAACCCGGTCCTCTAACCCATAGAAGAAAGTCAATCGGTGTGTTCATGATCTCTTATCCAAGTCATCGATAGTTACTGTTTCATGCTCGGAAGCAGCCTTGGCCTGCTTGCTGCGATTGAGTGCTCCGGCCGCCGCGCCAATGGCCACTCCTGCACCCGCGACATAGGCAGCCTGTCGGATCACATCACTGTCTGGAATCGACAATGCATTGTAGAATCCGCCGGCATCCCAGAAATCGGGTTCAGAACAACCCAGGCAGCCATGTCCCGATTCCACCGGCCAGCTTGCGCCCTGATTCCACTTGGCGGTTGCACATGCGTTATAGGTCATCGGACCCTTGCACCCGAGACGGTAGAGACACCACCCCTTGCGCGCCCCCTCGTCATCGAAGGTTTCGGCAAACAGGCCTTTGTCATAGAAAGGCCGACGATAGCAGCGATCATGGATGCTCTTACCGAAAAAGACCTTCGGTCTGCCCAGGCTGTCCAGCTCCGGCAGAGATCCGAAAGTAAGAAAATGTGCCAATACGCCTGTAATCACGGTTGGAATGGGCGGGCACCCCGAGACATTGACGACCGGTTTATCCTTCACGATATCGGAGACCGAAACAGCACCGGTCGGATTGGGTTTGGCCTGGGGTAAGCCTCCGAACGCCGCGCAGGTACCCACAGCCACAACCGCCGCGGCACCGGCGACCGTCTCTTCCAATATCTGCAGATTGCTGATCCCTGCGATTGTGGAAAAGCCCGGATTCGCCAGTGGGATGGAACCATCCACAACTACGATATATTTACCTTCGTTTTCGTGCATCGCGGCTTCACGCGCCGCCTCGGCCGCGTCCCCGGCTGCCACTTGCAGGGTATGGTGATAATCGAGAGAGATATGATCAAAAATCAGATTCTCAACGGTGGGTGAATGACTGCGGGTCAGGGATTCTGTACAACCGGTACACTCCTGAAAAGAGAGCCATATTACCGAGGGTCTCTTCGCTTTCTCGAGAGAAGCGGCAATTGCAGGCACCATTGCCGGCGGTAGCGCCATCATCGATGCCGTGACACTGCAGAATTTCAGAAAACCCCGTCTGGAGACGCCGCTTTCCCGCAAGCTCTCCCCAAGTGTTTTAGTGATGGGTTTGAGTTCTTCAGCCATTACTACTCCTCCCGCAAACGACAATCATGCGGAACTATCTGGGTTTAGCTGTTGTTCGAGCCTGATAATCGCATCCGAGATGTCCTCGGGTTGAGATTTAACGATCTCCGGTACACGATTTATTTCTAATGAGAGGGCAACGCGCTCACCTGAGGCGTTATAGTGATCGATCAGCCAGACACCGGGATAGAGGGTCTCGCAAATACGGCTTTTACCCAAGGATTGAAGCTCGATAGAAACCTCACCGCACCCAAGATGGTGCAGCAGCTCTTCCTCATCGCCTGGACCGAAAGGTATCGACTTAAGATCGATAGTAGCCGCCACGCCTCGCTCCTTGAGTCGTTTCAGCGAATGCAATACCTCATGCATGACAGGGGTAGCATTTGAGTGATTGACGGGTGGGTTGGCGGTGTCCTTTCCCTCTATCCGTACAGCGATGTCTTGCAGTTTCTGCATGAGTCACATCAGCCCAATGTCACATTGAATTTCCGGTTTATATAAAGAATATCACTAAATACTGATACATGAGCTGATCTGGATCATAATTGCAGACTGAAAAACTGATCTCGGACAACTCAATGCAAAAAACAGAGTTACCCCTATCCGGCAGGTAAAAGGCCCCATGACTTCAGTATCGAGACGATCTCGGCAATCCCCTGCTCTACTGCCGGTTCTACGGTCTTGCTCAATGCCTCCCCCCAATCCAGATGCTCGGGTTCGATGCCAATCAGGCAGCGTCGAACCGGCAGGGTATCCGAGAGTCGGGCTATATCGAGCAGGTCGCCCAGACTTACCTCATGCACGCTCGCACGATTGCCTTGAAGGTAGCTGTCCATCTCCTGATCGTGGAAGACTCTGAGCGTGCCGGGAGGCTCTCCCATGCGGGCTGCATCCGCCACGATCAATCCATCCGCCCTGGCGATCGGCTCCGCCAGCGTAAAACTGAGGGTACCTCCATCCAGATACTCAATACCCGGAACCGCCCCGATCTGCCGTTGCATGCGATTCACCAATTGAACGCCTATACCCTCGTCGCTTAACAGGGTATTACCTATACCAAGGATCAAGACATATTTGATTGACAAAAATATTCCCCTTGCGAGAATGAAAAAGGCATGCTATTGGATCATAACTGTAAACGAAGGTTATATCATGTGCCTGGGCATACCCATGCAGATCAAAAGTATCGACGGCTTTACCGCACAGTGTGAAGCTAAAGGCATTCAGCGGGAAGTGAGCCTCTTCATGCTGCAGCATGAAGCATTGCAGCCGGACGACTTTGTTGTCGTACATGTCGGATATGCAATCCAAAAAGTCACGCCGCAGGAAGCTCGCTCGGCCTGGGAGATCTATGACGAGATGCTGGCGAAGATAGAATCCCCGCCAGATGCATGAACTATCTGTCTGCCAGGCAATGCTGGCGCAGGTCGAGGCGATTGCAAAGCGGGAAAAAGCCAGCCAGGTTATCAGAATCGTCATCAACATCGGTCCCTTGTCCGGCGTGGTGCCGGAACTGCTGCAACAGGCCTTTACGATCGCCCGTGCGGGCAGTATTGCCGCCGGAGCTGAACTGGAGACAGCATTGCAACAGGTACGGGTACGCTGCCAACAATGTGGCGCCGAGTGCGATGTATCGGCGAATAGATTGATCTGCTGTGAATGTGGTGATTTTCGTACACAACTCATCAGTGGGGATGAACTCCTGCTCGCCAGTGTTGAACTGACACGGGAGGATAACGATTGAATCATACGGGCTTGACCAGCTGTGAGACCAGATTAAGGAGCTTATTCTGATGTGCGACACATGCGGCTGTAATATCACAGAGGGCAATCGGCATCTTATTGAAAAGGGAGGCAGACATGCCCATGCAGAGGACGGCAGCGTTGCAGTGGAAGTGTTACAGAATCTGCTCAGCGAAAATGACCATCAGGCAGCCCATAACCGTGAGCATTTCGACCGTCATCAACTACTGGCGATCAATCTCATGTCATCACCCGGCAGTGGTAAAACCCGCCTGCTGGAAACCACCATCGACAAGCTTGGCCAAAAATACCGGATCAGTGTTGTCGAAGGCGACCTTGAAACAGAGAACGATGCCGAACGCATCCGGGAAAAAGGAGTGGAGGCTATCCAGATCACTACCGGTACCGCCTGTCACCTTGATGCCCATATGATCCACCACGCCCTGCATAAGATGAATCTTGACGAAGTGGACATCCTGTTTATAGAAAATGTCGGCAACCTGGTCTGCCCGGCCAGCTTCGACCTGGGTCAGCATATCAATATCACCCTGCTCTCAGTTACCGAAGGGGATGACAAGCCCAGTAAATACCCGGTCATCTTCCGCGCAGCCGATCATGTATTGATCACGAAATCCGACCTGCTGGCGGTATTGGATGATTTCAGCCCCGAACGGGCTGAGCTGGCGGTTCGCCGGCTGGCCGTTGAAGCGCCTATCACACTGACTTCAGCCAAATCAGGCGAGGGCATGGATGCATGGCTGGACTGGCTGCAGGAGCAAGTTGAACTGCAGAACGAAAAACGCTCGGGGGGAGAGACCCTGCATCCGAAACTGCAACCCGACGGTGTGAAGTTACATACTGATAAACGCTAGAAGAAAACAAGCTGAGAATAGACGCTAATCACCGCAAATCAAACGCAAATGGAATGATGCTACTCGTTAAACTATCTCAGTTTCATACGTTGCTGATCACATGGTCGCTCACGAGGTCTCTTTCATCTCGGCTACAATTATCACTTTCAACTTCAAACAGCAGAATAGATTGTCTGCGTAGATTTGCGGTAATAGGCGTCCATTTGCGGCTAGACACCCCATGTCGATAAACGCGAAATCCTGGCTGCAACAAATAAACGCCCTGCCATTGCAGGAGCCGATCAAGATCATGAATGTCTGCGGTGGTCATGAGCGCGCCATTACCCAGGCCGGGTTGCGTGGCGCACTGCCCAGCCAGATAGAGCTGATACCTGGCCCTGGCTGCCCTGTTTGCGTATGTCCAGAAGAGGATGTCTATCAAGCGATGCAGTTGGCGCTACAGGAACCGATCACCCTGACGGCGTTTGGCGACATGCTACGGGTACCGGTCAATGTCAGCAAGGGGGAACCACGCTCCCTTGATCAGGCCCATGCCGCCGGTGCGGATATCCGTCCCATCGCCTCACCCATCGAGGCCCTGCAAATCGCTCAGGCCGCTCCCGACCGGGAGGTGGTCTTTTTTGCCGCCGGCTTCGAGACCACAACGGCACCGGTCGCCGCGCTGTTGGTCGAGGGTATGCCCGACAACCTCACCATCCTGCTATCGGGTCGACTGACCTGGCCTGCCGTATCTATGTTGCTCAGTGGTGAAAAGCCGGGATTCAATGCACTGGTCGCGCCCGGTCATGTGGCGACTGTGATGGGGCCGGAGGAGTGGTCATTTGTCGCGCAACAGCACCACATACCTGCCGCTGTGGCCGGCTTTACCCCTGAGAGCCTGCTGGCGGCCACCTACTCCGTGATCAGACAGTATCTAGACGACCGGATATTTCTCGACAACTGTTACCCTGAATTGGTCAAACCCGGCGGTAATCCCTGCGCGAAAGCTCATCTGAAAAAGGCGCTGGTTGTCGTCGACGCCAACTGGCGTGGGATCGGTATCATTCCCAATTCCGGTTTTTGCCTGAATGACGAGTACTCAAACTGGGATGCCCGGAAGCGTTTTCCCGACTATGATTCTGCCGCTCGAAAACGGAGTGGCGAGATGCCTCCCGGTTGTGACTGCGCGGCGGTTGTACTGGGTCGGAAATACCCGAATCAGTGCACACTCTACGGCAAGGCTTGTACCCCAAGGACACCGATCGGACCCTGCATGGTATCCGACGAGGGTGCCTGCCGAATCTGGTGGAGCGGTGGGATTCGGCAACACAGGCAATCACAGATTACTTCATAAATAATATATAACTATTTATTTTATATATTATATTTATAAATTTTCAATTTAAAGGATGAGTACCGTTCAATCTGCTTTCAGGTACTCAGCGAGGATTGAGTTTATCCATCTTCAAATCCTGTGCACGCTCCTATAAATCCCGCCTAAGCAAGTATTACTCCACTTCCTGTTGAAACTCACCTAATAAGATTACGGTCTATACTTATTGTATTACTTACTGTTTTCCTGGGTTTTAAATGAGGAAAGTTGGACAGATAATCATGCAGTGGATAGCGGAGTGGCTGACAAAGGAGAGTCCGCCCTCCACCTCACCGCTATGTGATTTCAATCGCCTCAGTTATGAACTCAGACCCGCTGATGTTCTGTTGGTGGAGGGACGCAGCCGGGTAAGCAACGTAATCAAGACCATCACCCAAAGCACATGGACCCACTCCGCGCTCTATATCGGACGCATCTATGATATCCGCGATCCACAACTCCAACAGCGGGTACGCATGGCCTATCAAGGCGACCTCGGTGAACAGTTGATGGTCGAAGCCCTGCTGGGTGAAGGCACGATCATTACCCCACTCTCCAAGTATCGTAAGGACCATTTGCGCATCTGCCGTCCCACAGGACTCGAACCTGAGGATGTGCATAAGGTGGTGGGCCATGCCATCCACCATATCGGCTTTGACTATGATGTGCGCCACCTGCTCGACCTGGCCCGCTTCTTCTTTCCCTGGAACGTCTTACCCAGGCGCTGGCGCTCCAGTCTGTTTGAGCACAATGCCGGATCACCCACGCGAACCGTCTGTTCCTCGCTGTTGGCATCAGCCTTCAATAAGGTCAATTTTCCTATCCTGCCTTTTATCGATCGTGATGAAGACGGCAGCCTGCGTTTCTTTAAACGGAACCCGCGACTCTTCACGCCAAAGGACTTCGACTACTCACCCTATTTCGACATCATCAAATATCCATTCCTCGGACTGGATGATCTGGGTGTCTATCGTCGATTACCATGGGGCGATGACAGCATTCTTTACAATGATAACGAGCACACCTTCGCTGCTGCGACAAAGATGGACGAGGTGGATTTTCCCGATAATGAACCTGAAACAAGCAAGAAACATAAGAAACATGAAGAGGAACAAGCTCATCCTCAGGACGATGAGGCGGCTCAGCAAATAATCAACACAATGCGCGAGACTGACCGATGACACTGCTCGGATTTCTACTCTTATTGCTGATGTTGTTGGGACTGGCCTATGGATCGGCAGGTGCGATTGTATGGGTCCTGTTGCCGCCCATACTCCTGATCAGCCTGCAGCTTGCAGAGCTCATGACACTCCTTGTCGCAGTGCCTGTATGGTTGATCTATGCCACAATTCTGTTCTTCTACCTTAAGCCGCGACTGCGTCTCCGCTGGATCAGTAAACCGCTGTTGTCCGCATTCCGGAAGGTGATGCCTTCCATGTCGACCACCGAAAAAGAGGCGTTGAACGCCGGGAGTGTCTGGTGGGACGGTGAACTATTCTCGGGACAACCCGACTGGAGCAAACTGCTGCGCCAGCCACAATGCCATCTGACGGAGCAGGAACAGGAATTCCTTGACGGGCCGGTGCAAACCCTCTGCGATATGCTCGATGACTGGAACATCACCAACGAACGCAAAGACCTGCCTCCCGAGGTGTGGCAGTTCATCAAACAATCAGGCCTTTTCGGCATGATCATCCCCAAAAACTACGGTGGTCTCGGCTTTTCCGCCTATGCCCACTCCCAGGTGGTGATGAAGATCGCCAGCCGCAGCATCACCGCAGCCGTTACAGTGATGGTGCCCAACTCCCTGGGCCCGGCAAAGCTGCTGCTTCAATACGGTACGGATGAACAGAAAGCAAACTATCTCAACAAGCTGGCCACTGGAGAGGAGATACCCTGTTTTGCCCTGACCAATCCCCACGCAGGCAGTGATGCCGGCGCCATTCCGGACAATGGCCAGGTCACGTACGGTAACTTTGAAGGGAACCAGGTCCTGGGTATCAGGCTCAACTGGGAAAAGCGCTATATAACACTGGCGCCGGTCGCAACCCTTATCGGACTGGCATTCAAATTGGAGGACCCACAAGGCCTGCTCTCAGACGATCCCCATCCGGGCATCACACTGGCCCTTATCCCCCGTGAAACATCCGGTGTGGAGATAGGTTCAAGACACATGCCCCTCGACATACCATTCCATAATGGTCCCATTGCAGGCCGTGACGTATTCATCCCCATGGCCTGGGTAATCGGTGGAACCGAGGGTGTCGGCAAGGGTTGGCAAATGCTGGTCGAATGCCTCTCTGAGGGACGTGGCATCTCACTTCCCGCACTCTCGACCGCGGCCGGCAAAAGCGCCAGCCGTTATACCGGTGCCTATGCCGCGGTGCGCACCCAATTCGGCCAACCCATAGGCCACTTCGAGGGGGTGGAAGAGGCGCTGGCAAGGATTGGCGGACTGACCTATCAGATGGATGCGGCGCGTAAACTGACGCTCAGCGCACTGGATAGCGGTGAATCGCCTTCTGTTATCTCAGCCATCATCAAGTACCATCTTACCGAGCGATACCGCCAGGCGGTCAACGATGCCATGGATATCCAGGGTGGCAGTGGCATCTGTCTCGGTCCCGACAACCTGACAGGCAGAGGCTACCAGGCGATTCCCATCGCAATTACCGTTGAGGGCGCCAATATACTCACACGCAGCATGATCATCTTCGGTCAGGGTGCGATACGCGCCCACCCTTACATTCTCAGCGAATTCGAGGCGGCTGAGAATCCCGATCAGGAAATCGCACTTACACAGTTCGATGATGCTCTCTTCAGTCACATCGGTTTCGTACTGACAAACTTTGCCCGCACCCTCTGGTTCGGCGTCACCCGTGGACGGCTTTCCGAAAGCCCGAAAAGCGGACCTGCCAAGCGCTACTTTCAACGCCTGAACTGGATGGCATCCACCTTTGCCCTGACCACCGATGCGGCGCTGATGACACTGGGTGGTTCGCTCAAACGTAAGGAACGCCTCTCAGCCAGACTTGGTGACATGCTAAGTAACCTTTATATTGCCAGTGCATGCCTTAAGCGCTATGTCGAAGAGGGAGAGCGTCAAGACGACCTGCCGCTGATGAGATGGGCCTTGGAGGATTCCCTCTATCGTTTCCAGCATGCCTTGCGGGGCCTGTTACGCAATATCCCGTTCAGACCCCTGGCCTGGCTGATGCGGCTGGTGATATTTCCAACCGGACTGCCGTTTCATAAACCCACCGATAACCTCGACCACCAGGTTGCGCGTATTCTGCTTAGCCCTAACGAGGCCAGGGAACGGCTGACTCAGGGGATCTACACTACAGAGGATCAACAACAGCGGGCCGGTCAATTGGAACAGGCGCTGTTTGCCGTGAATGCCGCAGCGCCCCATGAAAAGACCTTACGCAGAGCAAAACGGGCCGGTCAGCTGAAATCAAGAGAGAACCGAAATCTGATTGCAGAAGCCGTCTCCCTTGGGATCTTGAGCGAGAGCGAAAAAGTGGCGCTGGATGAGGCGGACCGCCTGCGCAGCCAAATCATTCAGGTGAATTCATTCAGCCACCTCGGCACGGTGGCATCCGAGCGTAAACAGAGGGGTTCAATAATATCCAAACTCAACAAACGGGGTGCCGCTTGATGCGTAAATATTTCCATACCGGTTCAGGATAGGATAAGTTAAGGCGTGTCGGAACTGATTTACTTATCAGCGCCGACAGTCCCAGGGTGCGAAATGCTACTCTACCCACACCAAAGTGAACCCGACAACAAAAACCGGGGTTCTTTAAGCGAGAAAAAATGGTGCCAGCATGGATAATCCGAATATTGATACTATACAGATGAAAGATGCCGACACGATAGGCGCTGTCTTCAAGGAACGTGTAAAACGCTCACCGGATGCCACTGCCTATATACAATACGATGAAGAACGCGAGGTTTGGCAAGAGACCAGCTGGGGTGAGATGGCGCAAATGGTTGCACGCTGGCAGGCCGCCTTTCGCAATGAAAATCTCAGACCGGGCGACAGGGTGGCCATCATGTTGCGCAACTGCCGCGAATGGGCCATCTTCGATCTGGCGGCTCAGTGCCTGGGCTTGGTCACCGTACCCCTCTACACCAATGATCGCCCCGAGAATATCGGTTACATCCTGCAAGATGCCGACATCCGTCTGCTGCTTTTGGAAAACAACGAACAGTGGCAGGAACTCCAGCAGATCCGCAATCAGTTGGCCGGCCTGAACCGTATCGTCTCGCTGCACAAGGTCGACCCGATGGGTCTTCAGCCCCACCTGGTCTCACTCGAAGAATGGCTGCCCGATCAAACCAGCGATAGACTGCAGGTCATCGATATAGCCAGCAAGGAACTGGCCACTATTGTCTACACTTCAGGCACCACCGGCCGATCCAAAGGTGTGATGTTGAGTCATCACAATATCCTGTGGGATATCGAGAGCGGTGTGAAGGTTATCGATATCTATACAACCGACACCTTTCTCTCTTTTCTGCCGCTCTCGCATACCCTGGAGCGAACCGTTGGCTACTATCTGGCACTCGTATCTGGCGCAGCCACGGCCTACGCGAGATCGATTCCTCAGCTGGCTGAAGATCTCGAGACCATCAAACCAACCATATTGATTTCGGTACCACGCATATTTGAGAGGGTGTACGCCAAGATACAGGACAAACTCGAGAGCGACTCTGCAATAGCCCGCGGCATATTCAATCTGGCTGTCGAAACCGGTTGGACCCATTTTGAGTTTCAGCAAGGACGTAGCTCATGGTCACCTAAATTATGGCTCTGGCCACTACTGGAAAAGATTGTGGCGCGTAAGATTCAGGACAAGCTGGGTGGATGCTTGCGAATTGCGGTTTCAGGCGGCGCTCCGCTTTCGCCAGACATCGCCAAAGTTTTCATTGGACTCGGTGTGCCCATACTGCAGGGTTACGGCCTAACGGAAACCAGTCCCATCATCTCTGCCAATACCCACGAAAACAATTTTCCGGCCAGTGTCGGCAGGCCCTTTCCCGGAATAGAAGTTAAGATCAATGAGTATGAGGAACTGCTTTGCAGAGCACCTAATGTGATGATGGGATACTGGAACAACCGGAATGCAACCTCTGAGGTGATTGATGCAGATGGTTGGTTCCATACAGGTGACAAGGCGAAAATCGAAGATGGTTATATCTTTATCACCGGTCGACTGAAAGAGATCATTGTTATGGCCAATGGTGAAAAGGTTCCCCCTGCCGACATGGAGATGTGCATCGCGATGGATTCCCTGTTCGACCAGGTACTGGTGCTCGGCGAAAGCAAACCCTACCTGTCCGCCATCGTGGTGCTCAATCCCGAACATGCCAAAATACTTGGTTTTAACCCCGGCGATATCAGCGAGCAGCAGATGCAGGAGTTATTGGCCCGTATCAACAATCACCTGGACAACTTTCCCGGTTACGCGAAAATCATCCGTGTGACCGTGCTCGGTGAACCCTGGAGCGTGGAGAACGGTTTGATCACTCCCACTCTGAAGCTGAAGCGGAAAAACATCCTTGAGCGATATGCCAAAGAGTATGATGAAATGTATATCGGACATTGAGTGAGCCTGCCATCTCATATAGCATCAGTTATCCAGATGACTGTTTCGAAAACAGTCGGCAGTTATAATCTTAGGAAGGCTTTGATTGATGCTATTCACGGTATTATCAGGGCACGGAAGCAGAAAATACGATTCTCTGCCGTCAGTTTTTTACACTCACTTGCGACAATGAATAATGGCGGTACATTTGTGTACTGCCTGAAATCCTGAATCAATCAGAGGTTTCCTGGTCAGTCAGAGCAACAGGTTCGCTAAAGAAGTAGCCCTGGCACTGTTGTACATTCTCTTGACTCAACCACTCTAACTGCCGTGAATTTTCCACTCCTTCAGCAACCACGTTCAGATCCATGATTTCCGCCATTTTTATCAGTGCCGTGCAGATACCGGCGGCATAATTGTCTGCGGGTAATCCCTTGATGAAACTGGAATCAAGTTTCAGTGTATCCAGCTTAAAGTCCCTTAGATAAGAGAAGGAAGAATAACCTGTGCCAAAATCATCGACTGCGATACGAACTCCAAGCTTTTTCAGACTGCGTACGACATACCTGCTCAGTTCGATATCTTCTATCAGACTGCTTTCTGTGATTTCCAACTCAAGTCGCTTTGGATCGAAGCCTGTCCTGGTCAATATCGACTCAACACGTTGTGAAAAATCACCTTGATTAAATTGATGCATGGAAACATTGACATTCAATTGTAATGGCCGATCGCCGCTATCGTCACAGGCAAGTATTTCTTTACAGGCCCTTTCCAAAATCCAATCACCCAATTCGATGATTAAACCAGAGTTTTCGAGAAATGGAAGAAACTCTGTGGGATCCAGTAAACCGCGTCTTGGATTATCCCACCGCAACAAGGCCTCTATTCCGGCCATTGATCCTGTGTTGATATCGATGATTGGCTGGTAGAGCAGATGGAAACTTTTTGTCTTCAATGCCTCCATCAACTCACTTTCCTGTTGTATCAGGCCATCCTCATTGGCACCCAGCAAATGGTGATAGACGCAATACTTCCCGCGCCCGCTCCTTTTTGCTTGATACATGGCCATATCGGCCTTCTGAATCAAGCTACCGATGTCATCCTTGGAGAATGGATAGAAGACGATACCGATGCTGCACCCGATATGCACCTTCCTTGATTCGATCTCGAACGGTTTCTTGACGGTTTCAAGGATGGTTTTGGCAATGCCTACGCCATCGCTTGTCGATTTGATCTGCTCCGCAACAATAGTGAATTCATCCCCCCCCAAACGCGCCACAGTATCACCCACGCGGAGCATCTTCTTCAATCGCACAGCTATCTCTTTCAACAGCAGATCACCAGCATGGTGACCAAGGCTGTCATTGACCTTCTTAAAGCGATCCAGATCGATAAACATCAAGGCGACAAGATACTCTCCCCGATCAGCCTGCTCCATGGCATGTTTTAGCCGATCTCTGAATAGTTGTCTATTGGGCAGATTGGTCAAGCCGTCATATTGGGCCAGATAGCGTATATGTTCCTCATTCTTTCTATGTTCACCGACATCCTGCGCGACCGTGATGATCTGCCCCGGACCGCCTGAGAGGTCGAGATAGGCGCCTGAAAGGGAGACCAGAACGCAGGAACCCTCAGCGGTAATATATCTGGCGTCAATACTGTCGGCCTCGTCCTTCACAAGATAGGTGAGCCATTGCTTGACGCGCACACCGTCTCGACTGTCGATAATGTCGTAATATGACATACTCACCATCCGCTCTTTATCGTAACCGATCATATCAGCAGCGGCATTATTGACCATGATGATGTTCTTATCGACAGAGACCACGATCAATGCATCACGCAAGTTATTGAGTACATCATTCAGATACTGTCTAGATACCGAGGTATTGGAAAGATCCCTGCTCATACGGTTGAATGAGTGGATCAGTTGACCGATCTCGTCATTTCGGCTTTTTTCCAGCTCAATGCCATAGGCACCTTCACCGACACGTTTTACATATTCTGTCAGCATTCGAATCGGTGACACTAACCTATTTGAAATCAATGCAGCCAAAGCCAAGCCAAGCAACAACAAAATACCGGTTACGAAAAACAGCAGATATCGTTCGCGTTGATGCGATTCCGAGATTAATTCGGATAGCTGTAGAGTCAGTTTCCCCGTGTTTTCCAATTGCTCCTTTTTGGATAGCGCAATTCTAACCCAACCCAGTCTTTCATCGGCAATATTGACTGGAGAGACTATCTCCATCACATCTTTCGAGTTTGTGAGCAGCGGCACCGATTCCCTTTCAATCCAGTCCAGAATTTTTACGTCTTCTATCTGCTTGCCGTAGTTGCCCAACAGTTCGGTTCCATCGTGAACAATCACGCCCTGTGGATCGATCACCATGACATAGACGATGTCATCCAGATTGGCAACGCTCTGCAGCAGATGCAGGATAGCGAGCATATCAAAATTATAGAGGGGATTTGCCACATCCTCACTCAGAATTGCACTTAGATTCATAAGGCGTTTTTTTGCCTCACTATGCAGGGCAACACTCATTGTGGAGGAGGTGGTGGATTTGATATTGGAAAGCAGGTCCTTAGACTGGAAGAAAAACAGCGTGGCAAGAATAATCGTAACAATGACGATTCCGGCACCAATAGCAACGGTATATCTGAACTGAAGATTTCTTGCCATTGAATCAGTAGTCCATCAGGATTCAACAGGGCCGCATCAAGCTATACATACATTCAACCCTTGTGGTCGTATGTAAATGTTTCTCATGCTTCGCATCGTAATTTTACCTTTGCGCATGACTCGACTCTTTCAGGGTATGAGGGCTTGATCGACTTTATCAACTATAGAGTACATATCGTATATCGATTGTTTTTGCTCACTACTCAGTACATCGAATTTTTTGGTTCGCTGATAGGCATGCAGGACAGGCTGAGCCTTCGGGTCATCACCGGCCTTTAGCAAAATCCCTTCGAGGCGTCTTTTTAATGCCGGGTTTAAATCACGGCGCACCAATTCCACTGCGCGAACGACAGGTGGAAGTTTTTTAATTATAGAAAACTGAGCGCGATATTGTGATGGCAGATGATCCTCCTTATCCCAATCCAGATTGCTGAATGCACCAGCGTTGGCCAGGCCTTTATTCACCAGTGTGGCTATATTGATCTCTTCCCGGACAAACACAAAACCAACCTTATCAGTCGGTGGTGTCTCCCGAAAGCTTTTCAACTTAATCGGTGTCAATCCGTTGTGTAACATTGCATGGACAGGCAAATAGTAGGCTGTCGTTGATGCTGGATCCTCCAGGGCAATGATCTTTCCCTTCAGGTCCTCCAGCTTCTTTATTGTCCCATCCTTAAGTGAAAAAAATACCGTATAATATTCAGATGCATTTTTTTTCCACTTTCTAAGCAATAGCTCTGCACCGCTTTTCTCATGCAGATACGATGCGGCTATAGGTGTTTCCGTCACCCAGTCCACATCACCTCTAGCCAACAATTCCGCCATATGCTCTTTGCTTTTTGCCATGCGGATCTTGCCTTTTGTGATTCCGAGGTCACGCATTCTTTCCACCACATACATCAGCATGGGTTTCAAGTAACGATAATGCTTTTTAGGATTGTGGCTGATCTTACCTATTACCAATGTATTCGGATCACTGCCACTTGCAGCAACATAGGATGGTATCGACCAGGCGAAAAGGAACAGCAGCAGAAGCGCTCCTTTACCGAGGTTAGGTATCATTTTAAGGGCCTGTATAGATAAATTTGACATCATTGTCACAGCCTAGAAATCAACTTGAGCCCGAATCTGAAGAATAGAGGGCGTATCCTCCCCCTCCACATCACCATCCGCATCGGCATGGCTGTCATTATCGACAAAGATTGTATTGGCCATCAGGCGGATCTGCCGATTGATGTACCAATTGATTCCCAGTGTGATATTGTCGCTGGATCCACCCTCAATCTCCCCATCGTCGAGATCCAGGGAACTGAAACGTGCGGCCACCTCTACAGCGCCATGGTTGAAAAGCGGCCTAATACGCCCAAATTTTGCCGAACGCTGCTTATAGCGGCGGCTTTCACCTGTCAGGAACCAACTAACCTGTAGATACCAGCCTTCAAAGGTTGGCTCCGTACCTTCGTCGCGCTCAATTTTTGCTTGCATCCACTCACCCTGCAGGGAAAACGGACCTGACACCCATGCACCTTCCAGACCCAATAGCGCGGTAGATCGAGTCTGCTTGAGTTTACCCGTGTCGAGATATCGAATATCGGTCAGGTGAGACTCCGGCCTGGTATCGATTCGAACCTCCTGTTCATCATCCAGCTTTCTGTAGCTGGCGGCTATACCCATGTGAATTGCGGATCTATCTTCCGCCAGCGGCGCATAAGTCCAGCGACTGGTGACACCCCAGCCTTCATCACCCTCATCGTCAGTGTCATCGTTGTATTCATCACCGAACAGGCCGGCGGCAAAGGTCATCTGTTCACCCGACCACTGGGCGCCAATACCCATGCTTCTTCCTGGAACGAACGCATTCGGCAAGGCACGCTCCATAAAGGTCAGATATCGCTTGCTGGTCATCTCCTCCAGGCTGAAAGGCTCTTTGAAATGTCCAACGGAAAAGCGCCAGGGGTAGATGGCGTCATAGGCAAACCAGGCATCCTTAACGTCCGCTTCCCCATCCGAGAAGTCGACACTGAACTCGTAGATGAAATCGGCATACAGCCGTCCTTCCAGATCGAGTCTTAAATCACGCAGTTCGCTCCCGTTGCCCAGGGCATTTTTATCCTCACCATAGACTGCGGCGTCAGCCAGGATCCTGCCCCCCAACTGCATGGAGAATTCACCATCGGTCGTGGTTACCTCAAGACCACCTTTGGTGTTGATGACCAAATCCTCATAACCCTCTGTGCTCCTATCTTGTGCCGCCAGGGCTGCAGAAAAGAAACTACAGAGTAACCATAGAGCTGCTGATTTATTCATAATCTAGTCCGGTAGAACTGGATAGCGCGTCCTGTGCCAGGGGGAAACAGCGATAGAAATTAGCGCTTGTCCGATCGGCAATTGCCTCGAGTGTCAGCCCTTTCAGCTCGGCAACACATTCAGCAACATGCCGTACATGGATCGGCTGATTGGGTTTGCCGCGGTGAGGTACCGGCGCCAGGTAGGGAGAGTCTGTCTCGATCAGCAGGTGATCCATCGGCACCAGCTTTACGACATCACGCAACTCGGCCGCATTCTTGAAGGTGATGATGCCGGAAAATGAGATATAAAAGCCCATCTCCAGTGCCTGCCTCGCCATAGACCAGTTCTCTGTGAAGCAGTGCATCACCCCACCCACATCGTCCGCCCCCTCATCCTGCATGATCTGGATTGTATCGATCCGGGCGTCCCGGGTGTGGATGATGAGAGGCAGCTTCGCCGCCTTGGCAGCTCGAATATGCTGCCGAAACCGTTCACGCTGCCAATCCAGATCCCCTTCGCCATGAAAATAATCCAGTCCGGTCTCCCCGATGGCGACGACCTTTTCACGGCGTGAGAGTCTCAGCAACTCCTCAACCGTGGGTTCATGACGCTCCTTATCATTTGGATGCACGCCCACCGATACGGAAATCTGCGGGTAATCCGCCACCAGGGCCACCATAGCGGGCCAGGATTCAAGATCGATTGAGACACACAGCAGATGATCGATACCTTGTGCAAGGGTGCTGCTCATAAAGCTGGCAAAATCCCCGCTGTAGGGTGCAAGAGCGACACGATCGAGATGGCAGTGGGAATCGACTAACATGGGGCTTTATCAGGGCCGTTCCTGATTTTGGCTGGGGATTGTAGCTCCATCTTCAACTCCAGACTCGATAATTTCGTTCTGTGAACGATACCTATCAGCAGCTCCACCGGCAGGGGGCTGAGAAAGATCTCCATTTCGGTTGTGTTGCAAAAGGAAAAACAACTAACCATCGGTCAGATAGAGAACCCGCATGTTTGTCGGCTTATGACTATAGCGTGTGTGTAGGACGATCTGATTTCAGGGCGCCGGCAAGATAAGTCTCGATCTTGTTGCGTGCTGCACCGCCATCCTGATCACTGAACTGGACACCGATACCGGCTGCTCTGTTACCCTCCGCGCCGACGGGTGTGATCCAGATGATCTTACCGGCCACCGGCAGACGCTCCGTCTCGTCCATCAGCGTCAGCAGCATGAAAACCTCGTCACCCAATCGGTACTGCTTGGTCGTGGGAATAAAAAGTCCACCAAATTCAACAAATTGCATATAGGCCGCATACAAGGCATTTTTATCCTTGATTGTCAGCGAGAGTATTCCTTGTTTGGGTCCACCAGCCATACGATTCTCAGTTTCTGTCTATCACGCCTGGGTTCTGCAATCACACCAGGAAATCAGCAGCTTTTCCAAGGTCAATTGCGGGTTTAAATTGCTCTCTACGGTACTCCTGGCCGCATAAACCTGGAGCAGATAGCCATGCAGAGTCCTCGAGTTTATCTTGTCGGCCGTTTTCTGCAAAGCTTGAGTGAGATCCCGATTAAAGATCCCCCCCTCATCTCCCCCTTCCTGCAGACGAATCAGATCGATCACCCAGCCCGTCAGCCACTCCAACAACAAGACTCTGTCAAAGGCTCCCCATCCACGCGCCAGACTGACCGGATCACGTTTCCCACCCAGAAGCTGTAGAAATCCCTTTGCCATTTCCTTGCGAGCATTCAGGAGTTCACTGTTGTCAAGCTGAAGCGCCTTGAGTGGCGCACCGTTGGCCAGTGTTAACAACAGTCGCGGATCTTCCTGGTTCACCTTGTCAGAGAGCCACTCGATGGCCTGTGTCCTGTGCGGAGGTTTGAAATGTAGTTTCTGACAGCGGCTGCGGATAGTGGCAAGTAATCTGCCCGGTTGATCGGTCAACAGCAATATCACGCTGCCCGGCGTAGGCTCTTCCAGGGTTTTGAGGAGACTGTTGGCCGCGGCTTTGTTCATTCGATGGGCCGGTTGTATGGCGATGACCTTGTTACCGCCGGCATGGCTGGTTAATGCAGCATTGGCGGTAAGATTCCGAATGGCTTCTATCGTTATCTCACCGCTTTTACTTTCTTCATCCGGTTTCAACCATTGAAAATCGGGATGGTTACCGCTGTACAGCAACTGACACTGTCGACAGGCGCCGCAGGCGATACCGTCACGGTCTCTATCCACACACAACACGGATTGGGCAAAACTGAGCACGAACTGCTCTTTTCCCAATCCGGGAGGTCCCGAAAGTAATAAGGCATGGGACAGTCGGTGCTGTTTAATGGCCTGTTGTAAAAAATGCCACTGCTCGTCGTGCCACGGCAGGCGATGATAACGCAACTCACTCACCCTGGCTCTCCAGATAGTGTTGAACGACCGTTTTGATTTGATTCTGCACCATTTCCAAGGCTGGAGATGCATCGATTACCTGGACACGATCAGGCTCCTGCGTTGCGATCTGCAGATATCCCGCTCTCACTTTTTCAAAGAAGTCGCGGTTCTCGCTTTCAAATCGGTCAGGCTCTGAACGCTTCCCGGCACGCTGCAAACCGGTATCCACCGGCACGTCGAGCAGCAATGTCAGATCGGGACGCAACGTACCCTGAACGAACTGCTGTAACTTGGCAATTTTCTCCAGCGAAAGCCCTCTTCCCGCCCCTTGATAGGCAAAGCTTGCATCAGTGAAACGATCGCACAACACCCAGATTCCCCGCTCAAGTGCCGGTAGGATTTTTTGTTGCAGATGCTCCGCACGTGCGGCGAACATCAACAGCAATTCCGTATCGTCCGCCATACCGGTGTGATTGTGTCCCAGCAGCAATTCACGAATGGCTTCGCCAAGCGGCGTTCCACCCGGTTCCCGGGTAAATAGCACCTGTTTGCCTGCGGTTTCAATCAAGGATTGGATGAATGCCAGATTACTGCTTTTTCCAGCCCCTTCACCGCCTTCAACGGTGATGAATCGTCCTTTTACCGTCTTATTCATTGCAGTCATCTCTTCAACTGATACTTTCGTACCGCTTTGTTGTGCTCCTCAAGGGTTGAAGAGAAATAGTGTCCGCCATCACCGGTTGCGACGAAATAGAGCGAATTGCCCTCTTCCGGATTCAAAGCCGCACGTATTGCAGCGCCGCTCGGCATGGCAATTGGTGTCGGTGTCAATCCTTTGTGCAGATAGGTGTTGTAAGGAGTGTCGCGAGTGAGGTCCCGCTTGCGGATATTGCCGTTATAGCTCTCTCCCATACCGTAGATAACCGTGGGATCGGTCTGTAACAACATGCCACGCTGCAGGCGCCTTATGAATACACCGGCTATCATGCCACGCTCCTCTGGTATGCCGGTCTCCCGCTCGATAATCGAGGCCAGTATGAGAGCCTCATACGGGTTTTTCAGCGGCAGCTGCTTCTTCCGCTGTTGCCAGGCCTGTTCCAATACAGATTCCATTCGTTTATAGGCCCGCTTTAAAAATGCCGCATCGGTGGTACCGCGGGGAAAGTGATAGGTATCAGGGTAGAATCGCCCCTCCGGATGCAGATCGCCCATACCAAGATGTTGCATCACCTGATCGTTCGTTACCTCCTTCAGGCTATGTTCCAATACCGGATCACGTCTGATCGCAGTCATCAACTGATCGAATGTCCACCCCTCGATGATTGTGAGGGCATATTGAACAACCTGTGAGGAGCTGAGGATTTCAAGCAGCTTCGGTGGCGTGGTTCCAGCAGGCAGATAGTATTCACCGGCCTTCAGTTTACTGGCTTGACCCTGCCAACGGGCAGTGAATCTCAACAGCATGGGCTTCTCGAGCATACCTCGTTGCTGCAGATCCTCCGCCAAACTTCTGACCGTCATACCCGGATGCAGAATATAGTTCACGCCCTCCTCGGGTAAATTCAGGGATTTGTTGAGAAAGCCGTCATATTCCATCCAACCCCAAGCCATAAGGATGCTGGCGATAAAGATCAGAATACCGAGCAGACGATTAACCCGCATATCTCACCGGTCGGACTCTACTAATTGGAAATAATCGTTGGCCTTGAGCATAACGCCATTCTACTGGAAAAATCCGCAGGGTGAAGTTGATTACCACGACTTTTAGATAACCAATAGAGTAAATACTAAGCCGCGCTACAGGCTTCCTCCACCCTGTGACGCAACTCACGGGGAATACTCTCCTGGTCAAATCGCCGCTTGTTCAGCGCCGCGACCGGACAGAATCCCATCACGGAATTAGTTACAAACATGGCATCGGCACTCATCAGCCTATCCCTATCCAAATCGGTGATGTGCAATGGGATCGAGAGCTGCTCGGCAATTTCAATCACCAATTCTCTGACCACACCCGCAATGCCTGAATGAGTAAGATCAGGCGTATAGATCGTCTTGCCCTGCAGCATGAACAGGTTGGACTGTGTGCCGCAGATCACCTTCTCCCTCTCATCCATCATCAGGCACTCGGACAGGACGTCATCCTGACATTCCCTACGCGCCAGTACTTGTTCAAGACGGTTTAAGTGTTTGTAACCCGCCAGCTGTCTGTTTCGGCCAATCCTGGTGCGGCAAATCCCAAGATGAATACCTTCTTTATACCAGGTCTGAGGATAGTCGGGCCAGGGATGGAGGCTGATAAGACGTCGCGGTGAACCGGGACTGGGAGGGGTATATCCCCTGCCCCCACTGCCCCGGGTAAGTATGATCTTCAAAACCGCCAGATCATGCTCGGCACAGAGTGCGAGAACCTCTTTTTCAAGCAGCTGCTTATCGCCGGGAGGGAAGCCGAGTGCCGTTTCCCCACGGGAAAGTCGGGCCATGTGTCGCCGCCATAAACAGGGGCGCCCCTGTCGGACAGCCAAAGTCTCGAACAAACCATCGCCGTATTGCAGACCACGATCAGAGAGCGGAATCAGATCGCCTGGTTTGCCGTTAATTAGCAATTAGCCTTCGTCCTCAGTTTACACGGCGGAATGCCAGGGTACCGTTTGTGCCGCCAAATCCAAATGAGTTGGAAATCACCACGTCCAGCTTCATCGCTCTTGCGCTATTGGGGACATAATCCAGGTCGCATTCGGGATCCTGGTTTTCCAAATTGATGGTGGGTGGTACAACCTGATTGTAGAGTGCCAGAATCGTATAAACGGCCTCTGCGCCACCTGCCGCACCCAACATATGACCGGTCATCGATTTCGTGGAACTGACGCAAAGCTTGTATGCATGATCACCGAAGGCACGTTTGACTGCCATAGTCTCCGCCACATCGCCAGCCGGGGTGGAAGTTCCATGTGCGTTGATATAATCAACCTCATCCACGTTGATTCCGCCATCCTGAAGTGCCAGCTCCATGCATTTGGCGGCACCTGATCCGTCTACTGAGGGTGCCGTCATGTGATAGGCATCGGAGTTCATGCCGATACCGGCCAATTCGGCATAGATCTTCGCGCCGCGCGCCTTGGCCTGCTCATACTCCTCCAGCACAACCACACCGGCGCCATCGCTGAGTACGAAACCATCCCGGTCTTTATCCCAAGGACGACTGGCTCCCTGCGGATCGTCGTTGCGACGGGAAAGCGCCCGTGCCGCTGCGAACCCACCCAAGCCGACCGGTGATGTGGCCATTTCGGCGCCACCGGCGATCATCACGTCCGTACGGCCATACCGGATCATCATAGCAGCCTCGGCGATGCTATGGGCGCCACTGCTGCATGCGGAAACGATCGAGTAGTTGGGTCCCTTCAATCCATACATGATGGAGAGGTTACCGGATACCATATTAATGATGCTCGCGGGCACGAAAAACGGCGAGATTTTACGTGGACCGCCATCCAGGTAGGCCTGGTAACTGTTTTCGATACCGGTAATGCCGCCGATACCTGAGCCAATCAGAACACCGATGCGTTCCGCATTCTCCTCAGTCACCTCAAGCCCTGCATCTTTGATCGCCTGTATACCGGCAGCGATGCCATAATGGATAAACTTATCCATTTTCTTGGCTTCTTTCTTCGCTATGTAATCGGTGATTTCGAAACCGTAGATGGGACCACCGAACTGGGTAGAAAATGACCCAACATCAAAATGGGTAATGGGTTGTATACCACTCTTGCCGGCCTGAATATTCTCCCACGATGTAGGAATATCCAGCCCCACAGGCGCTACCATACCTAAACCCGTAACGACGACCCTTCTTGCAGTCATGTAGACTACCCCCAAAGTTCAGTGGTATTGCTGAAAAGCAAAAGGCCGCGCCCCTTTCTATTGTTAGAGCTTGACGGCCTATAAAAAATAGAAAATCTTTGCGCAAAGATTAACTGTGTGCGTTGATGTAATCGACAGCAAGTTGCACAGTTGTGATCTTTTCAGCCTCTTCATCAGGAATCTCGGTTTCAAATTCCTCTTCAAGAGCCATAACCAATTCCACTGTGTCGAGAGAGTCAGCGCCAAGATCATCGACAAAAGAGGCTTCTAACGTCACCTCCTCTTCCTTCACGCCTAGTTGTTCTACGACAATTTTACGAACTCGTTCTACGACATCGCTCATGTTATTAATTTCCTCTGGATTATCCGCCGGCCTCGAAAAGGACCGATGCGGTATTGTAGTAACAAAAAACACTTGAGAAAAGCGCAATCCTCAGATAGCTTTCGCATCTCAAATTCACCATAAATATATTTATTTAACAAAATGTTATGATATTTTATTTATGTTAAATATGAGAATTGATCCCGAGTTTTCACATATCAACTCATGTACATTCCACCGTTAACATGGAGTGTTTCACCGGTAATATAACGTCCGGATTGCCCTGCCAGGAACAAAACCGCATTGGCAATATCCTCCGGTGATCCCAGTCTTTGCAAAGGGATGTTCACTTCAAGATTCTTGCGTTGTTCCTCAGGCAGATCGTTCGTCATATCTGTCTGGATAAAGCCCGGCGCCACAGAATTGACGGTAATTCCTCTCGAACCCACCTCCCTGGCCAAAGAGCGTGTAAAACCGTGGATTCCCGCCTTGGCGGCAGCGTAGTTGGTCTGACCGGCGTTCCCCATAGCCCCGACTATGGATGAGATATTGATAATACGCCCCTTTCGCGCCTTCATCATGCCGCGTAATACCGCCTTGCTGAGGCGAAAAACAGAGGTCAGGTTGGTGTTGATGATGCTTTCCCACTCCTCATCCTTCATGCGCATGAGGAGATTATCGCGGGTAATACCGGCATTGTTCACCAGTACAGTAGGATTACCGAACTCCTTACCGACCGCCTCAATGAGCGCATCGATTGATTCAACATCAGCGACATTCAACACCATGCCACACCCGGCATGCTCCGCAGACTTAAAACGTTCTGTAATCCCTTGGGCACCCGCCTCGGAGGTCGCTGTGCCGATCACCGTTGCACCCGCATCCGCCAGGGTGTCTGCAATGGCTGCGCCGATACCGCGACTGGCACCGGTAACAACTGCTATCTCATTCTCCAGACTCATTTCAATGTCTCCAGCGCTTGCATCAAGCTTTTTCCATCAAACACAGGCAATCCGACAAGACCACGATCGATTCTTTTAGTCAATCCCGCCAAGACCTTTCCGGGCCCTGCTTCAAACAGGCTCGAAATACCCGAGGTCGCCATCATCTGTACCGTTTCCACCCATCGCACAGGACTGTATAACTGAGCGGCAAGCTGCTTGCGTATCGACTCGGCATCCTTTGCCACGGTGACGCTTGCGTTGTGTATCACCGAGATTGAGGGTTTTGAAATACCGACCTCATTAAGCAATTGAGCCAATCGCTCTGCAGCCGGTTTCATCAATGCGCAATGCGATGGCACACTGACCGGGAGTGGCAATGCACGTTTAGCACCTGCCTCCTTAGCCAATGTGCATGCCCGGTCCACTGCCTCTTTATGGCCGGCAATGACGACCTGGCCGGGTGAATTGAAGTTTACCGCTTCTATCACATCACCGGATGCGGCTTCGGCACAGACCGTTTTCACCTGATCGTCGTCGAGTCCAAGGATTGCCGCCATGCCGCCGCTTCCCTCAGGCACGGCCTCCTGCATAAATCGGCCTCGCTCGGCCACCAGCCTGACTGCATCGGGAAATTCGATCGCATCCGCGCAAACCAATGCCGTGTATTCTCCCAGACTGTGTCCCGCCATGATTTGAGGCTTGGCACCGCCTTGTTCCAGCCAGACCCGCCACACAGACACCCCGGCAGCAAGCATCGCGGGTTGTGTCTTCGTAGTCTGGTTGAGTGCGTCATTCGGGCCATTTTGAACCAGCTCCCACAGATCATAGCCCAAGGCGTCCGTAGCCTCTGCGAATGTCTGACTGACAATTGGATGGGCTGCTGCCAACTCACTCAACATCCCGATGGACTGAGACCCCTGTCCTGGAAAAACGATACCGAATGATGAATTACTCATAGCTTGCACTGTCAAATCACTAATATTTCGCTAAAATCGAACCCCAGGTAAAACCGCCGCCAAATGCCTCCATGAGGATAGTCTCACCACGCTTAATCCGGCCATCCCTGACTGCCACATCCAAAGCGAGAGGTACCGACGCCGCAGAGGTGTTGCCATGTTCATCCACTGTGACAACCACATGATCCATCGGAGTCTGCAGCTTTTTTGCGGTTGCATTGATGATCCTTATATTGGCCTGGTGGGGAATTAACCAATCCACATCTGATTTTTCCATGTTATTGGCGGCCAAGGTCTCATCTACGATTCTACCCAAGGTGGTTACCGCAACCTTGAAGACTTCATTTCCCTTCATCTCGACATATGCCGAACCCTGTAGTATCTCTTTATAACCGCGTGAGATACCGGTTGGGACCCGGAGCAGGCTCTCATAGGCACCGTCCGCATGCAGGTGAGTGGAGATAATACCCGGTTCATCACTCGCTTCGATAACAACCGCGCCGGCACCGTCGCCAAACAACACACAGGTATTTCGATCACTCCAGTCAATAATGCGAGAGAAGGTTTCGGCGCCTACCACAAGCGCCCTTTTCGCCGCCCCGGACCGGATAAAGTTATCAGCAACGCCAAGCGCATAAACAAAACCGGTGCAGACAGCCTGAACATCAAATGCGGCAGGCCCCCTAATCCCGAGGCGGGCTTGCAGAAGGCACGCAGTGCTGGGAAATACCTGATCAGCGGTTGTTGTGGCAACGACAATCAGATCGATGTCGCCGGCATCGATACCTGCCATCTCAATCGCATTAAGCGCGGCCTTTTCTGCCAGATCGCATGTAAACTCGTCATCGGCCGCAATATGCCGCTTACGAATACCTGTACGATCGAAGATCCACTGATCAGTGGTATCTACAATCTTCTCAAGATCCTGGTTTGTGAGCACCTTTTCGGGCAGATATCCACCAGTGCCTGTGATACGCGAATAGATCACGCGATCTCCCTTTTTTCCAGATGAGTTTTAACCTGCTCGGATATGCGATGCGGGACATCACATGAAACTTCCTTGCGCGCAATGCTGATTGCATTCATGAAGGCCAGTTTGTCAGCACTGCCATGGCTCTTGATCACTATTCCACGCAGTCCCAACAGGCTGGCGCCGTTATAACGTCTGTGGTCTATACGTGTACGAAATGCTCTCAGCACAGGCATTGCAATCAATCCTGCCAGTTTAGTCAGCGGGTTCTTTTTGAATTCAAGGGTCATAAAATGACGAATCATCTTCGCCACGCCCTCGCTGCTCTTCAGCGCAATGTTGCCGACAAAACCATCGGAAACAATCACATCCGTACCGCCCTGGTAGATATCGTCACCTTCGACATAACCCACGTAGTTCAGAGAACTCTGCAGCAAGAGCTCGTGTGCCTCTTTAACCTGTTCGTTACCTTTGATCTCTTCCTGTCCGATATTCAGCAGACCGATTTTCGGATTGGCGATATCGGTCACTGCCGCCACAGTTTCACTGCCCATGACAGCAAATTGAACCAGGTGCTCAGCACTGCAATCGACATTCGCGCCAAGATCCAGCATAAAAGTCTGGCCGGTGATGGATGGCAAGGCGGTGATAATCGCAGGTCTATCTATGTTAGGCAGCATCTTTAACACGAAGCGGGATGTGGCCATCAGGGCCCCCGTGTTGCCGGCACTGACACAGGCGTTCGCTTCCCCGCTCTTGACCAGATCGATCGCCACACGCATTGACGAGTCTTTCTTGTTTCGCAAGGCTTTGGATGGCAGTTCATCCATCGCAACAGTTTGGGAGGCATGTTTGATTTGCAGTCGCTCGCCGAATGGATGAGGCCCCAACTTCTTTGTCAGGATACTATCGTCACCAACCAGAATAAGCGCGGTCTCATGATCACGTCGGAGATACTCCCTGGCGGCAGGTATCACGACATCTGCGCCAATATCCCCTCCCATGGCATCCAATGCGATTGTTACTGGTTTACTCATGTGCTAACGATTCACCCATCCACCGAAACCCGTTGGACCGTTTGTCATTTTTCAAGTTTTGTACAGAATCGATTTGCGCCAACTGATGTAACCGGAATACTCCAATTACAGGAGGCATGCCAATCGAAGATTCTGCCTATCAATTAAAGAACCCAACAAGGGATCACCCTTGATGGGCTTCTAAATCATGAATAGTGGGAATCGGGGGATCACTCGCCCTTTGAGTTAACTACCTTACGGCCTTTATAAAAGCCATCTGCTGTTACATGATGACGAAGATGGGTTTCACCCGAAGTGGAATCGATTGAGAGCGTTTCACCTTTCAGAGAATCATGAGCGCGGCGCATGCCGCGCTTTGAAGGAGTCTTTCTATTTTGCTGAACAGCCATGGCTGATCTCCCGAATATTCTTTCTGTTAACCAATTTAATCTTTGTCCCGCTTCAGCTCTGCCAGAGCCGCAAACGGGTTTTCTCGTTCTTGCCCACTGCTCTCTATCGGCCTTTCTCCAGCCACTCCCGACACAGGTGCGGCACAAGCCTCAGGATCATGCATGGCCACTTGCGGCAATGCCAGAAGCAATTCGTCTTCGATCAAGTCTCTGAACACCACCTGATCATCCTCGACCAAACAAGGTTCCAGGTCTTCAGCCAGCATCTCGGCCTCATCCAGCCCTTGGACGAATACTACGGACAGTTGGGTATCGATCGGAAGATTCACCTCCTCCAGACACCGCTGGCACTGCAGCGACAATTCCGCCTTGAGCCACCCTCTGAGTATCGCCCGCCGCTCCTGGTCACGACCAAACGACAGCTTGAAACTGACGTTTCCCGCTGGTTTCAGCAAGCAAGCGCTCAATCTTGAAAAGGTATCCACAGGTAGCTCTCCGCCGATCTCTTTGCCAAGATCGGCGAAACGCCACGGATCTAACCGATCAGGAAAGCGCTTCGACATAAGCGGACAATAATATTATGAGTATGGCGCCCATGTCAAAATGACATGGGCGGTGTAGGACTTGGCTAGTGGCCGACCAGGGCCAGCAGGATGCCGGCGGCCACGGCCGATCCGATGACACCCGCCACATTCGGCCCCATGGCATGCATCAGAAGGAAATTATGGTGATTGGATTCCAGACCGACCTTATTGACGACACGGGCCGCCATCGGTACCGCAGAAACTCCCGCTGCTCCAATCAGTGGGTTCACCTTTCCACCCGTTACCCGATACATGATCTTACCCATAATGACACCCGTCGCCGTACCGATGCAGAATGCGAAGGCCCCAAGTGCCAAAATACCCAAAGTCTCGACGGTAAGGAACTTGTCTGCCGAAAGTTTCGAGCCCACAGCCAGCCCCAAGAAGATGGTCACAATGTTGATGATCTCGTTCTGCGAAGCGTGGCTCAATCGCTCTACCACACCACACTCTCTGAGCAGATTACCGAATGTCAGCATACCGATCAGGGGAGCCGCGGAAGGGAGGAAGATTGCGCACAGAAACAACACCGCAAACGGGAAAAGAACCTTTTCCAGCTTGGTGACGTGGCGTAACTGCTGCATCTCCACATTGCGTTCTTTATTGGTGGTCAGAAGACGCATGATCGGAGGTTGAATGATCGGCACCAGCGCCATGTATGAATATGCCGCGACGGCTATTGCTCCCAGCAGGTCGGGAGACAGCCTCGAGGCGAGAAAGATTGCTGTCGGTCCATCCGCGCCCCCAATGATCGCTATGGCGGATGCATCGGCCAGACTGAATTCGAAACCGGGTATGAAATTCAACGCCAAGGCACCCAGCAGGGTGACGAAAATACCAAACTGGGCTGCAGCTCCCAGCAACAGTGTCCAGGGCATCGCAATCAGTGCGCCGAAATCAGTCAGTGCGCCGACCCCCATAAAAATCAGCAGGGGGAAAACACCTGTCTCTATACCAACATGGTAGATATAGCCCAAGATACCATCCGGGCCGCTGATTCCGGCAATCGGGATGTTGCTCAGGATGGCGCCAAATCCGATCGGTACCAACAACAGTGGTTCGAACTTTTTGACCACCGCCAAATAAATTAACAGGCAGCCTACTCCCATCATGAGCAGTTGCCCCCACCCCAGGTTGGCCAGCCCGGTTGATTGCCAAAGTGGCTGAATACCTATTTCGATCATATCAGGAGAGACTCAATAGAGGTGATCCAACCTGAACGGTTTCACCCTCTTTCACTAAAATCTGTGCAACGGTTCCTGCTGAAGTGGCGCGTACCTCCGTCTCCATCTTCATGGCCTCGAGAACCATCACGACATCACCGGCAGCGATGGCATCTCCCGCGGCGACCTTGATGGCATGGATGTTACCGGACAACGGTGCGTTGATTACATCCCCGCCAGTATTGACCGCGGCAACCGGCGCCGCACTCTGAGCCGCCGCCGGTGTGGATGCCGGGATTACTTCGCTCACGCTACCTGATGGAGTGACCTTCACATTGTAGGTAACTCCGTTAACCTCGACCTGATAGGACTCTGGTCCGCCTGCTGCACCGGTCGCTTGAACGGGAGTCGGGGCCTGGGCTTGGGCAGGCGCTGCGGATTCTGCACCGGGTGGCGGCTCGAAGGCATCCGGGTTGTCGCGATTCCTGAGGAACTTCAGGCCAACCTGAGGGAAGAGCGCGTAGATGAGCACATCATCCACCTCATCGGCAGCAACCCTGATACCATGTTCTTCGGCCAGTCCGTGAAATTCAGCGGAAAGCCTATCCATCTCATCATCCAGCAGATCTGCCGGACGGCAGGTGACAGGCTCAGCCCCATTAAGGACCTTCAGCTGAAGTTCGCTGTTTACCGGCGCCGGAGTGGCGCCATATTCACCCTTGAGTACACCCTCCGTCTCTTTGGCGATGCTCTTGTAGCGCTCGCCCATCAGAACGTTAATCACTGCCTGGGTACCGACAATCTGTGATGTTGGCGTCACCAGGGGAATATAACCCAGGTCCTTACGCACTCGGGGAATCTCTTCGAGCACCAGATCCAGTTTGTCGCTGGCCCCCTGCTCCTTTAGCTGATTCTCCATGTTGGTCAACATGCCGCCAGGCACCTGTGCCACCAGGATGCGTGAATCGACGCCCTTGAGCGAACCTTCGAACTTGGCGTACTTCTTGCGCACTTCACGAAAGTAGGCAGCGATCTCCTGCAGCAAATTCAGATCCAATCCAGTGTCGCGATCGCTTTCCTGCAGGATCGCCACCACAGATTCCGTTGCCGAATGCCCATAGGTCATACTCATCGAGGAGATGGAGGTATCGAGCATGTCGATACCGGCTTCAGCACACTTGATATTGGTGGCCGTACTCATACCGGTGGTGGCATGGCTTTGCATGGCGATGGGTATGGATATTGCCTCCTTGAGACGGGTCACCAGTTCATAGCCGAGATAGGGATTCAACAGGCCGGCCATATCCTTGATGCAGATTGAATCGCAACCCATCTCTTCCAAGCGTTTACCCATGTCGACCCAATACTCCATGTTGTGTACGGGACTGACCGTATAAGACATGGTGCCCTGGGCATGCTTGTCGACCTTGAGTGTTGCCTTGATTGCGGTCTCAAGATTGCGCAGGTCATTCATGGCGTCGAATATACGGAAGACATCTACGCCGTTGACTGCCGCCCTCTCGACAAATTTATCGACCACATCATCAGCGTAGTGCCTATAACCGAGGATATTCTGTCCGCGGAAAAGCATCTGCATGGGAGTTTTCGGCATCGCGGCCTTAAGTGTTCGGATACGCTCCCAGGGATCCTCACCCAGAAATCGAATACAGGCATCGAAGGTTGCACCACCCCAAGTCTCCAAAGACCAAAAGCCTACGTTGTCAAGCTTCTCTGCTATGGGCAGCATATCTTCGATACGCATTCTGGTTGCAAACAGGGACTGATGTGCATCGCGTAGCACGACATCAGTGATTCCAAGTGGTTTCTTTTCACTCATAAACTAGCCGCCGTTGATTGGTAAACAGCCAAAAAGTTGCTTATTAATAAAACTTAGGAACTTTAACAGATCTATCTGTGTGTAGCGCGATAACTGTTGATGGCAGCCGCAATGACTGCAACCAAATCACCCCGCATACCTTCCTGCCCCTTAATCACGGGCTGAGATGATACCCCCTCAGGAGTCCCATGTCGCTCAGTAACAAACATTGCAAACTTAGACATACCCTTCATGGCGAAAACCAGGATCAAAAGGAACGTGAAAACGATCCCCATTCCGGTGACCATGAGATTGATGCCGGACATTAGCAAATCTGTTATTGGCATAGTGGATCTGAACTCTATAACGAATGATTCCGCCTTTCTACGTTGGCTCTACTCCTTTTGTCAAGCGAGCCAGAAACATCAAGAAATAGCTATCATACTGTTTTTCATGAAAAAAATAATTTTTTATTTAGAATATATATGGTATGTATTTAACATGTTAATAATTAACTCTTCAACTCTTGCTAATAACCAATATGGCTGGTCGGATATTTTCCGCCACAGCCCGACTTTCAGGATGATGCTAAGGGATTCGATTTTTTTGATACCATGAATTAATATTGTCTATTACAGTTATATCTCAATGCCCTACTCCGAAAACCCACAACATCAGCCCCTGATCCTTGCCTCCAGCTCCCCATTTCGCAGAGAGCTGCTGAGTCGACTGGGGGTCGAGTTCAGCAGTATGTCACCGGATATCGACGAAGGCGCACTGCTGGATGAGCCACCGGAGAGGCTGGTAACCCGCCTTGCAGAAAGCAAGGCAAGGGAGGTTGCGAAAGATCACAAGGGAGCGCTTGTCATCGGCTCTGATCAGGTGGCGGTCGTAGATGGGACGATCATGGGTAAACCGGGAGGTCATCAACAGGCAGTGGAACAATTGCTCAGCGTCTCCGGTAAGCGTGTCAGCTTTTTAACCGGCCTGTGTCTGTTGAACAGCGAAACCGGGCATATCCAGCTATGCTGCGAACCCTTTCATGTCATATTCCGGATCTTGCAGAAAAGTGAGATTGAGAACTATCTGCTCAAAGAGAAGCCCTATAATTGCGCCGGCTCGTTCAAATCGGAAGGACTGGGAATCTCACTTTTCGAACGATTGGAGGGGGAGGACCCAAATGCCCTGATCGGCTTGCCGCTGATACGCCTTATTGCAATGTTACGCAATGAGGGGCTCGATGTGCTGGCAGAATAGCCCGCATTCAAAATTTCGTCAGAAGAATACATCCTCGACTTTTTTTGTCTCTTCATCCAGTGATTCATCTTTATCAGCCTTCTCTAAACGGGAGAAAGCCTTGATGGTAGAGCGGTCCACGTTTGCCAGGGGATGATCTGTACCTTCGTAGGCCAGAATATTCGCGGCCTGAACCAGATCCACATAATCTATAGGTGCGTCACCCGGATCACGTTTAAGATCCTCATGCTCTGCAGCGGCATCGATGACATGCTGATCGAACTTCCATAATTTCAATATGCTGCCACCCAGTTGCGTATGTAATTTCAACAACACCTTATTCAGAAATTCAGGATTGGCAATCATATCCGGATAATTACACGCCTTGATCAATAAGGGGATTTGACCGATATCATGGACCAGCCCTGCGACAAGGGCGATATCCGGATCGAGACCGGGTTGTTCCTTGGCAAGCATCGCCGCCTGCGCGCCAACTTTCACCGAATGCGCCCATAATTGATTCATGCGTCTCTCGATCTCTTTCTCCGAGGTGCGAAAAACCTCCTTCATCGATACGGCATAGACAGCGTTTTTTACTCTTTGAAAGCCTATTCGAGTGATTGCCGGTTTTATGGAGGCTATGGTATTCAAGCCCCGATAGAGTGGGCTGTTTGCATAACGAATCAGTCTTGCGGTGAGCGCCGCGTCCCGGGAAATCACCCTTTGCAGGTCATGCGCCGAACTGTCGGCATCATTGATAACCACCAAGGCCTCGAGTGCTAATGCGGGCAGCGTAGGAAGGTAAATCTTGTTTGCAACCAGATCTTCCTTAACCGAGTCCATAAAAGGTTTTATGATGCTGTTCTCACGCTCCTTGTCTCGAGCCTCTTTAACGTCATCGGCTTCTACCGGCGCACCATCCGAAAGATAAAAGACTGACTTTGTCATCTATACCTGCATTGATTTTATGGTTGTGGTGATCAATTTTGAGTATCGGCAGGATAAAGAATATCTCCAGGTCGACCTGCTGTTCAAACTAGTTGAGGGATAGGAGTGCGTCAAGGTTCACAAATTTCAGTGCTTTGACTATGCATGCCGGTATGTGAAGTCTGAGTTTAGATTACATTAACAGACTCTAATAACCACTTATAAAGTAATACTTTTATATTATTTGACCCCGTTCCAAAATCTTTTCATCGCTTGCGAGTATGCTGCTGTTTGAACGCTCAGGAAGAGACCTCACACAGCACGCCGGGATCGGCTGGCGCCACATCATGCTCACGGACTCTGTCAGTTTCGATTTCAGAAAACTGGAACCTTGGCAAGATCCTTGAATCCATGGGTGACATATCTCGCATTTTTCACATATTGTGACATGGGATTAATATTCTTCTTTTTATTTAACAGCATCTTATAGTGCTTATTTAATACATTGCGCGAACTGATGGCATCTAAAGTTTTTAGCCGATTAGTCGAAGCTAAAGGTAGACATTATTTACCCATGCTTAAGCAAGAAGAATCAGACGGAATGGCTGAACATGCCCTGACAAGCTTTTCTCATCATGCCAGCGATAAGCCGATGGTGCTTATTGCTGACGACTCTCGAGTTGTAAGGGTTTCACTGAAGAATATTTTAAAGGACGACTGCCAGGTCATCGAAGCAGAGAACGGTCAGGAGGCGTGGGATATACTCCGCAATACCCCGTCGATCACTCTTGTCTTCAGTGACCTCTCTATGCCGAAACTCGATGGCAGGGGCCTATTGACCAAAATCAGGGCTTCAGACTCCTCACAGATAGCGACAATGCCTTTCATCGTTGTCACCGGAAACGAGGAGAGTCCTGAAATACGCCAGGAATTGACTCAATTAGGTGCAGATGAGGTAATCAACAAACCTTTCGATCCCTCAAATATCAGGAATTTTCTGACAATACTGGGCGACAGGAATCAGCAACCGGATCTCGCTCACCTCGAAACCGATATTTCCCGGCATGATGAGATCGAACTACAATCTGACTTTCTTAGTGGTGTTGTCGATAGAGAACATTTCATGGAGTCCGCCAGCCGTGAACTCGCCTTCGCCATTCGCAATAAGAATGAGCTAGCCATAGCGCTTGTCAAAATAGATCAAATCGATGAGATCACGACTCAATACAGTGACCCGGCAATAGAACACATATTGCTCACGCTGGTCGAGATAATCAAACAACACATTCACCCTGACGACACCCTGGCCTACTTCGGTGCGGGTCTGTTTGCCATCCTACGCCCAGCCTCAAACGCCATCGGAACACGCTATCTCGGTAGAAGAATCCTCGAAGACCTCTCATCGAAACAATTTTATCTGGGTGAATCTGAGCAGATCGTAAGTGCCAGCATTGGTATCTCCGCACCTGACATCAAACCCGGCACACGCCTGTTCGAGTTGATATCACTGGCTGAAGGTCGTCTAAAAACAGCCTCTGAGAATGGTGGCAACAAGGTAGTCGATAAAGGCAGTGAGACACTGACACGGGTCAATCTGGCAGGCGACACCTCTGAATTAACCAGTCAATCCCGGCAATCCAGCAGTAGTACAACGCATTCGCAATCCGCACCTACACGAAGTGCCTCCGAGATTCATCGCCTTGCGGCTGAACAGGTTGCTGAAATCAAGGCCAAATACGGTAGCGACTTGGACGAAGATGATGATGAAGCCAGCGAATTGATTGAACACAAACAGGCGATTGAGCATTTGACGAACGAAAATCGCCAATTGATCAATGAGATTGCACACTGGAAAAAACAGTCCGCTGAGGCCGACAATCTGCGTAGACAGTTGTTTGAGGTCGAAAGCCAACAGCAACAACTGCAGCTCAAATTTATAGAACTGCAAAAAGAGAATACAAATCTTCTTCTACAGGCTGAAGCCGCAGAGTCTGAAAACAAAAATCTTCTGCAACGGTCTGAAGCAGTAGAAAGTGAAAACCGAAACCTTCTACAACGGGCAGAATCAGTAGCGAATGAAAACAGAGAGCTTTTGAAACACGTTCAAACAATGGAGGTTGAAAATGCGACCCTGGTTGAAGAGTCACTCACCAATTCCAGCAATGAGCATCAGCAATTCTTCGAGGAAGAAAACAGGCACCTCGCGAATCAACTCACCGAGCTGACCAGCCGTGCTGAAAAGGCCGAGATCGAGAATCTTAAATCCAATCAATTGGTGAACAGCCTTAAAGATAACATCAAATTATTAAATATGCAGCTAGATCAGTTGCAGCAACAATTAACTGAAGAACAACAGAAAAATCAGAGAACGGCCAAAACCGACACGGAGAGTATTGTTAGAAACAGCACTGCGGTTGAAACGAAAACTCAACTACAGTCCAACTCCGATATCGCCGGCGGCATGCAAAACTCGGATCTGTCACTCAAAGCCACGCCGGACAGCAACCTCTATTCGGAAACAAGCGAACCTCCCAGTGTGCATCTATTCCCGGATCAAGATCAGATACAGTCCAAACAACAGGTTAAAAACAAGCCGGCCATTCCTCCATTTCGGGTGGAGCCGGAACCTCTGTTATTTAAAAATGGCTTCCATCTCTCCTCCTTTGCCATAGCCGGTATAATATTCACAATCATGCTGATAATCGGTGGCGTTTATCTGTATACGGTTTTTAATGACAAACCGGCTGTTGGTGAGACATCCTTGGCTGTTCAGTCAGGACTAAAACAGGTAGAGCCACATACTGCGCCAGCTGATTCAAAAGCTGCCGTGTCCTCACAACAACCGGCGCGGAATCCTACAGCAATCAAATCGCCGTCAGTAGCTGAAAAAAATGATAACAGAAAAATTTCCGATGAGATGAGGTTGGAAAAGGAGCTGACACTGCGCAAAATGGCAGAAGAGGATTTCAATCTCAAGGCACAATAGGCATAAAGATTTTCATTGACCAGCAAGTAACTCCGCCTTAGGGCCTGTTATCTTGCAATTTCTCCATGCTCAAAAATTGATGCGTGCAAGGGCCAACCCGACTCATCGACCACAAATACAGTCCATTTTCCCGATTCACCAGGATTCAAACTTTTTACTGAATAGACTCGCCAGCGGGGTCCACCTACTTCAAAATCGACTTCACTCGTGATCTGCCCATCAAACTCCCAGCGATGGGTCACAGTTCGACCTTGCAGGTTTCTCAAATCGGTGAAGAAAAAGACCCTGGTTGCCTGTGCATCGAGTTTTACAACCTGATCAACCGGTTCTCTATTGATAACTGCTGTCGTGAACTGTGCTCTGGCCACATAGGCGTCAGGAACAGGTGGCGCATGCAACTCTTCAGCAGAGAGACTGATTGAAAATAGCTGCAAGAACAGAAACGCACCGATCGACCATACTGGACAAATCCATCTAATATAACCAGGCATCCTCTCCTCCATTCCTATTTCGTTTCTGTAGATGATCTCTCTCATTTATTTAGGTATTCAATATTTGATGTTATTCTTCTATGTCAATATTCCCGTTCTATCTCTGAGCAATCATTATTGGCTACAGAAGATATTACTGAAATACGTTTTTATACCCCTATCTTTTTAACACGCGTATCCATTGCCAGAAATTGAGTAAGCCGGCCAACGAGGCAGATAGGTAGGTGAATGCGGCAGCCCTTAAGATTTTTTCTGCCCTGCGATACTGCTCCGGCTCCAAGTATCCGCTCTTGAGCAGCGGCAAAGCCTTCTTAAAACTGGCGTCAAGCTCAACAGGCAAAGTCGCCAATTGCAGGATCACATTTGAGCCCATCACAAGAAAAGCCGCCGTTGCGCTCAACAGGCCTGCCGAGGGTGCACGCGTGACAATGGAGAGAATCGGTGACACGAATAGTAAGAATGAACCAAGCCGCTGTACCCCTACAGCAATCGATCCGAGCCGGCTACGCCATTGAAAGAGCGATTCCCCCGCCGCATCCTGCAATGCATGTCCGACCTCATGGGCTGCACTTGTAATGGCCGTAAGGGTTCTCCCCTCCAGTTTGTCTTTTGACAATCGAACCGCTTTATCCCTGGGATCATAATGATCACCGGTTTCGGCTTTTTCTACCTGAACCTTATTCAGGCCATAGCGATCCAGCAGATGCCTGGCCAGTTCCGCGCCGTTGCCAGGGAAGTTCTCTTCTTGGTGACGATTGTATTTCGTCATTACATGCTGCACCCACAACTGTGGTCCCAGTATCAACAGCAGCAGTATCCCCAGCAGTAGAAAATAGATCATCTCCCTTGATTAGGGCCTGCTCATATTATTCGTTGAATCCACAGCTGCCGCCTGGACAGCAACCTCCAGTTTGGCATGCCGGTTCACTGTCAACAAGGCTTGTGCTACTAATAACAGCTGCACTGCTGATCAACCTCCGCACTGGTTCGTTGCCTGCGGTATCCCCTAGAGGCCTGTTGACTTTACTGCATAATTCAGCCCAATTACTGATCAACTCATTCATGGGATGAAAGACCTCAACCTTCTCGCCATTAGCATCACAATAGTAATCATAGGTCGGCATGTTTCAGACTCCGATTTGTTCCTACCTAAACTCTGTCTATTCTACCTAATAAACTCTCATTCAGAAACGTACTACAACAAGGGTATCTATCAGTCCCGCAATTCTTCAGTGCACGTAGAAAAGGCCACTATCAGACGACAGTGGCCTTTTCGTAAGATGCCCTGCTTTCCCTTCCTGGAAAGCCATTTTGCTGTACACCAGGTATCAATAGGTGACCACACGGGGCAGTTGTTTGGCTTCCGCCACCCACTTTTCAACCGACGAGAGGCCCGGTGTGGCGCGTACAAGGTTTTTGGCTTCATTGACCTCAACCATCTTCTTCTGCAGATTTTCCGCTTTACGCTGTGCCAGTTCCGGCACAGTATCCACACCGGCAGCCTCTAACAGGTCCGAGTATTGCTCACCGATACCTTTTATTCTGAATAGATCAGCCATGTTGATCCATCTTAAAATCAGCTTTCCGCTAATCGAAGTTGCGTCTTCGATCTCCTTGCGGCCTTTTTTGGTACTTCCCTTTTCCAACAGATTTTCCAGACTGGTGATCCCCGCTGACGTCAACTTTGCAGCATACTTATCACCAATACCTTCAATGTCGACTAACTTTGTCATTGTTATCTCTCTATAGTTGGTTTTGGGTACTATCACTCTAGGGCCAGTAAAACCCTATCGAAAGCTGTGATTTTAAAAAAAGTGTTAACTTCCACATCTCCTTAATAGATTATCGATAAATGGGCTCCGCACTTCAGCCAGTCAACCCATGGGATCGCTGACCTGACTTACCAGGTTTCCACGCCGGCGGTCTCTACGCCTAAGGTCTCCCGGATATTTTTCTGTTCCCTCGTCCAGTCGCTGACGTCGATCCCTACTCTTACGTCGCCTGATATAGGGATGAGCTTGCAATCTCATTCCGTTGATTTTTATGGTGTTCAACCTGCCTATTACCGCATGAACTTGTCGTGAGGGCTTGATACAGACAAGTCCATAGTATTCCCACACTCTGGACTTGGTGTGCATGATCTTTAGGATTTTACTCTCTTCCACCTTCACCCCTCGGATTGGCATGATAGACCAGAATGGGCTGAGTTGGCGAGTTATCAACTTATGCAGTTGCTTGACCGAAACCTCTTCAGAAACCCCTTTGATAAATACCCACATCATGTCACCCAAATAGCCCGATCAGTTATCAGCACTTCCGTTTCGAACAAAAGGCAAAAGCCATTAACTCCTTGATATTTCATGCAATTGCAACTTGATCACTGAGATAGACATCCTGAATCGCATGAAGCAGATCAACACCCTCCGCCATAGGCCGTTGAAATGCCTTGCGTCCGGAGATCATACCCATACCGCCGGCTCGTTTGTTGATGACCGCGGTTCGCACCGCCTGTGCCAAATCGCCCTCCCCGGAAGAGGCGCCACCAGAGTTGATAAGCCCGGCCCTACCCATATAGCAGTTGGCCACCTGGTAGCGCACCAGATCAATTGGGTGCTCGGTGGTGAGTTCTGTATAGACTTTTTTGTCTGTTTTGCCAAATTTGATAGCTTTATAGCCCCCATTTCCCACCGCTTGTTTCTGTTTGACGATATCTGCCTCAATCGTCGCTGCTAGATGATTGGCCTGACCTGTCAGATCCGCAGCTGTATGGTAGTCGACACCATCCACTTTAAAAGAACTGTTTCTCAGGTAGGCCCATAACACAGTAACCATGCCCAATTCATGGGCATGTTGGAAGGCTTCCGATATCTCCTGAATCTGCCGTCTTGATTCCTCAGACCCATAATAGACAGTCGCACCTATGGCAACCGCCCCCATATCAAAGGCCTGCTCCACCGATGCAAACAGGGTTTGATCGTAAAAATTGGGATAACTGAGTATTTCATTGTGGTTGATTTTGACCAAAAAGGGGATCTTGTGGGCATACCGACGGGCCACCGAACCCAGTACACCCAGGGTGGAGGCTACCGCATTGCACCCGCCCTCGATGGCGAGTTCAACTATGTTGGCAGGGTCGAAATAGATTGGATTGGCGGCAAAAGATGCTCCTCCAGAGTGCTCCACACCCTGGTCTACCGGTAATATGGAGAGATAACCGCTACCGCTCAGACGTCCTGTACCGATCAATGTCTGCATTGCACGCAGCACACCCGGCTTGAGATCTTTTTGGCTCAACACCCTATCGACGTAATCATGACCAGGTAGTTGCAGCATCTTTTTATCAATAGCCTCGCAGCTGTGGGCCAGCAAGCTTTCAGCCTCATTACCGAGCAGGGATTCGATATAACTCATCTGTCTCTCCTTGTGTTTACCCAAAAGGAATTACCTGGACATACCACTCTACTGATCAACCTTATTATCCGTGCCTGGTATTCACGGTCCGGTTGTCACCAGATGGACATATGGATATTGATACTATCTGACTAAGTATAGGGACAGCTTCTCCTATTAGAATTATAGAATCATGACACGGTTATGTAAGTGAATTGATATCAGTCTCTGATCAGTCCTGATCCTGATGTCTGTCAGTGCTACTCAAACAGGCCCTGTTGCACCAAAAGGGCTGGGGCTATTATTCTGTCCAGTGGTGCTATCATTCTCTTGTAGCTCAAGGTCAATTGTCCAATACTGCCTCACTGGGCAGAAGAATAGGCATATCAGAGCCGATTGGATTAGTAATATCAGGCCCTAACGAGCGGGGAAAGATATGGAACAATTCAGATTGACGGCAACTCTTACTGGCTATAGGAGTTCGTTCATGCAAAACCCATTTATCCCCGACTATCTGCAGTTACCGTCGGTGCTCCCTATCTTTCCACTTAGCGGGGCGGTTGTCATGCCTGGGGCACAACTACCACTCAATATCTTCGAGCCCCGGTACTTGAACATGGTGCAGGATGCACTAGGCAGCCATCATTTGATCGGCATGATACAGCCCGATGACAGTGAACACGCGGCAATACACCAACTACACACCACAGGATGTGCAGCTCGAATCTCTTTCTACAACGAGACCCTCGATGGACGCATCGAAATCATCATCACAGGTGTCTGTCGCTTCGATATACAGGCTGAGTTGCCGTCGGATAGGGATTATCGACTGATTAAACCCAGTTGGGAGCGATTCGAATCCGATTATGATTTCAATCTGAGGACCACGGAAGAGAAACGAAACAGCATCTATTCCAGTCTGGATCGATACCTGGCCTTCAATGCCCTTGAGACAGACACCGATCAGCTCAAGAAACTGACGACACCACAACTTGTAAATGTCTTGACCACGGCTCTGCCTTTATCTCGTGAAGACAAACAGTCCATCCTTGATGCGGTCTCATTTGATGAGCGTTTTCTGCTGCTGATGGCGAAATTGGAGATGGCGGGCAGCAGTAACACCGGTCATTTGACCCATTGAATCCGGTCCATTTGCCAGCTTTCAAGTATAGTAATCACTCTCGGCTAACAAAAAAAATAGATGGGACAACTGATCAGAAGTGAATTCAAACCGGCCTGGTGGCTACCTTCTCCTCATCTGCAGACTATTTGGCCCAGCCTCTTCAGACACCGTCCACTCCTCGATCTCCACTGGGAGCGGGCCGAACTGCATGATGGGGATTTTATCGATCTGACCTGGCATGAACCTGAAGGTCCCTTGGTTTTGTTGATACACGGACTTGAAGGCTCTCTCGACTCACATTATGCGACCACACTGATCTCAGCCTTAAGCAATGCCGGCTTCAGGTGCCTGTTCATGCATTTGAGAGGTTGCAGCGGCGTACCAAACCGACTGCAACGCAGTTACCACTCCGGGGCTACGGAAGATCTGGTTGAAATAATCGAGTATCTGCGCATCAAAGGAGACATACCACAGGCTATCATCGGCATATCGCTTGGCGGCAATCTGTTACTCAAATATCTCGGTGAATCAGCTCATGATTCAGCTTTAAAGGCGGCTGTTGCTGTGTCAGTTCCCTTTGATCTGGAAAGTGCTGTAACCCGTCTCGAGCAAGGTTTTTCACAAGTATACAACCGCCATCTTTTACGGAAGCTGTTGAAATCCTATATACAAAAGTGTCGTTCCAGATCATATTCCGTTGTGGGGGATTTCGATTCTATACGTACAATTTATGATTTCGATGATCGAATTACCGCCATACAGAATGGATTTGTCGATGCCGCTGATTACTACCATCGTTGCAGTTGCGCACAATTCCTGAAACACATCACCACACCCACTCTCATCTTACACGCACGGGATGACCCATTCATGCAACCGAAGGATGTGCCAGGCTTGCAAGATCTCGGTCCGGGTGTTTCACTAGAACTTTCAGATAGAGGTGGTCATGTGGGATTTGTTCAGGGTACCCTTCCCGGGCGGCCTGTCTACTGGCTGGATCATCGTATTCCAGCATTCCTAACACAGATGTTCGCCCAAGATTGACGCAATCTACAAAGTGCTGTGAGGCATTTCGCCCGATAATTGCAGCCTTTCTCTCTCTACTATCCCTGAGTTGAAGGTACCAACCAGATGCAGAATAATGAAAACAAGCATGGCGGCCAGATATCGGTAAATATTGCCTGTCTCGACCTAAAACGCCTGCGACCAACCCTGGTATCGACGATTGGCAGCCACTGTGAGGTATGGCGCAGCAATAAGCGGCAGGGAATAGAATCCAATGATGAAGATAGTGTGATCTATACGGAATTTGTCATTAAACGACCATTTTCCGACCACTCAATCAGTGAGGCGGGGCTGCTAGCTGGTCACTACCGCCAATTGAAAGAAACACTCGACGAGATCATCCCGGATGCCCTGTTTGTGATCAGTAAAATCAACGACAGGCCGAGTGTTTTAGTCCTGGCGAAAGCAGTCAACATCTGGTTCAACATCGCAAATCAACAGAATGAAGAAGAGGCAATGAAGCTGTTGTGCCGATACCCTAAAGCTCGCATACAGCTGGCCCGCTTCGTCAAAGCGGCTCAAGCCTGGCGCAACTCGGATAACCCAAAAATGATCGACCTATTCGGCATTGACAATTTGATCATGGACACCAACCGGGAGATTCGCTTTCTTGACAGTTTCTTTGTTTTTTTCTTTGAGGACACCTTTCATATCATCGATGGTGGTGAACATGACTCGGAGCTGAAAGACAAGGTTGAGCTGTCAGAAAAGCGTCTTCGATATTTGGAACATCTATTGGTGATGGCGAAGGAGATCTGTGATCAGCACCAGCAATCAGATTGAAACCTGGCGCCAGTCATTATTAACCGGCGATAAAACAGATTACTTTCTTATGCATGAGATCTGGGAAAAGAAACTGTAACGGTAAGTCCGCTGCGGTCACTTCGATTCGCCATTTCTATCGTTGCATGATGCAGATCAACAATACGTTTGACGATAGATAGCCCAAGTCCGCTTCCTTGGCTATTGGCACCCTCCCCTCGCCTGAATCTCTGATACAACCCCTGTTGTTTCCCCTCTGGAATGCCGGGACCGGTATCAGTGACAACCAATTGAATGTCTGATTCATGCTCATTCAATATTACGCTGACTTCCCCTTTTCCTGGTGTATAGCGAATTGCATTGTCGATAAGATTCCTTAACAGAATCTGTATGCCTGGTGTATAACCAGGCACCATTACCGGATGCTCCGCACCTTCATAGGCAAGTTCGATATCTTTCGCCAAGGCTGTCGCACCCAGTGATGCCAATATGTTGATCGATTCACCATGCAGGTCCACTTCATCTACATGTGAATGCTCGAGGGACCGACTGTCCATGCGGGCAAGGGTCAGTAGCTGCTCCAGTAGGTGAGTTGCACGATCGACTCCCCGTATCACTTGATTCAAAAAATTGCCATGACCATTCTTTTCGTCGGCAAGTGATTTGGCTTGGGCCAGTGTCTTCAATGCCGCAATCGGTGTTCTCAACTCATGTGCAGCATCCGCCGTAAACCTTCGCTCATTCTCCAAAACTCTTTGTACCCGATGAAACAGACTGTTTAGCGATGTCACCATAGGCACGACCTCTCGGGGTACACCATGAGTGGAGATCGATTCAAGTGATTTTGGATCCCTATTCTTAACTTTATCAGCGATGGATTGTAACGGCTTAAGCCCCCCGCCCACGACGATCCAGATAAACAATCCGATGAAGGGCAATGAAACGATTATCGGCCACAAACTGTTGAAAACGATCTCCGATACAGTCTCTTGACGGACTGACATCAATTCCCCGATCTGCACATGGAACTGACCACTGGGTTCCTTTAAACCGTACATCCGCCACAGTTTGCCATCCACGATTTCATTATTATAACCCTCGGTGAATGTATTAAATGAGGTCGGGAGGTTTGATCGCAAATAGGTTCTGCCATTGACCCCTTTTATGAGAAAGGCAAGTTTCGCTTCATAACGGTGACCGGTTGTATACTCACGAGGTACCAGTGTCAGATAATCCTTTTCGCTCTCATCGGCCATGAATTCATCAATAAACAGCTTGAATGAGGCAGAGTCATTGATGAAATCCTCACCTAACTCCTTGACAAGATTCTGTAAGTCTTCCCTCGCCTCATTATCCTCTTCAACCTCGTGAAGCATCAATGTGGCAAGGATGCGGGACTCCTGAGCCAAAGTCGCATCGTAGATCTCTTCTACTTCATGGTGTGCGGCAAGAAAGACAAAATAGGCTGATATTAACCAAAGGATGACTATTGTTGATATCAGACTGATTAAGAGTCTTCTGCGTATCGAAAGGTTAGTGGTCTGCTGCACGCTTACATCTCATTGATGAACCAACTTCTGGATAGTATATCCGACTCCGCGAATGGTCCTGATAAGATCCTTGCCCAACTTCTTGCGTAAATGGTGTATATAGACCTCTACAGCATTACTTTCCACACCCTCGTCCCAACCATATAACGCCTCTTCCAATACCTGCCTGGAGAGTATGCGCCCCTGATGAGTCAACAATGACTCCAAAACGGCAAATTCACTCGCGCCCAGCATTATCTCTTCACCGGCCTTGGTGAGACTGTGGGCTGCAGGGTCCAGAACCAGATCACCATAAATGATGACAGAAGCCGAACGACCTTCGCGACGCCTTGTAATCGCGCGTAACCGGGCATTGACTTCCAACAGATCAAAGGGTTTGACAACATAGTCATCAGCCCCTGAATCAAGGCCCGCGATGCGTTGTTCAACCGCATCGCGGGCTGTCAGGACCAGCACAGGAAGATCCTTGCCCTGTTTACGCAACTTTCGCAATACATGCAGTCCATCCTGCCTTGGCAGGCCCAGGTCAAGAATCAATACATCCAGATTTTCGGTCGACAAGGCCTGTTCTGCAGCCATACCGTCCATTACCCAGTCTACGGTATGGCCGAGCTGTTTCAATCCCAGCGCCAACCCTTCGCCCAGATATCGATCATCTTCCGCCAGCAGGATACGCATCGTTAAACTCTCATTTAAGTCAGTTACTTAAATACTATGGTAGCTTTGAATTTATCAAGGATTCCTTTTGGATATTTTCATTAATTTGTTGCTTATGCGTGCCTTGAATCCAGATTCCTCAAATTAGCCTTGATTCCTTAATGGAATCTTAAATCCCAGAAATCTCATAAGATATATAGAGTCCGCAGTAAGACCTGTTCTCGACTCTGCCGCTGGTCCACCCACCTCAAACACTTCCGAAAGGCCTGATAAGGTCTCTGAATAATTTCTGCAGCAGCCTACATTCAAGCTGATTTGGGACAAAATTAACATACATTACATGTGACGATTTTTATAAAAAAATCATTAGCATATTGTTTTATTCAAGGGTATGATCTGAATACGCTACGAAACAGACCCATAACCGCTTCCCCATTTGATTTTCGTCAGGTCGAGAATCGGCATCCTTCGGTTTCCAGGCTCAGGCAAGGTAGATGAAAAGCCGTGCCATTTAGCGTTCACGGTCTGTCTGGCAGGTTTGCATGGGACCTTCAGACCCTGGACATATGAATATTATTTGTTAGGAATGTAGATAGATGACTAAATTGTATGTTGGCAACCTTCCCTGGTCTGCCACAGAAGATGATGTCCGGGAGCTTTTCTCAGGCATTGGCGAGGTACAGTCGGCAAACCTTATTCTGGATCGCGAAACCCGTCGCTCAAGGGGTTTTGCCTTTGTAGAAATGAGCCAAGGTGATGCTGAAAAGGCTATCTCTCAGCTCAATGGCAAGGACTTTCAGGGCCGTGACTTGAGAATCAATGAAGCTATGGATAAGCCAAAACGCAGCTCTGGTGGTGGTGGCGGTCGCTGGTAACAGTCTGGCCATCACGCTTGTGATGGTGGCCTGAGCACCACACTGAATTACCATCAACGACAGGCCGGGTGCTCCCGGTCTGTCGTTGCAAAAAGTTTAAAGCCTATAACCTGCACGATATTTTTGTGGTCACAGGTAGGGTTCGATATTTGCCCGCTCCCAGTTATTTTCGCCCAAAATCAAGCACTTCAGGTAGCTGATTGTCTACTCGGACTTGAGTGCCTCAATCCGTGATTCCAGCGGTGGATGGCTCGCAAACAGCTTTTGCACTTTGCCGGCGCTGATTGCGAATGCCGCCATCTCATCAGGCAGCGACTCCGGCTCATGAGCCTGCTGTAAACGCCTCAGGGCGGCAATCATCTTCTCTCTACCCGCCAGTTCGGCCCCTCCTCTATCGGCGCGAAACTCCCGCCAGCGGGAAAACCACATGACTATCGTCATTGCCAGGATCCCAAGAACGAACTCGGCAATCATGGAAACGATGAAGAAGGCGGGGCCATAGCCGCGTTCGGTCTTGAATACGATTCGGTCAACCGTATGCCCTATGACCCGGGAGAGGAAAATGACAAATGTGTTGACCACCCCCTGTATCAATGACAGGGTAACCATATCGCCGTTCGCTACATGGCTGACCTCATGCGCCAACACCGCCTCGACCTCATCCCTGTTCATCTGCTGTAGCAAACCGGTGCTGACCGCTACCAAGGCACTGTTTTTGTTCCACCCTGTGGCGAAAGCATTGGGTGAGACATGATCGAAAATCCCCACTTCCGGCATACCGATATTGGCCTGTTGCGCCTGCCTTTCAACGGTATTGAACAACCATCTCTCTACTTCGTTTCCAGGTGTCTCGATCACCTCGACGCCCATGCTGCGTTTCGCCATCCATTTGGAGATAAAGAGCGATATCAGCGAACCTGAAAAACCGATAACGGCTGAATAGACCAGCAATGCATTGAGGTTGAGATCGACCCCGTTCTCCAGTAGCAGACCCTCTATACCGAGCAATCTGAAGGTGATGCTGATCAGCATCAAGATTGCCAGGTTGGTACCTAAAAACAGCGCAATTCTCATCATCTTCGATTCACCAAGTCAGGTATTCAATTTTAATGTGAATATTGGTGCATTGATGATTGAATTCAAGAGAAGTTCCCAATTAATGGGGGCGCTACGCACCTTGTCGAACGAAGGGTTCGAATCAAATCCTGCCGTATCGCCAATTAAAAAGGGGGCCATGGGGTTACACGAAGTTTGCGGTGCCAACGGATGGGCAGGGATTGATTCGCCTGCTAAAGCAGGCTCACCCCTTCGGGGCGCCTTCGCTATGCTCGGCGTCCTGCGGCGCTACGCGCCTTGTCGAACGAAGGGTTCGAATCAAATCCTGCCGCACCGCCAAATAAAAAGGGGCCTCACGGCCCCTTTTTATTTGGCGGAGAGGCAGGGATTCGAACCCTGGGAGGGCTACTAACCCTCAACGGTTTTCAAGACCGCCGCATTCAACCGCTCTGCCACCTCTCCGAAGCGGCGCTAGCATACACTAACTAACCTTGAAATATCCACTAATTACCACCATTTTATATGTATTGATCTTTTCGCCAGGAACAGTATCCTGTGCTGAACGAATCACAATCATAACTGTCTCACCAAACAGATTGATTTTAGGGAAGTAATCAGGAGATTAAGCCAACATGAATCGTCTAGATATAAGCGCCGCCCGTCCTGCGGAGTCCGTAATATCAACTAATAAGTTGATAAAAAACACTTATATACTGCTCTCCATGACGCTGCTGTTCAGCGCGATCACGGCGACTGCATCTGTCTTTCTTGCCGTACCGGGATGGACCTACATGGCCTCTTTGATCGGCGCCATCGTGCTGATCTGGTTCGTACTACCGCGTACAGCCAACTCCTCTACCGGACTGGCAGTGATTTTCGGCATTACCGGCCTGATGGGATTCGGGCTCGGTCCGATCCTGAATATCTACCTGAGTATGGCCAACGGCCCCCAGATTGTGGGAACCGCCATGGCCGGCACCGGTATCATCTTCCTTGGCCTTTCAGGTTATGCCCTCACCAGCAAGCGTGATTTCAGCTTCATGGGCGGTTTTCTGATGGCGGGATTACTGGTCGTCTTTATTGCCATACTCGCAGGTCTGTTCATCAATATGCCTGCACTGCATCTGGCCATCTCTGCGGTCGTGATCATGCTGATGAGCGGTTTCATTCTCTATGACACAAGCCGCATGGTGCATGGCGGAGAGACCAATTACATCATGGCAACCATTGGCCTCTACCTGAACATCTACAACCTGTTCGTGCATCTGCTTTCGCTGCTCGGAGCACTCTCCGGGGAAGATTGATTGCCCTAAATGGACGCAGAGAAGCCCCGGCATCGCCGGGGTTTTTTATGTCGAGGTTTGAAGGAGTACAAGTAGGATGGATTGGACCAAGATCATCTGGGCTTTATTGTTGGGCGCAATGATTCTGTTTCTCTGGCCCCGCGCCAAGCATATGCTCAAGAACAGCCCCAAGGCGCAAACGGGAGATTGGCAGGCGGTCTTATTGCCGATTGCATTTGTCATCGGATTTGTGATCCTGCTTATCATGATGGTCTAGCCAACATCTAGATCCCTGTGCCATCACTTAAAGCCTTCGTGTCAGACTATCTTTTCTAATCCACCCATATAGCCACGCAGTACCTCGGGAACTGTGATGGATCCATCAGCCTGCTGGTAGTTCTCCATTATGGCGACCAGCGTGCGTCCCACGGCCAATCCCGATCCATTCAGGGTATGCACCAGTTCAGGTTTGCCTGTCTCCGGATTGCGCCAACGCGCCTGCATGCGTCTGGCCTGGAAATCGATGAAATTCGAGCAGGACGATATCTCCCGATATCTGTTTTGCCCGGGTAGCCAGACCTCCAGATCGTAGGTCTTAGTGGAGGAAAAACCGATATCCCCGGTACACAGGGTCACTACCCGATAGGGCAGTTCAAGCTTCTTCAGGATTGCCTCGGCATGGCCGGTGAGTTCTTCCAGGGCCTGAAAGGATTGACTGGCTGGTACAGCCTGGACCAGTTCGACCTTCTCGAATTGATGCTGGCGAATCATGCCCCGGGTATCCTTGCCGTAGGATCCAGCCTCGGAGCGAAAACAGGGGGTATGCGCCACCCATTTGCGCGGCATGTAATCGGCATCGATGATCTGATCCCGAATCAAATTGGTCACAGGTACTTCTGCGGTGGGTATCAGGTAGTATTCAGATTCGCCGCAGAGCTTGAACAGATCCTCCTCAAACTTCGGCAGCTGGCCGGTACCGCGAAGGCTATCCGCATTCACCATATAGGGGACATAGGCCTCGGTATAGCCGTGTTCTGTGGTATGGATGTCCAGCATCAACTGGATCAACGCACGATGCATTCTCGCCAACGATCCCGCCATGACGGCGAAACGGGAACCGGTCAACCTGGCTGCCGCTTCGAAATCGAGTAATCCGCTGGCATCACCCAGGTCCACATGATCCTTGGGTTCGAAATCGAACTCGCGCGGCTCCCCCCAGCGCCTCTCTTCCCGGTTGTCCTCCTCATCCTTGCCGTCCGGTATCGAATCATGGGGCAGATTGGGGATGCCGAGGGTGATATCCGAGAGGGCCTCCTGAACCTTGCCGAGTGCCTCTTGAGAGGCCTTCAGCTGATCGCCGAGTTGCGCCACTTCAGTCAGCAGCGGCTCGATCTCCTCCCCTGCCGCTTTCGCCTTCCCGATCGACTTGGAACGACTGTTACGCTGATTCTGCAACTCCTGCGACTCTACCTGCAGCTGCTTGCGTTGCGCTTCCAGAGTACTGATTTGTTCAACATCCAGCTGATAACCACGGCGTTCCAACTGCTGTGCCACCTGTTCCAGGTTGTTTCTTAACAATCGCGGATCCAACATTGATTATTCACCCATATTCATTCGTGCAGGCCAGCTTACAACGTGGCCCGGTTCAACCCATTGATTCAGATCTTGCAGCACCCTATCCACCTTCTCTGGCAGATCGAAGAACTCGACAACCAGCGGCAGGTCCATGGAGATATCCAACAAGGTTGACTCGTGCGCCTTGCCCGAACGTCCGAAACCGGCAATACCGCGAAACGCGGTAACCCCACTGACCTGTTCATCCCGATGTAAAAAGTCGAGCAATTTTCGCAACTGATGATCGCCTTCGGTCAAATAGACCCGCACCATGGTCACTTCGGTCAGTTTCATAGCTGTCTCCCAACCACCAGGCCGAACCAACAGGCCAAAACACACGCGATGACACTCACCAGAATGTTCAATCCGGCCTTCAGCAATTCCGCTTGCTCAAGCAGGTTGAGTGTCTCGATAGAGAAGGTGGAAAAGGTGGTAAAGGCACCGAGAAAGCCGATCAGCAAGGCGCCCCGCATTTCCGGTGATACAGTCGTGCGCTCCAGCAGCAGGACATACAGAAATCCCATTACCAGCGAGCCCAGCACGTTTACCACCAGCGTGCCATAGGGAAACCCGCGACCGAGCAGGCTGTATATGCCACTGGATACCCAAAAGCGGAACAACGCTCCGACTGCGCCCCCGGATGCGATGGCAATCAGCTGGTTCAATCTCAAGACCTTTCATTAACATAAAGGCGGGATTATAACCACAGTTACCTAGTGCCTGTTAATCTAATTTGATTGCTGCTGTGTTGCTGAATGGGAGTAATCAGGGGTAATGCTGCGACAATCAAAATGAGTGTTTAAGCACTCCTGGATTATGATTGGAAATCTTGGCCGTTCGTTAAAAATCCCAACGATAACCACCATAGAAGAAATAATCGGTAAAATCGGTCACTTCCGTACCATCGTCTTCTTCGAACCAGTTAAGCCCCCCTTCCAGTTCAAATGTCATGTTCTTGCGGTAGCGGTAATCCATGCGGATAAAGGGGCTGATCGTTTTTCGTGAACCATCGTTGTCGTCATTCGTGCGATAGGAGAAATTGATACGGGGATTGATCCGCCAGTTATTGGTTACCGGGTATCGACTGCTGATACCCACCCGGAATGTATCCGAGGTGTCGGCATCCGAATAGCGCAGGCTGAGAATACCGATATCCCCCTGCTTCAACAGGTCGTTTTTAATCACCTGAAAGGTGTAGAAGAACTCATTATCAGTCTCCTCGGTCGCCTGCACCCCACCCGAAGCGGGTGTTTCGCCGGTCTTGCTGACCGTCACATCGCCACTCAGCTGCAGGGTTTTCGACAACGGATGATTGATGCCGAGGGATAGCGAGGTAGTCTCGGCGGTTCTATCCCGCGCCAACTCATAGATCTCATCATCGCTGAAGAAGTTCTGCAGCTCTTCGATCGACTCGATCGGTAACGATGTATCGGGATCGAGCTGACCACTCAATGCATTGGATGTACTCAGAATCGGTGTATTCCGATAATCGAGATTCATATACATGCGGGTCTCATTCTCAAACCGCCAGTTGCCCTGCAACATGAAGATACTCACCTCTTCATGGAAGATATCGTAATCAAGCAGGCTGAACAGCGACTTGTTGGGATCGAAGTAGCGTACTTCACCCCCTATCGCCCTTCTGTCGACCAGATCATCGACACGCTGTTCCACTAAGAACAGACTGAGATCCCAATTTTCGAAGATGCTTGAGATATCTGCACTGAGGCCGGCGAACTGCTTGTGATCGTTCAAAAAGGTATCGCGCGACCGTTCAACCGGTAAACCAGCCGTCGCCCGAAGGGTGATATCAGGGGTCAACCGGTAGCCTAGCACGAGACCGTCGAAACGGTTCAGGATGCCGCTGGAACGCAAGCGCTGGCGACCGAAACGGGCACTGGTGCGACTGTCGAGATGCTCGATGTCGATATAGGCGTCACTGAGAGCGGTGTCATTTCCGTCTCCGTCATCCAACAGATCAAGGATATAGCTGCCGGTGACCTTGAAACGCATATCGAAATCGTCACTCTTGCGTCTGGAGTTCAGATCGATGAAGGTCTCGATCTCCGACCGAGTGACGCTGTCCTCATCCTCGACAAACGGGCTGTCGATGCTGTCCCTGCGGTAGTTCTGGGAGATGCTGCCATAGGTATCCCATATCGCCTTCGGGCCATCCTCGCCCTCTTCCTCCTGCTGTTTTTTACGCAGTGACTCCTTCGGCCGCATGGGTGCGGTTTCCAGACCCAGCAGGCGTTGCCAGACACGCTCGGCATCCTCGCCTTCCGGGTATTTCTCCAGATAGCGACGGTACTCCCCCTTGGCATGGGCTATCTGGCTGTTTCTCTCGCGTGAGAGACCCAAGAGTTCGAGGGCCTCTTTTGAGTAGATATTCTCCGGCTCCTCCAGCAGCGCCTCGAGTAACCTGACCGCCTTCGCATACTCCCCCGCAGTTATGGTGCGGCGGATTACTTCCATCATCTCGGTAAGCCGGGGATCCACGTCCACCAGCTGCGGTTCCTCCATCAATCCGTCTCTGAAGATATGCTCTATCCCCCGATCAAAAAAGGCTTGCCGCCGCTCCTGGATATCCGCGGTATCGATCCAGGCATCGGGATAGAAATTCTTTACCGCCTTCAGTTGCTCCCGGGCCTCAAGCTTGGTGCGAAAGAAACCTAAGCGTAATCGGTACAGGATGCGCTCCTCCACCTTGGTCTTGGTGGTGTAGAGCAACTGATTTTCACCCACCGCCACCGGTGCGATCCGGGTAAAATCCACAGGTTCCGACTGGGTACCGAGATTGATCACATAGATGACCAGGGGCAACGATTTAACACTGAGCGGCGCACGGGTTTCCGGTACCGGGACATCGATGGCCTTGGCAAGCGTACTCGCCATACCCGAGGCCCGCGGTGATTCCGGCAGGATAAACTGCATGACATAGAAGTCGCGTCCCTGCCGTATTTTCACATCGTTCACGGGAGTGGCAAAGGATACCAGCAGGGTGGATGTACCGATGATATTGCCTTGAAACTCCACCTTCTCCAATGGGACCGCCGCGCTCGGGCTCCAGGTCAGCTGATCGGTCTCAACCAGATCGGTCAGCTCGATATCGGCGGTCTGACCAAGCTTCAGCTGTACTCCGACTTCATTGCCGGACTCGTTGATCAGATGGGAAACATATCGAACGGGGATATTGAAATAGACAGAGATGATGTTGTCCTCACCTTCAGTCTGTAATTCGACACGATCAAGGACTCGGGTCGCTGCACCTGCCTGCCATGAACAAAGCAATACAAGCAACAACAGCCCGTGTTGGATCCATGATTGATAATTATGCCGCACTCGCTTATTACCCGATTGATATGGATGAAGACCGCATAGATTTTTTCAAGCTGCACCGTTGGTTGCAACAGGTCAATAACCAACAGCAATCCCAAGACATGTTCAGAAGCAGTGAAAAACTGTGGCCATTTACCTGATAATCTCCAAAGCAAGGAAGATTATCAGGTAAGGAAATCCCTATCACCACTCGCGATCACTAACCCTGTGGCAACCGCTCTGGCCACAGTTTCGATCATTACTGAGACCATTATGGTCGTCTTCGCCACGATCATAGTCACCTGCATGACAGCCAGCGCATGACCCTGCATAGGTCGGGTATGGCCAGGGTACTGATTCGTTGTTGCTGGTATGGCAGACATTACAGCCGAAGTTACCCCGATGTTCCCCCGGATATCGACTGGATATATGACTGTAATTGGTCACCGGCAGCCACCCGTTCGTGGTATGGCAGTTATCGCACTGAACAGTGGTCACGAAATGCCCTGTAGGCTTACCTGTGGCAATGGTACCGTTATGGCAGGCGTCACAGTTTCCGGTAACACCGGTGTGATCGAAGGTCACGGCGGTCCATGTAGTGGTGGAGGTATGACAGTTGTCGCATTGGGCCGTGGTCGGCACATGTCCGGGCGGCATGCCAGTGGCGAAATTGCCGTTGTGGCAGTTGGAGCAGGTGCCGGCCACACCGCTATGACTGAATCTCACATTCAGCCAGTTGCTGGTTGACAAGTGGCAGACGTTGCACTCTTCCGTCGTCGGTATATGGTTGGTCGGCTTGCCGGTGGCTAATGTACCATTGTGGCAACTTGAGCAGCCTGTAGTTATTCCAGTGTGACTGAAGTTCACACTTTGCCAGTCGGACGTTGAGGTATGGCATACGTCGCACTGAGCCGAGGTTGATATATGTGAGGCATGCTTACCGGTCGCGGTGACGCCGTTGTGGCAGGTGGAACAGGTACCGGCCACATTGCCGTGAACAAAACGGACGTTCAGCCAGTTGGATGTGGAGAGATGGCAATCATCGCACTGCGCAGTGGTCGGTACGTGTCCGGGATCCTTACCGGTTGCGGTTATGCCGTCGTGACAGTTCGAACAGTTACCTGCTGCGTTGGTGTGATCGAACTGTACCGCCAGCCAGTTGGTCTGGGAGATATGGCAGGCATCGCATTCCGAAGTCGTCTGGATGTGGTTAACCGGCTTCCCGGTCGCGGTGGTGCCATTATGACAGCTGGAGCAGACACCGATCGCCACCGAATGATCGAAGTTTACGGCGGTCCAGTTGTTCTGCGAGATGTGGCAGATATCGCATTCCGCGTTTGTAGCCACATGACTGGCCGACTTGCCGGTGGCCGTGCTGCCATTGTGACAGCTCGAGCAGGTACCAGTGACCGTACTGTGATCGAAATTTACCGACAACCAGGTCACGGTGGAGGTATGACAGCTGTCGCACTGCCCGTTTGTATTCACATGGGCCGCGTGTTTGCCGGTGGCGGTGTTGCCGTTGTGACAACTCGAGCAGGTGCCAACGACACCCACGTGATCGAAGGTACCGGTGGCCCAGGTCACGGTGGTATGGCAATCCTCACATGGCCTGGTAGTCGGAATATGGGTCGCCGGCTTGCCGATGGCATCCACATTGTTGTGGCAGCTTTCGCATCCCGCAACGATGCCGGTATGGTCGAACCGCACGTTCAACCAGGTGGTATTGGAGATATGGCAATTATCACACGCGGCGTCGGTCGGGACATGACCGACCGGCTTGCCGGTGGCGGTATTGCCATCGTGACAGCTGGCACAGGTACCCGTTACCACGGAGTGATCGAAATTGATCTGCAGCCAGTTGTTGGTGGAGGTATGACAGGCCTCGCAGGAAGCCGTCGTGGCTACGTGGGAGGCATGCTTACCGGTCGCCTGTACCCCGTCATGGCATGATGAGCAACTACCGGTTACGCCTTCATGGTTGAAGCTGCTGATCTGCCAACTGTTGGTGTTGTGGCAGGTGTCGCACGGCGCATTGGTCAGCACATGGGAAGGGCTCTTGCCGGTTGCGATATCACCGTTGTGGCACACCTCGCAGGGATCGACCACCGCCGCGTGACTGAAGCCGGCCATGGTCCAGTCATTGGTGGTATGGCAGACATCACAGGCCGAGGTGGTGGGGATGTGGGCCGCATCTTTGCCGGTGGCGGTATTGCCGTCATGGCAGGACTCACAGGGATCGGTAACCCCGCTATGATCGAAAGTCGTGACCGTCCAGCCATTCGTGGTATGGCATACGTCGCATTGGGAATTGGTATCGATATGGGTCGCATGCTTGCCGGTGGCCCGGATACCGTTGTGGCAGCTGGAGCATACCCCCGCGGTGAGCACCGAACTGTGATCGAATGTCACCCGCAACCATGAGGTGGTCGAACTATGGCACACATCGCACTCTTCCGTGGTCGTGAGATGGCTGGGATGTTTGCCGGTAGCGGTTGTCCCGTCATGGCAGCTGGAACAGGCACCCGCAGTGTTGACACCGCTGTGGTCGAAACTGGTGTCGGTCCAGACCAGGGTAGAGAGATGACAGCTGTCGCATTGAGCCGTGGTCTCGATATGCTGTGTATGTTTACCCGTGGCCAGTGTGCCGTCATGGCAGTCGGAACATCTTCCGCTCACCTGGAAATTGTCGTGATTGAAGCTGATCAGTGTCCAGTTGATGGTCGAGGTATGACAGCTGTCGCACTGGGCATCGGTAAGGATATGCTGCGCCGGTTTACCGGTGGCGGTGGTACCGTCGTGACAGCTTGAGCAGGCGCCGGCCACATTGGCATGATCGAATCTGCCGGTGCTCCAGGTCACCGTATTATGGCAGTTTTCGCAAGGCTCAGTGGTCGGAATATGAGTATCGGGTTTACCGATCGCATCCACATTATTGTGGCAGCTTTCGCATCCGCTGGTAATGCCGCTGTGGTCGAATCTGACACTGGTCCAGGTCTCATTCGAGATATGACAGTTGTCACATGCTGCCGTAGTCTCGACATGATCCGCCGATTTACCTGTGGCGATGACGCCGTCATGACAGCTTTCGCAGGCGCCGGTGACGATCGAGTGGTCGAAATTGATCTCCGCCCAACTGGTGGTTGAGGTATGACAGCCCTCGCAGGCCGCGGTGGTGGCCACATGGGCATCATGCTTGCCGGTGGCGAGCGCACCGTCGTGACAGGACTGGCAGCTGCCGGTCACACCTTCGTGGTTGAAGTTGTTGATCGCCCAGCCAGTGGTGTTGTGGCAATTGTCGCAGGACGCGTTGGTGGGGATATGATTGTCATGCTTGCCGGTGGCGATATTGCCATCATGGCAGGATTCACACGTGCCAGAGACACCCTCGTGGGAAAAGTTGGCGAGGGTCCAGTCATTGGTAGAGTGACAGGCCTCGCAGGAGGAAGTGGTAGGGATATGGCTGCCGTGCTTGCCGGTTGCAATCACACCGTCATGGCAGGACTCGCAGCCGCTGGTAATACCGCTATGATCAAAGTTGGATACATTCCATGCGGTAATGACATGGCAGGTATCGCACTCACCGTTGGTCTGCAGATGGTTGCCATGTTTGCCGGTGGCCTGAATACCGTTATGGCAGGTTGAACAGCGACCAGCCACATCCGCCGGGTGATTGAAAGTCACGACATTCCAGGCATTGGTCGAGCCATGACAGGTATCGCACTGCTCAGTGGTCTGGATATGGGAGGCATGCTTGCCGGTGGCGGTTATTCCATCGTGACAGCTCGAACAGAGACCCGCAGTCTCCACACCGGAGTGATCGAAACTGGTGTTGGCCCAGTTGTTTGTGGAGTTATGACAGGTATCGCACTGCTCGGTTGTCTGGATATGGGTGGTGTGCTTGCCGGTGGCCCGAACACCGTCGTGACAGGTCGAACAGAGACCTACCGTGTCGAAACTACTGTGGTCAAAGCGGATGACATTCCAGTTTGCCGTCGTCGCATGACAGACATCGCATGACTCATTGGTCACGATATGGGTGGCGTGCTTGCCGGGCGCCTGCACGCCATCATGACAGGAGGCACAGGTTCCCGGTACTACTTCACTGTGATCGAAGCCGACCTGATCCCAGGACTCAGTCGAGGTATGGCAGCGGTCGCATTCCGCAGCAGTCTGGATATGCTGCGCATGCTTGCCCGGCTGTGTGACACCGTCATGACAGGTCGAGCACTGTCCAAATGCCTCCTCCCCATGGATAAAATTGACGACCAACCAGGAGTTGGTTGAGGTATGGCAGAGCTCACAGGGTGAGGTCGTATTCAGGTGACCGACATTCTTACCGGTGGCACTGACACCGTTGTGGCAGCTTTCACAGTTGTCGCTGATACCGGCGTGGGAGAAGTTGGCAACCTGCCAGCCATTGGTGATGTGGCAAAGGTCGCAGGACTCAAAGGTGGCGATATGGGACGCGGATTTACCGGTAGCACTGACCCCGTTGTGGCAGGTCTCACAGGTGCCGCTGACCACATTCGAGTGGTCGAAGAAGACCAGCAGCCAGCTTTGGGTGATATGACAGGTATCGCACGGATCGTTGGTGGCGATATGGCTGGCATGCTTGCCCGCCGCGATATCGCCGTTGTGGCAGCTTTCACAGGTGCCGGTCACCTGGGTGTGGTCTACGTGACTGACCCTGGCCCAACTGAAGGTTGAATGGCAGAATTCGCAGGTATTGCCCGACAGGATATGACCACTGCCCTTACCCTGAGCGGCACTGCCGTTGTGGCAGGCAAAACAGTCACCGGAAATACTGCCGTGATCAAAGCGGGCCACATGCCAACCGACCGTGGTATGGCAGTCGTCGCACTGGTCATCGCTGCGGATGTGGTCCATCGACTTGCCTGCGGCATCGGTATCGTTATGGCACCCGTTACACAATACGGGCGTGCCTGCAAACTGTCCTGTGTCGTGGCATTGGTCACACTCCACATTTCGATGCTCGCCGGTGAGCGGAAACCCTGTGGAGAAATGGTCGTAATCAGTGGATACCGCTGATGCAGGACTGCTGAATAACCCGCTGAAAATCAGAGCCAGCATCAGCACCAACCAAGTAATTTGAGTAGATCCGTTATCGGACGCTGTTTTGCCGTTCTGAGTCATATTCATCATTTGTCCATTCCGATGGCAGTCAACGAATGACCGGATCCTCGAAGGTCTCTGTGCTATGGCAACGATCGCAGTGACGGCCGAAGCCGCCGCGATGTATGTCATCTCCCCGGTGACAGCCGTAGCAGTGGTTAGCGGATTGTTTATGTTCTGTCAGATCCGTCCGATGGCATTTGTCACAGTAGATTTCTCCGTGCTTACCCTCCAGTGGAAAGTCAGTCTGGGTATCATGATCGAAGGTCCACAATAGCCAGGCATTTGGGTTGTGGCAGTCACCGCACTTCTCCCCCATGCGGCCCTCGTGGGGCTCTTCGCTCTCATGGCAGGCAAGGCAGGCAGTATCGGTTTGTTGAAATTCGGCATTCAGATGGCAGGATTCACAAGTGGTGACACTGTGGATGCCGATCAGAGGAAAACGGGTGATGTCGTGCTCAAAAAAGAGTTTAACGTTCCATCCCTGTTCATTATGGCAATAACCGCAATCCTCACCCAGCTCATTCTTATGCACATCGATGGGCCGATGACAAGTGATGCAATCGGCCTCTTGAAGGTCGTCCATCGCCACTGTGCGATGGCAGGCGGTACAGACCAGATCCTGATGTTTGCCCTTGAGTGGAAACTGGGTGTCATTGCCATGTTCGAACTTCACTTTGGTCCAGCTCTCAGCGCTGTGACAATCCTCGCACTTCTCACCATTGCGGCCTTTGTGCACATCATCTTTTTCATGGCATGAAAAACAGCGCTTGGCGGGCTTTTTCTCATACGGACCCCGCTTATGGCAGGTGTCGCAAGGGACATCCTTATGCCGACCCTCCAGTGGAAATTCGGTATCTGCAGCATGATTGAAAACCAGTTCTTTCCACCCTTCCGTACTGTGACACTTGGCGCACACCTTGCCATAGCGCCCATTGTGCGCATCATTGATCAGATGGCAGCCGACACACTCCTTTGGGGTGTTTTTGTAGTGATCATCGGCATGACACAATCTGCAATCCAGCTCTCTGTGCTTGCCACTGAGTGGGTATTCCGTATCAAGGTCGTGGTCGAAGGTCTGCTTGCTCCAGCTCTTTTCGTTATGGCAGGTTTCACACTCCTTACCAAGCTTTCCTTTGTGGGCATCATCGGATTCATGGCAATCGAAGCAGAGAGAAGGCGCCTGGCTGTATTTCTTGAATTCCTGGGTATGACAGAGTTGGCATGTCAGGGTTGTGTGAGCTCCCTTGAGACTGAAATCGGTTTGACTGTGATCGAACGATTCGCTGTCCAGATTGACAATGTCCCGCTCCCGGCCTTTGTGTTCCGTATGGCAACGCTTACAGTTTTTTGCCTGTTCCGGATCAAGCCTGCCGTGATACCCCATACCCTGTTCGATGTCCTTGGCGACATCACTATGGTCGTGACATGAGAGGCAACGTTCCACCTGTTCAGACTTTTTCAGTGTCTCGTGGCAGCTTTCGCACTTTTCCTCAAACTCGGCATGACCAGAAATCACCGGACCGGGCATCAAAATAAGATCCAGCTTCCCAGCCATGACAGGAGAAATAGAGCAAAGCATGAGTAGACACAGACAAAAGGCATAGCAGCCATTTCGTATCATCACGAATCTAAAAAAAGTTACTCGTTAATTAATAAGCATGAACAGCATAGACATGCACAAAACCGGTTATTACCATCATGATGAACAGCGGCATATGAAGTAGATGCCAAATAGCGAATAGCCTCTCGTAGAAATGTAGCTCGAGAATCTGTCGAAGTATACTGCGATGTGTCAGCAGCATTTTCCGGATACGAAGTTGTTTGCGCCTTACTTTGGCCCTGTTCCAGTTCTTTCGATGACCGGCTGCCAAGAGTTTTTTATTCAATGCGCGCATTACAGTCGGGTAGATTCTGACGGACATGAGTCGCATCTTGAACCAGTGATTGGCGCTGGCAATCGGGCCTTTAGGGGCTTCCATTACCATTTTCTCATACTGCTTCATCATCTCTCGCGCCCTGGGCTGGAGCTCGAACAGGGGACCGAGTTTTTTATTCAACTCCGCCGAGTCTGCATGCAGAGAGGCGAATGTGGCCTTTTTACCATACAAGCCATAGTGGATTCGGGTATAGAAATAACGGCCGAACAGGCCACTGATGGCCACGAACAACATGCTGTAAAGGGCCACCTGTCCGTTCAGCGAGCCAATGTGGAAACTCGAATGCATCATGATCAATACAGGCCCCAGGACACCAAATACCATGTGCAGGCGAAACCAGAACTTGACCGTCAGCCACTTGTTCATGAAGTGAAGCCGCTTGCGCATGGGATAGAGCAACAACATCAGCATCAGGCTGCCACCGACAATTCCAAACCAATATCCCCATCCAGATTCCGCTGTCCATACCGCTTCTGTATGATTTAGCCATCCCATATAGAGCAAAAGTATGGAAAACAGTGTAAATCCTAGAGTTGTAATTAGGCCTGCTCGTTGCTGCCATGCGGAGAAAACCCTATCAAGAACTGTCTCATTAACGCTGGCCGGAATTGCGGCTGTATTCATCTATATCACCTATAAAATGGTATAAATTCAATTACTTATTAACATTTTTATTGAGTTGTATCTTATGATCAGCCTCAATTAAGCGCATGCAGCTATCATATATTGGGACATTTTTCCCATCCATGAAGAGCTTCACAAAAACACACTCTGACATCATTTATGTTTTCGGCAAAGAGACCGAAATGATGAATAAGGCTGTAAAAATTCAGGCGTTCTTAACTAATGAAATGTGAACTACAACACTCTCTGAAATTTTGAGTACAAACAGTAATATGCAGTACTCCCTAGACCTATACATGATATACGCGATACCCATACTTTTCGTATGGCTAATCTATGCTATCTATACCAAACGTAAAAGCAAACGGAACCTCGCACTGAAAACTGAGGAGTTCGAGGCCGGTTTGACAGAACCCGCCTCACTCCATCCGTTAATCGACCCGGGGAAGTGCATGGGCTGCGGCACCTGTGTCAAGGCCTGTCCGGAGCAGGCAAATCACCCTGTACTTGGCCTGATTGAAAATAAGGCGGAACTGATCGCACCTACCAACTGTATCGGCCACGGCGCCTGCAAGACCGCCTGCCCATTCGATGCCATCACCCTAGTATTCGGTACCGAAAAGCGCGGCGTAGACATCCCGCTCCTGAAACCCAACTTCGAGACAAGCATGCCCGGTATCTATATTGCCGGTGAATTGGGTGGCATGGGACTGATCAGGAACGCCATCGAACAGGGATATAAAGCACTGGATTACATTTTCGACGATCTCAATAACGACGCCTCCGCCTCCGCACCGCTGGATGTCTTAATAGTCGGCGCCGGTCCGGCTGGGTTTTGCGCCTCACTGAGATCCATGGAGAAAAAACTAAAATACAAGACCGTTGAACAGGAATCCTTGGGGGGAACCGTATTTCAATTCCCCCGGGGGAAATTGGTGATGACCGCGCCCGTCAAAATGCCGCTGGTCGGTGAGGTGAAATTCACCGAAACAACCAAGGAGAAACTGCTGGAATTCTGGCAGAAAGTAGAGAAAAAAACCGGTGTAAAAATCAGTTACCATGAGCGGGTGGAGAAGATTCTGTCTAATGGCAAGGGAGGATATGAGGTCAAAACCAATAAAGACGTCTATCATACCCGTACGGTACTGCTCACCATCGGCAGGCGCGGCACACCCAGAAAACTCGGCGTACCGGGAGAGGATTTAAGTAAGGTCACCTATCGGCTGATCGATCCGGAACAATACAGGAATCAGCATGTTCTGATCGTCGGCGGCGGTGACAGTGCCTTGGAAGCCGCCCACAGCATTGCCGACGAACCGGGAACCACGGTAACGCTCTCCTACCGGAGCGGCGCCTTCAGCCGGGCCAAAAAGAAAAACCGGGCGAAGGTGGATGCCGCTGTGGATACAGGAAGAATCAATCTACTGCTCAGCTCCAATGTCGTTGAATTCACACCTGAGGAAGTTACCATCGACAAAGGGGGAGAGAAGATTGTAATACCTAATGACGCAGCCATCATATGTGCCGGCGGCATCCTACCAACAGGCTTTCTTAAAGAGACAGGAATCAATGTGGAAACCAAACACGGCACCGCTTAGTAGAGGTGGAAACCTAACCTCACTCCACGCTATGGCAGCATCTCTGCTGATCCTCCTACTCCTCTTTCCACTGCTGCTCCACGCCTCCACCCATGAAGAGGCGGAAGCGGCAATACGCGTGCGCAACTTCATCAAAGCGGCGGAAATCTATCAAAACCTGGCCCAACAAGGTGATCAGGACGCTCAATTCGCCCTTGGCGGACTCTATCGTGCAGGGCGCGGTGTCAAAAAGGACCCGTCTAGGGCCTATCAATGGTTTCTACTGGCAGCCAAACAGGAACATATAGAGGCGCAATACACAACCGGGACCATGTACGAACATGGCTGGGGAGTTAAAGCCGATCTCGCAACAGCCACTGACTGGTACCAACGAGCTGCCATCCAGGGGCACAAACTGGCGCAACAGAAACTCGATCTTCTTGGCTCCACCTCCCCCACGGATGGCTTGGATGACAAGCAGATATCTGAACTCTTCAACCGTGCAGCTGCCGCAGGTAAGACACAGACCATCAAACGTATGCTCGCCAACGACGTCTCACCTGACACCCGGGACGAGTTCAGCCGCAGCGCACTTCACGAGGCGGCGATCAATAATCGCCGGGAAATAGTTGAAATATTGCTAGCCGCCGGCGCCAACCCGAATACCAGTGACAGCCTGGGCGATACCCCGCTCCATTCTGCTGCCGGTCTGGGGTACGCCTCCATCGTGCGCAGCCTGATCAAGGCCGGTGCCAAACTTGAAACCCATGATGCCAACAACAACACACCGTTACTGGTCGCAACCAACAGGAAACAGTCAGAAACAGTCAGGGCTCTGATCAACGGTGGCGCGAAGGTGAATGCGAAAAACCGTAACAAGCAAACCCCGCTGGATCTGGCCGAGCTTCGTAAATATCACGTGATTGCCAAAAAGCTGAGGACAGCGGGCGGCATAGCCACCCAGACCAAAAACCGACGGAGTGAATTCCCCGATCTGGCCAAGGTCAGCCAATCCGTCATGCCGTCCAGAAACAAGGCCAACGAAGAGAGAAATCCCTTTGCCGGTTGGAGTACCCTGCATCTGGCCGCATGGCGGGGACAGATACCGCTGATCGAGGCCTTGTTGAAAGAGGGATCGGACATTAACGGTTTCGACCCGGAGGGGCTCACACCTTTGAGCCGCAGTGTCTGGCAGGGTCACAAAGAAGTGGTAACCCTGTTGCTGGGGAAAGGCGCCGATCCCAACCTGGCATCCGCCGCAAGCCCTACTCCGCTGCTGCTCGCCAGCAGGGAGAACAATCTGGAGTTGGCACGGCAACTGATCGAGTACAACGCCGACCTCAATGTTGTCGGTGATAATGGCGTAACGCCACTGCATATGGCGGTGGAACACAAAAACCCAATGCTCGTCAAACTCTTACTGGCGCATCGCGCGGATGCCAGCAAAACCACCGACGAGGGTATCACGCCTTTGATTCTGGCGGTTGCCAAACAACAGCCTGAAATCGTCAAGATGTTGCTGAAAAGAGGGGTAGCCGTCGACCAGGCTGATGAGAAAGGCCGTACACCGCTCTATCATGCCATCGATGCGGGCAATAAAGATATCTTCTATCTGCTGATGCGATCAGGCGCTAAGATCGATCTCCATGCCAAAGACGGGCTTACGCCTATGATGCGTGCCGCATCCCACGGTCATGCGGAACTAGTCAATGAACTGATACAGAATGAACAGCACATAGACCGTGAAAGCGACAACGGCAACACTGCCTTGATGCTGGCAGCCAGAAGCGGATCCATCTATACCCTTGATATCCTGCTGCGCTATGGCCCTGATCTCAACCATTACAACCATGCGGGTAATTCAGCCCTGATGCTGGCAGCGGAACAAGGCAACATGGAAATAGTAAAGCGGCTGCTGGAAGTCAAGGCCGATGCCCATCATCTCAACCTGCGCCGTGAAAACGCATACGATATTGCGCGCAGCAATGGCCACGATAAAGTGGCCGACTATATCGATAAAAACAAAGGCAGTGGCGGCCTGCTTGATTTTATGCGCTAGTATCCTCTGCAGTTAAAATAAAATAACTCCACTATCTCATTAGCGGGCGCGACCAGATGGATGGTATCGACAACACTCAATCAACATAGAAAAATACTATGAACCAACTGAACTCCGCTCAAACACATATATTCGATTTAATACATGTGAAGTAATCTGATCACACTGACGTGCGATCTGAGCTATCATTCAAGGGATTGATCTAAACTTTCCGGCCGTTCATGACTCACGGATGTATCTTTAAAAAGCAATCCTGTTGAGGACAGGCGGTTTTTGAAGAGAAAAGCGGTTTATCTATAACACCGATATAAACACTTCAATCAAAAATGGTACGCATGCAGATCCCAAACAGTAAAAAAATCGTTTGTATTACCGGTAGTGTATGGAGCGGCAGTCGCAGCGCACCACGTCGTTTATTGGTGAAAGAGGGATTTGTTCGACCGACCTGGTTCACCACAAGCCGGCGCATTACGGACGCCAACTATCGTCGTACATCACTTTCAAGGTTTCATCTGGCCAACGCCAGTAAAAAGGTGCTCTCTCACACAAAATTCGGCGGCAGCATCGTTGGCATCATGCAGGAGGACTTCAATGCAGCCATGGAAGCTTCCAAACAGGGTGTACTTATCGTTGGTCCTCCGGAGATTGCCGCCCAGGTTGCGGAAAAGATCCGTGAAGCCGTGATTTTCTCGCTTAAAGACAAACAAATGGACGTATCTACATGCCTCGATCAGGCTATTCAATCAGGTCAATTACATCGCATCAATGTCAATGTACTGGAGCCAGGGGCCTGGACCAAAGTCTATCGCTCGATCATGGAGACCATGGGTCTTAAACTACCACAATGGATGGATTAAAGGATAGATCGAATAGTGTAATGACCGCTTCAGATGATTGATGAAGCAACTTACCTCAGTTAGCGTGTTGCTTACTTATTGCCTTCTTCTTTATGAAGTATTTCAGACTACCGTGACGGTTATCCTTCCTGGCCTTCCGGATGAGCATATCCAATGTAGTGTCATGTTTGGTCGCATTTGACAGCTCTCTAAATAAGGGATCATTGCACTCCTTTCGATTATATCGCTCCATCATTCAAGACTCCTTGATAGCGCATTGCGTTTTGCGCTGTTGGTAAAAAGGTGGCATGCCTGAGGTTTATATTATTAGGGGTAACCAATTTCAATGCATGCATCAAACTGGGGCAAGCCTGAATAAAATATCAATTTACATATGATTACATATGAACTCTATACTAATATCATCCCTGATGATGCGACACCTATCACGTAACAACTACTGTTACCTGAATATCTGTATCAGGCATGAACCCACTCTTCACGATAAGCCTGTGCCGACATGGCCGGCCTGAATCACCGGGTGCTTATTTACAGTAGAGCTTGACCCATGACAGATTCTCGAGGTGATGGGTCAAAACATTCAATCATTCATGAAGAGCGGTTTAGGGTGTATATCCTAGATAATAGACTTAAGTATATTAAATTATACTGAAACACACAGAGCAGTTAATTGGGAGGCATGAGATGGCACGCGTAAAAACCGTTAAACCGGATAGGGTTGATGATCCAATCATCCAGGAGATCTTTAATTGGGTTACCGATATGGAAGGCGCAGTACCTAATCATTTTTACGTTGAGATGAATTTTCCGGAGTATTTGAAGGCCAAACTTGGTTCAACCAAAGTGCTATGGCAATTGGGTGAATTGACATGTATGGACGCCTCCCGTTTGTCAAGCTGAGAAACTAGTGACGCAGTGGTTAGCGGACATGTATCCGGCGTCTCAGAGGGGTA